>CAYOTO010000018.1:0-70692 GCA_964406945.1 uncultured Pirellulales bacterium
GAACATAGGCGGCCGCAGACTGCGTGCCCTTGAAGACACCCATCGGATCGGCCGGGGTTGCATCGTCCACTGCGTCCCGATCGGTTCCGAAGTAAACCTGGTGTTGAGTTGCGCCCTCTCCGGGTGTCCAGGTCAGTTGATTTACGCTTTCGACGCTGACCACACTCTGGTTAACCGGAATCTCGTTCCATGCCCGTTTAACATCGCCACGCATAACCACTTTTAGTTCTGCGCTTGTCAATGCATAGTCGTAAACACGGCAGTCATCGATAGTACCGGCGAACTTGTGCTGATTATCCCGGCGCATACCCATCATCAGATAATCGGTGATGTTAATAGTAAGACCGCCTTCGGATCCCATCGATTCGCCGTTGTGGAACCACTCCACCGTATCTCCGGACAGCGTTCCTGCAAGGTGATGCCATTCGGTGTCCAGCGACGGAGTTATTGGCTTTTCCCAGCCGTAGCGGTGAATACCGTAACCGTTGCCCTGGTTGCCTAAACGCTCCAGATCGAAGAATAGATTGCCACCGCCCGAAGCATTGCAGAAGCCGAATATAGTGGTCCAGCCGGGTATGCCCGTGTTGTCGGCCTTCGCCCATGCCGTTATTGTCCGGGGCGCGGTCGGACCAAAGCCTATAGGACCGATCTCAACGGCATCATCACTGCCGTCAAAGTGCAAGCCGCCGCCGTCGACGGCGTTCAGTACCCACTGTGGATCGCCGGTGGTTGCGGCGTGGTTGCCGTAGCCGGAGCTGTCTATCAAAGAAGTGCCTTCACCTTCGTCCAGGGCGTACCAGGCCTTTAGATTAGGATCGCTGATCGGGATTGTTTCTATCGTCTTAAAAGACCATATCTGACCTTCATTGGTCTTGGTAAGATCCATCTGTGAGAGAGTATCAACTCTCCAGTAGTAAGTCGTACCAGGCTCGAGCGTTGTTGTGAAAGATGTAGTAGCCCCCTCGGAGACTGCATCGGCCTGCGTGGCGTTTTCGACCGCCGCTTTGTCGGTGTCGATGTATATCCACTGATAAAGCATCTGCAGACCCGGACTCCACGACAAAGTATTGTCTATGACCGGGTCGGCCCCGTCAGCCGGAACCGGATCGTAAGCGTTCATTTCCGGAACCGTAAAGCTCCAGACGTCGCCGGTCCAGGGGCTGTCCGGATGGAGATCATTCACTTCGTCTATGCGCCAATAATATGTATTTCCGGGCGCAAGGCTGGGTATAAACTTCGAGGTTCCCGGCTGCAGGCCCTTGTCGGTGTCCCCGGTTCCCGCCGCCACATCCGCCTGACTGGTGCCAAAGTACACATGGTGCTGGCCGGCGAACAGCCCGGCGTTCCATTGAATGGGTGTCGCGGTAGTTTGAACTATCGCACCGTCGGCCGGACTTACGATTTCGGCCTTTACAGGCACATATTCGGCGACTCTTTGCACGTCGGCGGGGTCGGGCGTGCCGGGGGTGTCGTAAATTCGGACAAATCCCCTATAGCGGTCGCCGGTGACATAGTGCTTGACCCACGCGGCCGCATTGCCGGCGTTGTCCGTTGCAAGGATAGTCATGTTCGTCGTAATCCCCGCTGCCGCCGGTCGCTGCGATCCCCAGGTTTGCGTCAGACCCCAGGTACTTCCTTTGGATGTAATTGTAACGGTATTGCCCGAATCACGTGGAGCACTTGAGGTGTTAAACCCAAGGACCGCCGGCGCGCCTGCATCGCCCCATGTGTCGGAGGTGCCGTCGACATGTCCGTTATAGTAAAAAGGTATGTCGGCATACCAGACCACTTTACCGCCTGCATCCAAATACTTGCGAAGGGTACAAGACGACGACTGGGATTCAACCACAGTATCCGGCGCGCTGTCGCGGCACATTACCACAACGCTTAGCGCCCCGTCGGCAATACGTGCATCCATCCATGTTTTCAGTTCATCGGCATTGAGCACCTGGTAGCCCGCCGCTTGCAAGGCGTCGCGCATTGCCGCACCATCGCCGCCCCAGGCGGTTGGATATCGGCTGTCCCAATAAACAACCCGGTCCCAATCAATCTGGGCATGCACAGCAGGCCCGATCGCTGCAACCAAACAGGTGATAAAAACCAACCTTCTAAACATGATCATCCTCCTTATGGTTTGAAAAGAACTGATACTTCTTGATCAAGCTGATTTGACTCAGTCTCCACACATCCGCTGCGATCCGCCGTTTTTCTCTATTTTTTAAGGCGAGCGCGCTGAACGTCTCACGAACTGTAGTCGATTAAGACTATATGGAAGTGCGTCTGTTATTTCGCCATCAGCAGCATTGTTATGTGTGCAGAATTCTGCGACCATGACTTGCCACATCCTGACTGCCTGCTGCCCCGCGACCCGTATACAGTGTTATCCACGCCGGATAAGCACCGATGTCGCAAAGAAGTCGAATCTGTCATTGATCCGCCCGATTCGAACAAACTCGGCGTCGGTGCCTCTGCGGGCCGCCAATGACACAATCAACTACTCAACTATATCCAATATGCCGGATACGGGTCAAGAAGAAAACCGGGAAAATTACCTGTGGCCCACTTGACCGAGCCGGTTCGGGAACGCTCAAAAGTCTGCGAGTTTGTGCCCGTCATCGGTTTTCACGCCGGCTATGGCGGCATATACCGGCCACCATACCCGCATTTGTTCGTGGCTGTTAGGGCCAGAGGTGTTCTTCCAGCCAGTGATCGGCCAGTATCGCGAAATCCCTGAGATTTATGCCTCGGGAGCCCGCCGGTTCCTGGTTGTAGAGGTTCGTATTCAGTTTGACTGACTGAAGGAAGTTCGACCCCGGCGTGTAGCCCGCCAGGTCGAGCACCTGCCCGTGCGTCAGAGGATCGCCGAATACTTTCACCTCGTCCAGCAATCCCGCAAGGCCCTGTCCGAGCGTGACGGCATTGCCGAAGTTCCGCGTCCAACAGGTGTTTTCCGCTTCGAGCGCACCGTCGACGTATAAGTAATGCCGTCCGCCGGAAACCACCCCGGTTACACTGTGCCACCGGCCGTCTTTGATATCGGTGATACCCGTCAGGCAATCCAGGCCGGCCTGGCCCGATCCCCTTATCGTCATGTTCCACAGATACCCTCCTTTGCTGATGATGCTCATCTGTCCCTGATCGGCGGCTTCAATACGCACCCAGGCCGAGAGTGCGAAATCGCTCGTACTGCCCGGAAAATCAGCCCAGCCTTCGTAAGGAGGAGTGGGATCTTCGCCGCCGCAGTTGACAGCAGTTTCTCCATAAAGCTCTACTGCGCTGCCAGCGGCCTTGCTGCCCGCGGCCGGGAAACTCACAATCGCAGCGCCGCCGTTGACGGCGCCGTTTGCGGCCGGACCGGCCGTGCCGCTGTTAACCGCTGTCGAGCCGGCTATCGAATCGAGACTGTACCATGCAACCGGTGTTTGAGAAACCAGTTCGGCGGTTACATAGTATTCACCCGCCAGCCAGTCCTGCGCCATACCATATAAATCCTCATGGTCGATGACGCAATCACCATTGAAATCTCCGATCCCGGTGAAGTCGTCGCGGCACGTCGGAGGATATAACAGGATATCGTCCAGATAGAGAGTCCCGGAGCCACCGGGAATCGTACTATTGTCCGGATTGCCGACCCCGATCGCCAGTTCGGCGACATGTGTAAGGTCAACTCCGAAATCGGCCAGCGGAACTATCCATTCGCGCCATGTTTCCTCTGTTATATCATCCGGTTCTTCACCCGCTTTCTCACCATAGAAGATGTATCCGAAATTGCCGCTCGCATCAGTCAGCTTAAAGTACATCGGTTCCTGTGCGTTCGTGGACAGACCGCGAATCCAGAGAACCATAGCCTTGGGCGACCACTTCGTCCAGTCGGCTGCAGGATCGAATCTCCGTTGAATTTCCGAATAATAGGCATTGTTCTCGTTGCCGAAACTGTCCACCGTAGTGCCGTCGTTCACATAGTACAAGGGCATGGACTGACCGGTCCCATGTACGATTTCAGTCTCGATGACCGGCGGCGGCCAGTTACCGACTATCGAGCCGGTTCCGTTACCAGGGCTTCCGGGTGCAGGATTGGACCAGCCGAAACCGTCTTGCCAGGCGTACCATATCCGCTGGCCCGGTTCGCCCGGGGTATTGGCGTCACCGTATGACTCCATATCCTCCACTACCAGATATTCAGCGACGGTAAAGGACCAGATATTGCCCTTTATTATGGACGTCTCATCGGCAAGATTCACCTCATCCACTCGCCAGTAATAGGTCTGTCCGAGTTGAAAATCTATCCGGCCGGCCGTGTCGAAGTTCGGGTCGGCCGTCCTTGCCCTGCCGGGAGCGGTGTGCGGGTCCGAAGCATTGTTGACGTCGGCAGGACTTGTTCCGATGTAAATGTCGTGCATCACGGCCGATATTCCCGGGTCCCAGGACAGGACCGGCTCCGGAGCTACCTGAGCGGCATTGTCCGAAGGCGTGGGATTCGATGCAACACCTGTGTGAACCGTAAATGCCCAGATATCGCCGCGGGCAGCCCACCCGTTCGTTTCGTTCAATTCGTCGACACGCCAGTAGTATGTTTTACCCAATTCCAGCAGACCGGGCGAGAAACTCTCATTGCCTCTGGTCAGTTTTAGCTGGTATGCAGCAGGGTCGGCACTGTTTACATCGGCCCAGCTTGCAGAAAAATAGATATCATGGCTCTCGACGCTGTCATTCGGTTCACCAGGTTCCCATGTAAGTTCGGGGTGCTTCCCGACGCCACTCTGGCCGTGCGAAGGAGAAGGACCGGTTGCCTTGCTGATGGTCGGCGGAACGTAACCGGTAATGCGAAAGTTATCCAGTCCAATGCCCAGACGTCTTCTGCTGTCGGGAATGTTGGCTCTGCCGTCCCAAGTAAGCGTAAAGACCTGATTGGGCCAAAGCGGCGCTTCGGACAGATCGACGTCGTGTCTGATATCGCGAAGAGAGCGAAAGTTGCCGTCTATCCAGTGATTCCCGGACCACTCCGGATCTTCCACATCAATGAAATAGTCCGGGTCGAATACTACAGTTGTAGTGCCGTCATCGTAAGTTAGCCTGTAGCCGCCTTCGTTGCCGGCTGTGCGTTGAATCCACGCTTCGATATCATACAGGAGCGTTAGCGAAGAAATAGCTCGGCCGGTATCGTTTATTACCGTACAAGACAATGTCCTGGCATCGCCGATGCCGCCGGCATAGGTGCCCAGCGCCCTGTCTGTTGGATCGCCCTGACCGGCTGCGGTTGTGAAACCCATATTGTATCCCTGATTACTGGGCCAGCCGTCGGCCGGAGTCAGGCTCAGCGCGTAGTCCGTGCCCCCTACGACCACCTGCCAATAGGACTCCGACGCTGGGTTCTGCGGAGCGATTGTTCCGGTCTCGCCCATCACATCGAAATCTTCTTCGAATCCGTTAAGAAAGGCATTTAAACTGTAATCTGCAGCCTCTGCGATACCGCAGACTGCCAGCAAAGCGAAAATACACGTTAGAAACAGGTAGTTGCGGGACATGACGGTACTCCTCCGAATCAGAGCATTGTTTTTCGTTTCAAAAAGCCACAACTGACCATCTATTATGGCTGATTGAGCGGCTAATGGCAAGAAAATGCTCGATTGGCCCGGATTTTTTGCAAATGCGCAGCCCCAATCCTGCAAAAAAAAACGCAATTTCGGCTGTCTGACCGGCTTGCGAGTCGCGGATTATCGCTTTCTGCGGGATACAAGCGTTGTTTACGGAATGGCGAGTGGTTTACTGCCGCTTCAAGAGCCAGACAAAACGGCCTCGCGACTGAGCCGGCGACCGTCGGGAGTTAAAAACGTGACCTCCAATACATACGTGCGATTTCCGCGGCCGGGCACATTCAAAGTGACTTCATAGGCCCGTAAAAAATCGCGCCAGTATTCGTTGTTTGCATCCGGTTCCGTCAGATCGATATCCGGCGAGAGGTGTATGCGCTTTCCTTTCGGCTGGGCGGATCGCTGCAGATGCTCGTAAATTTCGAACCTCAACACACCGGGCGATTTCACCTGAGAACCGTACGCGTCGGAAAGCGTCAGAAAGACTTTGATTTCAGTCTGAGAGTCGGGGTCTTCGGCCCTGTCGATTTTGGTCAGGGGCAGAAAATCGACATTCACCGGAGCGAAGCCCGCGTACGGCGCCAAAACGCTGTCGGCCGTCGCGGGAGCTGTGGGGGGCTCCACCGGCCTGGGCTCGCATCCAACCAGAAACGCCAAAACTACTATCCCTGCAAACTTAGCCGGTCCCGCATACTGCATTACAAATCCTCGTCCAGCATGTGTCCAAGACGGCTCTTCTTCGTTCGCAGATAGTTTACGTTGTGCTTCGAAGGCAGAGCCTTCAGTGGTATCTGCTCGACGACCTCAATCCCGTATACTTCCAGCCGACTGACTTTCTTCGGATTGTTTGTCAGTATTCTGACTTTACGAAGACCCAGATCGCGGCAAATCTGTGCCCCGATCCCGTAATCCCGCTTGTCAGCCATGAAGCCCAGCTTCAGGTTTGCGTCAACCGTGTCGAGACCTTCCTCTTGCAGTTTGTAAGCTCTGAGTTTATTTGAAAGCCCGATGCCGCGGCCTTCCTGCCTAAGATAAATCAAAGCTCCTCTGCCCTCCTCCTCAATCATCTCCATTGCCGTAATCAGTTGGTAGCCGCATTCACATCGCTGCGAATGAAACAGGTCGCCCGTCATACATTCCGAATGAACCCGCACCAGCACCGGTTCATCCTGTTCGACGGGCAGCCCGTCCTTGCCCAAATCGCCCACGCCGCCCTTGCAGAGCGCCAGGTGGGGCTCCGGCGTCGTGATACTCTCATAGCCGATCAGCTTGAACTCTCCGTAGTCCGTGGGCAGGTTGACAGACTCCACTCGCTTTATCTGGCTCTCACGCGTCAGACGATACTCTATCAACTTGGCAATTGACGTTATTTTCAGGTCGTGCTTCTCGCAGAATTTCAACAACTCCGGCACCCTTGCCATCGTGCCGTCTTCGTTCATAATCTCGCAGATAACGCCGGCCGGCTTCAGTCCCGCAAGATTAGCCAGATCCACGGCCCCTTCGGTTTGACCGGCCCGTACCAGAACGCCCCCTGCACTCGCCCTGAGCGGGAAAACGTGGCCGGGTCGCGCCAGATCGTTTGCTTTGGCTTCGTCGGCGATGGCTACTTGTATGGTATGGGCCCTGTCAGCCGCACTGATGCCCGTCGTAACCCCGTCGGCGGCATCCACGCTTACCGTGAAAGCCGTGCCGAGCCTGGCGGTGTTGTCGATGGTCTGCGGGTAAAGTCCCAGACGGTCGCAGGTTTCGCCGGTAAGCGGCAGACAGATCAAGCCCCGCCCGTATTTGGCCATAAAATTGATAATTTCCGGCGTTGCCTTTTCGGCCGCACAGACCAGATCCCCCTCGTTTTCACGGTCCTCCGCATCGACAAGAACCACCATTTTGCCTTTTCTGAGGTCCTCAAGAACCTCGGGTATGTCACTAAACTCAACTGCCATAAATATCTCTCACAAAAGTGTTTATCAGAAAAAGAAAACTCCTCCCGCTCGCCGTTAAGTACGCCCTTTCAATCGTTTTTGTTTGCCATCTCCGCTTCGTGCTGTTCTATGTAGAGCGCGCCCTGCCGGGTGTAGACCAGCGTAGCCATAATCGCCGCTGCCGCCGCCGACCACCACAACACCCGCAGTACCCATATCCAGCCTTCGAATACCTGCGAAACCTCCGGTGCAATCAATATGCCGGTAACCATCGATAACTGCAGCGCTGTCGACAGTTTGCCCGCGAATTCCGGCGAAATCCGCGCCTGAGAGGTAGTAAAGTAAACAATAAGGAAACCCAGCGTTAAGAAAACATCTTTGCCGACTATAAAAACCACCACGGTCGGAGGCAGCAGAAAACCCTCCACGTGGGCCCTCTCGCTGGTCAACAGCAGGCATGCACTCGTAATCAGCAGCTTGTCAGCAAGCGGATCGAGAAACTTTCCAAGCTTGGTTATCTGCTTCTTAACTCTGGCCAGATATCCGTCAAGAGCATCGCTCAGGCCCATCAGAACAAACACAACAATCGCTGCATATCGACAATACAGGCGAAAAGCGGCAGAATGAGCCGAGTCGTTGATCTGCAGCATTAAGCTTACGAACGGAATAATAAGCAGTATGCGTGCTATCGATATTCGATTTGGCCAGCTCATTTTCATGATAATCACACACGAACCAGTCGATCGCTGCCGTTTCAGTGTCCGCGCCTTCCAATATAGGACGCGGCCGGCCCGCGAAATGACACACAATTCACAAACAAACCGGTTATATTATTGACAACGGGCCGCTTTGGCAAGAAATACATTGCCCCAAACACCGGCCGTTGCTCGGGCCATGTGGCCGGGTTCGAGTCTTGAATGGCAAGATTTGCCCGTATCGGTTTGCTCCGCTATCGGCCCGGGTTGGTCGCCGAGGTGGCCGAATCGTTACTTTCGTGAAGCCGTCGCCTCCTCAGCAACAACTATCCTTTTTGCAGTCATCCCCACAGCAGCGATCACACGACAAATCTCCGTCTCCAAACATCTGGTTCAGAACCGCCGCGGCACAACCGACCCCCGAATCCACCCGTATGGCGTCCACAGGGCAGTTCGTGCTGCAAGCCCCGCACTCTATGCACAAATCTCTATCAACGATACGTGCCTTTTTGTCAGCCACGGAGAAGACCCTGTGCGGACATACAATTGAACACATGCCGCACCCGATGCACTTGTCAACATCCAGTTCCACAGTCGAAACATTCTTGATGTACCGCTGACCGCGCATAGCCTGATCTCCGTCAAACAAATCTGGCCACGACCCACAACCCCAGGCCGATGACGCCCAGAACCGCTTGAATCCACAACGCCCAGCTCATTTCTTTCCTGACTCCAGACAAAGACGTGTACGTGGACGAGCCTGTGAAGTTCATGGTGAGAAACGACCCCACCGCCGCTGAAATTGCGACCCAGCCGGCCGACTCAACGGCTCCGCCCGTGGTCCCCATCAGCATCAGTACAAGCCCGACAGCCGTCCCGGCTTCGAGGCCTTTCAGCGAGAAACTGCGACCCGGCAGCCATGGAAGCAGCATCGGCGCCAGAACGGTCCCGCCCAGGTATAGCGTAAGCAGATTCACTGCTGCGCGAAACCCGTCGGTCAAGATCAATCCCGGATCGTAGCCGCTGCGGCTGATCCCAGAAGCCGCCAGGAACGCCGCCAAAGCTGCAAATAACCATTTCAAACCCGCCATGAATTCCACAGGCGTAAGGATCAGCCGGTCATACAGCGTAAACTTCACCTGCCGCATCTGTTCGCTGGCTTCACATCCCGCATCGAGAAATTCCTTCAGGTCCGCTGCCCGGACCGGCCCGTAAATTACCCTGAACCCGCTCTCCTTAAGAACCGCATGGGCCGCCACCCCCGGAGCGCCCAGTTGCGGCAGTATCAGTGTCCGGTGATTGACAACCTTGTCCACTTCCAGAGTTTTAATGCGGCTCACAATCTCTTCGGTGCCGAATGTTCCCTTGCCCGCGGCACACCAGACGTTGATCCCCTTCGTATCGATAACCATCAGCCACGCATCGAGACCGGAAAGCTCTTTCCGCAGAGCGTCGAAGCTCAGCTTGTAGTTTGCCGTGACCAGTACCGGCGAGTCCGAGTTCGGCTCACCCACCGCATACAGACTCGGCTCCACGCGGAAATTCATACGATTGGTGCCCAGACGCGCCAGAGCGGCGCCGATCCGGTCCCGCCAGTCCAGTTGCGTCGGGACGCCGCACACCTGCCGACCATTCGATTCGAACGGAAATGCCCCCACAATTTGCCAGGACGTGTGGTCCATTGTGAAAAACGTGTAGTCAGAAGCTTGCGAAAGACGCTGTTCAGCGTGCCGTTATTCAGAGCGTGGCCAGAAAGTAAAATCCCACTCCGATCAACAGCAATGCACCGCCGATTCGCAGCGGGCCGGCTACTTTGCTTCCCCAGGAAGTTACCTTTCCCATACCAATGCCCATCATTATCACTGCTATCGGAACGCAGAATCCGACCGCGAACAGAGCCATATTCAAAGCCCCGGCCGCGGCGCTGGCCTGTACCGCCGAAGCCCCCAGCATCATGATCAGCAGCGGCGAACAGCACAAAAGCGAACAACTTGCCGTTGCCGCTCCCAAAGTCATCCCCAAAACAAATCCGCCCGCCTGACCGGCCTGCACCTTCTTGTCGAGGAATTTCGGCCTGGGAATCCGAAACGGCAGAAGATTAAGCGCCCCGAGTCCGAATACGATCATCACGAATCCCGCCGCGAGCCTGCCGTAACGCCCGATTCCGCCTATCGATCCAACGACCGCCCCGCCGACCACAAGAGCCCCGACCGTCGCCATCGCGAAGCCGGCGCACAGGAAAACAGCATCACGGCTGCCCTTTTCCTTCCGGCTGGCCGCGTACCCGCCTATGGCCGCCAGAGTCGCGACGTTGCAGCCGGACCCAACCGCCGTAACCAGGCCCAGCAAGAAAGCGGCCGGCAGCATCAGCAAGCTGAAATCGCCGGCCTCGAATATCTGTCGCATCCATTCCTGCATCAGTTAATCTGCCCATCCGCTGAAGAGCAGCCGCCGCACGGTTTGGAACCGCCGGAAGCACAACCGCTGCCGGCTCCGGCCACATCCGTCGGGCAGGATTCCTCTTCATGGTCGCAAACGTCCTGCGAAGGACAACAGCCCTGCGATTCCTGGGGCGCCATCGATGCAGCCACTGGCTCGACCGGCGATTCCGACGGGCAGCACGCCTTCGGAGCATCCGCCGCGGGAGCCTCCGCAGGACAACATGCCGCACTCGGTACTGCACAGCCGCCGGCACCGCACCCGTCTTTGGCGGGCTTGAGCATCGAACGAGCCGCCACCGCTCCGGCCGCCAGCACTACTACCGCAAAAAGTATCGCTTTCCAGTTCTTGCCGCCGCCGCCCGAGCCGCATCCGCAGCCGGAAGAATTATCGCAGGATTTCGCCTCGTCAATCCTGTTCTGATCGTTATCCATCATCATATCTCCAACAAGTGCATAAAAAACGCTCAATTGAACCCTGTTCCCAGGCTATTTCGGCCTGAGAACCGATTTTATTCATTATATCTGGCACAATACGCCCCGCCAACAAAATTGTTCGACCAGCTGTCTGCGGACGGTACAGTTGTAGTTCACTCGTCCTCGGGCGTATCCCAGACTACCGCCTGCATAATCCAATCACCACCGCCGGTTCCGGGTTCGAATGCGAGCTTGTCCGGGTGACCTTGTGCTTTGTTCAGACAGCCGCTAGAATTCTACTTTGAAGTCTAGAAGACGAAAGGTTCACAAAATGAGATATATGGCCGTGAAATGATGAGCAAAGAACGCGCCTCGGCCTATTACGACCTCTCGGTGATGCTCGAAGCGGGTCTGCCCATAGTCCGCTCTCTCAAAACCGTCTCAACCGGCGCCCACAACAGAATTCGCCGGGCTTTTTCCGCCATCACCGAATCCGTCGCCCGGGGCGATTCGGTTTCGAAGGCGATGGCCGACAACCCTCGCAATTTCAAACGTATCGACAACATGATCGTCGCGGCCTCCGAGGAATCCGGCAACCTCGCCGAGGCCTTCGGCATGCTCTCGAAGTGGTACGAATTCACGTCCCGCCTGCGTTCACGCATGCTCTCGGGATTGCTCTACCCGCTGTTCATCATACATTTTGCCGCACTGGCTCTGCCCATTCCGGGGCTTGTCCTGGGCCACAGTGGAATATCCGGCTACGTCCGCGCCGTACTGACAATCCTCGCAATACCCTACATCCCGACCCTTGCGATTATCGCCGTCATCAAATTCACACCCGAGACCGGCCCCGCAAGATACATGGTCGATGCCATGGCCCTCCGCGTACCGCTGCTCGGCAGGGCGCTCAGGGATCTGGCAATAAGCCGTTATTGCCTATGTTTCAATATGATGTACAAAGCGGGCGTCCGCATCGACCATTGCGCCGAGAAATCCGCCACCATTGCGGGCAACGCGGTTGTCGCACGGATGCTTGCTCCGGGCACGGAGGCCGTAAAACAGGGCAAGCCCCCCTCCACCGGCTTCTCGGCAGGTCTGCCTGCTGAATTTCGCGATCTGTGGCTCATTGGCGAAGAATCAGGCGAACTCGAAAAAGTGACGCATAAACTGGGCGACCTCTTCGCCGACACCGGCCAGCGCCGGCTGGCCGAATTCACCCAGTGGATGCCTCGATTGCTCTATTTCGCCGTCCTCATCATTTCCGCTGTAATGATCATACGCGCCTATATGATGATAATGAGCGCAAGAGGGTTCTGAACCTGCCGCACCCGACTCCCTTGCCGATTGACCCGCACGCGGCATAATTCACCTGGTCCGATTTGCCGATGAAATACGCGTGTAGAAGCGGCAAAGACGCTGATTTTGCCGCTCGAAACCGGATTTTTGGCAATTGAAACTGGCCCCGGCCCGCGTTTTCGTTATAATCGTAAGTCATTGAAAGACTGAACAATGGCATTACTGAACGTAAATATAGACCACGTGGCGACGATACGCCAGGCCAGGCGGACCGACGAGCCCGATCCCGTCTGGGCGGCGGCGCAGTGCGAACTTGCCGGGGCCAACGGAATCACCGTGCACCTCCGCCAGGACCGCAGGCATATTAACGACCGCGACGTCCGCCTGCTAAAAGAGACGGTCGCCTGCAAGCTTAATCTCGAAATGAGCATGGCCGAGCCCATTGTCAAAATTGCCGAACGGATCGAACCGGACCAGGTAACTCTCGTCCCGGAAAAGCGCGAAGAACTCACCACAGAAGGCGGCCTTGACTGCGTCAAGTACAAACGGAAACTGTCCTCGGTGGTTAAACGAATGCACAAAAGAAAGATAGCGGTCAGTACTTTCATTGCACCCGAGGAGGACCAGATCGTCGCTTCGGCCGAAACCGGCTGTGACGCGGTTGAACTGCATACCGGGATGTACGCCAACGCCCGAACCGACAGAACCGCCACGCGCAGAATCAAGCAACTTGCCCGGGCTAGAGACATCGCAATGGAAAGACAGCTTGTCGTGCACGCAGGTCACGGCCTGACCTACCGAAACATCGCCCCGGTGGCCGGCATCGAGGGACTTTGCGAGTTCAATATAGGACACAGCATCATCAGCAGAGCCGTACTGGTCGGAATAAGAGAAGCCACCGAGCAGATGATAGCACTTATCGGAAAGTATAGCCCGGTACAAGTGGAGTTCTGACCGCAACACCTGATGCGCATCCCCGACTCGCATCTCGAAACAGGCGCCGGAGGAAATGAACATAAAAATAGAGAATGCAGAATAACAAAGCAAAATTCAAAAAGGAATTCAAACAGAGGTTGTACAGATTCGCATTGAACTTAATAGAATTCCTTGACTCGCTTCCCAACGATAACGTCTCAAGACGACTCGGCGATCAGTTACTCAGGAGTGGCACCAGCATTGTTGCTAATTTTGTGGAGGGTCAGGCCGCAAGCAGTCGTAGAGATTTCACAAAGTTCTTTAATATCGCCCTGAAATCCGCCAATGAGTCAAAACTTTGGCTGGCGCTTCTTCGAGACAGCAACCGCGCGAGACCCGAAGACACAAAGTGGTTTCTCGACGAACTCGAAGAAATCGCAAATATCTTCGGCTCGAGCATTCTGACGCTGAAGGGTCGAAGATAGCAACTTTGATTTTTAATATTTCATTTTGATATTGAATGTTTGATATTTGATTTTATTTAGCCGTTACATTCGGACGATTATAGTTAAGGAGGACGCATGTTTACTGGAGCAATGACAGCACTTATAACGCCGTTTCAGGACGGCGATGTCGATTTCGAGACGCTCGATGAACTCGTCGACTTCCAGATCGACAATGGAATCGACGCCCTCGTTCCCGTCGGCACTACCGGCGAATCCCCCACGCTCGCTGCAGACGAGCACATGCAGGTGATCGAGCGGGTGGTCAAGGCCGCCGGCGGCAAAGTCCCCGTAATCGCGGGAACCGGCGCCAATGCCACCGCCGAAGCCATAGATTTCACCCGGCAGGCCGAGAAACTCGGTGTGGACGCAAGTCTGCAGGTTACGCCGTACTACAACAAGCCCATGCAAGAGGGTTTCTATCAGCACTTCAAAGCCGTCGCCGAAGCTGTAGGCATCCCTGTCGTTCTTTACAACATCCCCGGCAGATGCGGCGCAGGCATGACCGCCGAGACCATAGCCAGGTTGAGCGAAATCGAAAACATCGTTGCAGTCAAAGAGGCAACCGGTTCGCTCGATCAGGCCAGCGAAATCGCGACCAAATGCGACATCACCATTATCTCGGGCGACGATTCGCTCACCCTGCCGCTGGCGTCGGTCGGAGGCAAAGGCGTAATCAGCGTCGTGGCCAACATCATCCCCTCCGACGTCAAGGCAATGACCGACCTGATCCTCGAAGGCGATCTGGTCTCAGCCCGGCAATGGCACAAGAAACTCTTCGCGCTGGCCAAGAACATGCTCGGCCTGGCCACCAATCCCATCCCCATCAAAGCAGCGAT
Organism: uncultured Pirellulales bacterium; assembly: GCA_964406945.1. GTDB lineage: Bacteria > Planctomycetota > Phycisphaerae > Sedimentisphaerales > Anaerobacaceae > UBA2266. The sequence goes on from CAYOTO010000018.1 coordinate 14,614, forward strand.
GGCGATGCTGAACATGGCTTCCGAAGAACTCCGTCTGCCGATGACCCCCCTGCCGGACGACGCTAAGGCCGTGCTTCGACAAACCCTTAAAGACTATGGCCTGCTCAAATCCTGATCGGACGCACCCCCACAAACACCCTGCCGACCGACCGATCTTCCGGAAAACGCACTACACGCACGTCGGTCTCCACATCGGACTTTCCGATGCCGGCTTCGACAACTTGCCCGACAACTGCCAGCAGGCACCACGCCGCCACCGGCAAGGTAACTGGAAACAACCTCATTGGTTCCCCTTCGTTAAACGCAGAACGCAATCGTGCAATTTCTCAAATGCCCGCAATCAGCCACTTGCCGTCCATCTGAATCAGAGCGGCATCCATCTCGAATTTGTCGCCCGGATCGAAAGGCCGCTCCATGCCGGGCTAGCAGAAGACAAACGGCTCAGTCACTGTGAACAACCACCTGATTCCCAGCCCATTTGCCTGCTCGATGGTCTCAACAACTTCGACCGGCGGCCCCACCGATTCCAGGATTTGCTTCATCATTGCATCTCCGGCATTCTGCGGGTCCGTCAAAATCCGATCACGTGCGGCCGTGTTTCTCAGCAAGACCGTAAACGTTCAGCAATCCGGAGATCATGCCGCTGACCGAGTTATATCTCCGCACATGTTCCTGCGCTCTCTTTGCAAGTTTGCGGGCATCTTCACGCCGATCCAGCAGACCCTTGACCGCATTCATAATGCTCAATTCGTCATTTCGCTTGAAAACCACCGCCGTTTGCCCGTCGATGATCAGGTCGTCCACCCCGCCTTTGCACGCCGCCACCGCCGCCCCCACGCTAATGGCCTCGATCAGCGCGGGATTGAACGAAAAACACGGCTGCGGCAGAACAAACACATCTGCGGCCGCCAGTACCGATATCCAGTTGCCCAGTCGCGGCAGAAGCGTCACGTGCTCCAGCAATTCCATGGACACGAGCATCTTGTGAAGCTGCGTTTCACCCTTGCCCGAGCCCATAAGAACGATCATGAACTCGTATCCGTCTATCGAAAGATGACGCATCGCTCCCAGAAACTTCTCGAAATCCGACGCATTATCTACCGGATGAGCCAGCACAACACTTGCCAGTTGTTTGGAATCGCCGAAACAAGCGGTTCGGTTCGCTGCAAATGTCCCCACATCGATCTGCTTTACGCGATCTGCCAGACGCGGATGAGCCTTCCTGAAACTATTGGCGATGCTTGCCGTCGGAGCCACTATCGCCATGCACCTTTTACCCGAAATCGAAACCTGCCCCCATCGAGTTTGAATTGAATTGATCGTCAGAACATACCCCGTTCCCAACTGCCTTGCAAGCCGGCGGGTCAGCAGCGAACGGCTTTCGCAAAGACAGTGCAGAACAGTCGGTCCGAAGCGGATCAGTTTGCGGCAGAGAGTCTTCATGTTGAACCACTCGGCCATTGGAAGTTCCACCAGCGGATGCCGGATAACCTCCACCGACCCGGTGCTGAATTCCTCGACGTTGCAGTCGGGCGGACAGATCAAAGCAACCGGAATCGACTCGTCGGCAAGCCCCACCAGAAGGCGCTTCAGAAAAGCCGAATTGTCGAGAATCGTATACCGCGAGACGACCAGCCCCAATCGGCGCGATCTCTTTTGACCTTTGTCCTTAGTCAAAACCTTCGACTCCTGACACAGATACCGCGGCCATAATTCCACCGCAAAACAATGACATTTTACTCTGCGGACCGTTGCCCGGTCAATCAAACCTGCCCAGGCCCCGGCAAACGCTCAAAAAAACAATGCCGTGCAAGCACGGCGTTCAACCTTCAACTGCTCCGGTAAGAAAAAAACAGCTTCTATACTGCTGCAAATCCGTGATCCGGGGCCTTACAGCCCGCTCGCTCATTCCTGCACTGCCCCACTGACCTGATTCGTAAGCTCCGTCAGAAGAGCATCCATTCGCGAATCTTTCGTACGCGCCTGCTCGATTTTATTGCATGCGTGCATAACCGTCGTATGATCCCTGCCTCCGAAATGCCCGCCGATCTCTTCGAGGCTGTGTCGGGTAAGATTCCTGGCCAGATACATGCAAATCTGCCGAGGCTCCGTTATGCTCTGACTCCGCTTCTTGCTCTGCAGATCCGCCAGCCGAACGTCGAAATGCTCGGTCACCGCCTCGATTATGTCCGTTATGCTGATATGGCGCGCCGCCAGCCGAATCTGCCCTTCCAGGGCCTTCTGAGCGACCTCCAGGCTTATTTCTTTACCCGTCGCAACCGCAAGAGCGTGAATCGTTGTAAGGGCCCCCTCCAGTTCCCGAATATTCGCCTGCACTTTCCGCCCGATATACTCCGCGATATCGTCGGATATCTCCAGCCCCCTCAGGTAGGCCTTCTTCTGTACTATCGCCACCCGGGTCTCGTAGCTCGGCGGGTCGATCCTGGCGACCAGACCCCAGTTGAATCTGCTGATGAGTCGGGCCTCCAGCGACGGTATCTCCGTGGGAGGACTGTCGCCGCTCATGATTATCTGCTTGCCGTTGTTGTACAGCGCGTTGAACGTGTGGAAGAATTCCTCCTGGCTCTGCTCGCGCGTCCGCAGAAACTGAATATCGTCGATAACCAGCATGTCCGCCGTGCGCAGCCGCGACTGAAAACCCGCCAGATCCCCCTGCTCAATCGCCCTTATGAATCTGTTCACGAACTCTTCGCAGCTTAGAAACTGGATCACCGCCGAGCCCATCGCCTGCTTTGTTTCGAAACAGACCGCGTGCAGCAGGTGCGTCTTGCCCAGCCCTGAAGGCCCGTAAATGAACAGCGGATTGTAAGTATCGCCCGGGGACTGGCTGACCGCCACACAGCTTGCGTGTGCAAGTCGATTACTCGGCCCGACCACGAAACTCTCGAATGTATAATCCGGATGCAGTTTCGGTCCGGCCGCTACCTGCTCGCAGCTTGCGCCCGTTTCGCCCATCCCGGCCACCTGAAAATCCACACTGACCAGATGCCCGGTTACCTGCTGCGCCGCACGGGTGAACGAAGACTTGCAGTTTTCCCTCAGATATCGAACGGTCGGTTCGTCAGGACAGCCCACACCCAGCGAACCCCCGTCGAAGTGCAATACCGCCAGATCTTCGAACCACTTGCGGGCATTCGCCGGATCCAGCGACCGGGTTCTGTGCAGAATATCCGCGAATATATTCTCAACTTCAAGTGATGCCAAGTTGAACTCCTGTTACTCTCACTCGCCGCGACGCCGGACAGACGAGAACGCCTTTTGCCGCTCCTCACCGGTTTTCATGATTGCGAAACTTTAACTGCGGCCGCCCATCTTGTCAAACCAAAACCTTAGCCCTGAACCGAATCGGCTCGGGTACCCTTTTTTCGTCGCCGACACTTGCATTCTGCCGATATATCGATACCATCGGGGCTGATTTTAAGCGTTCACCCGCATTTAAGAGGACTATCGAATGGGCATATTCTCTAAAACCGCCGATTTCTTCAAATCCGGCCTGGGCAAGACCAGGGGCAAAATCAGTTCATCTCTCGCTTCGGTCCTCAGCATCGGCCGCAACATCGACGACGAACTGCTCGACGAACTTGAAGAAACGCTCATCAGCGACGACATCGGCGTAGAAACAACCGACAAGCTCATTACCGAGCTTCGATCCGCCTACCGCGCACGCAAGATATCCAAAACCGATGAAATAATGCCGTTCCTCATGGAGCACCTCAAGGACTACTGGCCCGACCGCGACCGCGCACTCAATACCGCCGAATCCGGCCCGACAGTTGTACTGGTAGCCGGCGTTAACGGTACAGGCAAGACGACCAGCATAGCCAAGCTCGCCTACATCCTCAGCCGGAACAAAAAGGACGTAATCGTCGCCGCCTGCGATACATTCCGCGCCGCGGCCGTCGAGCAGCTCGGAATCTGGGCCGACCGCCTCGGAGTGCAGATCGTAAGACATAACACCGGGTCCGATCCCGCCGCAGTCGCTTTTGATGCCTGCCAGGCGGCCACTTCGAGAAATGCCGACTACCTCATTCTCGATACCGCCGGCAGACTCCACACCAAGAAAGACCTGATGAAGCAGCTTGTCAAAATCCGGGATGTCGTGAAAAGGCAGATACCCGAAGCCCCGCACGAAGTCCTGCTCGTACTCGACGCAACAACCGGTCAGAATGCGATCTCGCAGGCCCAGCTATTCACCGAAGCAATCAACGTAACCGGCATCGTACTCGCCAAACTCGACGGAACAGCCCGGGGCGGCATTGTTATAGCCATAAAAGATCAGCTCGACATACCGGTGAAATTCGTGGGCTTGGGCGAAAAGCCCGAGGATATCGCCGAATTCGACCCCGAAAAATTCGTCGAAGCGCTGTTTGGCTGACCTCGTTGTTTTATCCGGCAAATCTATCTCAGGGAGGATGAAAATGAATTCCAGACGCAACCGAATACTCACCCCGGTATTCACACTGGCTGTGCTGTTGATTCCGGCCTCGGCGTTCTGCGCCTCGCTCGATCCGAAACCTGTTCCCCCGCTTCAGGTCGTTCCCCAGCCCTACCAGCAGGCATCCTTCCAGCGAAAAGGCGTCGAAATCGCCCGCTACCACTTCGGCCCCGACCTCGACCGCCCCTTCGTCTTCCCGGTCATCGGCCCTTCGGGCCGCTCGCTCACCAGAATGGGCCACCCGCACGACCCCGAGTCCCACAGCCACCACAATTCCGTCTGGATAACGCACAATGATGTCGACGGAGTAGTCTTCTGGTCCGACCGGGGCAAGGGCAAGATTCGCCACAAGAGAATCGTACGCTATGAGGACGGCGGCCGCATATCGGCCATCACCTCCGAAAATGACTGGGTGAACACCGAAAACAACAGAGTCCTGCTCCAGGAAACGAGAAAAACAGCGATCGCCCTGCTCGAAGGCGACGAATACCTGCTCGTAATCGATATGGAATTCACGGCTGCGGATAAGGCGATCACTCTGGGCAAAACCCCCTTCGGCATGATCGGCGTCAGAATGGCAAAGACTATAGGTGTTCACGACGGCGCCGGAACCATTCGCAACTCCGAAGGCGGCATCGACGAGAAGGAGGTCTTCTGGAAAAGAGCCCGCTGGGTCGATTACTCCGGCGCAATTACAAATGATGCCGTCGAAGGAATCACCCTGATAGACCATCCGGACAACCCCAACCACCCAAGCTACTTCCACGTAAGAAACGACGGCTGGATGGGAGCGTCACTAACTTTCGAGGCACCACGTACAATCAAACCGGAAAACCCGCTCCATCTGAGCTACGGACTTTACGTCCATAAAGACCTCAAAACACCGGCAAAGATCGAACAGGCCTGCAGGAAATTCACCGCCCTGGATTTGCAGACAATAGAACCCGGCCGCAAATAAGCTTTACCCGGTCGGCGATTTCGCCGGGTCAGGCCTTTGTTGCTGCAAGGTCCGCCTTTGCATCGCTTTGGTCCTGAGACCCCGCTTCTTTGTCCTGCATCTTGTATATGAGCAGCAGATAGTTTTTCTCGGCCCGGAATGCCTCTCCGCTGCGCCCCGCCTCGAAATACTTGCGTTGCAGCTTGGCCAGCTTCTTGCGCCATTTCCACGCAGCGAACTTCACCAGCCACGGATTCCTCTCCTGCATCAGCCGTATTCCGGCATCGACCGAGGGCTGGACTACGTTGGTCAGAACGTCGCCCAGCAGATCCATATTCGGAGCGGTCTGTTTCGTAATATCGAGCTTAGTCGTACAATCGAACGGGGCATTCTCCATGACCTGCTCGAAACGAACCATCTTATGGCCCCCGCTCATCGTGTACTTACCTTCGATGGGTTTGCGAAAATAATCGCAGATGAACATGTATCCGCCGGTGTTCAGCAGTCTATGCGCGTTTACCACCGCCTGCTGTATGTCGATATACTGAAAGCTCTCGCAGAACATCACCATATCGTAGCGCCTGTCGGTCTCGATGCCTTCGAACTTGCATTGGAAAATCTTACTTCGGTCGCCCAGCAGCTCTTCGGCACGCTCTTTCAGATACGGACACGGCGAAACACAATCGACCTTGTAGCCGTGCTTGAGCAGCTCATCGGCAATGTGGCCGGTGCCGCAGCCAACGTCCAGAATCGACTCAACGCCCTCGGGAATGTTCTCGATGATGAAGTTTGCATACGCCGCCTGAGCATGCCGCAGATTCGTAATATCAACTTCCAGATCGCCGTCCCAGTAGCCGTAATGCAAATGATCAAGCTTCAGGAAGTACTGGCCCAGAATGGAGCCCACTTCGAGCCCCAGATGGCGAGACAGGTCGCTCTTTTTCTTCTTCAATTTCTCAATCCTTTTCTGTACAACTTGTCACTCATTAGCCTCCGTTGCGTCTCGAGCAACCTGCCTGTCTGATCCGACTCTGGAATTAAATCCGCGGATTATTGCCAAGGTACTCGGTCCTGGGAAGTTGCCCCACCAGCGGCATAGCATATTTGATAAAGGCGTCCGTAACGCCGTTGCCCTCTGCGTTGATGAACTCGCCCGGCATCTCCTTGGTGTGCTCTGCAACATCGCACAACTCGGTCCTGAACAACTCGACGGCGTAATCGTCTCCGTCGCCCGTCCGCTTCATCGCAACCGAGCCGTTGTCTTCGGTCATTGCGAGCTTGACCGCTTCGCGACCGCACCGACGGGCTTCGTCGGCGTCGACGGGCGACTGCATGCCCGGAAAACTCCTCTGAAGATATCCGAACGTATCTGCCCGAACACGACCGATGTCCAGCTTCGCCTTCAGTTGGGCTGCCAGATAGTCCGCAAGAGCGCCCGTACCGGAAAGCTGAATATTGCCATGGGCGTCGACTTCGCTGGTTTTCACAATCTTCTTCGCCCAGGTCTCGCCGTCGGCGTCCGTTATGCCCTCGCTGACCGCCACCACACATCGACCCAGCTTCGAATAAACCTTATCGACATCGGCAACAAACTTGTCCATCGGAATCGGACTCTCCGGCATGTAAATCAGATGCGGACCATCGTCGTCTCTCTGCCTGCCCAGCGCCGATGCCGCGGTCAGAAATCCGGCGTGCCTGCCCATGATAACGTCAATCTTGACGCCCGGCAGAGCACGGTTGTCCAGATCGTCGCCCTGTAATGCACAGGCCACGAATTTGGCCGCGGTGCCGTAACCGGGGCAATGGTCGGTCACACGCAGGTCATTGTCGACCGTCTTGGGAATATGGAACGCCCTGATGTCGTAATCGGCCTTGTCGGCCATCATATTCATGATATGCGCCGTATTGGCCGAATCGTTACCGCCGATATAGAAGAAAAAGCGAATACCACGCTTCTTGAAGACCTCGATAATCCTGGAGCAGTACTCTTCATCGGGTTTGTCGCGGCTGGTTCCGATAGCCGAAGAAGGCGAGCCGGCCACCAGTTCCAGCGTCTCGGCCGAGAGACTCGAAAGATCCACCAAATCATCCTTGACCATGCCGGCCACCGCATGAACCGCACCGTAGAGCTTCTCGATCTCCGGATGCTTGGCCGCCTCTTCGATAACACCAACCAGAGAGGCATTGATAACCGCCGTCGGACCGCCCGACTGACCAACAACTGCGTTCCCTTTGAATCCTGCCATCTGTAAACGTACTCCTACCTTTAGGACACCGTTAGTTTAATATCTACACACAAATTCAGCATTATACATACAAAAGCCTTCCTCACAACCCTCAATCCCAAATTAACCCCAACAACACCGAAAACGCCCTGGTTTTGTACCCGTTTGTTGCGGCCCCGCATCCTGGAAGTTGCCTGTTTTCTCAGTCTACGGCAATCGCAAGTCCGGGTTTGAGAAAATACACGTACCGCCTGCACCTGTTCGCTCCGAGAATCGAACAGGCCGCCGTTCCGTAATGCTTCAACTGCTCTCGATAGCTATTCGCCCGCTCGGCCGCCCCCTCTGCGTTCACATCGTCTGTTTTGAAGTCAACCACGATCAGCCCCTCATCCGTGCGGATCAGCAGGTCAATCATTCCCTGGACAACGACCTTGTCCTCCGGCCCGGAGCCGCCCACGGGCAAGCCGTATGTGAACTCCCATTCTCGAAGTACATCGCATGCGTCGGCCTCGACTGCCATCTTACCCAATTCGCTGTCGAAAAACGCCGTTACTGCATCTACATCGACCTTTGTGGCGATTCGCTCGGCAATGTCTCCCCTCGCAATCAGATTCTCCAGCGTGAGCCTAACCTCATCAGCCGTAACCGCCTGTGAAAGCTCCACTTCGGCCAGCACCGCATGCGCAGCCGTTCCCACAAGCATACTCTCGCCCCTGCCCGAAGCCGATTCCTCCCCCGAAACCACCTCCGGCAACCGCCGCAGCGCACCGGAAAAATCACCCCGTGCATACTCATCGCCCGCATGGGTCAACTCAGTTACCGACTGCTTGGCCGGCTGGTGTGGCGCATCGCCATAGTCATAATCACACCTCAGCTTCTGCTTAACCTGCGACAGCACCTCACAAATGCGTTCTGGCGATTCCTCAGTCCTGTCCGGCCCGGCCTGATCGCTCGAACCCTCTCGAAGCCCCGTAACGTATCCGCTCAGGGCATCGATTTCTTCCCCGCCATATACTGCCAGATCGAAGAGCCTGTCATCGTCTGCGCGGCCGCTCAACCCCGTTTCGAACGCCTCGTGCAGCCGGTGCTGCCGTGAAAGCCCGTACAGAACCCACTCGATACCCGTCCTGCACGATTTCAGTTGCCAGTGCGGTATACGCTGACCCGGGAACAGTATTCCATTACACAGGACCCGCCGCACCTTATCCCCTTTGGCCGACGCCGCCAGAATCAGTCTGTCCCTGGCCCGCGTCAGCGCCACGTACAGTATCCTCATTTCCTCGGCCAGGGCCTTCGACCGCTTTTCTTCGGCGATCACCTGATGCGCCAGCGTCGGCATCTTCGCATTCGACTCGTCGTCGATAATCTTCAACCCCACCGTATTTTCCGCGTCCGCCACGCATTCGGCCGTCGAATCCCGGTTATTGAACTGCGCGTCCAACTCGGCCACGAAGACCACCGGAAACTCCAGTCCCTTGCTCTTATGCACGCTCATGATCCGCACCGCATTTCCGGCCGCCGCCTCCGGCTCGGCAGAGGACCAGTCGCGCCCGCCGGCCTGCATCTTCTCTACGAATTCCACGAATCGCGACAGCGAAGCCACGCCTGTGGTCCCCGCGAACCCTTCGAACTGAATAGCCCTGTCGTGCAGTTTCAGCAGGTTGGCCCGCCTCGCCTGTCCGTTCGGCATCGCCGCAACAAAAGCTATCAGATGCGTTTGTCGGTAGATGTGCCAGATCAAATCCGCCAGACTGCCGCGCCTGGCAAGAGTCCGCCACCTCTCCAACTGATCGAACGCAGCCGAAAGCTTACCTGCCAGAACGTCATCCTCCCCCGACTCTATGTACTTCTCAACGCACCCGTAAAAGCCGTCGCCGCCTTTTTGTGCATCCCCTACCTGCATCTTCCGCGCTTGCAGCTTAATTCTCGCGAATTCCGTATCCTCGATTTTAAAGAACGGACCCCTCAGCACCGCCGCCAGTTCTATATCCCGCCTGGGATTATCCAGCACCTTCAGCAGGCTCAGCATATCCCTGATCTCGGTCTCCTCGAAATACCCCGCCGCCGCCTCGCACGAAACCGGAACCCCCGCCAGCCGCAGCACCTCGACGTAATCATTCGCCTTAACCGCAAGCGACCGCATCAGGACCACAATATCCCGGTACTCCACATCGCGCAGCCGCCCCGGTTCCTTGTCGAAAACCTGAAATTCGGCTTTTCCGGTCTCGGCTCCGACCATTTTGCGGATTCGTCTCGCGATTACCGCCGCCTGCCGCTGCCTGGCCGTAATCACATCCAGTTCGACGGGCACATCCTCGTCCTTACCGTCATCTTCGTCGGGCTGCTCGTCGATCAGGTGCATCTCCACAACCGGCTCGGAACCGCCGGACTGCTCCAGCCCCGCCCGCAGTCTGGCTGATTCGTCGTAGTCGATGCTGGAAAGCTGCCGCGTCATCGTCCGTGAAAACACTTCGTTGACGAATTCCAGAATGCCCGCCGCCGAACGGAAGTTCATATTCAGATCGACCCGCAGGTTCTCCGCGGCCTCATCGACCCCGGCCCGCCCCAGATCCTCTACAAAAATGCCCGGCTCGGCCCCGCGAAACGCATAGATACTCTGCTTCACGTCGCCGACGAAAAACACGTTGCCGCCCGAACTGAGCATCTGCAGGATCGCTTTCTGAACCGGATTGATGTCCTGATACTCGTCCACGAAAATACACTTGTACCGCTGTCGCAGCATCATTGCCGTCTCGGATGGCTGCAAATCAACCCCACCCTCGGATTCGACGCTGAGCAGTTTCAGCGCATAGTGCTCCAGATCCGCAAAATCCAGGCAGTTCAACTTCCGCTTGGCCGCCGCATAAGACAGGTGGAACCTGCGGACAAGCTCTACGAGCACCGTCGTCTGCACCGCGGCGGGCCCGGCCACGACATCGCCGTAATGCTCGTCCAGCAACGCCAGGTCGCTAAGCGATAAAAAAGCCCTCTTCGTCTCCTCCGACAGTGCTTTGATTACATCCTTCACCGCCCCCTGCACTCCATCCGGCGTAAGACCGAACCGGGCCGGCTTCTCGAACCGGCGCAAAGCCCGTGCAAATCCTTCCCAGTCGCCGCATTCCAGGGTCTTCAAAAAGCCTGATACAGGCTCGATAAACGGCTCTTGCCATAGCCTAAGCCATTTGCCCCCGCCGCCGTATTCGCTGTAAAGACTCACCGCATGGCCGATTCGAGCAAGAATCTCGTGCAGCGTACTGCGCAGAATGCGTTTTTGTCTTTGAGCCGGCTCCGTGTCCATCCGCGCTCCGGCCGCGGCGAACGCAAGTGCCTTATCATACCACCGCCGACGCGAAACGACCCCGTCCAGAAAATCGTTCAACTCAATCACGCTGCTTACAAAACCGTCGCCGCTCGCAAGATTGCGCCTGCTGAGTAACTGAACCAGCCCCGGCCGCAGTTCTTCCTGTCGCCAGGCCCACTCAATCGTATCCTCCAGCACCTCGCTCTTGAGCAGCCCCGCCTCGTCGCCGTCCATCACCGAGAACGCCGGATCCAGTCCCAGCCTGTAAAAACGTTCGGTAATCAGCCGCTTGCAGAACGCGTGAATCGTGCTTATATCCGCACCCTGCAGCAGGACGAGCTGCCGCCGCAGATTACCGTCCTCCCGTTTCTTCAACTGCTGGCGTATCGCCTCGGCGATTCGCCTTTTCATCTGCTCGGCCGCCATGTCGGTGAACGTAACTACCAGCATGTTCAGAACGTCCCCCTCGAACCTGCCCGAACGCATAATATCCACGCATCGCTCCGACAGAACCGCCGTCTTACCCGTCCCCGCGGACGCCGTGACCAGGACGTCGCGTCCCCACGCCGCAATCGCCTGTTTCTGCTGATCCGTCCATTTCACCGAGTCAGACGCCATCGGAATCCTCCAGTCTGGCCAGCACGTCCTTCTTGCCCGGGGTCTCGAGCGTATTATATTCGTTCACCTGCCAGTCAAAACGGCAAACAGACTTGTAGTCGCAGTATCCGCACGGCGACTGCCGCCCCATTCGAAATGGCCGAACCCTAACATCCCCGCCCAGCATCTCGCCGCCCAGACTTGCGATCTTCTCGCTCGCATACCGGAGCGTATTTTCGAAGTCTACGGGCTTGAGCGAACTGCGTCTTCCGTAGTCACCGTAGGGCTGCCCGTCTTTACCCACGTAGAAACTGTAGAACTCACTGTTTTTACAGGCGCCGGATTCCAGCACATCGGCGTATTCGCCGTTGAACAGCCCCTTGGCTTTGTATCTGCATTTGTCGCCGACCGTTTCCAGGCCGCCCGCGGTTGTATTCGAGGCCCCGACCCTGATCGGCATGTAGAACGCCCCGGCGACCTCCCTAACCGGCGACTGAGTGCATTCGCGAACCGCCAGCATGTAAATCACCAACTGCAGATCCAGCCCGTGATAAAATTTCGCCCAGTTAAAAATCCTGTCGCTGAGCTTGTAATCGAACACCGCCGCAACCTCATTGCCGTCAACCCTGGCGACATCGAGCCGGTCGATCTTGCCGTCCAGACTAAGCTGCCTCCCGTCTCCCACGTCAACGATCAGCTCTCCCAGAGACACATCCGAGTCCACCGCCCCGAAACCGACCTCGCTGTACCTCGGGCGAAAACGTCCGGCCCCAACCATCGCCGATATAGCCCAGACGCAATCACGGAGGTGCGAACAGGCCGACTCGATGATAAACGCATTGTGCTCGGTCCTGCCCTGAAAACCTGCCAGAAAAGAGTCGTTCTCGATCACCGCCGCGACCGTCTCGTCCAGCATTGCTCCCAGCCGCTCCGGATCGATTCCCGCTATATCCTTGCCCTCGTGAGCCAGCCGTTTCATCAGTGCATCCAGAACCTCGTGATAGAACGCCCCGACATCCAGCGGCTCGAGCCGGAACTCCCTGCGCTTCTCCAGCCCCAGGACATATTTCGCATAATATTGATAAGGACATGCCGCAAATGTCTGCAGCCTCGACGCCGAAGCCCTTAACCTCCTGCCGAACATTGGCTCTATAACCGGCGCGTCCAGCACTGCATCGTTGTCGTAGTCCAGCGCATACCGAACTTCCCGCCCAGTCCGGGCAAGCTCCGGATCGTTGGCCATTGCATCTACCAACCCGGCCGGCACACCGCCGCCCGCGGCAAACCGGTCGCGACCCAGCTTCCTGCAGAGCACTTCCGCAAGCTGACCCTCCGTAACGACATCGGCCAGATCGCCGCACTCGCCGCCGTCCATCCGCTCCGAATCCTGGAACAACCTCGCAAGGTCGTCCACAAACTGCGACCTGGCCACCTCGGCCCCCTTCTCGTCCGCCAGCGGATAGCTGACTGTCAGAAGCTCACTGGGCCTAGTAAACGCAATATAAGCAAGGTATCGCCGCTCGGCCAGCTTGCCCGAGGTGCCGGGCCCCAGTGGAAACTCGAACGATTCGGCCAGTCGTCGGTCGTCATCGCTGAGCACGCCCCCGGTTGTTATCGGCACCGGAAACTGCTTCTGCGTGGCCCCCATCACGAACACCGCCTTCAAATCCGGATGACGGCTCCGCTCGACCGACCCGACCAGGACCTGATCCAGCGTCGGCGGAATAAACGCAAGCGTCATCTGCGACAGCGCCGTCTTCACGATATCGACGCACTCACCGGCCGTCAGCCTGCAGCCCGTAAACACTTCCTGCAGCTCATCGAATACGTCCACCAGCTTTTCGTAGAACTGTCGATGCTCGTCCACCGCCCCGTGGTCGCCTCTGTCCACGGCCTTAGCAATCCACGTTTCGATAGTCCGGCGAACGCCAAGCTCTTCCAGAAACGCAAATACCGCCCGCACGAAATCCCCGGGTTCCAGCAGCGAATCCACCGAAGCGCCCAATCGCTCCCGCAACCTGCCCAGAGGCCCCTCTATCTTCTGCCTTATCTCGTTAACCCGTTCCTCGTCGAATCGCCCATCGCCGCCGGCCGCAAAAGACCAGCGCTGGCCTGCGAACCAGTCGCCCGGCCCGACCCCGTACGCAACGCAGTAGTTCTCCAGCACATCGACTTCCATCCTGTCCAGACCCACCAGATCGGTCTTCAAATAAGTGAACACATCGCTTCTGCTGAAATCCGAAACGCCCATCTGCAGCCCGCAGTTTATCAACTGGGCCAGGCTGTGCTGACTCAGCGGACGCCGCTTGTCGATAAAGAACTGTATGCCGTAGTCCTCGAAATACGCACGAATATAGTGCTCGTAACCGTCCAGATCCGAAACGATAACGGCGATATCCCGGAACCGGTAACCCTGTCGCCGAACCAGCTTCAGAATCTCACGGCCCACGACCCGGGCCTCGGCCCTGGCGTTCGCCGCCCCCACGATCCGCACTCCGCGACCCTGCCCCGCCCCGGCCCCCGGGACGAACAACTCCCGCTCTACTCTTGATAGACCGCTCTGTGGCTCGAACCGCAGCGGCTCACTCAGAACAACCGGCTCCTCGACTTTCAGCCCGCACTTTCCGGCAATCTCCCGCAAATCGCAGTAGGTCTTCTGAACCGGGTAGAACATGTCCGTATCGTCCAGCGTCGAGGCTGCGCATTTGCCCAGATCCAGCCCTTCAGGATCCATGCACAAAGCTATCTCCGCATCGCTCACTGTCTTCAGAAGTTCGGCCAGAACCGCCGTCTCGGCCGTCGTGAACCCCGCAAAACCGTCCACCCACAGCCGTGCGCCTATCGCAAATTCCGTTCGCTTGACCTCGACACAGGCCCGGTTCAACTGCGCCTCGGAATCCACAAACCGCCCGTCGATAAACGAAGTATACTCGGCGAGAATCAGGCCTATATCCGCAAACTTCATGGCCGAAAGACTGTGCCTCTCGTCGCCCTTCAACTCGCAAATCAGCCTCTCCACGTCCTCGCCCGACATCGCGTACCGGTGCAGTTCAGCAATCGTATCCGCCAGTTGCCTGCTCAACCCCGCCGACCACGCCGATGTGCCCAGAACCTGCAGATCTTCGGCCCTTTGCTTTAATATGCGGCGAATCGCCATCTCCCTGCCCAGCCGCGAAAGCGCCGGCCTGGCCGTATTCCTGCCCAGTACCAGATACTGCAGCCGGTCGAACGACAGAATCTTAAGCCGATGGTATCCGGAAATTCGTTCATCGCCCAGAATCGACCGCTCCGCCTGGTAAGTAGCCTGCTCCGGAACCAGCAGCAGCAACTGCTGATCGCCCCCGCCAACCAGCGCATCGGCCGCCGAGCTTATACAATAGCTGGTCTTACCCGAACCGCTTCTACCAAGAACAAAACGAACCGCCATTTCAACCGTCCCTGAACTGAAAACAAACCTGTGCGGCCCATTTCTACCACAAAACACCCCCCTTTTCAATTCCGATCACTCCCAGGACGCGTGGAGAGTGCGCAAAGTTGAGACTATCGGGGGGAGTCGAAGGCTGGCTTTAGAGCCAGTAGCCTGCAATTTACGCCCGTAGCGGGCCGGGCAATTCTGGAATAAGGCGGCGCGCCGACATGGTCAAACCCGCTGCATCGGCCAGTGTCTTGCGGTACCAACACAGGTCCATCGCTTCCAGCACGATCTCATCGGCGACCTTTTTCTCCAGCCTGTCAACAAAGCCGCCGGCGATCCAGACGTACGGATTGCAGAAGCAGATCACCTGCAGCAGCGTCCGAACCGGCCTGATCCACGTGTATCCGCGTCGTATTTGAGCCAGTTCCCGCAGCAGAACGGCTCTGACGTGTCGCGATCCCAGACGCGGCCCCAGTCCGGCCGGAAGCACGATCACCGGCCGCAACAGCCCGCAAGTCGTGGGCGAAACGATTTCATCGGAAACCTTCAACCGCACCCGTCGACTGACATTCATACGCCCGCGGCAGTAGTTAAACGCATCCAGCATCGGCCCTTTTGCGTCCTCCGCCCGCTTGACCGAACTGCAACGCACCATTGTTCGCCTCAGAACCGCGCCTCCCACCGTCAGAACTCCGACCAGCCAGCCTGTTGTGACAAAAACAGCCCAGCCGCCGGCGATCAGTGCTGATTTGAGGTTCGCACCCGGGACACCCTCCGGCATGAACACGGAAACGGGCAGAATCACCCCGAATAGCCCGAAAAGCCACAGTCTATATCTCGCAGCAATCGACACCCGCCCGCGAATTATCCGATCCACCAGAACCAGACCGCAAACCACTGCCGCTGACTGAACCAGCAACGGTACCGCTAGCCCAACAAAACCTTCGCTTATCCGGATTGTCGTGTCAACTACAGCGTCCATGGCTCATGCCTCCACACGTAAAGACGCTGCAACACCGGCCTTATTGTCGAAAAAAGCAAAAATTCCTCACCCGCGCGGGCAGGGTAGGTGGAATTAATCTCCGCGATTGCGCGTCCCGAACGCGCACAAAGCCTGTAAGCAACAGGACTTAGACGAGCTGTGGTGTGTGGAATTGGGCTGGTGCCAGAACGGTCAATATTCCTCAGGGGTCCCGATATACTCCGGAGGCGTCGGCCGCACGTCGCGAGCGTCCACTATAGGACCGCAGATATACTCGATGCGATCCTGAATTTCCGTCTGAGTCTTGATGCTCACCGAATCCGCCACTTCCAGCCTCTCACCGTTCTCGCCCGCCTTGCTCGCATAACGCTCGATCCGCGCGGGAAAATGAGTGTCCGGCTCCAGGTAGAAACGGACACGATGCTTCTGACCCTGCTCTTTCCAGATAAGATCGTAAACCCGGGCGTCTTTGGCCACCGCATCACCGGCAATATCAGCGGCCTCGGTCTCGGCGTCAGCCACCGGCGCCCACCTGGCCTCCTCGCCGGCGAGACTGATATCCGAAAACGGCACCAGCCCCAGAGACCCGGTCAGCGACCGCCGCACCGCGATTACCGCATCTTGAGGAATGGCAAACCGGCTCACCAAGTCGCTGGAAGCCTGCCGATAAGCCCGCACCCCCCGCTCGCCGTCCAGAAACAGGTACCCGGCCCGCGGACCAGTAGTATTTTCGAGAAGCTTCATCTTCAGTGAGCGCGAAACCCACAGCCTCTGCGCCGGTTCGTCTTCGCCCCCGAGATACCGCTCAATCCCCACGTTTTCAGCCTTCTCAACCGCCCGAAACACATCCCGCAATTCCGGATCGTCCGGCCGCGCCGCCCAGAACAGACCCAGACCAATTGCAATCAGTGCAGCCGCGGCCGCAAACCAGCGCAAATGTGCTGCAAACGAAAGCTTCGTCGTCGGCCGTTCGGCCCGGCCCCTGACGCTTGCCTCCAGCGCTGCAAACGAATCGGAAAGAATCCGCTCGTCCGTGCCCGGCGGCGTCCTCAAACGCATATTCTGTAACCGCACTTCAATATTTTCGTCTGCGGCTTTCATTGCCCTGTTTCTCCGTCAAAATTTTCCGCAGCTTATCAAGCCCGTAACGGTACCTGCCCTGGACCGTACTTATCGATATCTTCTGCATCTCGGCAATATCTCTGAACTTCAGCCCTACATTAAGATGCAATACTATTGTTTCACGCTGCTCGGGCGGCAATTCCGCCAGCGCACCGCTCAATCGACCCACCTCCTCGTCCATAATCGCCGAACAATCCGGCCCGGCATAACCGCTGCTCAGCGGCGCCGCATCGTCCAGCCCTACCAGCGTCGGACGCTTCCTGCGAAAGCGGTCCCGAACCCGGTTCACAATACAAGTTATCAAATACTTTCGCAGGCTCGTGCGAATCTTAAGCGTACCCGCACTTGCCGCAAACGATACGAAGACGTCGTGAAGAACATCTTCGGCCGCCAGTCGGTCGTGAAGCAGCGAAAAAGCTACTGTCAGCAACGTATCCTTATATTCCAAATAAATCTCACGCAAAGCCTCTTTATCCCCGCGTCGAAGCTCTGCGATAAGCTGTTCGTCTTTACTCATCTCGGCCGCCCTTGCAGGCTTGCGATGACTGTCCAGAATCGCACCCCGGATAAGTATCCGGGCGCAAAACCTGTAGCCGCAAGCCTTTGAGTTCCTTCACTAACGGCCGCCTACGATACCAGACGCAAACGGCCACTGATTTGGTATAACAATTTTCTCGGCTGAAATGCCGGTTTTTCGCCATTTAAACCGAATATCCGCAATTCGATACCATTCCGACCAGAACCCATCCCCTCCCTCCAAACCCGACTCTATTCTACCATCTTTGCCCTTCTGGAACAACTAAACACCGCTGCCGAACAGCCCCTCGAACGCCTCAGACGGTCCGTTTAGTTTCGTTTTTACGCTTGTGATGCTATTCATAATCATCCGCGTGCGCCTAAAAGACATGGAGGCTCAAGTGTCCGCTGATTCGAATTGCGACCGTTGCGTCTATTTTTCTTGACCAGGTACGTTTTTTGCACGTTTGTCCTGGCCCACAGGAGAACCTCGGGTATGCATAAAACGCCCGCAGCAGCCTCTCAGACCCGCAAATTGTTCCCGCATAAGCCCTGCCAACCAACGACGATGCATCTAAGCCGCGCTTGACAACAAAGACGAACATATATAGCCTGCAGCGGTTATTATCCATTAAGTGTGCCACGGCCGCGCACCGCTAAGCAAAAAAAAGAGTCCTTCTCCGGGAACCGCTGCTGGATACCGGTATCAGGCTCGATCACGAAACACGACAACAGGATGCTCCCGTATGGCAATGTTTCTCTTCAGTCCCAGAGAAGTGATGGTGATAGTACTCGTCGCCGCGCTGGTTTTTTACGTCTGGGGCCGCAAGCACAAAAAAAAATAACCCCTTTACCATTCCTCCAGACTGCCCGCACCGCGATTCTTCGCTCGCTGTTTCTTCAACTTGCTGCGTTTTTTCTTCTCGTCAAGCCGTTTTCGTACCGCCCTGTAGGGCTTTTTGGTCTTCTTCCGCGGCTTGGGTCTTTTCAACGCCTCCGCCAGCAGGCTCACCAGCTTATCCACCGCCGCATCCCGATTCGCCTTCTGTGAACGATGCTTTTGCGAAACCACCCGGACGACGCCCTTCTTGTCGGCCCTGGTCCGCAGTTTGGTCAGTATCCGCCGCTTCTGCCCGCCCGACAGATTCTCACTTGCTCGCACATCGAAATACACCGCCACCCGGGTATTCGTTTTATTGACATGCTGACCCCCCGGCCCCCCGCTTCGAGAAACCCGAAACTCCAGCTCCTCCTCCCCAATCGACACGTTTCTGTTGATCTCAATCATGTTAGTCCGCAAGCCGTATTCACCCGCCAAACAATGCATTTATGGTGTCGTCTGATATTGCCAACTCGAACTCGCGCTGCGCATCCTCTTCTCCGCCCACTCTGTAGGCAACAGAATCATAATTCCGGTAATCTTTGGTTACTCTGAATAGTCCGCGACTATGAGCGTGGACCTTGAATCTCACGGTTCCGTCTATACTCGTCGTTCGCGTCCAGCCCGGCCCCTGAGAATCGACCACCGGTATTCCTTCTATCCCCAGCCCGTCCTTGTTGACAACTCTGACCACAACCGGCACCAATTTGAAGATCTCCCAGTTGCCCAAATCAAGTGATTGACCCTGCTTCAGATTGATCCTTTGGGGGATGGTGAACGGCGTCCAGTCTTCCTCTCTACCGAACGATGGCCGCAACTCGAGCTGAAGGTTCACGCCAGCCGGAACGTGGATACTGTACCGTTCGCCAGGACACATTGGCCCCCTGTAGAGCAATTCGCGGGCGCTTTCATAAGACCGCAGCGTCCGTCTCCTTTGGTGTTGCTGCCCTCCTGCCTTCGACGCGACTTCGGTTTCGTGAGTAGTCAGCTCGGCTTTGCCAGACGAAAACCCGGATATTCGGCGGCCGATCGCCCAAACTGGATTTTCGTTCGGATCAAGGACCCAGTAAGGTTTAACCCATACGTTTTCCGCTGCGGTGAACCCAACACTGACCTTTGCTGCCGGAAAAAGGAGAAACGGATCCATTTCCACCTCGTCCTCCGAACTCGATTTGATAAACTCGGTCCGTTGCATAGCGGCGATGTAGCCTTCTTCTGCTACCACGAGATAGACTTTTCTATCTTCCCTGGCCACCGTTAGCTCGAAATACCCGTCGCTGTCTGTACGGGTTGCGGCGCAAGCCGGAAACGTACCTGCCAAAGAAGCCATTGCGAGCTCGGCGCCGCCGACATTCGGCACTGCTTCATATATCCATTTCCTGCCGGCCGAGGGACCGCTGGATGGGCAAAGCCTTGAATATGCTTTTCTAGCAATTTCGCCGTCAAATTCGAAATGCTCCGGTAAAGCATGTATCAGGTCCCACTGGTACTCACCCATATCAACAAAACCCCTGCCCGTGAGCATGAAACTCCTTCCAGCCGCCACAATGGTCCCAGCCATCGGTTCACCGGTCACCCCATCGAGGACGCGACCCTTATAGACCGTGTTTGCCGGCTTCTCGGAAGGTTGACTTCTGAAAACAAGTCGCCTTGGACTTTCGGGTGTAACTTCCATCGGCTCAAAACCATACGTGTCATCTGAGTCATCAACTTTGTAGGTTCCCAGAGGCAGCATTCGACCCGCATCTGCCGCGCTGCAGACTACTAATAACGTCCTCTTGCCGGGCCGGCTGACGAATACTCTGAATGTCGCGGGCTCGCCCCTGAACATGAGCGGCCCATCCGCGTCCTCGAATGCGAATGTATGAAAATATCCCTTGGTGGAGAGCACAATCCTTGCTTCTTCGGAAATGCTTACCGAAAAGGTGTCTGACGCCAGTCCGTAGTCCCGCGGAGGTTCGATCCAGAGTCCGTACGAACTCCCCAGCGGCACCAGGCCGTCCAAGTCATCTCCGTAAGGGGCTATATACTCCGGATATAAACAGAAGTAACCTCTCTCGTCCGTCTTTGTAGCTCCCGCGACATACAGGCGTTTGTTATTCGGAAGGAACACCATCTTACATTCTACACGCACGTCCGGAAGCGGCGTGCCGTCCGAATCCACAATATAGCCGCAGGCAGACCGTTCGGCAATCAGTTCCGGCGAAACATCGGCCACCTGTTCCGAAACCTGCATACCGGCGTAGGATGCCAGCAAGAATCCTACAGTTGCTTTGAGAAATCCCGACATAAAGCTCATAGCGGCTCCCTTCCAATTCAGAATCACTGGTCAACCATGACGAGGGATGCAGGGCCGCTGCTCCGGTGGCTTCTGCATCTGCGCACGGCAGTTTTACGTGTGCATATCACACCACCATATCACTGTGCGGGACGGGGTCAAGCCAAAATGCAGACATTCGGATTGTGCCTCACTACTCGTATTTAGCCAGGAAAGTGCCCTCTACGGCACTTTAAAACTGACTCAAAAACCGCAAGTCGTTTTCGTAGAGCAGGCGTATGTCGGTGATGCCGTACTTGCGCATGGCCAGACGTTCGATCCCGAACCCGAACGCCCATCCGGTGTACTTTTCGCTGTCAATCCCGACCGCGTCGAACACATTCGGGTCGACCATACCGCAGCCGCCCATTTCCACCCAGCTTTCGTTGCCGCTCTTGTCTACCAGCAGCAGATCGACCTCCGCACTGGGCTCGGTGAACGGGAAGAAACTCGGTCGAAAACGCCACCGCGTCTCCGGCCCGAAAAGAGCATGAATGAACTGCTCTATGGTCGTCTTCAGATCGACCATGCTCACGTCTTCGTCAACCACCAGTGCCTCCAACTGGTGGAACATGTACATATGCGTCGCATCCACCGTATCCGGCCTGTACACGCGTCCCGGCGCCACTATACGGATCGGCGGTTTCTTGTTCTCCATGACCCTGATCTGAATCGTCGAGGTCTGGCTCCGCAACAGCGTTTTGTCGTCGATGTAGAAGTTGTCGATGGGATCGCGAGCCGGATGCTCGGCAGGGATGTTCAGTGCGATGAAGTTATGCCATTCGTCCTCAACCTCGGGCCCGTAAGCCACCGAAAACCCCATTCGACCGAAGATCTCTAGAAGCTCGTTCAGCGTTTGCGTGATGACATGGGCCTTGCCTATCTGTGCCCGCCTGCCCGGCAGGGTGATATCCACGAGTTTGGTTTTGCCGCTCTTTGCGGTTCCCAGCGACTGCTTCAATTCCTCAAACGCGGCCGTAACTTCTTTCTTGATGCTGTTGGCCAGTTGACCGGCTTTGGGCTTCTCTTCGCGCGGAAACTTGCCTATCTGGCTCAGCATCTGCGTAACCCTGCCTTTGCGGCTCAGATACTTGATTCTCCATTGCTCCAGAGAATCCGAATCCCCTACCTGTTTGAGGTCCTCGAGAGCCTCTTTGCCGGTCTTTTTGAATTCTTCGAGCATCACAGCCCCAAATCGAGTTCGTATAGGCCCGGATAAGCACAAATCGCCGCAATTGCGGAAAAACCGTCGATGTCGGTCGAATACGGGCTGACACCTCCGCGGTTACGCCGCAATATCAGCCGCTGCTGCGTGGATCAGGTCTAGAGCGCAGCCTTGGCCGCCTCGACGATCTTGTCGAAGCCTTCCGGATCGGCCACGGCGATTTCGCTGAGCATCTTCCGATTAAGCCCGATATTGGCCTTCTTGATGCCGCAGACGAATTCACTGTAACGGATTCCACGCTCCCTGCAGGCGGCATTCAGACGTACAATCCACATGCGTCTGAACTCGCGTTTACGTCGCCTGCGGTCTACTCTTGCGTTAACCTGTGAACGAACCGCGGCCTCTTTGGCCAGGCGCAAAAGTTTACCGGGAGAACCTCTATGGCCCTTGACTACCTTGAAAACTCTCTTCTTGGCCTGGCGCCGCGCAGCGCCTTTTCTTGCTCTTGGCATATCAGCTTTCCTTTAAGATGTGGTCATTCCAAAAGCCTGCTGGCGGCAGCTGAAAGGTGGCCGAGAAGCAGGCAGATTAGTTACCCGACTACTTGGCGAGCTTTACTTTCACCGTGTGAAGGATGGTTTCATTGACCAGCCCCGGCTGCGAGATGCGCCTGCGGCGCTTCGATGTCTTGCTGCTCATGAGATGCCCGCCTCCGGCGCGATGTCGTTTGACTTTGCCCCTGGCGGTGAGTTTCACACGCTTGCTCAACCCTTTGTGGCTCTTCTGTTTAGGCATTGCTTTGATCCCTGCTCAAGCGGAATTAAAGGTCTCTGTAGACGTAAAAACCCACATATTACGCTAAACCGCAGCCGCAGTCAATTGTTTGGCCGCTATTTTGCGCAAAAATTGCGAAAAAAAGCCCCCTCTGCCCCCATTCTGAAGTCTAACAGGCCAATCAGATCCATAAGCACAAATGCAATGCCGGGTCCTGGGCTGCGTGGTATCGCCGCAGAAGAAGAGAGCGAACGCTATCTCGGAACAACCATCAGCGTCATTCGACGCCCCGCCATTTTCGCCGGGCGTTCAACCTTCGCCATTTCAGACAAAGACTCGGTTACTTCCTGCAGCAGACCATAACCCCGGTCCCGGTGAAGCATCTGGCGGCCCCGGAAGAACACCGTAAACTGAACCTTGTGCCCTTTTTCCAGAAATTCCCTGGCGTGTTTGAGCTTTATGTCCAGATCGTGCGTGTCCGTCTCAGGCCGCAAGCGGATTTCCTTCAGGCTCTGGGTTCCATGATGCTTCTTATTGGCTTCTCGCTGTTTGCGCTTCTGCTGGTAGAGCCATTTGCCGTAATCCATTATGCGGCATACCGGTGGATCGCTCGTAGGCGCTACCTCCACCAGGTCCAGACCGACCTCACGGGCCCTGTCAAGTGCGTGAAATTTGTCGACTATCCCCGCCTGATTGTTTTCTTCGTCAATCAGCCTGATCTGTTCAGCCTTGATTCCCCCATTTACTCTTAGCCTTCTTTTGCTAATCGTGTACCACCTTACCTTTCTTTACAAAGTAGTGCGACAGGCTCAAATCAGCCCACCGCCAATTCAATTCGCCTTTCGGCTATCACATCTTTAACTGCATCGACAAACTCGTCGACGCTGATGGTAACTTTCTTATCGACACCCCGGGCCCGGACATTAACACTGCCCGATTCGGCCTCCTTGGGACCGACAACCAACATATACGGCAGCTTCTCGCCGTGCCCTTTAGCTATTTTGGCTCCGATCTTCTCGCCCGACAAATCGCATTGAGCCCGAAAGCCCGCCTGGTGCAGCCTGGCCAGCACTTCGCCGGCATACCCGTTGCTCTTATCGCTGATCGGCAGCACTCTGACCTGCTCCGGGCTGAGCCACACCGGCATATTGCCGCCGTAGTGCTCAATCAATATCCCGATAAACCTCTCGAACGAGCCCAGAACCGCCCTGTGTATCATCACGGGCGTCTTTTCGGTATTATCCCTGTCCGTGTAGGTCAGTTCGAATCGCTGGGGCATTGAGAAGTCGAGCTGAATCGTACCCAACTGCCACGACCGCTTCAGGCAATCACGGATGTGAAAGTCAATCTTTGGCCCGTAGAACGCTCCGTCTCCGGCGTTGATCTGATAGTTTATTTGCTTGTGCTTGAGCGCCTGCTCCAGTGCCCCCGTGGCCGTTTCCCATATCTCATCCGAGCCGATGTGCTTCTCCGGCTTGGTCGACAACTCGATATGGAAGTCCTCGAAGCCGAATGTCCGGTACAATTCGAACGTCAGGTTAATTACCCCGACTACTTCCGACTCGATCTGCTCCGGAGTGCAGAATATGTGAGCGTCATCCTGAGTAAACTGCCTTACCCGGAATAATCCGTGCATCACGCCGCTGGCCTCGTGGCGATGAACCAGACCCAGCTCCGCAACGCGCAATGGAAACTCCCGATACGAATGTTGCCGGGTCTTGTATACCAGGCAGCCGCCGGGGCAGTTCATGGGCTTTATCGCGTAGTCGGAGTCGTCGACACACGTAAAATACATGTTTTCCTTATAATTATCCCAGTGCCCGCTTCGATGCCACAGTTCCTCGTTGAGAATAATGGGCGTGCGAATTTCTTCATAACCGTACCTGCGGTGCACATCCCGCCAGAATTTCACGATCTCGTTCCAGATCGTCATGCCCTTGGGGTGCATGAACGCAAATCCAGGCCCGGCCTCATTAAAGCTGAATAGATCCAGTTGCTTGCCGATTACCCGATGATCCCGTTTTTTCGCCTCTTCGAGGCGTTGAAGATGGTCCCTGAGCTTTTTCTTCGTAGGCCAGGCGGTTCCATAGACCCGCTGCAGCATCTTCTGCGTGGCGTCTCCATGCCAGTAAGCACCGGCCACAGACATCACCTTGAACGCCCCCACTTTGCCCGTAGTGGGCACGTGTGGTCCGCGGCACAGGTCCTCGAACCCGTCGCCGTGAGAGTAGAAGCTGATCGAATCGCCTTCGGCCCGCTCTATATTGTCTGTCTTGTACTTATCGCCGGCAACTTTCTCCAGGGCCTCGCTGCGCGACAACTCCTTGCGCACAAAAGGCTTATCCGCTGCAACGATTTCCGCCATCCGCTCCTCTATACGGCCGAAATCATCCGGGGTGATGGGTTCATCAAGGTCGACATCGTAGTAAAAACCGTCCTCGACCGCCGGACCGTAGACGAGTTTGGTTTCGGGCCAGATACTGACAATCGCCTCGGCCATGACGTGTGCGCAACTGTGGCGTATTATATCGAGCCCCTGCTCGCTCTTGGCTGTTATTATCTCGACCTCCGCGTCGCCCTCGATCCGGGAAGACAGGTCCACCAATTCCCCGTTGACTTTGGCCGCAAGGGCGGCTTTGGCCAGGCCCGGTCCTATCTGCTTGGCCAGTTCCCGTACCGTTGAACCCTCGCTGATTTCCAATATGCTGCCGTCGGGCAGAGTAACTTTCGCCATAAACTCGTCCGGTATTAATAATCTCTGGTATTCTGTAATAATACAGCATCCGGCCCGCTTGTCAAGCTAATCAGCCGGATCAGGCGGACCCGGGCCTCTTTCTCCGACCGCTACCAGATACGCACTCAAGCCCGCTGAGTTTGACCTCACCGGCACTTAAGCACGAAGTTTTAGCACCGTCATCGACGCACGTCAAACTAAAACAGTGCTTTTCTGCTTGAATTATCGCTACTTCTCTGTTATAATGCACCGTAGCGCCATACATGCTAACCTGTAGCGAGGACGGTTGGATGGATGTAAATTTGATTCTCTTCAAGAAAGACGGCTCACAAAAGCCCTTCGAATTGCCGAGCACCACAACCGTCATGGGAAGACGTAGCGACTGTGACCTGGTAATACGACTCAAACAGGTCTCTAAACGGCACTGCCAGATTGTTTCCGACAATGGCACCCTGCACGTCAGGGATCTGGGATCGAGAAACGGCACATTCCTCAATAACGAGAAAATAGAAGAGAAAGACGCCGAACCGGGAGATTATTTGAGAATCGGTCCGCTTACATTTCTGCTGCAGATCGACGGCAAACCCGAGAAAGTGGCCGCCCCGCCGGCACAATCCGACAAGCAGGCCAAAAAAGAAACTCCCGCCGGCGAGGCCGAAGAAGAAGATTTCCTCGATTTTGACGATCTCGACAAGGAAGACGGCCCAAATCTGGGCGAGGCGAACCTCGACGAGGCCCTCGACGACGAATTCGCCGATCTTGATGATAATTCCGACGATTCCTTTCTCGGCGAACTCGAAGAACTCTGATTTCGCCCTGCACGGCCGGCAAAGAATAGCCTACCGGGCAATAGCCTCGTAGCCTGCCACCCACCATCTGCATGTTAGCTCACGCGATTCCGCAGCAGCCCCCGCCGCCGCACATCCCTCCAGCTTCCGGGCCCGAAGGGCATGCCTCGCAGGCGGCTGATGTAGCTCTGCTTTTTCCGACAGCGAAACCGCTCAACAACTTCTCAGTCCGGCCGCTGCCGCACTTCTCGCACGTTGGGTTGCTTTTCCCGGCTGCCTTATGCAACACTTCCATTACATGCCCGCATTCAAGGCATCTGTATTCGAAAATCGGCATTTACCGTACTCCTCAAGGATTACTCAAAAACTGACTGCACTTACGAGCCTGAAAACCGGATTGTTCCAGGCTGAATTTGGTTATTTTGAGGCTGCCGAACATACAGAATAGCCGCACAGCCGCCGATTGTCAACGTAAGGATGCCGCCCGGTCGATACACTTAATTATGCGCAAAGAGAGAAAAGGCCAGTGTGTCTGGAACGGCGCGGATTATTGCCGGTCGCAATAGCCGCCTGCACAGGCAGATACGCCGGCCGGAAAAGCCGATTATAAACATTGGCGGAAATGTAAAATTAGCTTGACAACCGATGTCTCCTAAACTATTTAATCATATTTTCGCATTTTTTACCCATAGAAGCAAACTAATCTGTCTGGAGTGTTCTCAGAATGTTACCTGATAAGAAAACATCCAAGAGCCGCACACGCACACGCAGAAGCCATCACAGGCTCAAACCTGTGAACTATTCGCTCTGTAAGAAATGCGGTCAATCCAAGCTGCCGCACATGGCTTGCCAGAACTGCGGCTATGTGAACCCGAACATCACACTAAAGCTCGGCCGGGAGGAGAGCAGCTAAGACATGCGGATTGCGATCGATGCAATGGGCGGCGACAATGCCCCTGATGAAATCATCGCCGGCGCATTGGAAGCGGTTGAAGTGCTCGAACAGGGCGACAGCCTTATTCTGGTCGGAGACCAGGAGATCATACAGTCGCAGGTTCCTTCAAAAAAACGCTACCAGAGCGTCATAAGCGTTGTCCACGCCCCGGATAATATCGCCATGGATGAGGCGCCGATAGAATCGCTGCGCAAGAAGCCCAAAAGTTCGATTGCCGCAGCCGCCAAACTCGCCAAGCGCGACCAGGCGGACGCGGTAATCTCCGCTGGCAATACTGGAGCATGCGTTGCGGCCTTTCAGATGAGAATGCGCAACCTGCCCGGCGTCAACAGACCCGGGATCGCGGTGGTATTTCCTACTGTGGACGGCCCGGTAACGATTTGCGATGTCGGCGCCAACATCGCCTGCAAACCCCTTAATCTGCACCAGTATGGAGTGATGGCGAGCATCTACTCCAGAGACGTGCTGGGTATCGAAAACCCCCGCGTCGGTCTCATGAGCATAGGCCAGGAAGACGCCAAGGGTAATGAGATTGTAAAAAAGACCCGCTCTTTCATGAAATCCGACAGCAGCATCAACTTCATAGGTAATATCGAAGGGAGAGATATCTTCCGCGGTGTATGCGACGTGGCTGTATGCGACGGATTTGTGGGCAACGTGGTCTTGAAGCTCACTGAAGGCCTCGTTGACGGGCTTTTCAGGGCCATCAAAGACGAACTGATGAAAGAGAAGCTCCGGCTGGCGTTGAAATTCAAGCCGGTTATGATGAGAATCTACGGGAAATACGACTATAACGAGTACGGAGGAGCCCCACTGCTGGGCGTCAACGGAACGGCAGTAATCTGCCACGGCTCAAGCAGCAGAAGAACCATCAAAAACGCAGTTCTGGCTTCGAAACGGTACTTTACAGGGCGAATTAACGACAAGATTATCGAGCAACTATCCGGAACCAGCACAAGGACGTCTGATGAACAAGCCAGATAACGGCACCCCGCATTACCGGGCGGCAATCACCGGATTTGGTTCGTTTGCCCCGGCCAAGACGATCACTAACGACGATCTCGCAAAGATGGTCGATACTTCTGATGAATGGATTACCACCAGAACCGGCATAAAGACGCGCCACATCACCACCGAAAAGGAAACCACGGCCACTCTTGCTATCGAGGCCGCCAAAAAGGCCCTTCACCAGGCTAAACTCAAGCCCAAAGACCTCGATATGATTATTCTGGCGACCATCACGCCGGAAATGGTCTTTCCTTCGACCGCAAGCTTCGTCCAGAGCGCTCTGCAGGCCAAAAAAGCCTGGGTTTTCGACCTTGGCGCCGCCTGCAGCGGATTCGTGTACAGCCTCTACGTCGTTCAGCAGTTCATCGAATCGGGCAGAATCAAGAACGCCCTGGTCATCGGGGCCGAAACCCTCACTAAGATCACAAACTGGAAGGACCGCACGAGCTGCATTCTCTTCGGAGACGGCGCCGGAGCGGTCGTCCTTCAGAGATGTACGGACGGCCAGACCGGCATCATGTACAGCACCATGGGCGCCGACGGCGATCAGTGGGAGGCTCTGAATTGCCAGGCCTACGGGTCTCGCTATCCGGCCGACAAGGAACTGGACGATCCGACCAAGATTTACATGCAGATCAAGGGCAGGCAGGTCTACCAGCAGGCGGTAAGACGGATTGTTGAAGCCGTGCATGAGTGCCTGGACAAATGCGGCCTGAAACTCGGCGATATCGACATGCTTATCAGTCATCAGATGAACGCCAGGATTATCGAAAGCGCCATGAAAAGACTCAAGTTGCCCCAGGACAAGGTGTTTATCAATATCGCCGAATACGGAAATACTTCCGCTGCTTCGGTTCCGATCGCTTTCGACGAATGCATGAGGTCGGGCAGAATCGAAAAGGGCGACATCGTAATATTTGTGGCATTCGGAGCGGGCCTGACCTGGGGCGCAACCGTCGTTCGCTTCTAACAAACACCGCATATCCGACAACCGATATTGAACTCGAAAAGTACTCAGCTATGAAAACAGCGTTCTTATTTCCGGGCCAGGGGGCTCAAACCGTCGGAATGGGCATGGATGTGGCTCAGGCCCACCCGGTCGCGTTGCGAATGCTCGACAGCGCCAATGAAATACTGGGGTTCGACCTCAAAAAGGTCTGCTTCGAAGGCTCCGCCGAACAACTGAACACCACGACCATGTCGCAGCCGGCGATATTCGCCGTCTCTGCGGCAATTCTGGAAGTTCTCAGGACCGAATCGCCCACGGCCGACATTAAACCGGATATCACCGCCGGCCTCAGTCTCGGCGAATACACCGCGCTCTATGCAGCCGGAGCCATCAGTTTCGAGCAGGGCCTGAACCTGGTCCACAAGCGCGGAATGGCCATGCAGAAGGCGTCCGACGCAACAGAGGGCGGTATGGTGGCCGTGATAGGCCTCGATGACGATAAAGTCCGCGAGCTTTGTGAAAAAGCCGCCCAGGGCGAGTTGCTCGAGCCGGTCAATTTTAACTGCCCCGGCCAGGTGGCGGTAAGTGGCGCCAAAGCCGCCTGCGAGCGTGCGGCGGCGATGGCCGAGAAAATGGGAGCCTTAAAGGCCGTAAGACTCGAGGTGGCGGGCGCTTTCCACACGCCGATGATGTCAAGCGCAGCCGAAACCCTGGCCGAAGCGCTGGCTGATTGCTCCATCACTGTGCCAGAAGATACGGCGGTACTTGCAAACATCACCGCCGATTACTATCAAGACGCCGAAGCGATTCGAACGGGACTGACAAAACAACTCACGCAGCCGATCCTGTGGAGCAGGTGTATGCAGAGGCTTATCGACGACGGCGTCGAACGCTTCTATGAAATCGGCCCCGGACGCGTCCTTACCGGACTGATGCGCAGAATAAACAGAAAACAGAAAGTCATTAACGTAAGCAGTGAACAAGCAATCGCCCAACTACAGCAATCCTGACAAATCGCTTGTTGGAATAGGAGGTCTGACAGATGTCTGAAAAAAGACTCGCAGTCGTTACCGGCGCCGCACGAGGCATCGGCCGAGCCGTCGTGCTCGAGCTGCTCAAACAGGGAAGAACCGTAGCCGGAATCGACATCAATGAAGAACAACTGGCCGAACTCGAATCGGTCGTCAAAGAAGCCGGCTTCGAGGTAATCACAAGATGTGTCGATATTACCGACACCGAAAAGTTCACCGCCGTTCTGACCGAACTGGGCGATGAATATGGCGGAGTAGCTATCCTGGTGAATAACGCCGGAATAACCAGAGACAAGCTGCTCATGCAGATGAGCGACGAAGACTGGGACAAAGTCCTGGATGTCAATCTCAGGGCCGCATTCGTAGCCACCCGAGCAGTCTGCCGGTCCATGATTCGCAACAAGTTCGGCAGAATCATCAGCCTCAGTTCCGTCGCCGGCGTGATGGGCAACGCCGGACAGAGCAATTATTCCGCCAGCAAGTCGGCCCTGATAGGCTTCAGCAAGACCGTCGCGCGTGAACTGGCCAAGAAGAATGTAACCGCAAACTGCGTCGCCCCGGGCTTCATAATCACCGAAATGACCGACAAACTGCCCGAACCGGTCAAAGAAGGCGCAAAGCAGGTCATACCAATGCGAAAATTCGGTTCGGTCGACGATGTCGCCAAGGCAATCGCCTTTTTCGCCAGAGATGAATCCGGCTACATAACCGGCCAAGTGCTGTGTGTCGACGGCGGCATGGCAATGTAAGCCGACGCAGGCGCAGAATCGGCCTCAGGCCGCTCTCGAAGAGCAAAAAAATCCAAAAAAGTGTTTGTAGGCACCCTGTTAAGCCGGTAATATACCGCCGAACCATTTGAACCACCGTTTCCCGTGTAGGCGGATAATCGGCACAAAGGTGCATTAAAAGACGAAAGTGAATTCCTGATTCTAGGGAGGAAAGCAAGTGAGCATCGATACTTCAGATCCCAAGGCTATCGAGCAGAAGGTTATTGAGATCATAAGCGAACAGATGGGCGTCGAAAAATCCGAGATCAGCCGTGAGACCTCGTTTATCAATGATCTCAACGCGGACTCGCTCGATACGGTCGAACTGGTCATGGAATTCGAAGACGAATTCGACATGAGCATTCCGGACGAAGAAGCCGAGAAGATACAGACCGTCGGAGCCGCGGTTGACTACATCGTAAAGGTCGCACAGTCCACAGAGCAAGACAAGTAGCCCACCGATTTCTCATGACTAAACGGCGAGTTGTTATAACGGGCCTGGGCTGCATCACATCCCTGGCGGAAAACGTCGACGATCTTTTTTCTGCGCTCTGCGACGGAAAAAGCGGAATTTCGCACATAGAAGGATTCGATGTCAGTGATTTTCCCGTCAGGATAGGCGGCGAAATAAAGGATTTCCAGGTTGAAAAGTACTTCCCGAAGCGCGACAGCAAGCGAATGGACAGATTCTCTCAGCTCGCGCTTGCGGCCGCGATTCAGGCGGTCAACGACAGCGGGCTCGACTTCGATAAAGAAGACGTGTTCCGTGTCGGCGCGATTGTGGCCACTGGAATAGGCGGCATACAGGAAATCGAACAGCAGCATATCAGGATGCTTAAAGGAGGTCCCGGCAAGATATCCCCCTTCTGCGTGCCGAGACTGATGGCCAACGCCGCCAGCGGCAATATAGCGATTCATTTCGGTCTTCGCGGCCCGAATTTCTGTGTGCTCAGCGCCTGTGCTTCCGGGACGAACGCGATCGGCGAAGCATACGGCAACATAGTTGCGAACAGGAGTGACGTAGTCATAACCGGTGGCTCCGAAGCTGCACTGTCACCTATAGGCCTGGGATCCTTCTGCGGAGCCAGATCCCTCAGCACCCGCAACGATGAACCTCAGCTCGCCTCACGCCCCTTCGACAAGGACAGGGATGGATTCGTTCTTTCCGAGGGCTCGGCAATCATCGTACTCGAAGAGGAAAGTCACGCAAAGGCCCGCGGCGCTAAAATTTACGGCGAGTTGCTGGGCTACAGTGCCACCGATGACGGCTATCACATTACCGCCCCCCTTCCCACCGGCGAAGGCGCGGCGATGGCTATGAGGCTGGCCCTGGCTGATGCCGAAATCGACCCCGGAAAAATGGACTACATAAACGCGCACGGCACGAGCACCGAACTCAACGACATAGCCGAAAGCGCGGCCATCAGGGCGGTCTTCGGTGACCACGCCTACGAAATGCTCGTAAGCTCCACCAAAAGCTGCCTTGGACACCTGCTCGGTGCAAGCGGAGCGATCGAACTGGTAATATGCAGCAAAGTTATCGAGAAGTCCGTTGTTCCGCCGACCATCAACCTGGAGAATCAGGACGAACGTTGTGATCTCAAGATGGATTTCGTGCCTAACGTGGCCAGGGAGTCGAAGGTGGACTACACCCTGAGCAATTCGTTCGGTTTCGGCGGCCACAATGCATGTCTCGTGGCCGGCAGATATAACGGCTGATACCCTCCATACCCGATCTGCCAAGAGCCTTTAACAAGCAGACGGTGCACTCTGCGCCTACCGGTAGCGATCCGGCGGTAAGCATCGCGAACAGTCTTTACCGCCTGCAGGCCTTTTTGCTCGCCAAAGCCCCTCACAGCCCTTATAATCCCCGGACGTCGAATTACGTACCGGAGATTCGAAGTTTATGAACATGTTCTGGGCAATATTGTTTCTTGTCGCCGGCCTTGCCATACTCTGGAAGGCCGCGGACATCATGGTCAGCGGCGCCGTCGGCCTGGCCACCACCTTCGGAATCAGCCCGATAGTCATCGGTCTGACCATTGTAGCGATGGGAACCAGTGCACCCGAAGTGGCCGCCAGTATTGCAGCCGGGGTAAGAGGTATGGGCGACGCGGCCCTCGGCAACGTCTACGGCTCAAATATCGCGAATCTAGCCCTTGTCGGCGGCCTCTGTGCTCTCATAAGGCCGCTCGAGATGCGAAAGCTCACGCTCTACCGCGAAATACCCGTCATGCTCCTGACAGCACTGGCTCTGTTGCCGGTACTCCACGACCTGCGACTCTCCCGCCCGGAAGGCCTAATACTTCTGGCTGTGTTCGCTGCTCTGATAGCCCTGACGGTCTATGCGGCCAAAAAGGGAACCGTCAAGCCGCTGCCGGAAGATATTCACGGTGCCGGCTCGACGCCCAAGAACCTGATTCTTGTCGTAATAGGGCTTGTCGGACTGGCCGCAGGCGCAGACTTTGCCGTTCGGGGCGCCGTCTTCGTAGGCCAGGCGGCCGGCCTCAGTACGGCCGTAATAGGACTCACAATAATAGCTGTTGGCACCTCTCTTCCGGAACTGGCCACCAGCACTGTAGCAATCGCCAGGGGCCATCACGACATCTCCATAGGCAATCTGGTCGGCTCCAACATCTTCAATACTCTGCTGGTGGTAGGCGTTGCCGGGACGGTGCGTCCGTTTACCCTGGGCCTGAGGCTTGCCCGCGCCGATTACTGGATAATGGTGGGCGTCTCGCTCGCGTTCGCCCTGGCCGCATTCCTTGGAAGACGCAGAATAAGCAGATTCAGCGGCTTGTTGCTCCTGCTTGCATACGCGGCGTTTATGGTCTACACTCTGGTGTTCACCAGAACCGTGTGAGCGGATTACCCGGAAGCGGGAAACAGCATTGCATCGGCGTAAACATCCGTGAATGCCGCGTCGTTTGCTATTTCGACGTACTCTATGGACCTGGCCAGCCGCGTCGCCGCCTCCCTTGACTGGCGGTTTAGCAGTATCATCTGCGCACCGCTGCCGGCCGCATTCCCGACAAAGCGAATCTTGTGAATCTCCACATCCGGCAGCAAGCCGATTCTAACCGCACTTTCGCGTCGAATGTAGCTGCCGAAAGCCCCGGCCAGCAGCACTGCTCCCAGATCTTCGTCGTCGATGCCCACCCTCTTCTGCAGCAATTGGATGCCCGCTCGAATCGCACCCTTGGCAAGCTGTACCTGCCTGATATCTTCCTGCGCAATGAACACCGCGTCAGACCGTCCTTCCGAGCCGCTCAAATAGAAAGCAGGTTTGCCTTGATATAGCCCGACCCGCCGTCTGATGGGCTCAGGTGCTCTCTGGAGCTGCTGCACATCCACGAATCGGCCCATCTGATCGATTATCCCCAATTCCAGCATCACGGCAACAGCATCTATCAGCCCGCTGCCGCACACCGTCCGGGCCTCTCCACCGCCTATCACATCAATCCCGATATCCTCACCGTTAACCACCACCGCCTCGATGGCTCCGGACGCCGCCCTGGCCCCGCAGATAATTCGTGCGCCTTCGAAAGCCGGACCCGCCGCACAACTGGCTGCATACACGCGTCCGTCCTTGCTCAGCAGAAGCTCTCCGTTGGTGCCGATGTCCACAACCAGAGTGGTCTGCCCGGACGATTCTATATCGAGTGCGAGTCCGACCGCGGTTATATCCGAACCAACAAAACCGGCGATATTTGCGACAGAATGAACATTTCCGGCCGGATTCATTCTCAGACCCGATTCGCTCGCTGCCCTGTCGCAGGCATCCAGACTGTGCGCCTGGTAAGGGGCCTGTCCCAGTTGAGCGACCGGCAGTTCGAGAAAAAGATGGTTCATCGTCGTATTGCCGACGATGCAGGCCTCGACGATATCATCCGCGGACAAATTCCGCTCCCTGCAGATGTTCTCTGTCAGAGAATTAATGCAGTCAACCACGGCCGCACGCAGTTCCGCAGCCCCTTTCTGGCTCGTTCCGTGCGAAATGCGGCTGATAACGTCATCCCCGAAGCGGGTCTGCGGATTTAAAGCCGATTTGACCCCAACTACTTCTCCGGTCATTACGTCAAGCAGTTTTGCAACAACTGTAGTGGTCCCGATATCGACCGCAAGCCCGAGAATACGCCCCGAATCCGCTTTTTCGCCGTACTCAAGCCCGATTGTAGGGGTGACTGAAGGGGCGTCGATACCGTGCTCGAGGATCTTATGCTCGAACAGGCGGCTTTGCGCCGGGATCGAAACCACCAGATCCCTCTCGATACGGTGCTGACATGCGAGCACCTCCCGTCCCTCCGGCTGTATGCGGACCTTGCACTTTCCGCACGTACCTTCCCCGCCACAGATAGTTTCCAGGATTATCCCGACCTGTCCGGCGGCTTCGACGATTGTCGCACCGGCATGTACAGACGTTTTGCGATTATCTGGCTCAAACCTGATGCTGAAGTGCTTCATTAATAGCGCTTCCAGACTCGCAACCAGCCTGTGTTTCGGAGCCGCCAGGGCCCTTCTGACAGATGAAACGTATGATTGCTTAGCTTATCTTCTGACGGATTTTCCAGCGAGCACGTCTCTTTTTGCTGCCGATTTTTCTTCTTCGCCGTGGTTTTGCCATTTAGAACTCCAATTTACACTATCAATTCCACAAAATGCTTTATGCACCCATTAGACTTATGATATGATAGTTTTGTTCGAACATACAAGGGAAATTATCCGAAAATCCGCGTCTGCAGGTGTCTGATCCGGGCATGGATCTCGTGGCCGACGCCGGAACGCGCAATTAATGGGGTTAAGCATGATCCAATGCAAAGATTGCGAACTGTACCAGACGGGCCCTGACGGCAGAAAATCGTTTAAATGCGACCCATTTTCAAACATCAAGGAGCCGCATTGCCTTGCAAAGTGGCAGCTCATCAGGCTCGATATGCTTGTTGCCGGCTACCAGCAGATGCTCCAATGGTACAACAGACTCGCACCGCTTCAGGATAAGATGTTCAAATACGTCGAACGCGAGATGCAGGATATCGACGAGTCCGAAAGCTGGAAAATCGACGACGAAGACGAAGAAGACGATCTTGACACGCAATTCTGATCTAGGCTGCTCGATTGGCGGAAACTGACATCCTGCGGAGAGGCAGCCTCTGAAACAGCCGTCCAGTCCTCTTACCCGGAATTCGCCCGTTTTCTCGCCATTCTCCACTAAGTGTGCAGCGTTCGCCCGGCGGTGGGCTGAGGCGGTATTCAGCGGCAAACTGCCTGTCCGGTAACAACGCAGATGTTGGTATCAACGCAGTGAAATTGGACAATCGACGCCGGGCGAAAATTCTCGAATCTTGCAATAACAGTGAAACCAAAGCCGTCTTTTAAACTGTAAAGATAGTCAAATATGGCGGATTGCGACAACCTGGCCCAAATTGTTGCCGGATGCCAGAACGGTGACCATGAAGCGTTCGCGCAAATCGTTGACCTGTACGCGAACAGGTGTTACGGCTATTTTTACAGGCTGACCGGAAACAAGCACGTCAGCGACGATATGCTCAGCGAGCTGTTCGTTAAGCTCGTAGAGAAGATCGAATCTTACAATGGCGGCTCTTTCGAAAGCTGGCTCTTCCGAATCGCTTCGAACATCTTCAACGATTACCTCAGAGCCAAACACAGAAAAAAGAAGTTGCTCGAAGCACATAAGAAGGAGCTTCTCACCCAGCAAACCGAAGCGAAGCTCCACGACGACGAAAGACTCGATGCCCTGCAGACCCAGCTTGCCAGGCTTGACGACGATACAAGAGAACTGATAATGTTGCGTTACTACGGGCAGTTAAGTTTCAAGGAAATCGCTGCGATGCGCCCCGAACCGATCGGAACTACGCTGTCCAAGATGCACCGGGGCCTCAAAAAGCTTCGGCGCATGATGGAGTAAAAATATATGAACGGCCGAAACGACAACGAACTCCAGCGGTTACTCGGAGAGTTTCACGATTCGAAAAAAGCCGCGGACTGGCTTGAAGATTCTGACTGGGCCGACGAAGCAATAACAAGCCATCCCGCCCCGCAGCCTCGGGACGAATTGATTGCTCAAATAAAAGCCCAAACCGCCCGACAATTGATACGCTATAAGCGCCTCACACTATTGAAGAAATCATTGTATGCCGCTGCCGCGGTCGCCGCGGTTGTTGCTGTGGTTGCCGGAATCGAATTGGGGTTCTTTACTTCGTCCAAGCCGACGCCGACGGAGGTCCTGCCCATGGCCTCCACAATACCGACCGCCATCTGGGAAAGTGACAATCTTCAGCGGGACGACGAGGAACTGGCGTTCTTCGCAGCTCAGATTGAGCAGATCGAAGACGAGCTTGTTGATATTCAGACCGACAGGTCCACGGCAGTCGGTGATACCGAGGTTTCCGAGCTGGAAATGGAATTGATCGAAATCGAAGACGATTTTTGGAAGGAATGACACCAATGCAGACCGCTTGCGGATTCGTTCTTGCTACAGTCGCCTCCCTTGGCATTGCTCTGGTGCCTGGTATCGCCACGGCTTCTTCGGGGCAGACGAACGACGACATCTGGACCGAGCAGCAGGGCCAAGACTCCAGCGAAAGGAGATTCAATCTCACCAAGGACGAAGTCGAGCGAATCATGTCGGAGCTTAAGAAGACCGACCCCGAAAAGGCAAAAGCGCTCGAGCAGCTTCGCAAGAAAGACCGCAACAAGTTTCAGGACGAACTCCGCAGAAATGCCGGCGAAGAATATGGAAGGATCATCCGCGAACGCATAGAAGCCTGGCGCTCAAGGCGACGAACCGACTTTTTGAATTGGCTCGAGAAGTCCTATCCGAAAGAAGCCCGGGAACTCTCGAAGCTTAAAGACAAGGAAGATTACTACTGGAAAAAGTACGACATAATTAGGAGCAAATACTCGCGTATTTATGAGGAAGAGAGGCGTAGCCCCGAACTGGCGAAGGTTCTCAAGGAAGACCTTCAACTGCAGAACAAACGCGACGACCTGCTGAGCCGGCTCGAACGGGCCAAAGACGAGAGTGAGAAAAAGAAGATCGCGGAACAACTCCAACAGGTCGTCTCCCGACGATTTGACCTGATCGTCCGCCGCAAGCAGATAGCCTACCAACTCCTCAGCAAACGGATAGAGGACCTGCAGAGACGGCTTGAGGCAAGCAAGCAGGATATCGCGAAGTGGCGCAACAGAAGTTTTAAAGACACGAACGTCGAACAACGACTTAAGGAATTGACCGGCGACAAGAAGTTCAACTGGGACTAACTCCGCGTTTGCCTGTCTGCTTACAGTCGCATATCCGAAGATGCCATCACATCGCCTACGTCGGTAAAGCCCACCGGCGCCCATTCCTGTTTAAAATCTCAACCTCCAGCCCGTACACTTCCTGCATCATTGCGGCGTTCAGCTCATTTGCGGCTGAGCCTTTTCGCATAACCTTGCCTTGTGACAGGACCAGAGTCTTCTCGAACACCGGCATTATCTCCTCCAGGTGCTGCGTAACGAATACCATACCCATCTTTCGTTGATTGCCTGCAAGCCCGGCTATAAGTTCGAGCAGCCTCTCACGGCCGCCAGGATCGAGTCCGGCGCAAGGCTCATCAAGAATCAGCAGACCGGGTCCGGCCATCCTGGCCCGTGAAATAAGAACACGCTGTCGCTCGCCCTGTGAAAGGGTCCCAAACCGCTGATTTTGCAGATGCCCGGCCCCCATTTCGTCGAGATATTTCCTTGCACGCTCGAAATCCGCCTGCGAAAGCTCCAGGCCCTTATATTCCCACAATCCGATCTGCCCTGCCTTGCCCGAGACTACCGTCCGCAATACCGTCTCGTAACCGGGCACCCGCTCGGCCAGCGACGCCGAAACCCAACCGATACTCTCCCTCAGATATCTAATGTCAATCAACGCCGCCATGCCTTGAAACCTCGGAACGCCTTCATACCCCGGCAAAAAAGGCTGCAAGGCGCGCATCGCCCTGCAGCCGCTATTCATTCTATCACTTAAACAAATGCCGCCAAGTCTAAGCTTCCGCCGGCGTTACCGCTCAAACAAGCTCCCAGCCGGGACGTACGGGCGGTTTCACGTACTTGTTGGCCTCATCACAGTTGGTGAACCGCATCTTCTTCGAATCCCACTCGAGCTTGGTCCCGAGCATGTGAGTTGCGATTATGCCGAGCCTGGCAAGTTCGGTCAGCGGCCCGCCGTAATCGAAATTCGATCCGGCCTGTCCGCCTGTCTTAATTGCATTCAGCCAGTCCTGATGATGGCCCGGAACCCGCGGGATCGTCTTTTCCGGCGTCTTATAGGCCCGCATCTTCTCTTCCGGAACAATCCGACAGCCCCCGGCCCCGTGCGAGCCGTGGGTAATCGTACCCTCGGTACCCAGCACAACAGCACCCGTCCGGGGCGGAGTCCTGCCTTCTTCGAGGTCTCTGGGATGCGGAATCTTCTCTACGCCGTCGAACCAGGTCAGCTTGACCGGGCCGCGTTTGCCTTTGGCCGGGAATTCGAACTCGATAATCGAGCCGTTGGGGAACGTATCGGCATGCTTGACCGGATCGTATCCTTTGGCGTTTGCGACCACCGTTTTGGGAGCGCCCAGATCCAGCGCCCAGAAGACCGGATCGACCACATGGCATACCCAGTCGCCGATTGTGCCCGAACCGAAAGGCATCCAGCCCCGCCAGCTTCCCGGCAGATACATCGGATTGTACTTGCGCCATTTGGCCGGCCCCAGCCACAGATCCCAATCGAGTTCCTTCGGAATCTCGTGATCGTCATCGCGCCTGCTCAACTGCCCGATCTTGCAGTGATTGGCACTGCAGGCCGCATGCACCTCACGAACCTCGCCGATGGCCCCGTCCCAGACCCATTCGCAGAACCGACGAATATCATTGAAAGAGTGCCCCTGATTGCCGAGCTGCGTAACGACCTTGTACTTGCGGGCCGCTTTCATCAGTTCGCGAATCTCGTAAATCGAATGAGCCAGCGGTTTCTCGCAATAAAGGTGCTTGCCCCTGATGATCGCCGCCATCGAGGCCACCGCATGCGTGTGGTCCGGCGTCGATACGCAGACAGCATCGATCTTGTCCGTCATTTTGTCGAACATCTTGCGAAAATCGGTAAACTTTTCCGCCTTGGGATGGTTGTCAAAGGCCTTTCCGGCGCGACGCTCATCGACGTCGACCATGGCGACGATGTTCTCGTTCCTGCAGCCGCCCACCTGAGCCCCGCCGCGGCCGCCCACGCCGATACACGCGATATTCAACTTACTGCTCGGAGCCGCATGACCGTTTTTCACCAGCACGCTGCTGGGCACTATCGAAAACGCACCCACCGCCGTAGCCGCACGAATAAAATCACGCCTGTTAAACTGCTGTCTGCTCATTACATACCTCCTGATTAAACTTATTGCCCCCCCCGAGCATATCACAATGCAGCTCCATTTTGCAGAATCGCCGCGCAATAGTCAATGCCCTTTCCAGCCTCAAAAGCAGCTTAGCTGATTAACGAAATGATTCTGCAGGAGTGCCCGGAACGGCGCGCACCTCGACCATCTTGAAAAAATAACGGTGTTTCAAACGCTGCAACCTCAGGAGGCCCGGTTGCGGTTCTTTTCGGCCTGTGTAGCCCGTTTGAGAGTGCGTTTTTCCTTCATGCTCAGACTGTGGATGCCGTTCTCACTGACCTTCTTGAGAATCCTGTCCACCTCGAACTGAAGCTGTCTCTGCGAAGCCACCTTCTTCTCCCAGGCTCCGCTTTTGAGTTTCAGTCTCAGCGTAGTCCGCCAGTTCTGGCTCCAGACGTAGAGAGCCCCGGCCCCCATGCCTGCAATATGAGCCGCATGTCCGCCGGCGTTGTGGCCCTGAGTAATCACATAAAACAGGTAGATGCCCGCACCGATAAGTGCAGCCGGGCGGATCGGAAGTGGAAAAATGTAGAAGAACACGACCATCTTGGGAAACAGAATCGCACATGCCGCGAATATGCCCAGGATGGAACCCGAAGCCCCTATAAGGGGAGCTGCGCCGAAAAAATTGACCCCCACCAGCAGCGAATAAAACAAGCCTCCGGCCGCACCGCAAGTCAGGTAGAAAACCAGGAACTTCTTTGCGCCCCATTGGCGTTCCAGCACTGGTCCGAAGAAATACAGGCCCAGCATATTGAACAATAGATGAAACAAATCAGCGTGCAGGAACTGATAACTTACGTATCTCCAGATCTGAAGCCCCGCTCCGAAGCTGAACGGAAACACCGCGAACAAACTCTCCAGAGCGTTCACCGGAAAGCCCGCGACCATTCTGTTTCGATCGAAGAAAAGAGCGCCGACCACGAAGATAACGACGTTGATGATCAGCAGATAGCCGACCGCTTTCTGAGGTTTGGGCCACACGAACCGGAACTGAGGCCTGCCATGGCCGGCGCCGTGATA
The DNA here is from genome assembly GCA_964406945.1 of uncultured Pirellulales bacterium. Taxonomy (GTDB): domain Bacteria; phylum Planctomycetota; class Phycisphaerae; order Sedimentisphaerales; family Anaerobacaceae; genus UBA2266. Next base: position 55,981 of record CAYOTO010000018.1, read on the forward strand.
ATCGCTCTGAACGTAATCTCTGTCATAAAGTCCCATAAGCCTTCGCAATAACAAACATGCAGCCTAATTGCCTGTGCTCTTGTGTAGTATCGTCAAATCAGGCCCCATGTTCTAGGGAAAACCCGCGCCGCCCTGCACCGAAATTAATCACCGCTCTCGGTCTTTTGTCCGGCGGCCTTTTGCCCTTTGTCCGCAGTTCCTGCGATCCGCGGCTTGTCGGGCTTGAGTTTCTCGAAAAGAACAAGCAGCATCAGCGCAAAAACCGTCAGACCTATGCTAATCAACTGGGAAACCGTCAGATGGTCTATCTCGAACGGGTTGTCGTCCCGCAAAAATTCCATTGGAAACCGGATTGCCGCGTATATCAACAGCATCATGGCGAAAGTACACCCTGGTTTGACAAGGAACTTCTTATCTTTCACCCCGAAACCTGCGTCCCTGGCACGCCGCCAGAACAGAAACAGCAGAAGTGTGCCCAAAGCCGGCGCCGCAGAGGAATACAACTGCGTCGGATGCACCGGCATGGCTCTGTATTGGCCCTTCGCAACCTCGTACCGCTGGTCCTCCGTCAACTCCTCGAATGGTTTGAGAACCCGCCGGCCCTCGGGCCCGACGTATGCAAAGTAATCCGCCGGCAGCTTGAAATACGGCTCCTCTCGCCCTCGGTCCGGGTCCGGATTCACCTGACTGCGATAGGAGAATGAATTATACGGAAAACGCACGCCCCACGGCAGCTCGGTCGGTTTACCGTAGCAGCAGCCGTTCATGAAACAGCCGATTCTCCCGAATATCAAAGCCGCCATCAACCCGATACCCAGCACATCCAGATAACGTCTGATGGACAGCTTGTGATAGACCATATACAGAAAGATAATCGAAACGGCCATTATCACGCCGCCGAGCAGCTCCAGGCCGCCCTTCCAGATGGCGAACACCCCCATCAGGTTATCGCGAAATGAATCCCAGTAGTGGATAACGTAAAACAGCCGCGCACCGACTACACCGCCTATAAGGGAATACAGCGCCGCGTTCGTAATATATTGAGGATCCGGCGTAATATCGCGACTTAGACGACGGATAATACCAACGGCGCACAAAAAACCGACCACCATCATCAGGCCGTAGCTCTTGACCGTCAGGCCGTCAACAAAAGGTATCTCAAACAACTCGGGGTGCATTCAATAAGTGCCCTCTTTTACAGCTATATCTACTTAATCCCGGCCGCAGCCAACCGACTTGAATAAACTGCAATGCGTTGTCGCCATTCGGCGACCCCAATCGTCTCCAGTGCCTACAGTACCTTGCCAACTTTGTTACCCTCTGCCACCACAACGACCTTGGGCTCGTGAGTTTCACACTCTTCGGGGCTTGCATAAGCAAAGCCCATAATGATTACCAGATCGCCCGGGTGAATGAGTTTGGCCGCAGCCCCCAAAACGGACACCTCTCCGCTGCCCGCCGGCGCCGGAACAACATAGGTTTCGATACGGTTGCCGTTGGTTATATCGGCTACGAGGACCAGTTCGTGCTTCAAAATCCCGGCCGCCTCCATCAGATCAGAATCTATGGCGATGCTTCCCGTGTAGTTCAGTTTCGTTTCTGTCACCGTTGCCCGGTGCAATTTACTTTTAAGTACCTTTACAAACATAGACGCTTTTGCTCACAAATCCTTAAAAAACAACCACTTGCGCGGAAAAACCGCCCCTTCGGCCTGCAAATTTAACCAATACCGCCGTGCCTGTCAAAGCTATACTACGCAAACTCCGAACTTCTGTTTGTAGCGATCCCGACCAAGCCCCCTCGGCGGTACGCCCGGTCTGCTGTCCATGAGATACATCTGCGGCGGCTAATTGCCTATAGGAATTAGAACGATATTGCGAAAAGCCTTGGGCGAACCTTCGGATTGCAGGCCGATTTTGCCGGCCACCACCTCACAATCTTGCGCCACGTTCTGCAACAGCCGATTCACGTAAATCCCCAAATCACCGCCGTTTATGTAAATCTCGAAATCGTTCCACCGCCCCATTGGCTTCTCGTTAGACTCATGGATCTTTCTGGTCCGACGTCCGCCGCTGCGAGCCGGATCAGTCGTGAGCTTAAACCCGTCAATCGTGAAGATATCGCCCATATTGCCGCTCATCCCCTGAGCCTCCAGCGACTTGGGCCATACCTTGTCCGGCCCCGTAACACGCAGCAGAACCCCGCTGTTGCCGCCCGCCAGGTGCTTCATCTGCATCCGAACCACGTAATTTGCGTAGTCCTTTTTCGTACGCACATAGCCTATGGGCCGGCCCTTACAGGCTAGAACGCCGTCCTCGACCACGAACGCCTGTTCCACGTTATCACTGGAATACGCCCATCCCTCCAGATTCTCACCGTTGAAAAGCCGAACGGCCCTGCCGTAATCGCCCTCCAAATGCTTGACGCGAATATCCTTGAACTCGACAACCATGGGCGGGCCCTTGTGAATTTGAAGCGCAAGCAGTCCCTCAAACGCTGCTCCATTGCGATCGGCCGGATTCTTCGGATCAGTAACGCGGTCGTTGTCAATCAGTTCCACGGTTGGATAGCCGTTTAGATATTGCAGGATATGATTGCCCCTCGCAACGATCGTGTACTCATTCCAGTCCCCGACGTTGCAATAGCCTTCCTCTTTGAGTCTTTCCGCGTCAGCCACGCTGGAGACAACCTTCTTCTCGCCCTTTTCGTCGATTACGACCGACTGGCCGACCCTCACCAGGGCTCCGCGCCCTCTCTCATGATACAAAAACCCAACCGCCCCGGGACCGTTCGTAACCTCGGCCTGATAGCCGCTGATTTTCCACTTGTCGAATTCCTTGCTGCGATACTGGATGCCGGAATTGCCGTTGCGAATGCGGAATTTGATCTTGAGTATGAAGTCCTCGAGCTTGCCCCCGCGCCACACCAGAAAAGTGTTCGAGTCAATCTGGTTCTGCTCGGTGGTTTCGCCGTGGATCGCACCGTCCTTGACCGACCACAGCCGTGGGTCCCCGTCCCAGCCGGCCAGATTCTCCCCGTTAAACAGACTCACATACCCCGGCTCAATCTCGCCATGCGCCTCGAAAACCGCCGAGCACACAACCGTCACAACAACAAGCCCAAAACCCGCCCTTCTCATGATTGTCTCCTTTAAAGCTGTGATCGAACCCACTGCCGCTCTCACGCTATTAACCCACAGCCCCGCGGCTTTTGAATTCATCATTTTACGTCTTCCATCATGCCTTCCTCAAAGCCCCTGCTGCCTCAGATACGCCGCACTCTTCTTCAATATCTCCTCCGAGCCCACGATCTCCAGCGTAGAACTCTCGATGTTGGTGTCTTTGAGGACCTCACACACGCCCGCGATATCGATCACCCCGTCGCCCAGAGCGATAGTCGAAAACCCGCACCCGAAAGCCGTTCCGCGTTTCTCTTGCCACTCGGCGCCAAGGTCCTTCCAGTGCACGTGATGAATCTTATCCTTGAACACCTTCGCCATCTCCACCGGGTCGGCGCCGCCCAGCCAGGAATTGCCGGTATCCAGGTTCACACCCAGCGAATCGGGATTGCCCAGAGTGTCCATCACGTCCTTTATACCCTGAATCGAATCCGTTACCGGCCCGTGGGGCTCCAGCAGAATGCGCACCCCGTAATCGCCGGCCATCTTCACCGGCATATGCAGTTTCTCGGCAATAATGAAAACCCGCTGCTCGTAAGAGAGCTTCTGTGCCCATTCCGAGTGCGGGTCGTTCTCGGTCGTCACCACATCCTTTATTCCGATAGACGCCGCGAACTTCACCGCCTTCATAATCTCGGCCGTCCCGTACGTCGCCGGATTCGAAGGCTCAAGCAGAGTTCCATGCGCGCACACTGTCGCTGGTTCGATTCCGTACTTCTCGAACAGCCGCTTAACGTCGAAAGGGTTGTCATCCAGGCTCACCGTGGGAGAAAACCCCGCCGAACCCAGCATACTGCCCCCCGAGTTCGTATCCGTAATATCGGCGTGCGTAAAGCCCATTTCCTTCGCACGCTTCAACTGCACCTCTACGCTCGCAAACGGCTCGATCAACAGAAATACGCCGACGTTCATAGCTCACTCTTTCATCAATAGGACAACATTACGACGTTACAATCTCCCTGCAGATTACGTCCGCAAGACCCCCAAGTCAACTCCAAAGCTGGCTCGAGCCCCCCTCACTCGCGATAATCCTTGCCCGTCGCTTCGGCGTTCTGCACCGGACCGGTCCGAATCGTTCGCGACCCGGCGGCGACCGGTATCCCCCCGCTCCCATGTCTTACACGCATCCCCTGAACACTCCCCAAAAGCGCACAACACGACCACGGCAGACCCTGACGGCCCCGTCTGCGCCGTCGGAACATTCAATAGGAAAAAATTAGGTGTGAAATGCTACGGTATTCTCTTGTCCGTAAGCCGGCTGGGCTTATCAAACAGCATCGCCCGGTCCAGATCGCTCCAGAACTCGCTGTTGTTTATCCGCAGATTTCTTCTGTGGCGTCTGTGCCCCTCGGACGCCGTCTCGCCCAACTGCTCCCCGCAGCCAAGCCCTACAACCGTCATAGCCGACAGAATCAGCCCCAAAAACAACTTCTGAAAGGAAATTCTTTTCATCGAAACCCCTTGTAGACCATATACCCAAGCTAATTAACCAAAACAGCCATGTACGCCGCCACATTCGTTTTCACCCCCGCGTACATTTGTTTTATATAGTATACTAACCATCTGCCCCTCTTGTCAATTCATTTCCGCCTCGCGCAATTGCTCGTCCGGCAGGTATTTCAGCAGCAAGAAAAATCTCTCCAAATCACCGATATCTTCGATTTCTTTCCATGAAAACAGCGATCTTTGCGATATAATAGCCACGGGCAAATCCTTTCTGTAACTTGTTTAGTGGCAATATATTACAGAATACTACGGGATTTGCCCAAAATGGGGGAATTATTTCTTCGCACAACCACAACTACCACAAAACAAACAACTTGCGAACAAACGGAATGCCTGGGGATGGATGTCTGGGTTTGAGGGCGTGCTTGAAGATGTAGATGAAGACCGGCAGTCCCAGCATGCAGATCAAGAGTGTCCAGGTTACTTTTGTGTTCGGGTTGGGGAAATCTCTGCGGTAGATGTCGCCAAAGACAATTACGAGCAGAACCAGACTCAGGAACATACCGAGAAGGTGAAAATACTGGATGATTTCAAAGTGCTCGGGAATGAAGATTATGAAGCACGGCACGTAGACCGCGAAATAAAGTGCGTAGAACAGACAGAAGGTCTTTTCGCCTTTGCTCATTGTGTATCTCCGTTTGTGCTGGGATGCATCTGGTGCAGGTTACCGAGGAGAATTTACGGCCTTCGACGTCGAATACCTTGCTCCAGAAGCCGCCGGCGGCCCGAATTTCGCCTGTTTCGCATTGTTCGTTGCCACATTTTTGGGGCATTTGTAAGCCAGGTTTTGCATTTCGATGCTCCTTCAAAGATACCGTTGCCTATTAGAATTAACGCATGAACGCAGGTTGTTTTGCCGAGAACAGGCTGAATTCAAATCGATCCGGAGAACAGACGGCATTGCCGTTGTCATATCTGTTTTCTTTGCAGCGTGTTACGTGATTTTTCGCCCGCAATTTGTCCACAGATTCTGCTGAGGAGGCTTTTTTCACAGTTTTGAGCGTTTTTGGCCGGGCAACTGTGGAGCCAATGCGGTTTTTGCTGGGAGAGATTTTGTGCGAACCGCCGAAAAGGTTTTACGCACATTTGAGCGAAGGACTGGCGGAGGTTCTGGCGACAGAGAGGCGGCTGGAGGGTCGCGGGCTGCACTATAAGATGGGCCTGATTGACAAGCCGCGGGCCGGGGCGGTTGATTGTTCACAGGTGGTTCGGCTCGGGGGCGATGATGTCATCAGGCGGATGATTCGTCTTTGAGTATCTCGCGGAGTATGGCGTTTTCGCGATGTGTAGCTTCCAGATCGAATACGAGATATCGCAGACGGAAATCCAGCCAGTCGAGCAGTTCGTGTTCGGAAAGTTTCGAGTGACTACTATCCCAGGGCGCGGCCTTGCCGGCGGTCGGCCTGTCCTTTGGCATTCTGAGAGAATTGAGCTGCTGTATTATCTTATCCAATCTGGTTTTTATAGCTGCATCGTTCATTGTCCTTCTCCGTAACATAACGCTGAACGTCCTGATACAGTCCACAATAAAAGACGTGATCATCCGATGTATTGTTGCATAGAAATACGCTATATGGTGGTTTTTGTTCGGGGCAAATGAGTTTGCGTGCAGGCGTTTCGGGAGGCCAAAAGGTTTGCGGAGTTTTGAGAAGTTGCGGGCCACGGTCGCATAAAATGCCGCAATGTTCCCGCCGTGCTCGACAGTACCGCGCGCCATAGTGACAATGTCTGGATGTTACGGATGACAACCGCTGCGAGTCGGTTATGCCTCCTCGATTACTTTCCAGTTCATGGCGTCTGCGAGTTCGAAGACGGGCTGTTTGAGGTCGCCGTAACAGGTCACGCGATGCCAGCCCCAATGGTCCCACATGGTGAAGAGCTTTTCCAGGTCGCCGACAGGTTCGGCGGCGAGTTTGGTTCGGCAGGCCCTGTCATCGGGGTCGTTGGCGACGGCTTTGCCCTGGTGGAAGATGATTTGTTTTTGCGGATTTCTGATATCGAGGGTGGTAGTCATATAGTCGAGTGGCAGGATGGATCGGACGGAGGCCCCCTGGCGGTCCTCGGAGTGTGTCATGATTTTGAATGGATTTGCCGGGCCGTCGGGGCCGAACATTTTGTTGGGGGCGACGCAATGGGCGTAGATGATCCGGCGTTTGGCGGTGTCGATGACGGGGTCGGAGATGAAGCCCGGACGGCCGTCGGTGAGGGTGGTCATCAGGAGCATGGTTGCGGTGGAGCGGATGTCGCACTCGCAGGCGCCGACGAGTGCCTCGTTGTTGAGCTGGTGGAATCCGAGGCACGGGTAGGCGTGGATGTGGCCGCCGTAGAAGCCGCCGAGACAGTTGATGCTGATTGCGTTGGCTTTGTGTCTGGCGAGGACCTGCTTCATTCCGAGGTACATGGCGGCAGAGGTTAGGAGTGTTTCGTCGGAGACGCCTATTACGTCCTCGGCGGTGTTGCGCCACATATCGGCGATTTGGCGGGATTTGTCCTTGTCGGCGGACTCCCATGCGGCGTTGACTTCGGCGAAGGAGACGCGCTGGACGGGTATTCCCATCATAGGCTCGGCGGGGCCTGATTCCTGGTTGCGGACGGCGAGGATTTTCGAGGCTCTGAGTTTTTCGATGCAGCGGTCGATGGGGATTGTCCTGAGATTGTCCCGTTTGCAGGACAAGTCGCCGGTGGCGGGGGTCCTTTGGGTTCGGGTCTGTTTGACGGCGGCGGCGAAATTTGCCGGCGAGCAGGAGCGTTTTACGGTTCGGAAGCAGCTAACAGCGGCGGCGAGATCCTCGATTTTCGAGGATGCGACGAAGCCGACGTTGCCGGTGTTTGCGCGGAGGAAGGCGGCATTGTAGACGAGGAATCCGCCGGAGCCGCCGTACTGGAAGTCGGCGTAGAGGACGGGCTTGCCGGAGTCGGCGATTGTCTGGACGACGCGGTTCCAGCAGTTCATCTGGTAGACGAGGTAGCCGTCGATGGCGGCGTCTTTGTCTTTTTCGAGTATGGCCTGGGCCTGGTCCGGGCCGGTGGCCGTCGAGCGGAGAAACTCGAAGCCTTCGCAGCGTCTGGCAAGTTCGGCGTTGATGCGGTCCATGTGTGGGGCGAAATCGAAGCCGATGTTGGGCCAGTCGGGGCGGGGCTGTTTTACGGCGTGCAGGGAGTAGATGATTCGTATCCTGGTTTTGCCTGTTTCGGCGGCCGCGGCCGGAGGCTGAGCAGCGGGCATTACGGCCGCGCCCGCACAGGCGGCACAACCGGCGAGGAAACGTCTTCTGTTCAAACTGCAGCAACTGCATCCGAAAGTCTTCTGAGCGTTCATTGCGTTAGCTCCTATTGCTTGTATGTTATTGCCGCCTATAACTGTGAACCAACCGCATCTGCAACTCTAACATATTACGGACGGCTCGCCGGCAACGTCAAGAGGGATTTTCGCAAGAGGTAAACGCCCGGTTGTAATTCCCGGATCCGCAACTAAAACCCGCGATTGGGGCGGTCCGGGGTTGTGGCGGCTATTTTGCGGCTGGAGACCAGATTCTTCGGCTGCGCCTCAAAATGACATTGGCCTTGCCTGACAATGGCATCTGTGTTGCCTCGGAATGAGGTTAGCGTTTTGGAGCGAACCAGTGTCGGGTTCTGAGGCATACTTTCACCAGCATCAGCATCACCGGCACCTCGATGAGCACGCCGACAACCGTCGCCAGCGCCGCGCCACTTGACAGGCCGTACAACATGGTTGCGGTGGCGATGGCGACCTCAAAGTGGTTGGACGCCCCGATCATGGCGGATGGCGCGGCGTCCTCGTAGCTGAACTTCAGCAGTCTGGCCAGCACATACGTGATACCGAAGATCAGCCACGTCTGGATAAACAGGGGAATCGCAATCCAGAGAATCGTGAGGGGATTGCCGATGATGGTCTCGCCCTTGAAGGAGAACAGCAACACCAGCGTCCCCAGCAGCGCGATGATCGACACGGGCGTCAGCACGTGCAGGAATCTGGCCTCAAACCAGGACAGGCCCTTGGCTTTGATGATCCACCTGCGGGAGAAATACCCCGCCACCAGCGGAAGGGCAACATAAATGGCGATGCTCAGCAGCAGCGCCTGCCACGGCACGGGCATCTCGTTTTCACCCAGAAGCCAGCCGCCCAGCAAGCCGTACAGCACCAGCATCGTCAGCGAGTTGAGGGCCACCATAACAAGCGTGTGGCCCTGGTTTCCCCTGGCCAGATAGCCCCACATCAGCACCATGGCGGTGCAGGGCGCGATACCCAGCAGTATCGCTCCCGAGATGTAGGATCGCCACAGCTCGACCTGCGTGCCGTCCTTGAGTATCTCCGTGCCGGGAATCAGGCCGCGAAAGACGTAGCCCAAGAAAAACGTTGCTATGGCGAACATGGTAAACGGCTTGATACCCCAATTGACGATCAGCGTCAGCAGTACGGGCCTGGGACTCTTGCCGGCTTTGACGACCTCGGCGAAATCGATCTTCACCATGATCGGGTACATCATGAAGAACAGGGCGATGGCGATGGGAATGCTCACCACCGGCGCGCCATTGACATAAATCGCCATCGCATCCAGCGATTGGGCCACGCTCGGGGCAAGCTTGCCCAGTGCGATTCCGCCGACGATGCACAATGCCACCCAGATCGTCAGATACTTTTCAAAGACATTCAGTTCCTTGCTTCGGTCTTGTGATGAAGGTAGAGCAGCCATGCATTCATTTCCTTTCACTTGGTCAATCAGTCTCAGACTTCAATTCCCGCTGGTCTACCACCAACTGTCGCAGCCCTTCTACGCCGGTCGGTTCGCGAGACAACCACGGCGTGACGGCAAAACAGTCAGTATACTGTCGGACCTCTTCAATGAACCTCTGCTCGTTGTCGCGTCTGGCCTTCAAAAGCGTGTGTTCCAGCACCAACGAACTGAGGCTCTGGTTGATAACCCAGGCAAAGGGGCGTATCTCCGCACGTTCGAGATCCTGCTGTAACTGGGCAGCCTCATGAACAGGCGTCGCCTCGGGCAGGGTGACAAGGATGACTTTGCTGAAAACAGGGTCGCGCAGACGCGGCAGCAACTGCCGGACCGCCTCGGGCAGATCGCTCCGGGTACGCGACACCTCGCGGTGGTAAGCCTCCGTGGCATCGAGCAGCAAAAGTGTATGCCCGGTCGGGGCGGTATCCAGGACGACGAAGCCGTCCCGGCCCTTATCCACCTTTGCGGCAAATGCCCGGAACACGGCAATCTCCTCGGTACAAGGAGATCGCAGGTCTTCCTCCAGCAGTCTGCGGCCGGCCTCATCAAGGTCCGGCTCCGCCGAGGCCATGACCTCCTCTGTGTAGGCGGCAATCTCAACTCTCGGGTCGATCCTGCTGATCTCCAAGTTCGGTATGGACGCCCCAAGCGCGTGCTCGATATGGGCCGCAGGATCGGTGGTCGTCAGATGCACATGGTGGCCGCGAGATGCCAGTTCAACCGCGATGGCCGACGCTATGGTCGTCTTGCCCACACCGCCTTTGCCCATCGTAAGGATGACGCCCCGGCCGTCGGCTTCGATCTCACGGATCACCGCGGAAAGAACCGGCCAGTCGGTCACGGGCCGGACTTCCATACCGCCTGCCTGCCCATCTATCGAGCGCATGGGATCAATCACGGCACGAATGGCCGAGAATCCGATCACATTGAATCCCATGAGCGGGACATCCGTACGAGGGAGCAGACGCAATCCCTCCGGCATACCCGAGATGGCCTGTCGTTGTCGCGAGGCCATGGCGCCGGCGACGGGATCGCCGTCAGCGTTGTCAAGAAGTCCATTCAACAAGAGCCGAACGTTGCCTATTCCCAGCGAGCCCAGCTCCGATCTCGTGCGCTCCGCTTCAGCCAGTGCGGAGGGTTCGGCTCGACTGACCAACGCGACCTGTGTCACCGCTGAATCCGCCAAGCATTGCAGAGTTGTGGCATAGAGGGCATGCTGTTCTCGAAGACCCGACAGAGGCCCCAGGCAAGAAGTCCCGCTTGTATTGGTGTCAAGGAACTGGTTCCATGCCGCCGGCAGTTGAAGCAGACGAAGGGTATGGCCGGTCGGGGCCGTGTCAAATACGACATGGTCGTAATCCGTCGTAGCTTCCGGTCGGCCAAGGTAGTGAGAGAACTCGTTAAACGCTGCAATCTCCGTCGTGCAGGCGCCGGAGAGCTGCTCCTCAATCCCGGTCACCGCGGCAGGAGGCAGAATCCCCCGATACGGAGCGACCATGCGTTCACGATACTCGTGGGCCGCCGTCTGGGGGTCGATATTGAGCGCCCACAGCCCCTCCACCGATTCCAGCCAAACGGGTTTTGAAGATAATTGCGTGCTCAAGACTTCGTTGAGGTTGGACGCGGGGTCCGTGCTGATCAGCAGCACACGGCGCCCCCGGTCTGCCAGAGCCACTGCGGTGGCACAGGACAGAGTCGTTTTGCCGACGCCTCCCTTGCCGGTGAAGAACAGAAAGCGAGGAGCGGAGTGGACAAATGCCCTGAAATCGTCGGTCTGTCTTGTCATGCTTCGGCCTCCGGCTGGCTTTCGATACCCACGATCACGGCGAGATTCTCTTCGAGGGGATAGCCGCCGCAGTTGACGACTTTCCCGTCCACCAGGATCAAAGGAAGACACTCGGTTCCCTGTGCGTTGATCGTGCCCACAACCATCGGGTTATTGACAAACGCCTCATATTGCTGAGTCGGGTTGTAGCGTTTTACCTGAACGCCCTGACTACGCAGCCACTCGAGTGCCACGCTGAACTGCACAAGTCTGTTGTCTACTTTCGGCCCACATACGCCACTGGAGCAGCACATGGGCGGATCGAACACTTCTACCAGATTTGCCATCTTTATATTCCTTTTTTCTCAAAACGACGCCAACAGGTACAGCCCGGCAGTGACCAGCAGTGCCCCGGCAACGGTTCTGATCGCCGAATCAACCTTCTGTATCTTGAGTGAGGCCTTCCCAAAGGATACGCCGAACAGGATGGCGGTCAGCGGCAGACCGAATCCGACGGCAAAAGCGGCCATGAGTATCATGCCCCACAGAATTCGTCCCATCAAGATGCTGGCGCCGATGACGATGTAGATGCCGGGATTGCACGGTAACGAAACCGCCGCCACACCGCCGCCAAGAAACAGGCCTCCCAATACCGCGCCCATCTTTCCGTCCGAGGCGGAGGCGCTACCATCTTCCACATCGCGTTTCGGCAGGCGGAAGGGCAGCAGCTTCAATGTTGCCATCCCAAAAAGCACCGCCACGACTCCGGCGAACAGTTTCCAGTACCGCCCAAGAAACGCCTGCGCCGCCTGGCCGACCAGTCCGGCCACAAACCCAAGAATGATCAGGGCCAGCGTAGTCCCAACCAGGAACCAGACAGCCGAGACCAGCGCCGCGCGACGATTGGCGTCCCGCCTTGTGCCGGAGTAGGCCACGAGCACGCCCATTGCCGGCAAGGTGCAACAGGCACTGGCAACGGCGCTGACCAGTCCCAGCATAAAAGCCAGCGGCAACCCTGCGGGCCCTGTGCCGGCTGTTTGCAGCGCATCGGTGATGGTCTTAACGATATCGGTCAATTGCACGCCCCCGGGGCACAGCCGGATGGGCCACAGCCACCGGCGCTTGACGCAGCGACAAATCCCTGGATGAGCTTCGCTTCAGTGATGTCGCCGGAGACGGGCATCATCCCTCGCCCTTTGACCCCGGCCAGAACACCCGGCACGGGCATCTGTGCCGCCAGCATGTCATGATCACGAGTCCCTGCCTTCAGCGTGAAGAAGTCGATTTTAACGCCCTGGGACCCAATCCTCTTCGCCGCACTTTGCATGGCCGTCGCGGGCGGATTGCCGGATGCCCCATCCTTGCCGGGCACGTATACAAAGACGGCGTCGGCTGCCGTAGCCAGGGTATTCAGATCTGCAAGTGATCCGATTTCCTTGCCAACTGTCTCCTGTGTCTTGGCGGCTTCGACTGTCGGCGTGGCCGCAACGCCATCGGCTGCGGGGGTCTGTTCCGCCGTGGGCAAAGCAAATCCAGCGGCATCCGGCCGACTTGCCCCACTTGTCTTGATCACGGCCCGCGCCACCAGTGCCACGGCGACAAGCAGCACGATAGTCCCCAGAATTACACGCTTTCGCCTTAACGGTCCGGCGGCGTGGCAATCGCATCCCGGAGCACAGCCCGAGGCCTGTTGCTTCAGCAATTCCATGTTGTCAGTCTGCTTTCGGTCTTCGTTCGACGAACTCATGGCTCATTTCTCCTAATCTAGGGTTTCACGCACAACAACTGGTTCCATCCGGCGATATCTGGCCGGTACAACAAACTGAATTATCCTGCGTCGACGAATCCAACACACTCTTGGCAAAGGCCGTCATGGCAGACATAGATCCCTTCTCAACCTGACGGCCAACAGCGATGGCCTCCCGAAGCTTTTGCTCGTCTATCCCTATCTGTTTGGCCTTATCCACGTGATAGGTCAGACAGGGCCGGCAATGTGCCCTAACAGACGCCCCGATGGCGATCAGTTCCTTGACAGCCTCAGCCACCGAATAGACAGATGGATTACCACAACGCGACGGCCCACAACATGAGCCGCCCTGCTGAGCGATTTTGGCGTATTCCTGCCGCACGAGCTCCCGTACATCTTTGCCTGCTCCAGATGTGTCCATGTCCTAATCTCCGGATATTTGCAAGTTTTTTTCAGCCTCCATACCTCTGAGCCAACCTTGGATTCGAGCTTCGATGTCATCGAGTATGAGGTTCCGCACCATCATGTTTATCGGCAAGGAATTCGGGCAGCGTTTCTACGAAGCCCCGGATCTCATCACGAATTCGGCGGTAGACGTCGACCGCTTCTTCTTGAGTTGCCGCATGTTTTGCAAGTTGAGGCGGGTCTTCGAAGGGTACGTGGATGATTCGCGTTTTGCCGGGGAATACGGGGCAGTGCTCATTTGCGTGGCCGCAGACGGTTACGACGAGGTCGAAGTCAATGTCCTCGAACTCATTTATGTGTTTCGATCGGTGGGAGGAGATGTCCACTCCGGCCTCGGCCATGACTTTTACGGCGTTTGGATTGAGGCCGTGAGTCTCGATTCCGGCCGAGTACGGCTCGATAACGCCGGACTTGAGGTGGCGGGCCCAGCCTTCGGCCATCTGGGAGCGGCAGGAGTTGCCGGTGCAAAGGAAAAGTACTTTGAGTTTTTGCGGTCTCTTGTCATTCATCCGGGTTTTCTCCTTTCTAACCTGCGTTCGGGGTGGCGCATTGGTCTTCTTTAAGCCTGTTCAGGGCGTTCTGGATTGGGGTCTGGGCTTTGAGACAATCCCTGAAGCAGTCGAAAAGGCATTTCTCGAGTTCGTTCGCGGGTTCAGCGAGTCGGTAATGCATCCAGGTGCCCTGCCGGCGGGCCTGGACGATATTTTCGGCCCTCATCACGGCCAGATGGCGGGAAATCTTGTACTGGGGCTCGTCAAGGGCGTGGACGAGTTCGCATACGCACATTTGGCCTCGGACAGCCAGGAGAATGGCGAGTTTGAGCCTTGTGGGGTCGGCGAGAACCTTGAACAGTTGTGCTTCAGCCTGCATTTTGTGGATGCCTTTCACTTAGTTATGCATATATGTGCATATACACATATATATCAATGAAGTTTCGCTTTGGCAAGAGATTTTCTGAAAAAAAACAAATTCGGGGCCGGGCGTTGCGAAGTTTACGGCGTACTGCGCCGATTGCAAGCCTTTGGAACTTAGCGTCTGCGGAAAAGATTCATACAAACGAGGAAATGCGGATGAGAGGAGTCGAACCTCCACGGGCCGAAGCCCACAGGCACCTGAAGCCTGCGCGTCTGCCAATTCCGCCACATCCGCGGCAAAAGATGGATTATGCCGATTCGTCGCGTTGCAGTCAAGTATTTTGCTAAAAAAGCGCGGCAGGTTTTTACACCTTGTGCCGGCAACCCAGCTAGTCTCTATACAAGCGTGATTTTTGCTGCTTCGTCACTCCCATATTCATAAA
>CAYOTO010000019.1:0-66049 GCA_964406945.1 uncultured Pirellulales bacterium
ATTTTGTATCGGTAGTTTCCGGTCTTGTAATATTAGAGGTATTCCTGCAAATTCCGTGCCAATCTTGCTGAGTAAATGCAGGCCAAAGCTCTAAATGCTTTATGAATAAGGGTTTAGAGCTGTGGTGTTGTCTGGTAAATGCTTTGCTTCAGGCTGCCATAATTGCAGCGGTCGCGCAGTTTGAGATGTTCAGAGTGGCAGGACATAAACAGAGGACGTGAACTAAAACGAATCGATTAAAAGCTGGCCAGAGTATCGCAGTCGCAGCGTAGCGATCAGGCCTCGACCAACTGTGCGGCGAGTTTTTCGTAGACGTGAGTTGTTGTTATAGCCGTTATGTCGTAAGTCGGGTCGAAATTGTCTGCCTTCAACCCTCGTTCATAGGGGCCGACCGCCACGACGCATTGGGGGCGTTTATATGGCTCGACCCTGGCGGGATTCGAGCGGCCGAAGATTAAAACCAGCGGACGCTGCAGGGCAGCGGCTATGTGGCCGGGGCCGGTATCATTACTGACCACAGCCGCGGCGGTCCTCATGAGCGCTGTCAGTTCGCGAATCGACGTTCGACCGGCCAGGTTGAGAACGGGCGTACCGGCTCGTGCGGCAAGTTCATCCACAGTGGAGGATTCGGTCCGCGTGCCGGTGGCGACGACGGCCAGGCCGTGTTTTTCAGCAAGCAGGTCGGCTAGTTCCGCAAAACGCACTACCGGCCAGCACTTGTCGGCGTGAGCTGAGCCGGGAACCAGCACCGCGTACCGGCCGGGGCTTATTCTATTTTCCGTAAGCAACCGCCCTACCGCTTCTTCGGCCTTAGGATCGCGGGGCAAATCGAATTGGGGTTCGGTTCGCGGGACCCCGGCGGCTGCTATTATTTCCAGATAGAAGTCGGCCAGGTGAATACTTGCGGGACTTTGCCTGATACGGTTCGTGTAGAATATGGAGCTAAGCTCACGTGTGCCCGCCATGGAGAATCGCTTTTGGGCCCCGGAAATCCACGAGAAGAAAGCTGTTCGGAACAACCCTTGAAAGTCGAATACAATGTCAAATCTGTGGCGCTTTATTTCTTTTATGAGTTGCAGAAGTTCCGCGAACGCCCTGGGATTGTGCCATGCCTTGCCGAGGTATTTGCGATCGAAGATAATTATGTCGTCCAGGTCTGGGTGGCCTTCGATCAGAGGCGCGTACTCTTTGCGGACGAACCAGGTGATTTTCGCCCCCGGGTACGCAAGCCGCAAGGTCTTCAAGACGGGCAGAACCTGTACAAGATCGCCCAGGGCGCTGGGTTTGACTATCAAAATATTGCTGTATGTCTCGGCCATTGGGGAATTCTAAACGATTAGGTAAAGCCCTGCAAATGTGCAATTGAGAAAAGAGTGCCGCCGCACGCTTTGCCAAAAAAGCCACGAAGAACTGGTGCAGCGGTTGTCGGCGCTGTAGAATTGGACTATGGCTGAAAAAGGAAGATATGTCTACGAATGGCCCCGACCGATGGTTACGACAGATGCGCTAGTTTTCGCGCTGGTCGGGAAAAAAGTCCAGGTGCTGATGGTGAAGCGGGGAAAGCCGCCCTTCGAAGGAATGTGGGCTGTTCCGGGCGGGTTTGTCGAGATGGACGAGGAGTTGGAGGAGTCCGCCCTTCGCGAACTGAAGGAAGAGACGGGATTGCAGGGTGTTAAGCTGGAGCAGATGCACACATTCGGAACAATTGGACGTGATCCACGCGGTCGTCAGATCACGGTAGTATATATTGGCATAGCGGGCGAAGGTGCGACCCACGTGGCCGGTGGAGACGATGCGGCGGACGCCCGCTGGTTTGATATTGAAGAGCTGCCGGAGGACATTGCCTTCGACCACAGAGAAGTTATAGAGATGGGCATAGCCGAGCTTAAGAAGAAGCAAGCCTGTCACGAAAGGGTCAGACGCGCAGAAGAATAAAGCCTGTCATCTGATCAGTGCTTGCTGCATGACTGGCGAGGCCGAGTCCAACGCCTTCGGTGTGTTTCTAGCTGGATCTTTCCGCCTTCTCCAGGAACGGCAGTTGAGGCGAATCCAGCGGTTTCTTAGTTAGCTGCTGGTTAAACATCCTCAGTTGGACGTCGATGGCGTTGAGCGCCCAGTCGATGTAATGGAGCTTGTGGGCGGGCTTTCGGTGGCGTTCGGTCATGAGGCCTTCCTTGACGGCGTTGAGAAAGCGGCTGATGGTTTTCGAGCTGATCTCCGTTGGTTCCAGCGACCAGGCCTTGAGTTGTTCGTATTCGCGTCTGAGCTTCGGACTTGCACTGAGTTGCTCGACCGTGAGGTATTCCGACGGATTATATGCCAGTTGCAAACCCTTGAGGCACATAATAAGCGGCTCATAATTGGCCCTTTTCTGAAGGCGGATAAACTTGTACTGCTGAGTGTAGGTGATAGCCTGCTTGGGAGATTTGTTGGCTATGTCGTCCCGCCCGAGATACCAGTTCCTCTTGCTGGTTCGGGCAAACACCAGTTCCTCCCCGTAGTCGAACTGCTTGATCTCGTCGTGAGCCATCCTGGAGACCCAGAGCCGGCCGGTTTTGCGTTTTTCTGGTCCGCCTCCGAGGACCAGCAGGCATTTTACGAAGCCCAGCGGAAGCGGCTGCTGTTTTCCGATCTGATTTCTGCGGAGTTGGAACGAGATGTGAAGACTGTGAGGACGGACGTTATGAAACATCGCCAGCTCGTGTATAATCTGGTTCAGCAGCCAGGGATCGGCCGTGAGGGGTCTGGAGAGTTCGCCGGCAACATTGAGTCGGCCGGGGGCAAGTTCCAGAAAGCCGCAACGCCTTGCGGCGGTCGTTGAGCCGCTGTGGTCGTCTACATATCCGCCGAGTTTCCAACTCAGAATATCGAGCCGGAAGTCCTGGAAATATCTGAATCCGTCATAGAGCGGATCAAAGGCATTCTGCTTAGACCTTTGCGGCTCGACGGCTGCGAAACCGAGGTTGGACAACTCCAACTCGGCGCCCATTGGAACCAGCCCGGGCTGCAGATTCGAGTGAATCCTGTTAAGCATCGATTCCACTATTCGTCGGTCGAAGATGCCGTCAGCGGCGCGGATCGCGTATTTTATGTAGTCGATCAGGTCGTTTTCCCTGTAGGGCATCGTATCGAGGCACTTGTCTATGATGAGTTTGACGGTCCGTCGGTTACGGTTGACTATCTGCAGGGCCACAAGCAAACTCGTAGAGCGTTTGAAGTACCGTTCGGAAGCCAGAAGGTGTTCGACTTCGAAGCGGAAATGCGACTGGATAAGTTCGTCGAGTTCGTTTACCAGGACCAGTTTAACTGCGAAGGCGAGGTAGTTGCGGATGAAGGGTTTTGCGTTTTCGTCATCGTACAGGTGTATAATGCTGGGGCGGGGACGCTGCAGTTCGTGTTCCAGAAAGTAATCGCTGACGGCATCGGAACGGTAATGGCTCATCACCAGGTCGCGTTCGGTGGTGGACAGCAGCGCACGGTCGGCCCGACGTTCGATGTCGGCGTCCACGGTTCTCTCGCCCGGGCGGGTATGTCTCTTTATGAAGCGTTCTATTCGCTTTCTGAGCCAGAGTTCATGTATGAGATTGACGTGGAACCGGTCGCCGAAGTGTTTTCGCATGCTTTCGGTGCTTGCCAGGTACGCCTGAGCCGATACCTGGCCGTGACCCGTGTGGACCGATACAGTGTCCCTCTTGTATCTTTTCCCCTCGTAAAAATCGATCTCGGCCATGGCGGCTTCGGATATTCCATGTACCAGCAGGCCTTCGATTCGAGAAGTCTTGCTGGAGACGGCATAATAGTAGACATTGTCCGGGGTAACCTTGCGGTAGCCCGACAAAAAGGCGGGTTCGGCGTAGAGTGTTTCTTCGTCGAGCTTTGCCGGTTTCTGGGTAAACGAATAGCCGCTGACGGACTGGAATATCTTGGCATCCCGCAGTGAGCCGTAGATGAAAAGATTGTATTTGTCGGATTTGTTTTCTGGCATATCAATTCACTCGTTCGGCGTTGATTTTCTTGCGAAGCTTCAGTAACTCGATGAACGCGCGGAAGATGACTCTGATGCTAGCGCCGCTTTGTTTTCCGGCGGTTCTGGGGTAATGACGAACCGGTCTCTGGGTAATTCTGTATCCGGCTCTGACGGCTCGGGCCAGGATTTCGGCATCGATCAGGGCGCCGGAGCTGACCATTTCGATGTGATCGAATATCTCCCTGCGGTAAAGTTTGAACGCGCAGTCGATATCGCGGACATCCATTTTAAACAGCACGCAGACCAGTTTCGTCCAGAGCCGGCCGTTCGCTCTGCGAAAGAAATTGTCCTGCCTGTTAGAGCGATAGCAGCTTACTATGTCATAATCGTCAATCAAAGGCAGCAGCGGCGGCAGTTCTCCTACGTCGAATTGCCCGTCGCCGTCCGTATAGAAGACCAGTTCTTTGCCGGCGGCGTTAAATCCGGATCTGAGGGCTGCGCCGTATCCGAGGTTGGTCGGGTGATGCACTACCCGGACCTGGTCGTGTTCGGCGGCGAGACCGTCCGCGATTTCGGCGGTCTTGTCGGTGCTGCCGTCGTTTACGATGATTATCTCGAATTCGACGCCCAGTTGACCGAGTACCTCCAGAGCACGGTCGGTTACGCGGGCGACGTTATCCTGCTCATTATGACATGGAAAGAATACGCTGATGGAGTCGCTCAGATTTGAGTGGCCGGTGCTGGCGACCGGCTCTGCAGTAGTCACGGCTCACCACCTCTTGGTTCGTAAGATATCGGCTCTCTGAGAGTCGTAAAGGCGTATGCGTTCGTTGTAGGTCTTTACTCTCTCGCCCTGATTGCGGGATTGCGCCACGTTTCTAAGGTAAATGTTCGCCAGTCTGGCGGAATCGACCCAGAGCCTGTAACCGTCTTTTTTGATTAGTTCCCGGCGTTCTTTCTCGAACTGCTGGGCATACTGCGTGCAGAACTGTTCTATGTGCGGTCGCAAGTGCGGGAACTTGCCCCCGACAAGGAGTATCTCAAGCATAGGCGTGGGCGACGGATATTCGTAGAACGCCTTAATAACCATATCAAGGGCGCGTTTCTTGGCGGCGTTGTCGGTTCCGAATATGAAGGTGTTGTGCCCGAGAGTGAGGTTCTTGGTGAATTCGTTGGGATACACCGTTTCGCCGGTCGACATGCCGTCAAACATTGCTTTGCCCCGAGGGCTCATAATATCGACGAAGAGTTTCTGTTTGTTGTTGAAGAATACGAGCATCCACTTGGGGCTGTGTTCGAGGCCTTTGACGAACTCCTTGTCGAACTGGGTGGCGGGCATCAGAACTACCCAGACGTTGCGGGGGCGCAACTGCTTGTCCACCCATTCGCCGATCTTCTTGCCTTCTTCGGCGGTCATGGGTTTTCCGCCTGCGCGTTCGCGGCGTCTGACCTGCATCGCAGTCGGTCCTCCGGTGCTGATATGTGACCAGAGATCAAAAGCGGCGCGGTCGTAGGCTGCCTGGGCGCGGCCGTCCATGAAGAGCTGCAGCGGCGTAAAACCTGTTTCCGGATCGGGATCCTGAGCGAAAGCTATAAAACCGCCTTCGGTCCAGTAATTGAACATCTTGCCTTCCATTTTGTTCGTCCGGATGAAGGCCCCGGCATCGAAAGGTTTTGCGTCCGAAGCGGTCATTCTCATGAAAACGGAGTTCAGCCGGGGGTCGTTGGGCCACGGATCGAGATAAACCTGTTTGAATTTAGCTCCCCACCAGACGCCGAAAAACATCGTGGCGACAATCGCAACGCCTGTCAGGCCGTACTGCATGCCGGCCGGCATGGGCGAGACGAAGGCTTTACCGGTCTTGCGGAAATTCCACAGCGCCGAAAGAGTTCGGATCGTGCGGTCGATCAATAAGGCCACAACAGGGCAAGCGACGTATGCGGCAATGGGGATGAACCGTCTACTCTTGACAGCCATATAGACGGTCAGCGCCGCTATTATTATCAGAGGCAGGTCTATTTGCGGCAGCCGATAAGGTTCGGCGGTTTGGTCCGGCTGCTCTTCAGCGGGCACCTGCAGGAATTTCTTCAGATAAGGCGACCCCAGATAAACGAGCAGTGCGATTATGTTTACGGCATAGAGGACATTGAAGAGGCCTTCGTACCGGAGGCGCGATTTGCCTTCGTAAACCGGACTCCAGGGGCGGTCGAGACTGAAGAACGCCGAAAATGCGGACTCGGCCGCGTCGAACTGATTTCCAAATGGGTTATACATCAGCACGATAGCCAGCGAGAGCACCGCGGCCAGGCCCACAAAAGCCATGTTCAGGGGCTTGATTGCCACCTTCGGAGAAAGACGTGCCGATATGAAGCTCACGATTACATAGGCCGGAATGGTGACGTAGGCGTAAATATAGGTTCCGCTGTAGCCGGGCTGATTACGTGCGGCCAGCATGGCAAGCGCGGTTAGCGGGATAACCAGATGAATGAAATGGACGCTCCTGTATACGCTGAGCAGTATTATGACTGTGAAGAATGTGCACCAGGCAAAGCCAAGGAAACTCAGAGGTATCCACGAGAACGACAGGAAGACAATCCAGCCCGCGATAATTGCAGTTAGCGTTCCGAATACCGGTATGACAACCGCCATAGTATTCGGACTTGTGCTTTTCTTTTTGAATTTGCCCGAAGCTTCGGGCATTTGCAGCATTCGCCGCGCGAATAGCCACAGCACCAGGATTCCCGCAAACATAACCACCAGTATCAGAAACGGAAAACCCGTGCCGACCGGATTGGACCAGGAAAAAGCGGGGTGCCATTCGTGTATGTTCCGCCAGCGTTCGGCATGTCGGCTGACGCTTATCACGAATGTGTGCGTGATATTTGTCAGATGAAACGGATTGAACAGAATCGAAGCGAAGACGGCGGCCGCACCGGCCCCGGCCACATGGCCCAGCCCCTTTGGGCCGATTGTAACAAGTTTATCTTTGAAAAAGGCCGTTACCACAATGATAGCGGTTATTATGGCGAAAACCGCTGGAAATGTGAGCTGGCCGACGGTTGCTTCATGTCTGATTTCATCGTAAATGCGTGTAGGAAGGTAGCCGGGTATTCTGATGGGAAACCGCCAGATAAAAATTACCAGAAACAACAGTGCGGAAACACCTATGTGATATGCGTAAAGCAATTCGGTCGTAACTGACTTTCGGTACGTCAGCACGACCGAAGCGGCCGACAAGAGCACAATGAAGTAAAAGATAGGGTCAGAAGCGGGCGAGGCAACGGTCAGACTGCTTCTTCCGGCGTATTCGAGTATATCGCCGTGCAGACCCGAGCGGAATTTGTAAGCGAACGCCCAGAGAGCCATCCACAGACCGATGCCGCCGGCGGACACGGCCCATTTGCGGGGCAATACCACCAGCGCGTGCAATATGAAGAACGGCGCCAGGACGATAAATGCGTAAATGTATCCACCGTGGACGTTAGACCAGAAGATTACCAGAGGAACCAGCAGCCATATGTACAGGACGTTGCGATAAGTGGCCAGCACCAGTATCAGGAAGAACACCGCCACCAGCAGATTCGAGAATCCGGCCGGACGAACATCGAGAAATGATCGGCCCGCGAACATCGCGAAGCACGCGAATGCCGCCGCCAAAGCCGGATTGGCTCCCATCTTGACACCTGCGTAAAAAACGCAGATGACTGTAGCGATGTATACGGCGAATTTCCAATAGACAAGGGCGTTGTAGTAGGGTTCTTCCTCCGAGCCCAGAGCGGTGGTAGCCTTATAGAAGATAAGATGTGTGAGCCAGTTTTGATTGACCCACCCGGTGGGATGCACCTTCCGGACGGTGTCGAGGCCGACGACATCCGCGATCTTCTGTGCCCAACCCGGCCAGTTTTCGACCTCTTCGGCAGTAGGACCGGCTTCGTGCGAGTTCGCACTGAACGGCTCCACCGTATCGACACCGTGATTGGCAAAATGCCGTCCGCAGGCCATGGCCACCCACGTATCCCCGGCCGCAACCATGTGCGTACAGGCATGGAAGGTGAATATAAGCATCGCGGCCCAGGCGATAATCATCGGCCATCCGGAGAATGCCCGCGCCTTGTGATTCAGCAGCGTCGGATCGTTCAAACTGCCGCCATTTGCGCCGTGTGCAGGCTTCTGGGTTGTGATCTTATCTACTGACTGAGCCATTTATCGAGTCTGTCCAAGCCCTTAGTAATCTCCTCGAGCGAGCAGGCGAAGCTTAGTCGTACATTCTTGTCGCATCCGAAAGGCAGACCCGGTACGAGGGCGACGTTTGCCTGTTCCAGGAGCGCTTTGGCAAAATCCATACTTCCTGTGATATCCGTGCCATTTATATTTCGGCCATAATGCGCAGATACATCAGGGAAACAGTAAAATGCGCCGGTCGATTTGGGGCACTCGATGCCTTTCATGCCGTTCAGGCGTTCGGTCATGTATTTGCCGCGTTTTTCGAATTCGGCCCGCATCTTCTCTATTGCTTCGTCAGCACCTTCTCCCATCGCGGTAATTGCCGCGTATTGAGCGAAAGTAACCGCGTTTGACGTCATGTGAGATTGCAGTCGGCCCATGGCCTTGATCGCTTCCAGGGGTCCGGCGGTGTATCCCAGACGCCATCCGGTCATCGAAAAGGCCTTGCTGAGCCCGTTGAGCGTAAGTGTGCGGTTGAACGCATCCTCACTCAGCGATGCAAAGCTTACGAACCGGGTGTCTCCGTATATAAGTTTTTCGTAAATCTCGTCCGAGATGACCATGATCTCCGTGCCCTCGAGCACTTTTGCCAGTTGGGCCAATTCTTCCGGCGTATACGTGAAACCGCCCGGATTGTTGGGAGAATTGATCATGAGCAGCGCCGTTTTGTCGGTGATCGCGGCTTTCAACTGCTCCGGCTTCATCTTGTAGTCGTTTGCCTTGTCGGTTTCGACGACTTTCGCGGTTGCTCCGGCCAGTTTGATCGTTTCCGGGTAGGTTACCCAGTAGGGAGTCGGCAGTATTACTTCATCGCCCGGATCCAGGACCGCCTGCATGGCCTCGTAAACCGAGTGCTTGCCGCCAATATTAACGATAACCTGCTCGGGTTTGTAGTCGAGACCGTTCTCTTTCTTGAGTTTATCAGCGATTACGGTCCGCAATTCCATAATGCCGGAGGCGGGGGTATATTTGGTTTTACCCGCCTTCAGGGCTTCTATTGCGGCTTCTTTTATGTACTCCGGCGTATCAAAATCGGGAGCGCCGGCGCCGAATCCTACGACGTCGACTCCCTGAGCTTTCAATTCCTGTGCTCTTGCCGTTACCGCAATCGTTGCTGAGGGCGGAACCTGCTGAGCTCTCTTGCTGACTTTCATTTTCCTGCCACCTTCCTGAAAAATACAAAAACAGTGTAATTATTGGCCGGACTTAATACCTGACCGAGTCCGAAAAAAGCTACAAATAATGGCCGGCAACGGTGGAAATTCCGCCGCGGCGACCACTTAATTACCTTATGCAAGCACAAACCGTGCTTACAAAATGTACTATTTAATTCGAATTTATGACGCTGGTCAAGGAAATTGGCGATTCTGAGGGGGGGGTATTACCGATTTGTCGCGGGTCAGGGTTAGCCGGCGATACTCGCCGAATGTCATCAGACGGCTTTAATTGACAGTTCAGCGGCCAGATGGTACTCTAGCTGGAGTCGAGAAGACCGGGGCCACAGATTTATCTTGTCTGGAATGGATTTCATACTGAAACTGACGCTAATGAGAAGAGGCATTGCCTACATCGCGTTTTTCGCAGTGATTTGCGGTCTTTCGGGGTGCAGTGAGTCTGAAAAAGCGGATTCCGGCTGGACCGGGCCGAAACTGGCAGAGGTTGCGCCGACGCCCGGCAGCACTTTCGATGCGCAGAAAATCGGCAGAGCCGAATTTGACGTCCACGTGATGGAAATTCCGGCTGAGAATGTGAAGAAACTGAACGAAATCTGGCCAATACTGTTCGCTCGCCCTATTCGGTTCAAGAGTTTCGCTGCTTTCGGTGCAAACGGTTTTGCGGCCGGTTGCAGCCGCACGGGAATATGGGACGATATCGCCCGAATTGTGCAGGAAGCCGGGGGCCATAAACTGACGACTGTTTCTCTGATGCTTGCGGAGAATCAGGCTGAAACAGTGCCTGCAGCCGGGCTCAACAGGTCGAAAACAGTGTTTTACTCACTGGCTGACGGATCCAGCAAGAGCACAACAATTGGGCCCGGTATAATCGGGCTGCGACTGCGGGCAAATCGGTCGGAAGGGTTGCGTCAAATGGCGAATGTGGCGGTTTATCCGGTATTTTCGCCGCCCAGGATTGGATTGCAGAACAGCCAGATACGCGGCCGACCCCAGGAGCATGCGTTTTTTCTGACGGCATTCGGGCTGAAGATGAGCCCGGGGGATATGTTCGTGCTCGGGCCCCGAGAGTACGTGAACGATCATGTTACTCTGGCGGGCCTGGTTTTCAGCAATCCGAGTGGGAGCCTGTTTTCAAGAGAGGGCCAACAGCCCGAGGTCAGGCCGGCCGCGAAATTCTACGTCTTCGTATGCAAGAGGGTCAGCTATTGAGCGGTTGGGCTTCTAAGAGGACGGTTGCGGTTACACGGTGTGCGGATTACAGCCGCGAGGCGGTCGCGCGTGCTCTAGCCAGGCAGTTCGAACTGCTCGGAGGTATGGAGCGATTTGTAAGCAGAGGGGATTCGGTGCTGATCAAGCCGAATTTGATCGCCCCGCGGTCGCACCGCCATGCAACCCAGACTCATACCTCGGTAATCGTAGAAACCGCCCGGCTGGTCAAGGATTTCGGAGGCAAACCCCTTGTGGCCGATTCTCCGGCATGGGCTAATGTGGCCGCGTGTGCGAAAGCCCTGAGACTGACCGAACCGCTTGCGGAACTCGGTGTGCCTTTGCAGCAACTGGCCGAACCGCGGACATGCAGCATAGGGCCAAATGGCATAAAAATGGGGATAAGTTCGACGGCTCTGGATGCTGATGTCATAATAAACCTGCCGAAGTTCAAGGCGCATCAGCAACTTGTTACGACCTTTGCGGTCAAGAACATGTTCGGTTGCGTTACGGGCAAGCACAAGGCCGTGTGGCATTTTCGCAAGGGAGGCGAGTGCGAAGAGTTTTGCGGCATGCTTCTGGACCTGTTCGAGTACATTGGGCCTGCCGTCAGCGTCATTGACGGTGTGATGGCAATGGACGGGCGAGGTCCCATTAACGGACGAACCAGGCCTCTGGGCTGGATAATCGGCGGAGTGGATCCGATTGCGTGCGAGTTGACATGCTGCGATCTTCTCGGACTGGATCCGCAAGACGTTCCTATAATAAGGACGACCATGAGCCGCAATGGTTCCTGCAACCATGATGATGTTGTGCTCGCCGGAGACGATTTTGAGCCTGGAGAAGTGGACGACTTTGTGATTCCGCCGCTTGTTCCAATCCGTTTTTCGCTCTATCACGTCTGCAGAAGCTGGTGCAGACAGGGCTGGAAACTAGCCAAAGCAGCTCTGGGTCGCGCGGAAGCCGACTAGCGGGAGGACAGTCCGCAATTGCGAAAACCGGCCGTTTTTTGACGGTCTTATAAGTTGACTTCCAGAGCACATCTGTGGTAAAATATTACGGTGCCCCTAATTTACAGTTCGGGACTCCACATCATGTCCAGGAGGTTGCTCGAATAAGTCTGAGTCTCATCGAGAAATCAGCGCATTTCGGGAGAACTGCTGGTTTTGTCAGGGACGGAGGTCGTAATGGTCAATTCAAAGAGTCTTGCCGTGTTCTTAGTGCTGGCATATGGCCTGTGCGGGCCGTTGCAAGCCGAGAGGTGTCCGGTTGGGGATCTGGACGGTGATTGTGTGGTCGGGTTTGGCGATATGAGGGTTCTGGCCGACAACTGGCTGGATTCCGGATGCGCCGCACCTGACTGTGGGGTCGATATGGACGCAGTAGCGGGGGTAAACGGCGGGGATTTCGCGATCCTGGGCGAAAACTGGGGCATAAGAGGCTCTCTTACCATCGTAATCAACGAGTTTATGGCCAAAAACGACAATACTGTTCAGGATCCCGAAGATTCTGGAGGCGGCTGGGATGACTGGATCGAGATTCACAACTACGGCAGCGACGCCGTGGATGTCGGGGGCATGTATCTGACTGATGACCTGGAGGACCTGACTAAATGGCGTGTCCCTACCGACGATCCTTCGGCCACCACGATTGCCGCGGGCGGCTATTTGATTATCTGGGCGGACGGCGATACCGGCGAGGGAACGCTGCATGCGAGTTTCAGTTTGAGCGCCGGCGGCGAGGATGTTGCGCTTGCCGATACCAGTGGAAACCTGTTAGACGGCGTCAGCTACGGCGTGCTCGAAGCCGATCAGTCTTACGGAAGACTGCCCAATGGGACCGGTGCGTGGCGGCTTCTTCCGAGTGCGACTCCCGGTTCGCCGAACACCGGCGAGCCCGTGCAGGTGGCTATCAACGAGATTATGTACCATCCGGGACATCCAGATGACGGGATCGAGGACGTGAACAAAGAATACGTAGAGCTTCATAACTTCGGCTCTCAGGCTGTGAGTGTTTCGGGATGGCGTTTTGTCGACGGAGTCGATTACACAATAACTGGCGATGTGAGTATTGAGGCGGGCGATTATCTGGTTGTCGCGGCCGATGTTAATACATTTGCCGCCGAATATCCGGGGGTTTCGAATATCGTAGGCGGCTGGGTCGGTAAACTCAGCAACAACGGGGAGCGAATCACCATTGTCGACGCCGGCGGCGTGACTGTCGATACCATCAGGTATGCCGATCAGGGGGACTGGGCGAGGCGTGAATTAGGTCCTGTGGATCATTATCACAGGGGCTGGCAATGGTCCGATGCCCACGACGGTGACGGGGCCAGTCTGGAGTTGATTAAGGCGGGATTCTCCAACGAGCACGGGCAGAACTGGTCGAGCAGTGATGCAGCCAAGGGCACGCCGGGGACGGCCAATACTCTGGTTCAAAGCGATATAGCGCCTGTGATTATGGAGGTGGAGCACTTCCCACTGATTCCTAGGTCCGGCGAAACGGTGACGGTAACGGCGCGGATATTCGATGATTCGCCCGGGCACGTGAATGCATGGCTGCATTACAAAGAGGATGGAGCGGGTGTATTCGCAGCGGTGACCATGGCTGATGACGGGCAGTCTGATGACGGCGCCGCGGGCGATGGAGTTTACGGCGGGCGAGTACCGGCCCGGTCCGACGGGACGGTCATGGAGTTCTACGTCCGCGCGGTCGACATGCTTGCTAATATGCGAACCTGGCCTGCGCCGAGCAATGTCGACGGTGCGGCTCAGCAGGTTACCAATGCCCTTTATCGTGTGGACGATTCGTTCAGCCGGACCTGGAGTTCTGACAATCAGCCGGTCTACTACGTAGTCATGAAGGAATCGGAATTGACGGAACTGGAAGATATCGGAGATACGGACCTGGACGGGCGGCCCTGGTATGCGAGCGAGGGGATGAGCAACGCACAAATGAACGCTACGTTCATCAGCGTTTGCGGGTACGATACCGATTTGCGATACCGCCTTGGCGTTCGGAACAGGGGCAATCGCAGCAGAAACAATCCGCCCATGTCGTTCCGGGTGAACTTCGCACACGACGACGGCTGGAACGGCGCAACAGCCCTGAATCTGAACAGCAAGTACACGCATCTTCAATTCATGGGCAGTGTTATGTTCCGTCTGGCGGGGATGGCGGCATGTGAGGCGACGCCCGTGCAACTTCGGATCAATGGACGGAACACGGCGCTGGGAAATACGGGTGAAACTTACGGTTCTTACGTTGCACTGGAAGCTTTCGACAGCGATTGGGCCGAAAACCATTTTCCGGATGATGCGGACGGTAATCTGTATCGCGCGACCTATGTGCTTGACGAAAGCAGCGGACGTCGGACTGATGCATTGCTGGACTATCTGGGTTCTGCGCAAAACCCGGATATGGCCCAGTACAGACTGAACTACCCGAAGCAGACCAATACCAGCGCAAACGACTATTCCGATCTGCTGGATTTGATAGATCGTCTCAATAACCCGAATATCACCGATGAGGAGTTTCTGGCGAACCTGGAGGAAGCCTGCGATGTTCGACAGTGGATGCGTTTTCTGGCGGTAGATGCGCTGGTCGGTAATCGAGAAGGAGGACTGAACGAGGGCGAGGGGGATGATTTTGCGATTTACAACGGCCAGGGCGAGCAGCGTTGGTGGCTGGTGCCACACGATCTGGATACGGTTCTGGGCCAGGGAGACAAAAGTTATTCGCCGGACTACGATATCTGGGAATATGCGAATACGGACGGTCTGGAGCGACTGATGAGCCAGCCGGATGCGGTAAAAATGTTTTATGAGGAATACTGGAAGCTGGCGCATTCGGTTTTCGACCCGGCGGATTTTGATCCCCTTGTAGACCATCTGCTGGGCGACTGGGTTTCCAGCGGAGAGATCAACGGCAACAATGGAATCAAGGATTACGTAGTCGAGAGACGCGACGATGTCGTACTTGGAGCATCACCGCAGATCCCGCAGACATTCGAAGCGGGCTGCAATCTGCCAGTGGTCGGCGGGTATTTTCAGACTGCGTCCGGCACGGTAAATCTTTCCGGGCGTTTCAATGCCGTTACAACGCGTTCGATCACCGTCAACGGAGCCGCCGTTTCGGAGTTGGACTGGTCGCAGAAGGATGGGACGTGGTCGTTTGACGCTGTGGCGTTGAATCCGGGCGTTAACCGGATTTACGTCAAGGCTTTCGACGGAGTCGCTGGAAGCGGTGCGCAGGTCGACGCTGGACACGTGGACGTGTGGTACGATACGGGTTTGATGAACGAGTATCCTAGGGATGTTCAGGCCGGTGCGTCACTGTCGGCGGACCCGACGGTGGTAAACGCCAATATGGTGGTTCGGGACAGCTATCTGCCGGGAATCGCAGTTCTGGTACGGATCGAACTTCTGAACGAAGCCGGCGAAATCGCCAGAGACGTTTGGGACGCGACGGCAACGCTTTCGGTCGACAACTCGGGTGTTGCCATGTCGACGGATCAGGTCAGGCTTTACAACGGGCTGGGCAGTGCCCTGATTACTTTCTCGGGCGGCGGAGACTTCGTTCTGACCGCTAATGTCGAGGGACTGGAAGTGAGTCGGTCTTTGGCGGATCTGACCGGAGAACCGATAAACGTGGTCTCGGGCGGGATTGCTGCTGATGAGACCTGGAGTGGGGTTTATCGAATTACCGGCGGGGATTTCGATATTCCCGATGGAGTTACGCTGACCCTGAGTCCCGGCGTACTAGTTCTGATTGACGGCGTGAGCAGCGGTACGGACGGAACCGATATTGATGTAGACGGTGCTATTCAATCGCTGGGGACGGCTTCGTCGCCGGTTACGATTACCGCTTACGCGGCCGGTGAGAACTGGGGCGAATTGCATTTCAGCGATGCAGATGCCTCGATGTTCACATACACAAACGTCAGCGGTGCAGGGCATTCGCCACGAATTGCACATTCGAACTCAGGGCCTGCTTTTAGGATATCGGATTCTGCGCTGGTTTTTGAGAGTTGTTCGCTAACAGACCATGTGGGCAAGTTGATGCACGTGACCAGGGTGTCTGATCTAACTTTCCACAAATGCATCCTCTCGCGTTGTGTCATGGGCCCGGAGATTGATGGAACCGCTTTGCAGTTCGAGGATAGCTGGATAGTAGAGATGCTCGCCGATGACGACGCGGACGGGATCTATATTCACTGGCAGCGACCGGGCCAGGAATGTACGATGAGGCGCGGCGTTTTAGCGAATATCGGCGACGATGGTATTGACACTGCGAGCTCAGATGTGCTGGTCGAGGATTTCATCATTCGGGACTGCAAGGACAAGGGGATAAGCATTTATAATGGAGCTACTACCGTCAGTCATTGTCTGGTAGTGGCTAATAACCGGGCCCCTGAGCGTACGATGGTTGCGAGCATTGCAGCACAGACCAGCGAGGGTGCGACTACAACGATTAATATAGATCGCACGACGGTGGTCTCAGCGAAAACGGATGGTGTGGCCGACCTGGGGATACAGTCATACAACAAAACCGGTGTAAGCAATGGCAGGATTATCTGGAACGTTACCAATTCCATTATTGATGCGACCGATCCCGTGGATGTTCAGGCTCCGTATTTGGACTCGGACATAAACATAAGTTTTACCGATGTTTACTCGGAGGTGTGGCCGGGGCAGGGCAACCTTGTCGGCGATCCGTTGTTTGTCGATGCGGCCGCAGGTGATTACCGGCTTCAAGCGGGGTCTCCCTGTATAGATGCAGGCGATCCGGGCGTCGACTCGGATCCGGACATGACTGTGGCGGATATGGGTTACTATGCGATCGATCAGACGACGGTCAATGTCGATCCCGGCTCCCTTGCGGGGGACACTGTATGGACAGCCAGTGAGGGTCCCTACCGGATTACGAGCGAGTTGATTGTGCCGGTCGGGACTACACTTACAATCATGCCGGGTACTACCGTATTCTTCGATCCCGGCGCTAAACTAACGGTTCAGGGCAGGCTCATTGCCGAAGGCACAGAGTACCAAAAGATACGGTTTACGCGAACGGCGGGAACCGGCGGGGTATGGGGCGGCATTCAGTTTGTCGAAGCTGATGGGGATAACCGTATCAGGCATGCTATCCTGGAGTACGGACAGACGGCGGACGGCATGATCGGTTTGACGGAATCAAGGCTGTTGCTGGAGAATTCGACGCTGGATCACTCAACGCTTCGGCGTATCCGCACGGTCATTTCTTCACTTGTGGTGCGAGGCTGTGTGTTCACGGATACGGTGCCGCCGGGCCAGGCTCCGACAAACAACAGCACCGAACACATCTGGGGTACCTCGATACCATCTGCAGGTCAGATGTTGATCGAAGGCAACGTGTTCGGGCGTACGCCGGGCCACAATGATGCGATCGATTTTGACGGACACAGCCGGCCACGCCCAATACCATATATCATTAATAACGTATTCATGGGCGGTGGAGACGATGCACTGGACCTGGAGACCGATGCCCACATCGAGGGGAACGTCTTCATGCACTACCACAAAGACGCTTACAACCCTGATCCGGGCGAGAGCAATGTAATAAGCGCCGGCAGTGGCTATGACTATGTCATGGTGCGGAACGTGTTTTACGATGTTGACCATGCGACGCTGACCAAGGAAGATTCGTTTACTACGTTCGTCAACAATACGGTTGTGGATTGTTCCAAGGCGGCTATCTACTTCGACCTGGCGGGCCAGACAAGCGGTCCCGGGATTGGCGCCTATGTGGACGGATGCATCTTCAGTAATACGCCCATGGTTTTCGATGAGATTACCGAATCAACGGTTCTGTCCGTAAACAACAGCCTCATAGACAAGCAGTGGCACAGTCTGGGAACGAGCAATATCGAGAGCGATCCGCTCTTTGTGGATTCAGCCGGCGATTTCAAATTGCGGACTGTTTCACCTGCTGTCGGAGCCGGCCCCTGGGGACTGGATATGGGGGCCTATGTCGAAGCCGGGGCTGCGGTAAGCGGCGAGCCCGACGGGGCAACATACCGGACGGATACCGTACTGCAGGCAGGCGGGCCGGGAATCACCCACTACAAGTACAGCTTGAGCGGTGAGGAGGGAACCTGGAGCGGTGAACGGGATGTGAATGTGCCGATAGTCCTAAGTGATTTGACGAATGGTAACACTTATTCTGTGCATGTGCTGGGCAAAGATTCGGCCGGAATCTGGCAGGAAACGCCGGCTAAATCGCGGTCGTGGACGGTGGATACGGCTTATTCGAAGCTGGTAATTAATGAGATTCTCGCGCACACCCACGGGACCGATCCTGATTTGATTGAATTGTACTATGACGGGCCGGGGCCGATTGACCTTACAGGGATGAGCCTGACCGATGATCCGGAGAATCCCAGGCGATTCATATTCAGCGGTTCTACAGTGACTGATCCGGTTATGAATCCGGGCGAGTATATGGTCTTGTATGGCGATACGACTCAAATGCGGAATCACCTGGGCTTTGGTCTGCTGGCAGAAGGAGAGGCTCTGTATCTGTACGATAAACCGGGCAACGGAGGCTCGCTTGTGGACTCGGTTGAATTTGGTCTGCAGATTAACGATTTTTCTATCGGGCGGATCGGATACGGCGGCAAGTGGATGCTGAACGATCCGACACTTGGGACCGCTAACAGGCGGGCGGGTCTGGGCAAACCGGACGGCCTGAAGATCAACGAGTGGCTGGCGAGTACGGACGTGTTTTTCGATGATGATTTCATTGAGTTGTACAATCCGGATCCGCGGCCTGTTTCCCTGGGCGGGCTGTATTTGACGGATGACGTTTCCACGCAGCTTACCAAACACAGAATCGAGCCTCTGAGCTTCATTCCAGGCGGCGGGTTTACGGTGTTGCAGGCGGTGGACGGCAATGGTGCGGGCGAGGTTTCCTTTGGTATCGACGCGCACGGCGAAATACTGGCGCTGCTGGACGAAAATCTCGAAGAAATCGACAAGGTAATATTCACACCGCAGACTACGGACGTTTCGCAGGGACGGTCGCCGGACGGTGCCGGTGTTTTCGAGTTCTTCGATCTGCCAACGCCAAGGGTGGCTAATCCGGCATCGACAAGCAGCAATATACTGC
The DNA here is from genome assembly GCA_964406945.1 of uncultured Pirellulales bacterium. Taxonomy (GTDB): domain Bacteria; phylum Planctomycetota; class Phycisphaerae; order Sedimentisphaerales; family Anaerobacaceae; genus UBA2266. Next base: position 18,719 of record CAYOTO010000019.1, read on the forward strand.
TCGTCGCCGAAGATGCTCAAAAGCGGGTGCTCGTGCCTGTTACGGATATCGGAGATTGGCGCAGCGACCCGGCTTACGATGATTCATCCTGGCAACTGTGCAGCGGCGGTCCCGGCGGTGTAGGGTACGACCGCCGAAACGACTACGACAGCTACATCACCCTCGACGTCGAGAGCAAAATGTACGAGACCATGAATTCATGTTACATTCGCATTCCATTCGAGCTGTCGAGCGATTCCGGCGGGTTCAGCGACCTTACACTGCGCGTACGATATGACGACGGATTTGTGGCTTACATTAACGGCCAGCGGGTCGCCAGTCGTAATTTTGCCTCGAGCACTGTCGCGTGGAACGACAACGCGGACGATGACCATAGCGATTCGGCCGCGGTTCAGTTTGAGGACATAGACATCAGTCAGTATGCAGGAGCTTTGCACACAGGCCAGAACGTGCTTGCCATTCATGGGCTGAACGGCGGCACGGGCAGCAGCGATTTTCTGATTTCCTGCGAGCTTGTGGGTACTATCACTGCGAGTTCGGACGCATATATTGCCCGCGCATTCGAACTGATTGACGGGCTGCGGATTACTGAGATCATGTATCATGCTCCGCAAGGCAGCGAGTACGACTATATCGAGTTGCAGAATATCAGCGGGACCAGCCTGGATATCAGCGGAGTGCGGCTGGTTGAGGGCGTGGTGTTCGAGTTCGGCGCGATGGTGCTGGGACCGGGTGAATACGTGGTCGTCGCAAGCGACACAGCAGCTTTTGCCTCTCAATACGGCGGCGGTGCAAGGCCGGCGGGCAGTTACACGGGAAATCTGAGCAACGGCGGCGAGGATATAGTTCTATCTCTGCCATGGCCTCTCGAGGCTGCTATCATGCGTTTTGATTATGTCGATACGTGGTATCCGACGACCGATGGAGGCGGTGCGGCTCTGACAATCATCGATCCTTACGGCAGCGCCGGCAACTGGGGCAATGCCACCGCCTGGCAGGCCGCGAATCCAAGCCCGGGCGGGCCGTAGAAGAGCATGGTTGGCCTGTTCTCTTGCGGAATAATACCGCTAACGCACGTCGGCAGATCAAAAGGCGGAGGCCGGGCACCGGACCTCTATCTGCAAAGCGGCGATTTGGGCCCCATTCCGAACCAGTTCACCCTGGAGCGGCTTGCGGAGAATTTGTCTTGACATAACTGTGCAATTATCGCAAACTATCGCGGACTTGTGGATCGGCGCGGTTGTGCTGGTCTGCGCAACTGTGCGGTTGTGGCGTCTTGTCCGGGATCGCAGGGGTGTCAGTTTCGACTAGTTCCCGCTTTTCAGTGCGGATCTCTGGAATCCGCAAATCGGTGTAAGTACAGTTTAAGCAAGAGGTTGTGAGTGCCGAATCAAGGATTGCGGCATTCTGGAACCCGGTAAAACGCAAGGAGAAAGTAATGAGTTTGATTATCGAGTCAATTCACGCGATGGAAATTCTGGATTCGCGCGGCAATCCCACGGTACGTGTCTTCTGTTCGATCGGAGACGGAATGGCGGTTTCGGCTTCGGTGCCCTCGGGTGCAAGCACCGGAGAGAATGAGGCCGTGGAGCTTCGCGACGGCGATAAGAGCCGATACCTTGGCAAGGGTGTGCTCAACGCGGTAAAAAATGTGAACGAAGTTCTGGCGCCGGAGATCGTCGGAATGGATGTCAGCCGGCAGGCCGAGATTGACGCACTGATGCTGGAACTGGACGGTACGGATAACAAGGGCAAACTCGGGGCCAATGCGATTCTCGGTGTATCTATGGCGGTTGCCCGTGCGGCAGCGGCGGCGGCCGATCTGCCTCTTTATGCATATCTGGGCGGTCCGGGTTCGCTCAGACTGCCGGTTCCGATGATGAACATCATCAACGGCGGCGAGCATGCCGACAACAGTGTGGACTTCCAGGAATTCATGGCAATGCCCATCGGAGCTCCCACTTTCGCAGAGGCCCTGCGGTATGGAGCCGAAACATTCCATTCGCTCAAGAAAATCCTGGGCAAGAAGGGATACGCGACCAGCGTCGGTGACGAGGGCGGTTTCGCTCCCAATCTCAAGAGCAACGACGAGGCTTGTGAGGTAATTTGTGAGGCAATCGAGGCGGCGGGATTCAAAGTAGGTAAGGATGTTGCGATTGCTCTGGATCCGGCTTCGAGCAGTTTCTTCGATGACGGTGCGTACAATCTGGCCAAGTCCGGAATCGGCAAGAAGAGCACCGAGGAAATGATCGAAATGTGGGGCGGTTGGCTCGAAAAGTACCCGATCGTTTCTATCGAGGACGCCCTTGACGAGAACGACTGGGACGGCTTCAAGGCTTATACGGCCAAATACGGAGAGAAGAGCCAGGTGGTCGGCGACGACCTGTTTGTAACCAATCCGAAGTTCGTAGCCAGGGGCATCAAGGAAAAGGCCGCCAATGCGGTTCTGATCAAGCTGAATCAGATCGGCACGGTGACCGAAACCATCGAGACAATCAATCTTTGCCGTGGAGCCGGCTGGAATTATATTATCAGCCACCGCAGCGGCGAGACCGAGGATACGTTCCTGGCGGATCTGGCTGTGGCCATGGGCGGCGGTCAGATCAAGACCGGTTCGGCTTCGCGAAGCGAGCGGATTGCCAAATACAACAGGCTCCTCGAAATCGAGCAGGAACTCGCAGACGTAGCGCTGTTCTCGAATCCGTGGGCCGAACTGTAAGCTGCAGAAAGACCATTTGTAAAAGAAAAGCCGCGCGCGAATGCTTCATTCGCCGCGGCTTCTTTCGTGGTTTCAGCGGGTCTTCGGTCCTGCCGGTCCTGGCGGCGGTCCACCTGACCGGCATCACGGAATTACCTGCCTGTGAGCCGGTATTCGTACATCGAATCGCCTATTGAACGGGCGGTTTTTACGATCTCAGGGTAGGGCCGGTCGCAGACATCCAGGAATCCGATCTGGTAGTTTTCGCCGTCGCCCCGGCCGGTGGTGGCCTGATCCTTGTACTGGAACCAGTGGGTGCCTATGATGAACGGATTGCGGAGCGCTCCGCGGACGTAGCTGTCGTAGCATGCCGCGCGGTCTTCTTGATCGATGGTCTTTCGCAGGCCCGTGTGGAGCATGCCGCGGTCGAGCGCACCGAAATGGAACTCCCCGATAATGATCGGCTTGTCGATTCCGGCCGGCAGTGACTGATCGGCGACCGAGTAGGTATAACGATTGAAGCTGATTACATCACAGTATTTGGCCGCGGCCCGGATTGCCCGGTCGTTCACCCAAGCGAATCGACAGCCCATATATAGCTGGTCGGGGGCGACTTTCTTGAATTCCTCCCGGATTGTCGAAAAATAGGTCTCGGCGATTCTTGTGTAGAAAGCGGCTAAATCCTCACTCGCTTTCTCTTTTTCCGGCGGTTCGGTGGTCTTCAGCAGTGCATCCCAAGACTCATGCTCCGTGGACCACGCGGCGTTGAGCTTATGGATCGTTCGGTATTTGGCCTTCAAGTCGGCAATGAAGACCTTCTTTGCGGGCTGGTCGGCGGGCGAAGCCAGTGCAGCAACCGCCAGCGACGTGTCGTCACCCCAGGCTATTTCGTTGTGTACGAAGAAACCGATGCACCAGGGGTCGCCTATGGACTCGCTATGGCTTTTGAGTGTTGCTTTGAGTTCGGTGCGGAATGAGGGATCGAAAACATCGTAGAATTTGCCCCAGTAACCCTGGGAACCCTCGATGGTCCTGGAGCCAAAGCTGATTGTAGCCGTGTAAGGCGTTTTACGCATAAGATAAATGTTGGAATCGGACCAGTTCGCAATAGTGTTGAAGCCCCAACTTCGCAGGCGTTTGTGCGTGATCTCGGCGAAGTCGGTCTGCCAGTCCGGGCCGAATTTTCTGAGGAGATTTGCCTTGGTAAAATCGTAGGTCTTGTACGGCTTGTGGTCCTCGTAATATCCGTGAGGCGCCCACGATCCTGAGCCGTAGAACTGTGCAAGCGGCGAATCGGCTTCGGGAAGAAACATGTAGTAGTTGCGGCGGTCTGTTATGGGGGTCCAGCCGCTGGGGTGTACGCAGTCGACTCCGTGAGACCAGAAGAGATTTCCTTCCGGGTCAATCAGCCACCATTTGCCCTCTACCTTTCGTACAGTGAAGAATCCTTTCGACTCGAACTTCGGTCCGTCGGCGGCGCCGCCGTACTTGTTTCTTCGGGCAGGTCCCGGATTTGCGGCAAGATCTTTGCGTTCGACGGCGATCCGGGCTTTCAACTCCTTTAGTGAATGCGTCTTACCGGGCCAGTCGGCATGAGCGAATTGGCCGAACTTATCGATGAAGGGAAGGAAGCTGTCGGAATCTAAAGTTGTGAGCGTTCCCACGGCTCTGATATTGTCGATTTCGAACTCATGGTCATGCTTTGGGTTGTTCACGAAAACAACAAGCTGGGTAACGTTGGAGGGGTCCAGCTTGCCCTGGTGGACCGGATAGCCTCGCATTCCGATAATCTCCAGCGGTTTCGAAAGGCGGTATTGGCTGGGCAGGAATCGAACCATGAGTCGGCCAGACGATTTTGGGCCAAGCGTTACTCTATCGGTGACGCAGTTTTCACGGCCGTTTGCGCCTGGATTGTCTACGCGACAATTGACGGTTACGGACCTTTCGCTCCTGTTCTTCACATCGAGTACAATCATGAGCCGGTCCTTCAGATTCCACCGTCCTTTAGGGGCCTTCAGGGTAATTCCGGGCCAGGTTTTTTCGTGAGCAGTCTGAACACGAAGTGCACCGGACGCAGTCAAAGATACACCAGCATCCGACGTTTCAACTTGTGATGTCTCGAAGCCGGGTGAAAAATCAAAGAGCATGCGCGGGGGTTTGGCTGTGGAAGGAGCAGCGTACGCCGTGGCAACTAGAATTACAGCAAGTATTCTGTTCATCTTTCGGTCTTTCTAAAAGGTATTTCTTTCTTTCAGTAATCGAGCATCTGGGAAATGTGTCGCCGATCTCATTTCAATCGAGATCAATGCGATAGGCGAAGACCCCTTTCTCACAAATCATCGAAACCATAGAGCCCGTAGGGTCGCAGGCCGCGCGTTTGACTTTCTCGCCTTCAGGGGTGGTTTCCCACACGGCTTTTGGCGAAATATTATCTATGCCAGTAAGTGCGGCGAGATCCAGCGTTGCCTTAAACGAGTCCAAATCGGGCAAAGGGATTACGGTAACGCTGCCGGGCCGCATGATGCATTTGACGGCGCCGGCGGTTTTGACCGGGCCGAAGTCGACGGCTACGCGAGCCGTATTTTCTCGCGGATCCGACGGGACAGTGTACTTGTTCGGCTGGAGTGAAATGTCCGTTATTGATTTACCTGCCCCCTTCACGATTAGTTTGCCTATACGGTAGCGAGTGGAGCCGTCGTCTTCTCCGATGAGAACATAGCGCTTGCCGGTTTCGGGGTCCCACAGCCCAATAGTGATGTCGTATTCGCCTGGGCCGTACTGCTGCGGTATGATCACAATTGCATTTTTGTTTGTGATAATATCGCCCTTCCATCCGGTGGTCGGAGTTGAAGTTGCGCCGTCGGACTGAAAGGCGATTCTGTCTTTCCGGTCGGATTCATCGCTCAGAAAGTGTGTGAATATGGCAAGGTCTTTCGGAGCGGGACTTGCGGCCTCCCAGCGAACGCTGAGGCGAAAGCTGCGGTTTCCCAGATATTCGATCTTTTCTGCAATTGGACGGATGGCCAGATCGCCCCTCGTATTGAAGCCTCTGGCGTTGCAGTAAAAAGTATCCTCGGTTTTGGATTGTTCCACAATGACGCCGTCGATTCGTTCGATTGAAGATTCGACGGGGCCGTTCTTTGCGTAATAGCCGTGCCTGGGCAATATCTTACCCGCTGTTCGCCAGTCGGACCGGTCCCGGTTAACATAGACTTCTGCGCCTGAGGACCAGCACACTTTCTGGCGGTGAATGTTGTCGTCCACGAATTGCAGTTCGTCGATTGTGTCGGTGGCGATTGAGCGGATGAAGTCCTGGGCCAGATAATACTTACGAACGGCTCCCGAGCCGAAGGCTCCGCGGTCGATCATGAGCGCGTGGCCCTCGAGAATCTCGGCGCTGATGTAATCATCGGATTCGATGCCCGCCGACCTGCGTGGTCGTCCGCCCTGGTAGCGACCGGAGTAGCCTACGCCGTGCAGCGAGAACTTGTCGTGAAGCACCGCATCGAACCAGGGAACTCGTTGCCAGTCCTCGCATGGTATGCGGATGCAGAAACGCCGGGAATCGGGGGTGATCTGAAGGTGCTGGCAGTCGGCGCCGTCGAGATAGCCGATGAGTTGGTCGTGGCCTGCTTCCGATGTTTGCGGAGCGTTGCCGCCCAGATAGTCCCTGATCCAGGCAAAAACCTCGCCCCAGTGCCTTCTGGTTTCCAGGCTGGAGTGGAAATTGCCGTGACGGTCATAAAAATCGAAGGGCCCGATTGATGTAAAGACGTCGATAAAATAGTGCGTCGGCGCGACGCCCGGCTTTATTAAGCTAAGGTTGCGTTTGGCGAATGGCAAAAAGCGGTCGGGCCGCCAGCGGTAGCTCTGGGCTTCGCGGCCTTCGTTCAGCCAGGCCTTGATGGGTTGTCCGGATTCGGTAAAGGCTATGTGGTCGTAGGAGTAACCTTCTGCATCCGGATAGAAATCGATGTAATTATCATGCAGGCCCCACGGGATGTCGTGCGGATTGCATACAAGACCGATCTTTTGCATATCCTCGACCGTTCCCAGGCCGGGCTGAGGCGGATATATGTCCGGCAGGCGGTAATCATAGCCCCACCTTTGCCAGACATGAACCGTCAGCAGCGAATCCGTCAGGCCGTAATCGATCATTCGCTGCATCTTCTCGGCGATCCCAGCGTATTTGCCGCCCCAGATATCGAACACGAAGCGTCCGGCCTTGCGTGCGAAACCGTCCGAGGCCTGTTTGTCGTAGAGGGGCCTGTATCGAAAGGCGCAGTCGAACGCGCCTTCACTGCCGGGGACAAGCGTCATGGTGGCGTTCATGTGGGTGTGCAGGGCGTAATAATTGCCATCCGGCTCCACCTGGAGGTAGTCGGGCGGATTGTCCGTAGCCACCAGCAGTGAAAGGCCCCTTGCGAAATCGAATCCCACATGGCTTGTGGAGAGGTTATGCCCCCCGAAACCGGCGCGGAATGCCTGCGGGTTTTCGATGCAGTACCCGTGCCCATAGTAAACGCGGAGCGCCTTCTGGTCGGCCGGTGCAAGGGCGAAGTCGGTAATGCGCTTCGGACTTTGAACGCTGATTCTAAGAGCGGGACCTTGCTTGAAGACTCTTGCAGTAAGTTCGAAACGGTTCGCCCCCAGAGTGATCGGGTGGATAATCGTTGCTGTTTGCCGGGATGATTCTTTTTTTATGGTTACGGGACCGACGACAGCCACGGATGAATCGCTGCCTATGGAGTTGCCAAGGATAGAGAGATCGACGCCTTCGAAGGTCAGCGTCTTGCCGGACTGTGCGAATGCGATTGCTGCATCCGGCAGACCTGTTGGGCCAAGTGCTACTGCGGCGGTAATACCTCCGTCCAGCCGGAAAAGCAGTTCGCCGTTCTGTGCCCCCCTTCCGTTCAAGGCCAGTTCTTTTGCCCGCTCGCGGAGCCGGTTGCGTTGAGCGGCGGTTACTCTCGCGCGAATTATGCCGGCGGTTATCAACGGTTCGGCCCAGAAGGAAGAATCACAAACGGTGTTGTTTTCCGGACCGGGATGACTTTCGAGTTTGAGGGTTATAATCCGCCCGGCGAACCTGCTCAGGTCCACACGCCCCTTAATCCATCTTTTCGCATCGGTGTGGCGCTCGAAAAGCTTCTCGTCTTCGGCCCAGACTCGAAAAGTTACGCCATCGCTGGGCGGCTCGTTCTTATGATGGTCGCGAATGGCGTTGCCGAAGGTGAGTGTAATCGGAGCGGTCTCTGGAAGTCTGACCCTGTACCGGGCAAAAATCGTACCCGGCTCGGGTGTGTACGGGGGATGCATTTGCAGCGCTTGCCTGGTTGCCCCCCTGGTTGCAGGGCCGCGTGAGAATGTTGCCCGCGATTGCTGCGATGCTCCCCGCCAGCCGACCGGCATTTCGACCAACTGCCTGTCGAAGTATCTCCACGCAACCTGGTACTCGTCAAGTTGCCACAGCGGTAATGCCCCGTTTGCCGGAACACTCACAGCGGGCAGGTCCCCGGTCTTGCCGGGCTCGACTGGAGAAAACTCTGTCTGAAAGATTCGGACGGCATGTGCGGTAGCTTGCGAGCCGTCAACATCGAACGTCGCGTAAACATGAACCGGATACAGGGCTGAGAAAGCGCCCTCGGCACAGGCTATCTTAAACAGAACCGCGGCTTTCGAATTAGCGGCGACCCTAACCGACTGCCTGACTTTGCCTACCGCATACCATTCGTCAACGAGGTTTTTCATCACCAGATCCACCTGCAACGAAGCCGATGATGAATTTGTAAGAGTCACCCTTACGTCTTGAGGTTGGACGTATTTCGTAACAGTCGGAATTTCGGCGATCTCGACAGTTAAAGGCCCTTTCACGACCGTGTGCCCGTTGAAAGCGTACGCTGCGGGTGGTAACATTGCCGCGATGAGCAGAATTGCAGTGCGTCGCATGTTGTGTCTCCTAGGACTATCTCTTCTCGGGAATCAGCAGATACCACATTGTTGCGTATTCCGGAGCAATGTGTAATTTGGGTTCGTCGCCTGAATAAGTTACGGGAACATTCCTCTTGGATGTTCCGTCGGGAGCGAGGGCCCTACAGGTCCACCTGCCTTGCGGCAGAGTAATTTCCGCGTCTATGGGCTCTATGAGGACCGGGGCGGTTCCCCATTTTAGGCCCACAGTTCTGCGGTCCTCGGAGAATACCATGCCGGTGTTTTCGCATCGACCGCATGCAGTGATTAACATGCGTCCGCTCTCGTCAATGGGAGTAATGGTCAGCGCCAGAAAATCCGGAGTGGTTACCGCAATGCGGCCTTGAGTGGCTTTCCTGGAGTATTCGGCATGGCCCGTGTAAACAGCCGCGTCTCCGTGGTCGACCGAATAAAAACCACTGCCCCGTTCCGCAAACCACTCTATTCCCGGTCTGCCCGTATTTGACAATTGAGAGGCCGGTGCACCGGTCAGCGAGGCAGCCATGCGGGCGGATAACGCGGTTTTGTGAGTGATGTCCTGTTCGTCGGCCAGAGCTGCGAACATATTGCGGTCATGGGTAAGGTGCAGTTCGGCCAACTCAACCAGAGGATTAGAGGTCCTCGCAAGAACCATATCAAGAGAGGCGGTTAGCGGAGCCATCGCACGGTCGCGAAAGATCGCGGTACCGGCCCGCATGAATCCCCACTTGGCCGGATTCGTGTCGATATCGAAGTAGCTGTTGAGGGATTCGCGGCTCCATTCATCACTCGAATGCGAATAGGTATAAAGCCATACGCCGGACCAGTTCTGCGCGGCGGCAAATGAGGCGATTAGCGGCACGCACTCAGCCTGGGAGTCGAGGGGCGCCGGGTGATTGTACTCGCTTACTGTAAACGGTTTTCCTGAAAGACGTTCGGCCGCGAGGCGAAACAGGGTCGCCTGCTCCGGGAAGTCGGTCATCGGTTTTTGATCGATGAGCCAGTCGCTGCGGTCCCATGGTTTGCGCGGAAATCTCGGGTGCTGCCAGTAGGCGTGTGCGTCGATGTAGTCCATATCCGACTGGACGTAGAGACCGAGCGGTCCGAATACGATTGTACCGGTGACCAGCGCCCGGCTGCGGAGATTGCGTTTTATGTGGTTTCGCATGCCGTCAAAATAGGCCTTTTCTGTTTCGGCGAGGAATATCATTCGATCTACGCTTCGCGGCATCGATTCGTTTGTACCGAAGACCTTAACGGTCGAATCGATCAGGGATTCGCCTTCGGCCAGGCCCAGAATGCCGCCGGGTCTGAAACGTACGTTCGCAAGGTATACGTCCGCATCGGACCCGCCGACCGCGAACGACAAACGGGCATCGGACTCATCGGCCGAGGCGACAAAACCGCAGGTGAACTCCGACCAGTCACTTGTGAGTTCCGGTCGACGTGAAAGGCCCATGTTGGCCCACGGATCGTGCGCCTGGCTTACACTGCAGCCTATGGCCCGCGGAGCAGAGGCTGCGGCTGCGAAGGTAACCGTGTAGTACTTGCCCTTTTCCAGTTCGATCCCGGATTGTTTGAACTGGAGATGCCATTCGGTATCGTCGGTTCTCTTTATCTCAAGTTTGACCGCGGGCTTGCCCTTATAGGTCCGCCGAGAAACAGACATTCTGCAATCATCGTGCTGTTCGGGGTGCCATTGGCTCGGCGCCGGGCGCGTCCCGGACCAGACGGCAAAGCTGCCGTTCTTTAAAAGGTCCAGGCCAAGAGGCTCGGCGCCCTGAGACCACGCCGTGCGCAGTCGTCTATCTGTTTTATATTTCTTTCGGAGCCAGGTATTGAACTTATCGCGAAGAATCTTCTCATAGAACACAGGCAAAGCCCGAAGGTCCTTGTCGCCGCTCCACATGAAGAAACTGTCCTCGTTGGTTATTTCGAAAATCGCCATGGCCGGATCATCACCGTAGCGGACATTGCGATACGGATTGACGTGATTGATGATCTTACGGGCGAAGTCTTTTTGGGCGTCAATCAACTTCGGCGTAAAGATTCCGACGATCTTATCGTATTTTGTATTTGGTTGAGGTGGGTCGAGGTGCCGGCTGTGGGCCCGGCCGACGTGCAGGTTGAAGTTAATCCATATACCGCGGCGGGCGAGTTCATTGATGAAGTAATCCAGGCGGTCGAGAGCCTGAGGCTCGAAGTTTCTGCCATCCGAGGCGCTCCAGATGCCTCTCGGCCAGCGAGCGGTATCCAGGTGATGAATCCGGATGGTGTTCACACCTGCGGCGGCCAGTCTGTCCGCGACCCGAGGAGCATCGATCTTTTTGGGCATATTGGCACCGAAAGACAGGTTCACGCCCCAGAGACGAACCTTCCGGCCGTTTACGCCCACCTGAAACGAATCACCTGCGACCCTGAGTCGAGGTGAATTCGCCGTAATCGGTTCAGCGGCTTCCACGGCTATCAGAGAGTCTGGATTTGCATCGGCGCCGATTACAAAAGGAATCATTTCAGCGGCTGCTGCCTGATTACAAAGCAGGAAAATGGCAATCAGTGCTGCTGCGGCCAAATGCCGGCCGCTGGGTCGGGATTGTGAATTAAGGATCATTAAGATTTGCTCCTGGATTTTAGTACTCTATCTTGCGGACTTTCTCCGGCAGCGGTCCATTCTCTGTTGCCAGTGGCGAAGATAGTCCTTGCGCCACTTATTGATCGTTTTCGCGCCTTTCTTGCCGGACTCGATGAATCCAGGGTCGGGATCATCCATGTACCAGTTGGGCCTGTCAGGATGCTTTATAAACTTCCCGCCCCAACTTGGTTTTGTCGGGTCTTCAGGTGTTCCCCGAAGAAGCCAGGCAATGGTGGGGGTATCGCCCATCTTGATCTTGCCGCCCTTGAGAGGGGCGAAATAGTCGCCGAGCGCACCGTGGTTCTTCATATGCGAGGCAACGAAAGACCTGTTGCCCAGGTCGCCGCCCTGCTCGCCGCCCATGTACCAGCCCCTAAAAGTTGTATCATTGTGAATAATCCACAGGTCGGGGTGGTGCTCATCGATGTAACGAAAAGCATTCTGATCATTTCGCTGGTTCCAGGATGCTATGAAATGGACGCGAATCTTACTCTTGATTCCGGGTTCATCGTGCAGTGCCTGGGCGATATCCGTTATTGAACCCCACACAAGGACGTACAGGGGGCGTTGATTGCTCTTTTTGGCGCATTGGATGAGGTAGTCCGAGCCTTCGGTCGAATGGCTGTACCCTGCCTGCGGAGCGCGGTCTGTGTGGCCCTGTTTGGCAATGGACCGCAGATACGTGGGCGGAGGATACTTTGGCGAGTAGGTCCTGAGTCTGGGATAGTCTTTTGCGTATACGTCTATTACCTCCAGGATATCGGCTTTGCGGCCGGCGTTCGGGGGCGAAGAAATCAGGGCTTCGGTATCGAACAAATCGCTGTAGACAAGATAATGAATCATTGACTGAATATCGTCCTCGTCGCTTCCGCCGATATCGGAGGAGATGACGATGCGGTAACGGTTGCCGCCAACGGCTCCGGGCCCGAGGCTGTAAGCTGGTTGGCAACAGACAACCGCAGCGCAAGCTGCCGCAAGAATAACTTTTGGCGTGAGGTATCGCGTGCTTTTGTTCATATTGATGCCTTTCAGAATGTAAGGCCGGTTTGGAGTTACTGCTGTTTCAGTGATAGCCGTACGGCAATCTATAATCAACTGAAAACCGGACGAAATCTGGCTTTTGCGAGCCTTGCGCAGGGTATTTCGATTGACGGCGGAGCCTGCGACGCAGAGAAACCGGCAAAAAAAATGGCTGAATTTGCTTGCATTAATGACGCTGGTACGGTAGGCTGTCGATTTTTAGATTTGAGGGCGATTAGCTCAGCTGGCAGAGCAGCTGACTCTTAATCAGCGGGTCATAGGTTCGAATCCTATATCGCCCACTCCGGCCCTGCAATGCATTGCGGGGCCTTGTTTCTTTCCCAGATCGCGGGTTCTCCATGCACAGCTAATGCAGTTTTTTCCGGCGGGGTGTTTATGCGAATGCTTGTTCTGGCGGCATGTCTGACAGTAGCCCTATATACAAATTCGGCCGCTCAATGGCCCCGGCACACCATTGACAACCAATCTCGCGGGGCCGATGGGGTCAAGCTGGCCGATATCAACAACGACCGGCGGCTCGACATCGTTACCGGGTGGGAAGAAGGAGGGATTACCCGGGTATATCTGCATCCGGGAGTTGAGAATTGCACACAGGCATGGCCTGCGGTCACAGTGGGGCTGACGAAATCCGTGGAAGATGCCGCATTCGCGGATGTGGACGGCGACGGCACACTGGATGTCATAACCTGTTGTGAAGGTGGCACCCGCACGATGTATGTGCATTGGGGACCGAACCAGAGGCCGGACATACTTAATAATGCCTGTTGGAATCGCCATATCCTGGGCGATTCGCAAGGCAGGATGATGTGGATGTTCGCCATTCCGGTGCAGATTGACGGCAGAAACGGCGTCGATATCGTGGCGGCAGGCAAGGGCGGCGACGCTCAGATCGGCTGGTGGGAGTCGCCCGCGGATGGGCGAAAGCTGAGCGAGTGGAAATGGCATCCCATGAGCGAGGTGGGGTGGGTGATGTCAATCTTCAGCGAGGATATGGACGACGACGGGGATCTAGACATCGTAACAACCGACCGCAGGGGAGAAAATCGTGGGTGCAGGTGGTTGGAAAACCCCGGAGTCGGGAATATGCAGGCTGAGACGTGGAAAAGCCACACTATAGGCGCAGCCGGGCGCGAAGTTATGTTCATGACTATTGCGGACCTGGACGGTGATGGGTTGCGGGATGTTCTGGTGGCCGTGAAGACCGCGGAAGTGTTGCTGCTGAAGAGGTTGGACGGATCCGGCAAACGCTGGAAGCCCAAAACAATTCCGTACGCTGAGAATATGGGGACCGCCAAAGGTATTGCGGTCGGAGATATGGATAAAGACGGTATGCCGGACATTGTGATCAGTTGCGAACACGCTACCCCGCCAAAATCCGGAGTAAAGTGGCTGAGTTGTGAGACAGCACCATTTTCAGGCGATTGGCAAGGCCACGATATCAGCGGCTCCGATGGCATCAAATTCGACAGAATCGAACTGCTCGATGTGGACGAAGACGGCAATCTCGACGTTCTGACGTGTGAAGAGCGGCATGAAGGCCGCGGGCTTGGCGTCATCTGGTACGAAAATCCGCACGAATAGGTCGTTAGTCCAGCGCGGAGGGAGCCGCATCAGGCTGCCAGGAACCTGGCTTTTCTTATTGATGCGATCAATTCGAGGATAAAACCGCTTCCGCAAACAAGCAAACCTATGCTTGACCTGTCTCCGGCCTGTACCAGGAGGCTTAAAACCAGGACCAGGCCCAGCATAATGAGCATTATCTGCAGCATGGACATCTTGTAGAGCATGTTTCGCGGCGTAAGGAAGATCGGAACGGCCGAGAGATTAAGATTTGGCTTGTGTCAATAAAAATATTTAAGGGGGAGATTGAGAGAAGCGTCTGAGGCTAGTCGGTGTAGCGATGGCTCAGCGGAACGGGGTCTACGTTGGTTTTGCGCCTCAAAATGGCGATCTTTTCATTGTAGTCCTCGATCCTTATCGGATTCGGGTCGTGATCTATGGCTCGTTTGAGATGCTTGAGTGCATGTAGATTCTTGCCCCTTCGCCACAGAATACCTCCAAGACGGCCTTCATAGCAGGCAATATCCTTCTTGTCTGCATTCTGTCGCTGCTGGAGCAGCCTCGCGGCTTTGCGCAGGCATTCGGTGGCCTTTGCGGGATCATCCATACCGACTTCGTTGAAGAATGCCAGGCGGGTAACCAGTTCTATGTTGTCAGGTGAGGCCTCGCAGGCTTTTGCGAGAAAAGAATAAGCTGCGGGAATGTCGTCTGCTGATAGAGCCTGGGTGTGTTTTCTCAGGAAAAAGCCCGCGACAAGTGTCTCAAGAGATTGTGTGCGGAAATACTCCAGGGAAACGCGGTTCTCGAACAGGAGGTAGAAGAACAGGATGAGCGTCCCGGCCGCGGAGATTATCCCGGAATAGACAAGCATCTGAATCGTGAATTGTGCCTGTATGAGCAACAGTATGCACCGCACAAGCAATTCCACCGCGAAATATACAATGCCGCCTGTTAATACTGCAAACAGCAGACGCGACGCGGCTTTCATGCGACGGGCGTTCTGTTCGGAATTCAAACGGGGTAAGAGATTTGCGCGGTACAACTCGAGAATAAAAGCCGCCAGAATGAACAAACTGCTTATGACGGTCTCAAAAGTGTTGAAGCTTTTGGACATTATCAGGGGCCTCGGTTGGGGAAGAGGTTCACCTCGCAACAGGATAGTCGAGGCCAGAGACGCAGCAATAAGCCCGAGCGAGGCCGAAAGAAGTACGGGGTAATACCACGGTTTTCCCAGTCTCTGGTCCATAGCTTACCGGCATACAGCGGCACCGGATATTCTTCTGCAAACGCCTTTCTTTCAGGATTGTTACCCCAAACCAACTACCATTTTACGCAAAAGCTCGATGAAATGGAAGGCCCGACATTCTACGCAAGGCCAGACCGCCGGAATTTCAGCTGGAGTTCCTCACAAAATGATCGTCGCTACAAAAGTGAGCTTTTTGCTCGCAGGCAAGGAAAGACCAGACACACTGTATCTCGGCATGGTCGGTGCGGGCTGACGCCTTTCCAGGGCCATACAGGCCGCTTCAACGCCAACTAACTAACTATTTGACTTCCGCCAGCCACTTTTCATGCAGCTTCGTAAGACGGCGGACGACGTCCGGGTGCTGATCGGCGAGATTCTTCGATTCAGAAATGTCCTCGCTCATATTCGACAGAAAGATTTTCTCGTCCGGCTTTTTGGGCAGTATACGGCCGTTTCGCGAACCACCCGGCGCGTTTACAACCAGTTTCCAATCCCCATCGCGAACCGCCCATTGTTTACCGAGTTGCCAGTGAAGCAGTTTATGCGGCGAAACCGCATCATTGGATTCGATTACCGACGAGATATTTCTGCCGTCCAGAGTGCGCTGAGGCGGTTTTATGCCGCAGTAGTGTGCAATTGTCGGCAGCCAGTCCGCGCTTATGGCTATTTGATCACGCACTTCGTTCTCGGGTATACGCCCGGGCATCGAAACTATGCATGGGACCCTGATACCCCCTTCCCACAGTGTAAATTTGTTGCCGCGGTAGGGACCGGCATTGCCGCCTCCGAAATTGGCCCGTTGCTCAATGGAGTGACCGTGATCGCTTAAAAAGACTATAAGTGTGTCTTCGCGCAGGCCTGCCGAGTCCACCTTGTCGATTATCCGCCCCACCTTTTCGTCAAGTGTCGACATGAACGCCGCGTATGCGGCGCGTGGTTCTTCCAGATGTGAATACAGCGACCTGTACTTTTCGGTGCCCTGCATCGGATAATGGGGCACATTGAAGGCGGCATAGATGAAGAAAGGACGATCCTTGTTCTTTTCGATAAAACTGCAGGTCTCCCGGGCGATTATCTCGGGGAAGAACGAGCCGTCCTCCCAGTACTCTTGTTCATTCTTCCAAAGATCGTGACGGTTCGGTCCCGACCAGTAGAAGAAATGTGAATAGTTATCGATACAGCCGACCTTATGGCCAAGAAATTCGTCGAAACCCTGTGCATTCGGGCTCTGTTCGAGCACTTCTCCCAGATGCCATTTGCCGAAAAGAGCGGTTCTGTATCCGGCAGGCTTGAGCATTTCGGCAATCGTAATTTGTTCGGGGGGCAGGCCGTTACTTCGACCGACGTTGCTTGGAACTCCGGCTCTTTGAGGACACCGGCCGGTCATAAGTGTAGCTCTGGAAGGTGAACAGACCGGCGCGCCGACGTAGAACTGGGAAAAACGTGTGCCGCGCTGTGCCAGACGGTCCAGATTCGGCGTGTAAAGGTCATGCGAGCCGTAGCAGTTCAGGTCAAGCGTACCCTGATCGTCTGTAAAAAAAAGGATAACGTTTGGTTTGCGCTTTCCGGACGCTTCTACAGAACGGCCAAGAGGCAGAACTGCGGTAGCGGCGGCGACTCTCAGAAAATCTCTTCGATGCAGTTGCATTCGGAACTCCTTTTCTCTTCGGTTCACATCTTGCTGTTCCAATGACCGACTCATTCACGGGCGGACTGCACGAGCATCAGTCCAGGCAGATCCCCTGCTGTTCCAGCCATTCCTTCAGTTCCCCCATTTCATTGTTGAAAATCTCGTTGTCGTAATCTTCCTCGAGTTTGCGGACGCTTCCGGCAAGTTCCGGCTGCTCTTCGACCGCCTCATGGAGTTTCTTCTCGAAATTCTCACGAAGAACGGCTAAATCGCCGGTGTCCAGATCGATCTTTAGTATGCCCGCCAGGCGGTTGGCAACTGCGGATATACATTTGGGGTTTGTTCCCTGGACGTAGGCTGGGACGGTCGCGACCAGGTTAACCATGTTAATACCATGCTCAACGCAGTTGGCCGTAAGATAAGTTACAATGCTGGCTGGTCCTTCGTAATTTGCGTTCTTTACGCCATAATGACTGAACATCTCTATAGAACGCGGGCTCGAAGCCGAACAGAATAATCTCGGCTCACGTGTGTGTGGCACCAGGCCGGCGACGGAGCCTATAAAGAATATGTCGTTAATGCGAAGCTGCTTGCACAGCGAAAAGATGCACGCTGCGAAATTTTCCCAGTCCAGGTTGGGCTCTTTGCCGAGGAACATGACCAGATCGGCTGATTCTGCGCAGTAAAAGGTATCTCGGGGCGTATCGAAGGCTTTTATAAGGCCTTCGGAAATTACGGTGTGAGGCCTGAAAAGGGCCGTAACCTCCATCAGCCCGGGAAAGCTGTAGATGTAAAAACCTTCGGGATCGATTTCCGCAATTTTGGCGGCCCCTAACTTCTCGATAAAATATTTGACGGTTCCCGTCGAAACATCCCCGCCGTCCATCCAACCTGAGAAACCCAGTAGAAGACGCGGTTTACGCAACTTCGGCTTGTGTATAACCTTGAGTTTTTCCGAACCCATAATCGCCCTTAAAACATTGTCATCTATTTATATGTTTAACAATTAATCGGCGCATAAACCAGTCCAAATCGAGTTTTAGCCGTCTGGTGGACCGAAAAGACTGTAGGTGCGCAAACAAAAACCCCTTGACCGAAACAGCCGGGCTTGAGCGAGTATTGTAACGATTGTAAAATGGGCTGCTGGTACATGATGAAGCGGGCGGTGCTCGGTACGGAGGTTTTTATCAGAAAGCGATGGTGTTGGCTATGGATAAAAACGATGTGAAAAGCTTTACAGAAGTGCTCTCCTACGCAATCGGCCGGGAAGAGGAGGCTTACCATTTTTTGATGGCCGTTGGCAATCGTGCGGACGACGATGAAGTTCGCGAGGCATTCGCAGAACTGGCCCAGGAAGAGTTGGACCACAAGGCGAAACTCGAGTTGGAGTTGATGAAATCGGGCAAGTCGGTGGACGTGGAGCTTAAACCGGCAAGAAGTGAAGATGAATATATAATCAGCGAGTCCGACGCCCCTCTTGATCTGGAATACGAAGACCTGTTGCTGTTGGGCATGGCCAAGGAGGACACGGCGTTTCGTCTCTATGTGGATTTGATCGCCAAGGCGGCTGATGCTCAAACCAGGAACATGCTGCTTGCCATCGCAGAGCAGGAAGTTAAACACAAGCTGCGATTTGAGACTGAATACGATGCGCTCAAGAACTCATAAGGTACGAATGTATCTGTAATTACCGGTTAGGGTTTTCCCGTGAGAGTCATAGTCTGAACGCACCGCTGATTTAGTAATTAACAGGGGAACTGAGAGATTTCAAAAACCGTTATAATACGACTGTTCAGCGTCTAACGGGCTCTACAGGATTAACCGGCAAATTGAATAGAAATATTCTCAAAAAGGATAAAGAAAGCTTTTATCGGTGCCGATAGTGGTATACAGTAAGATTCAGTGCTATTCACAAATGGGGTGGATTTAGCAACCGACCGGAAAAGGCGTAGTGAGATTTGAAAGCGGGCCAGTTGTATTCGGTCTGTGGTTGCGTAGCATGCAAACTCTAGTTAGCGGATTGGCTGGTGTATACGGCCGAACATATTGACGGAAATACTTGGAATTCCTGTCCACCTGCGGAGGGATGGACAGGTCTTTTGATAGTTTCGGATTAGGAGGATGCGTAATGAAAGGGCTAGATGTTATCGTATGGACTTTGCTTGTGATCGGAGGGCTCAACTGGGGTCTGATAGGCATTTTCGAGTTCAATCTTGTGTCATGGATATTCCAGGTGGAGACTCTGATACGAGCTGTCTATGTAATCGTCGGTCTGGCCGCTCTGTACGACATAGTGATGATCAAATCGATTTCGAATCGGTGGGATATTCACTGGCGCCGCAGACCGGCGACAGCATGATACGAGGTTAATGGATTGCCGAATACAGCTTATAAAGGATTGCAAACTGATAATGGAAGTTGCACTGCGAGAGGGAACGCGGTGACTTCAGGATGATTAAGGGCGGGGTGTGGCCATGTGTCAGACTTGTGGATGTTCGCCATGCAAAGTGTGTGGTCAGCCGATTGAAGACAAAGTATGTTCCGGTTGTGGAGAACCGGCATCTGAGTGCACGTGTAAACCGGAAGAATAAGGGCTTGAGAATCGCCGGAGGATGAGTATCGGTGAGTCGACCGTAGCAAAGCCGATGGCGTTAACAGAATACAAATTGGACCTGATACCGTTCCTCTCACTTTTGTTCACAGCAGCGGGTGTGGATAACGATAAGCGTTTCACTCCCGCACTCGGGGTTTGACGTATCTGAAAACCACATCCGCTGCTGCACTCCTAAGTTTGGGGTGTAGTGATCGCAGGGCGGAAAAGCGGCGGATGTAAAAGCCGCATAGCAGATAGTAAGCTCTACTACAAAATGACCTGATACCGTTCCTCTCACTTTTGTTCACAGCAGCGGATGCGGATCGCAATATCTGATATTCGATTCCGCAAGGGACCGAATGTAGTGAACCACATCCGCTGCTGCACTCCTATTTATGATGGACAGGCAAGTCGGAGGAATGGATAACACCGCCGTAAACATACGGCCGTACAAATCGAATAATCGCATACAGCAGAGCCAACTGTGAAATCGCAGGCGGCCCTGCTTGTGCGCAGAGAAAACTTGTTTAACCCGGATCAGGCGCGGATAATATCAGTGATCTTCATTAGGCGGCTGATGTTGTCGCGCTCGGCTTCTGCGAGTTTGGCGAAGATGTACTTAATTGTCTCCTGCAGTTCCGGGATGACCACGTGTTCGAGCACATTGACTCGTCGCCGGGTCATCTGAAGCTCGGTGGCAAGCAGTCGAGCCTGTTTCTCCTTCTGAGCCAGTTCGATCAGAACGTCGAAGGCCTCCTCCAGAGCCAGAAGGGCTATGTCGAGTTCTCCGGACGTCGCCGCATATCCGTAGCAGATGATTTCGCCGGATATTTCCTTAATCAGTTCGGGAACCTTGACGTTCATAATTGACGCGAACTGGACGGTGAGGCTCAGTTTCTTGGTGGGCACCGCGAGAGCGGCCTTTATGTCCTCGGGCTCCACAGACGCACGTGCGAGCATAAAACGCCGGCAGGTCTCGAGCAGTTTGTTCTCGACCTTTTTTCTAAGCGGCTGAATCTCGCGAGCGATGTTGATCAGTTGTCTTGAAATCTCATCGCGTTTTTCGCTCAGGAGTCGGTGGCCTCGCGTAGCCAGCCCCACGCGCTTGCGCAGCCGCAGCAGTTCCATTCTCGTTGCACTAACATTCGCCAGCATTTACTCGGAAGCCTCCTTCTGAGAATCGTCCGACTTTTTCTCGCGGAACTGCGGCATGTACTTCTCGATAAGTTCGATGTCGATTCGTTTGAGCTCGGCGTTATCGAACATACTCAGCAGTTCCCAGCCCAGGTCCAGGGTGGCCTCGACACTGCGATTCTCATAGTAATCCTGTGAAATGTAGCGTTCTTCGAACCTGTTGGCAAAGATCATGTACTTGTGATCCTCTTCGGACAAAGCCGCCTCGCCCATGATTGTGGCCAGTTCCTGCGACTCTTTACCCCGGGCGTATGCGGCGTAAAGCTGGTTGTAGAGGTCGGCGTGGTCTTCTCGGGTCTTGCCTTCGCCGATACCTTTGTCTTTCAGCCGTGAAAGGCTCGGCATCACATCCACCGGCGGTGAAACGCCCTTCCTGTGGAGCGAGCGTCCGAGGATAATCTGGCCTTCGGTAATGTAGCCGGTAAGGTCTGGTACAGGGTGGGTCTTGTCGTCTTCGGGCATAGTTAGAACGGGTACCATCGTGATCGAGCCCTTGTTATCCTTAATACGACCGGCTCTTTCATAGATCATCGCCAGGTCGGTATAGAGATAGCCGGGATAACCTCTTCGACCGGGGACCTCTTTACGCGCGGCCGAGATTTCTCGCAGAGCCTCACAGTAATTGGTCATGTCGTTGAGGATGACCAGCACGTGCATATTGCGTTCGAATGCCAGATACTCGGCACAGGTCAGTGCGAAACGCGGCGTCGCTATTCTTTCGATAGCGGGGTCGTTCGCCAGATTGACGAACATAACCGCCCTTTCGATCGCACCGGTCTCGTGCAGGTCGTCGATGAAGAATTGGGCCGCTTCGAAGGTAATACCCATAGCTGCAAAAACTACCGCGAACTCTTCGCCTTTGCCGCGAACGCTGGCCTGACGCGCGAGCTGTGCGGTGATGTTGTCGTGAGGCAGACCCGAACCCGAGAAGATCGGCAGTTTCTGACCGCGAACAAGCGGGTTCAGACCGTCGATAGTGGAAATTCCCGTCTGAATAAACTCGTTCGGATAGTCGCGGGCGTACGGATTAATTGGTGAACCGTTGATGTCAAGCCTTGTGTCCGGGATGATATCCGGGCCGCCGTCTTTGGGCACGCCCATTCCAGTGAAGACTCTGCCCAGCAGATCGGGCGACACGGCCAACTCCAGCGGTCTGGCCAGAAATCGAACTGTACTATCCTTGACATCGATACCGCTGGTTCCTTCGAAAACCTGAACCAGGACTTTGTCGTTCTCGACCTGGAGAATCTGTCCGCGCCGAATCGAGCCGTCGCCGAGTTCGATATCGACGATATGACCGTATTTGGCCTCATCAACGCTTTCGACCAGCATCAGCGGGCCGGAGATATCCACAACTGTTTGGTACTCTTTGATTGCCGGCATCTCAAACTCCTACTTCGTTTGCCTTATGCAGCCTGGCATGTTAACAGCTTGAAAAAGTTCTTATCTAATCTGCGCAGTCGTCGTCAGGAAACCGACGCACCGTGCAACTGCTTCACTTGCGAATCGATAGTCGATCTTATCGCAGCGATTTTTTTGAGTTCTTCCTGCGGGATGTATTTGGCCCTTGCGATGTCTTCACGAACCTGCAGCTTGAATACATCCGTAACCTCAACGCCCGCATCGATTGCTTCCAGGCCCTTTCTATGGAAGTGCAGGACGGTTTTGAGCATTTCGTACTGCTTGTCTATGGCCGTATACGTATCGACATGGTGGAAAGCATTCTGATGAAGATAGTCTTCACGAATCGACCGCGAGGTTTCCAGCGCCAGTCTGTCTCTGGGACTCAGCGCTTCGGCGCCGACCAGACGGACGATTTCGACCAGTTGCGATTCCTCTTCGAGCAGGCTCATGGCCTCGGTCGTCATGCGGTCCATTTCGAGGCCCTTTTCCTTGTCCTTGAAAACGGCCTTGAGATACTGTTTGTAAAACGAGTAACTGGTCAGCCAGTCAATCGCGGGAAAGTGTCTCTGGTATGCAAGTTCACCCTTGAGCGACCAAAAGACTTTTACCACGTGCAGAGTAGCCTGCACAACCGAGTCGGAGAGGTCGCCGCCGGGCGGGCTCACCGCTCCAATGATTGAAAGTGCGCCTTCGCGGTCCGGCGAGCCGGTACATTTCACGCGGCCGGCTCTCTCGTAAAATGCCGCTATTCGGGCGCCCAGGTAAGCCGGATAGCCTTCCTCGGCGGGCATTTCCTCGAGACGAGTGGAGATTTCACGCATCGCTTCCGCCCAGCGGCTTGTGCTGTCGGCCATGATCGCGACCGTGTAGCCCATGTCCCGGAAGTATTCGGCAAGCGTAATACCTGTATAAACCGAGGCCTCGCGTGCGGCCACCGGCATATTGGATGTATTTGCGATCAGCACCGAACGCCGCATGAGCGGCTCGCCCGAATGCGGATCCTTTAGCTCGGGGAACTCGGTGAGCACGTCGGTCATTTCGTTTCCGCGTTCGCCGCAGCCGACATAAACGACGATGTCGGCGTCAACCCATTTGGCCAACTGATGCTGCACGACGGTCTTGCCGGTGCCGAACGGTCCGGGCACACACGCCGTTCCGCCCTTGGCGATCGGGAAAAAGGTGTCGACAACTCGCTGGCCGGTCACGAGAATTCTGTCGGGCGCAAGACGCGATTGTATTTGCCTGGCCTGTCGCACCGGCCATCTCTGCATCAGCGTCAGTTCGTGCTCTTGTCCGTTTTTATCCGTAAGTATGGCCACCGTTTCAGTCACGGTGTATTCGCCGGGCTGAATCGATTTGATCTTTCCGGACATTCGGGGCGGAACCATGATTTTGTGAGAAACAAGCGAGGATTCCTGAACCTGGCCTATGTAGTCACCGGCCGAGACTTCCGCCCCCGCTTCGACCAGCGGCTCGAACCGCCATTTCTTTTTGCGGTCCAGACCGGGCAGGTCGCTGCCGCGGCTCATAAACTGTCCTTCGTGATCGACGAGAGAGTCCAGCGGCCTCTGAATACCATCGTAAATACTCTCGATCAGGCCGGGGCCAAGCTCCACGCTGAGAGGCGCGCCCGTGTTGACAACCTCCTCGCCGGGACCGATTCCTCCGGTCTCTTCGTAGACCTGAATCGAGGCCAAATCCCTATGCAACCCGACGATTTCGCCAATGAGGTTTAGTTCGCCGACCCTGACGACGTCGTACATTCTGGCGCCTGTCATACCTTCGGCAACCACGACGGGACCCGCCACTTTGACTACCCTTCCGATCTGTTTGTTACTCATTAGTGCAACCTTATCTTATTCGTTTTCAAGTATGTTGATTCCGGTGGCCTGCCTGAGAACCTCACCGAGCGCCCGGGTTGCGAATCCTTCAGGCTCGGTTGTGAAAGGCACGACTGCTATACAGGGTGTAGGCTGCTGCTCGACTTCGTCGAAGATTTCGTGGGCGTCTTTGGCTATGTGTTCGGCCACGACAACAAGGGCGTACTCACCATCGACGACCTCGCGTGCGCTTGCGAGGATATCCTCCCGGGTGTCGCCGACCGCATACGTATCCAGCCCGAGCGCCGCAAAGGGCATCACGAAATCAGTATCGCCTAATACCGCTATTCTACCTTCCATATCTTATCTCGTGCTCACAAGAGGTTCTGTGGAATACGGTCGAGAATGAGCTTCGAATCCAGCCTGCTCTTCTTTGCCGTCAGCACCAGCCGAATCGTCCTGATCTCCTGTTCCTTTGCCAGAAGATACGCGATTACCGGCTGCGGACCGGCTGTAATCGTCGACGTCTTCCGCAAAAAGCCCAGCATATAGGCTTCGCATCGCTGTTCGACCGCCAGAAAAGACTGTTTCGACGCCAGGTATGCGACCCCGTTTTCTACGATATCGGCATAAGGAGTAGTCGCAAATGCCGAAGCCAGAGCATCAAGGCCCAACTCCAGGGCGTGCTCGAAACGGAACATTCGCAGAAAACCGCCGTCCAGAAAAGCCGATTTGTCGTCGGAATCCATGTATTTGAGCCTGAACAGCGTGCGAAGATTCGTCAAGTCCGTCTGAATCGCAAAGAGACTGGTCAGAAACACGCTGCCCATCTCAGCGGCGCGCTTCAACTGGTAGTCCGTCTGAAACCGGTCGATGCTGTAGTCGATGTCGCGGATGTCCTTGTGATCGTAATAAGCAAGAACCGCCTCTTCCGACGCCTCCTGCAGGAATACCGGAAGCATGCCCGGGTTGTCTTCCTGCAGAGCGGGCGCAAAAGTCTCCGGCTCGACGTTTCCACCGGGGCTGTAGTCGGTTCCGAGCGGCTTGTCCGTTACCAGTCGCCTGACAGCCAGCCGCAGATTCGCGAAATCCGTGCGGCTTCGCATCAACTCGGCCACGGACTCGTCTATCATCAAATCCTCGAAAAAGGCTCGCAAATCCGCCCGCCTGGCCAGCAGCATCTGTTCCATCGCATGCAGACCTTTGATTGGCTGTGTAGCCCCATACTCCGAAGCACTCAGTGCATCGACCGCTTCGGGAAAGTCTGCGGCATTGGCCATCTCGAGGAACACCGCCCTGCTGAGCATGTGCAACTCGAGCGCGCGGACCTCCGCGGTCTGGAACATATAGCGCCAGTCATCTTCTCCGACCGGCGGATATATGAAGTACTGCTGCCTATCTTCTTGAGATTTCAGTTTTGCCATCGGTTATTCCAGGTGCCGATCCGATTTGACCGGTCATTCTGCAAACAGCTCACGCGCCAGTTTGATCTCGAGCTCGTCCCGTGCCTGGCTGACAAGAACGTCCAGCGAAACATTAGTTTTAATCTTGCCTCTGCGCAGAATGAATCCGCCGTCGAGTCCGACCTTCTCCTTCGAGAGTTTGAGTTCGCCTTTCTTGCCTTTTTCCGCAAGGGCCTTGTTAACCTTGTCGACGAGCTGTGCATCAATCCGGTTATCGCCCTGTTCGGCCACGACCTGCTCTTCGCCCGTTTCCACGGTATCGAGCATCAGCTTCTCAATGAGCTTTTTGTATTCATCTTCAGGCAAAGCTTTGAGTTTTGCTCTGGCTTTGCTGAACACTTCATCGAGAATCGACCGCTTCTCGGCGAGCAACTCTCTGGCGATGTCCATTCTGGCGGCGGCCAGCATGTGGGATCTCTTGTCTTCGCCGGCCTGTTGGGCCATTTCTTCGGTTTCGGCTTTGTAGGCATCGAGCTGCTTTTCGAGCCCGGCCTTTTCACGGCCGGTCCTGGCCTCGGCCTGCTGCTTGATTTCATCAGCCGCGGCCTTGGCGTCGGCGAGAATCTTATCTGTAACTTGTTGAGCTTCCATTTCCGTTCCTGATGAAAGTCAGTTTTTTAGACGCCGATCTCGAGACCAATGAGGACGATCAGCAGCGAGACGAGGAAGCCGAGAATCGCGTACAGTTCGACCATTGCCGAGTAAAGCACGCCGGCCTTAACCGCCATTTCCGGCTTCTTGGCGGCCATGAGGATGCCGCCGGCCGATGTCTTGCCCTGATGAATGCCGCTGAACAAACCGCCCACTCCGACCGGCAGGCACGCCGCCAGAATCGCCAGGCCCTGCTGAAGCGTCACCGGGACCTCGAGTCCGCCGGCGAACATATTGAGCTTAACCATGACCATCAGAGCGATGATGAAGCCGTAAACGCCCTGCGTGCTGGGCAGCACCACCATCAGGGTGAGCGAGCCGTATCTTTCGGGCTTCTCGCTGAGCACTCCCGCTGCGCTTCTGCCGGCGATGCCCAGACCTATGGACGAACCGGCGCCCGCAAGAAACGCTGCTAATGCTGCACCGCCAATAGCACACGCCATCCCATATTCCATCTTTGAAACCTCACTTTCTTTCTGACTATGCTTGTGATTTCTTGACACAAATGTGTTCGTATTTTGTGTTGAGAGGAGAGAACTGTTTGCCTCCGCCCTCGAAGAATTTCGGGAAGAATTCGACGAACTGCAATCTCATTGTATGAACGAACGAGCCGAGAACCGAAAGGCCGATGTTCAACAGATGGCCTCCGACGAAGACCACGAGTCCGAGCAGCCAGCCGACGTACGGCACGTCCGCGACCAGACCCACGCAGATGTTTACCGCCATGCCGAAGCCGGCGGTTACCATCCCCAGGGCCATAATGCGAACGTAACTGAGTACGTCACCCATGTAGAACACCGTAGTAAACAGGCTGAATACGCCCATTCCGATGCGGCCTGCCCAGCCCCCCTGCCGTTCGCTGCCCAGCAATATCATGATGGCCGGGACTATCGACGTTACGGCGAACAGAGGCGCAAACGGCGCGAGGATTATTCCGGCTTTGGCAAGCCCGAATAAAACCAGCGAATTGAGCATGACCAGCCATGTTACCTGGTCGAATACGGCCGCGACCGTGTCCTTTCTGCGTATGTTGTGGCCCAGCGCAATTGCCAGGCCGAACATTATCTGGAAATAACCCAACCCCAGCGACAGCGCGAAGAAAGTCATTGGCGAATCCATGGGGTCGAAAAGCACCACAGACTCTCTGAGGCTGTTCAAGCCGCTGTCAACTCCGGTAAATACCTGCACTGCATCGCCGAACCACCCGCCGGTTAAAGCCCCGGCGATAATGGTGGCGAACGAACAGATCATCAGCATCCAGAAGAATTTTTTATCGCCCTGCATCTTCTTAATGAAGTACCAGAGCGCCAGAACCAGGAATATGCCGTAGCCGGCGTCTGTCAGACACAGACCGAAGAATATTGTGAAGAAAGGCGCCAGAAACACAGTCGGGTCGAGGTTGCTGGGCATTGGCATACCGTAAAGACGGGTTATCGACTCAAAAGGCTTTACCGCATCTTTGTTGTCGATCTCCACAGGCGGTTCTTCGCCTTCCTCGGGCTCGACGATCTGAACGCTCGACGCAGGAAAATCCGCCACGGTTTTTTCCAACAGGTCGTAATGTCTTTGCTTGACCCAGCCTTCCAGAATCAGAGCGGACTCGGTGGCCGGCGCCGCGGCTCTGGCCTGTTCCCTGGCGTGCAGATTGCTGTAGTGATCATGGAGAATTTTTAGCTCCAGCATCAATTTTGCGAGAACGCGGGCCTTTTCGTCCAGATTTCTAAGTTCTTCCTGAGCCTTCGCCAGGTTCTGTTCACACTCGGCGATATGCTCGGCAACGGTTCCTTTCATTGCTGAAAAAGTCACAGCCTCGAATTCCAGACTCCGCAATAATTTCTGGACCTGGTCGGCCGTTTCCTTCAGGCAAACGACAACAGTCACCTTATAGCTGTTTTCGGCGCCGAGTACCTCTGCATCGGCCCCGAACTCGGCCAGCTTTTCGGTCAGCTCGTCGTAGTGCGTAGCCGGAAGCAGGCCCGGTATGACTTCGGTCTTATCGAGACCGGAGATTTCCTCGACGGGAACAGGCAGAACTTTCCATGGCGCAAGCTCGGAGAGTTTCTGCTTGAGAACGTCAATGCGCGACCGCGTGTTTTCCATGGCGACTTCGATATCAAGAGCCTCCTGCGCGGTCTGCAGAAGCGACTGGTCTTCCACTACATTTTGGTACTGCTCTTCGCCGACAACAGTCCGCGGGGCTAAAGCCGCTGAAAGCCCCTTTGCCGGTTCGACGTACGCACCGAGAAAACTTATGCTCCTGCCGAGCTTATAGAGTCGCTCCTCTACCTCTTTGGGCCTTATCGGCTGACCGGCCAGATCGGGTGTTTGCCTGACCACGGCGGCTTCTTCGGCGTTTAGTATCTGACATATGCCGGCTTGCTGCAAGGCCTCGAGAAGATTCGGGGCCTCTGTGCGGTGGCTGGCGATCAGGATTTTGAACATTGGAGCTATTGCCATTGTTCAGCTTCTCCAGTAGTTCATTACTTTGTCGACTGCGGCGTCGATCCTCGAATCGACGGTCTTGTGCAGCTCTCGGCGCTGTTGCTGGGCCTGATTCTTCAGGGCTTTGACTTCTTCCTGCGCCTGCTGAGCCGCCTGTTCGACCGCCGCATTGATGGCCCGTTTCCTGGCCTTTTCAGCCTCTTCCATTAGTTGAACTCTTGTTTGTCGCATCTTTTCGGCGTTTTTGGCTGCATCGGCTCGGGCCTGATCAACAATCTCCGTTGCCTGGGATTCCGCTTGTTTTATCTTTTTTATCAGTTCCATTGATACTCCTATGAAGACTGCGGCATTTCAGGAGCGGCCAAACTACACGATTTCGCTTTCAATAACAACCGTAAAACGCAAGGTTTTTTGCCGGACTACAACATCTCGTCGACCTTACTCGAAAGTTGCTTTACATGGGCTAGTGACTTCTCGAATTCGCGGCGTTCGTCTGAGTTCAATTGCAGTTCGATCACCTTTTCCACGCCGTTCGAACCGAGAACTGCCGGCACTCCCACGAAGAATCCGCCTGCATCGTATTCGCCATCGCAATATGCACAGCACGAGATCACAGTTTTCTTATCTTTGAGAATTGCTTCGGCCATTTTGACGACCCCGGCAGCCGGGGCGTAATAAGCGCTGTAACCAAGAAGATTCACTATTTCGATGCCGCCTTTGCGGGTTCTCTCGATTAGAGCGTTGAGCTTGTCCGTTCCGATTAGTTCGGTAACGCCAATTCCACCGACGGAAGTGAATCTCGGCAGGGGAACCATGTCGTCACCGTGTCCGCCCATCAGTACGCATTTTATATCTCCCGCACTCACATCGAGTTCGCTGGCCAGAAAGTGAACGAATCTGGCCGAATCGAGGGCTCCGGCCATGCCAATCACGCGGTTTTTGGCAAAACCGGTCACTTTGGCGGCCGCGTAGACCATTGCGTCCAGCGGATTGCAGACAACTATGACGATGCTGTCGGGGCAGTGCTTCGCCACCTGCTCACTAACGGATTTGACGATTCCAGCGTTTTTGGCGGTCAGTTCATCACGGCTCATTCCCGGTTTTCGGGGCATACCGCTGGTGATTACTACCAGATCGCTGCCCTCAGCCTCGGCCCAGTCGCAGGTTCCGGTTACCTTGCAGTCGAAAAGCTGCACCGGTGAAGATTCGGCGATATCCAGCGCCTTTCCCCGGGCAAGTCCTTCCACTATATCTACAAGAACTATATCGCCCAGTCGGCTTGTTGCCGCTATATGAGCCGTAGTTGCTCCGACATTGCCCGCACCGACGATGGTGATTTTGTTCCTTGCCACTCAAATTGCTCCTTCTGGATCTAAGAGGCGTGAATCTGTGAACCTGGTCCTTCCGCAGGCTACACAAATTCTCCGCGACTCTGTGCAGAGTTTTCTACCACCCAAAACTTTCCCGGCTTAGAGTCCTGACACCGTACTTTTTTCTACACCGCGAAAGAACAGGCATTCTAAGGCTATCGAGAGGGCTTGTCAACCCGCCATTCGAGAATACCTGCGGAGAAATTCTGCTGAAGTTCAGCCTCGATTCTCAAGGCCGTGGTTTTCACAGGTTTGAAAGTTACGCTGTTGAATCTATCCTTCTGGACGCCGTAGTCGGATACCCCCTTGACGGGTACGAATTCGTCGCCATCTTTATAGAGAAGCCGCCACGATTGCGGTACACGGCAGTGCCCTCGACCTGTATCGTCGAACCAGTAGACCGATACCGAACCAATCGCGCGGGCTTTTTCGAAGTCGTATTGCACCCATTCGACGGTTCCTTTATGATCCCACCATGTAAAACGCGGCAGCGAGCGATCTGCCGAACTTTCGGGAACTACTGTATCGCTTAAGGCTGAAAGAGTATCACCTCCCCAACAGTGGGAAGCCGATGCCGGAATCGGCTTCGGAGGCGCCTGCCATTTGTGTGCGTCGGGCCCGGCCCCAATCGTGGGAAACGCGGAGATGCGAAGCCTGGCCGCTCCCATCGGAATGAGCGTCACCGTTTCGACCGGCTCATCCGAAGCAGCCGGAGAATCCTGCAGCTTACCAACAAGGCCCAGATGATCCTTGGTCCACCCCGGAATTCTGCAGGCCTTTGCCTTCAGCGAAACCGGCACCGATTCGGGCGTGAAGGGCTGATCATCGTCCGGCCATGGCTCGAACTGAGGCTTGAATGATGCCGCCGGATCCGGGCCTTCCAGAATCAATCCGTAGTTCCAAGGGCCGGTGGGATGGATTTCAATTGCCGGCCATTTGTCTGTACCTCCGACCCGCACATGCTTTTCGCCAATTTTAAGAGAATACGTCAGCGGCCCACGGTCTATCGAAATGCTGTTTTTATTCTCGGCCCAGGTTCTGAGGGCCACCTTCATGGGTAAACTGAGTTCGATCGTGTCTTTGTTAGTCCATTTTCGCACTATGCGTATATATGAACGAGGGACCGGAACAAAAGTCTGTTCCTTGCCGTTGATCGACAACTTGGGTGCGGTGCACCAGCCCGGGATTCGAAGAAAAAGTGGAAATTCGACCGGATCGGTGGCTTTGATTTCAAAATGGATTCGATCCTGGAATGGATACCGCGTCGTCTCCTTTATTGTTACTTTCTTGCCATCGCCAACCTTGGCGGTAACGGTCGAAGGTGCGTAAAAAGCCACGGCCAGGCCGTTGCCGGGCGTCGCAAACCACAGCCGCTCGGCGTAATAAGGCCATCCGTGAGCCACATTATGCTGGCAGCATCGGTGGATATGGGGATTAAACAAGAGCATCGGTCCGCCATTCTGCAGGCCGGGGGCCTTGCTGTGGCGGTCGCATAGAATCATGTTCGGCGCCGTAAGGTAGTGCAGAGCTTTCAAATCGGCCGTCATGGATGCCGGGAGTGAGTTGAACGCCACTTCTTCGCAGCGGTCGGCCCATTTCAGATCGCCGGTGATCCCGAGAAGCATTTCGAAACTGAGCATGTATTCGACCATCGAGCAGGTCTCCGCGGCCTGTCGCGGGCCTGTATAGCCTTTGCGGCAGTTTTCATCGGCCCCGAACATGCCGCCGGGCACCTGGCCGTATATCCCCATTACCGTTTGATAGTTTCGCTCGACCGCGTCGATATGCGCCAGCTTGCCGGACTGCTGGAAGTAAATTCCCGGTTCGCGGAAGCACTGGGTTATGTTAACTCCATGCCAGTTGGCCACGCCTTCGGTCCAGTTGGCCGTGTTGCGGTGCACCTTTTCGGCGACCTGCAGCAGTTCTTTGTCGCCTGTGCGGTTATAAAGCCAGTAAATGCTTGCCAGATTATCGCCTGCCCGCTGATTCTGCCAGAAAGGCTCCAGAAAATCTTCGTCAGGCACGGTAAGCTGCCATTTGAAGTACTTCGTCATGAAATCGAGGACGCGTTTGTCGCCGCTGTACTCGTAATACGACTGAAGTGCATTCAGCATGATCATGTTGGGCCAGACATCCGGCTTGCCGTTTATCCGCGACAGGTTATCCCGAGGGCCGAAATAGCCGTCCTTTCGCTGACTTGCCAGGACTGCTTCGATCCATGTACTCGCTTCACTGATAATTTTCTCATTTTCGAGAACGTATCCGGTGTCACCGAATCCCTTTAGCCAGTAAGGAAGCTCCTCCCACGGGCTGTGCCCCCGCCCTGCCGGACTCAGCCACGCATTGTCCTGCTTTTTCAGAAACCGGCTGATTTCGGTGAGATTTCCCACGAACCCGGCCGCTTGAAGTTCCAGTTGTCGGCGGACCCAGCCTTCCGGCCTGATCGCCTTAATCGGAAGCTTAATTAGCGGGCTGGGCACCAGAGGTTCCCGGTTGCCGACGTAGTAATCGTTGCCGCCGGAGGCATCGAGTTTGTCGACGACGTCTATAGCGGCCCACACTGTCATAGCCGGCAATAGTACCAAAGCCGTCGCAGCCACGCAAAGTGATCTTATCTTCATGTAATGCTCCTTATGCCTTTGTTGCTCTATGCAGCGGGCAATACGGTTATTTGCCTTTCATCAGCTTATGCCCGAAGTACGGCAATTATAGGCTGAGGCTGTTTGAGTTTCAACACAAACAAGGGAAGCTTCCGGGCGGCTGAATGTTGATACGGTGTGAATATGGCGTTTGAAGCGGTTATTCGCCCCCGGCTGACGACGGTCAATCTGTTTAATGAGGAATGGAATCTAGCCAATGTGCTGCTATGTGTGCCAGATCCCTGCAGTCAATATAATCATCGCCTGTAAAATCCTCCGTGCAGTCCGGGCAGGAGCTTTGCCAGCGACCGGCCAGCAGCGTCAGATCGGTTAAATCTACATCGAAATCATAGTCAAGATCGCCGGACTGGTTTCTGCTCTGATATAACAGGACTTTGCCGTCCGCCGAGCCGACGAGTATGTCGAAACGGCCGTCGCCTGTCCAGTCGCAGACGAACGGCCAGGAGCGAACCGATCCTTCGCCCACATCTATGGGCACGCCGTCGGATTCAAGTGGAATCCCTTCTGCGAATATCGGATTATCATCGCTCCCAATATTTCTGAAAAGCAGCAGTTGACCCTCACCATTGCCGGAGAGAATATCCTTTCGATTATCGCCGTTAAAATCGCCAACGTGTGGGCTGCTTCGAAAGTCCGGAACGAATAGATCGCCTGCTGCAGCCTGAGCGTACCCGTCGCCGGTCGGTGCGGCGGTCTTGACGAAAACCGGTGGGAAGTTCCCGCCGCAACAGTTCATGTACAGATGGAATTTGCCAAAGACAGAGCCGACGACCAGGTCCCGCCCGCCGTCGTTGTTCCAATCTACAAGAAAAGGCGTCGAGCGGGCCCTTGTTTTGAGCCTTTCTGTCCCGGCCATTACATACTCGCCGCTGTCGAATTCGTATTCTTCCTGTGATCCGAGGCGGAGGTAGACCTTCACAGTTCCGTCAGCCAGACCTATTAGAAGGTCTCTTTTGGTATCGTCATCCCAGTAAACCGCTCTGGGAAAGCATCCGAAATAGCTGTCTGCCGGCAGTTCGAGGCTTACAAATCCTGACTGCTGTTCGTCGAAATTGCGGACGAAGAAGAAATCCCCGAATTCGGGCCTCCGTTTAGTGCCGATGTTCGGGTAAATACGGACTTTGCCAGGAGGCTCTGGTTCGCTACCCTGTCCGATGATCAAATCTTTGAGTCCGTCTCCGTTAAAATCCAGAAAACTGGGTACGCTGCTGCCCGGGACCTGTATATCTTTCCCGTTTGCCTGCACAATCTCCATCGGCCCCAGATTTGTGAACGAATCAAAAGCCATGATTTCGTTGGCCGTGCACGTAAACGCAACAAAACCGACAAGCACCTGTAAGTATGCTCTCATTCCGCCGCCTCCATATCCCGGGTCTCACCGTTCCTTAGCCTTGAAACTGGACACTGATGCTGCATCCCGAAAATACCAGCCCGGAAACTCCTGAACGTCCGAATTATAGATTACCGCCCCCTGTCGTGTCAAGTCAAAATCGCAATAAAATGCCTTCCAGGTCGTCCAATGTGTCTGATCGAGGTGTCGGCAAGCCTGCGGCTGATGAAAAACGGTTTAAACGCCGATTATTGCAGTGAACGGCCCATGCGGCTTGCCAATCCGTCGAAAGTGCGGCACAACCCGCAGGCGAACAACAGCAACGGTAATTACGTACTTGTGGGTAACCACAGATTTGTGAATGTCGGTACTTCTCATTCAATCACGGCCTGTGGGCCCTTTTAAATTGGTTCAGAAGCCTGTCTAATGCATCTCAAGGTAAAACAGAACGGACGAGCAGTAAACGAATTCAGATTTGCCGCAGGTCCTATTAACATAGGCCGCGGACTGGAAAGCCACGTTTTACTCCCGGACGTTCAGGTGTCCCGTCGGCATGCAGTCATTTTCCAGAATAAAGACAAGGATTGGATAATCGAGGACCTGCATTCGGCCAATGGCACGGTAGTCAACGGTGAACCCGTTCATAAAAACCGACTCGTCAGCGGTGATCGCATAACCATCGGACCGTTTGTAGTAGAGGTCGACGCCGAAGACGGCGCCGCAGTGGACGAATCAATTCACCTGGAAGATACCAGCATTGGCCGGAGCGTCGAGTTGCAGGTAATCGCCAGGGATATGCATGCCGAACAGGGCCCTGACGTCAGACTTGGGGCAAAAAGGCTTGCCGATTACATAGATGCGACCGAGGCTATATGCAGCGCAAAAGGATTGGATGAGCTTCTCGGCGTGGTGATCGACGTATTGGTCGAACAGTTCGGCCCGCACAGAATCTGGTGCGCATTGCGAAACGACGCGATAG
Source organism: uncultured Pirellulales bacterium (assembly GCA_964406945.1). GTDB lineage: Bacteria > Planctomycetota > Phycisphaerae > Sedimentisphaerales > Anaerobacaceae > UBA2266. The sequence goes on from CAYOTO010000019.1 coordinate 53,381, forward strand.
GCCCCATGACGGTACACGCCGGGCGTGCTGCAGACGGCGACCCCGTGAAACTCGCAGACATCAAGATTGCCGCCAAAATAGACGAATCCGTGGAGAAGGGCCTGTTCATGCTCATGCCAAGGCTGGGGGCGACCACACGGGAGAAAGACGTGCGTTCGGCAATGATAGCACCTATAAAGGGTGCCAACGGCTGTTTCGGCGTCATCTACATTGATAATGACACCGACGGCGAACCGTACAGTCTAAGTGACCTCGACTATCTCACAATCCTGGCGATACACACCGCAGGCATTCTGCTCAACTTCTAGAGTCAGTTTGCCTTAACTGTATGCGACACGAGAGCCTGTCAGTTGCAGCATGGCGCCTTACCTGACGGGCCCGCCGTCCAGTGCGATTCTGGTCAAATCCCAAGGAAACTGATTGGGAGTAAGCTGATCGTAGACAGTTGCTATGACCGTTGCTCGTTCCGGCACCGGGTCCGGCGAGACGCACTTGACCCTGGTCACGTCGCTAATTTGCTCGGTTGTAAGCATCCGAACATCCAGCGCAGAACCGTCCGGCGCCATGAACCGCACCGACGCGATCTGCTCGGCTCTGACATTAAGCTCGAGTGTAACCCCGACGGGATTGTTCTGGAACGGATCCTTGATGACAGACGTTATCTGGGCCCCCAGGGCTGATCCTTGGCCGCCCTGCTTCAGGTCCATTATGCCCAGATCTACATCGTGCGTTCCGGCGGCGCTGAAGTACTCGATCGTTCCGGAGACCTGTTCGAGCGCCGTGGCTGCCTCGTCGGGCAGTTGCAATTCGATGTCGAACACGACCGTCTGACCGTCCGCGGCCAGCTTGGGCGCCCGCACTCTGCGGTCCCACTCGTATTGCGGCAGCAGGTTCTGCCCGTTGTTGGTCGTGGCACGCGAAACAACTCCGCCGGTCACTTTAACCGCCTTGGACGGCAACTGGGCAACCAGCGACAGAGTGTAACTTTCAGTCCTGCCCAGGGGCAGAATTCCCTGTGCAAAATCAGCATAGCGGATAAGCCGCACACCGCCAACCCGGACATTACCCCCAGGCTGAACGACCACATCCGCCGGATCCAGCACGGTCGTATCCTCGAACGGAACAAATTCGTTACTTGCTCCAGTACCGCTACCCTGGCCTGCATTATTGTCGGTCGGAAATTCGAAAGAAGGTTGCTCCGGAACTTCGATATCGTCCAGGCCCAGTCTCGTGATCATGGCATCGTAATTGGCGGCTGCTTCAGCGACTTCGGCGTCATAATCGAACTGAGGAGCGTCGGCCGCGGCAGTAACCATTACTGGACCTTTGCTCCCGAAGAGAATTTCGTTCATAGCATCGTCATCGCCACCCTGCAGCGGATCCTGGCCCTTGCGAATCTGCTCCTTGAGATATTGATCGTCCTGCATCAAGGTCTCTACGGCAGCGACTAATTTCTGGCCGTCAATCTCAATACTCGCTGTATTCTGATCAACTACCGTCATATTCGAGGCTTCGCTGATCGGGCCTGGCAAATGAAAGACCGTTTCCGCCTTCATGCTGGAAAACATCCCCTGCATCATCGGTTTCATTGTCGCAAACTGCATTTTCGCCTGTTGGACCTTCTGATTCAGTTCCGCATCGGTCATTTCCGGGGTGGCTGTTTGAGGTGCGTCTGGGCTGCTCTCTCCGGAGGACAACCGTAATGTGATTTGGTCGCCCTGTCTTGCGAATTGCAATTCCGCGTTATCGCTCATTCCCTGGGCTTCGAGCTTCACCGCACTGATATCTTTGAAATATGCCGTGCCTTCGAAATGCATCCTGCCGTCCGGCAGTATCTCGAAAGACACATCTTTCCATGCGTTAACTCCCTGGGCCGTATCCAGTATCTTCTTGACGCTGAGTTTCAAATTCGTTTCCGGGTCGCCCTGGGCGTTAAGCATGGGTATCGTCTCGGTGGCCTGTGCGCCCGCTTGCCCCTGGGCTTGAACCTGCATCTGGGCCATGCCGAGGGCCTCGGCGCTGAAAGTAAACTCCTGCACCACTTTTCCCGAGCCGTCGGGGTTCACTGTGTATTCTGAGCGGGTTTCGACGCATCCGGTGATTACTATGGACGCAATTATTAGAAGTGCGGTTAAGAGCTTATTCATTACACCGGCCTCCTGTTTAAAACATTGATAATGACGGACTAGATACGCCATCATACAAAAATTCCGCCCCCGTTTCAATGATAATATAGGCAAAATAGCCCCTCCGGCCGGTTTACAGGCCGCTGGCTGTGGTCGCCAAACAAGTTGCTGAACATCGGCCCCTCGGCCCGTCCACAAGCAATCACCGTCCGCTGCTCTGGCATTCCGATTCTCTCAGGTCCGCTGATATGTGCCCATGAGACGCCCTTCGGCGAGAATATGGCCCGTCATCGCCTGCAGCAAATCGGACTTATGCGTTCCATAGGGCAGATCCAGGTCGGTATCGAGGGCATAGAGCTTAAAGAAATACCGGTGCGTACCGCTGGGCGGGCAGGGGCCTCCGTAGCCTATTTTGCCGAAATCATTGATTCCCTGCTTTGTGCCGTCGGAAAGTGCATTTTCGGCCGGCACATGCTCCTTTATAGACGTCGTATCCGGAGGGATGTTGTACATCACCCAGTGAACCCAGGTACCCATGGGCGCGTCCGGATCGTCCGCTACTAAAGCGAGAGATTTGGCGTTTGCAGGAACGTCCGACCACTCCAGCGGCGGCGAAACGTCCGCTCCATCACAGGTGTACTTCGATGGTATCATCTGACCGTCTTCGAACGCCGGACTGATCAATTCCATCGTCTTTACAGCTTGCATCTCCATTGCGTGCCTCCTTTCACAGTAAAACTGCCCTGATCCCGCCGCCGAATTCATCGGCTGAAAACCTCGCAAACGGGCGAAAAGGGGCGCCTCATGGCACATACCCCCAATATTTCGCTGTAATTCAGCAGACTGTAGTATACGCCGGAACAGCACTTGTGTCAATATTCATGTCAGTTCCGGTGGAAAAAGCCCGCACGGTTCTTCGGCGAAATATCGCCCTTTTTGGGCCAAAAAGAGGGTTTTACAGGTCCGAGGCGGGCCTGAAGACCCGGAGCAGGCAAAATGAGTCCGGCAAAAGCCGGCCGCAAGCGGCTACAGGTCTTTGAAACGCCACATTTTGACGGTGCAGTCTGCGCTTTTCATGTAGGACACATGCCAGTCGAGAAACAGGTAGTTAGCCCCCTGCCTGTGGCGTTTAGCAGCAACCCTGCGGCTTCTGTTTGTACTGGTGCTTGTGGAGGTTGGCAGGTGATTCTGATGCCAGACGTCGCACTTGTTATGGCCCGGTTCTCTTTCTTTTGTAATTATGTCGCGCCATGGGCCGTCTTCGTTGTCCACCAGGTAAATGACATAAGGTTTGCGGGAGCATTCGGTAAGACGCGTCGGCTTCACTTGTTCAAAGCCGGTCGTATCGGTCTTGCTTCGAAATTCCCAGCCATTAACCACGTAGCAGACGGTCTGTCTCTTGTCCGGATAGCTGGGGCAGCGGAATATGTCTACCGTGCGATAATCGCCGTTTTTCGGCTTAACTGAGAGGTACGGCATGAACATCTGGAACCATGATTCACCGCTGTTTCCGCCAAGGCCCCGGGGTACGTACAAATCGTGCGTCTCGGCATACATACTTCCGGCCAGGCCTATCTGGCGGAGATTGCCGGCGCATATAACAGCGCGGGCCTGTTCACGGCTCTTGCGCATCACTGGCATCAGAATACCCATAAGCACCGCGATTATCGCGATAACGACAAGCAACTCGATTAGCGTAAAAGCCGATCCACTACAGCGGCGACACTTTTTGCTGCGCACTTGGCGATCCTCCAGCAAAATGACCCGGAACGAAGACATTATAGCATAAAAAAGCCCGCCGGTCCAAAATTCGCGTCGAGTAAAAAGAAGAAAGGCTCCCGCCCCACCGTTAAAGGTGGGATGGGAGCCTTTAAGCACAAAAAACGAGAAATCTACAGCTTCAGATCCGGATTGGCCGGTCCGAAGTGTTTGAGCATGACGATCGGGTCGCTCTTCGAGGGATTTGTGATGACCACGCCTTCTTTAGCGGCGGATTCGCTGACAAAGAACTCATCATAAGTGAGCTGGCCGTACCGGATCAGGGCCGGCGTCTCGATATCCCACGGACCGCACGTGCCGTGGCCCTGCATTGTTATGAATCCGTAAGCCGCACTGTCCTTAATGCTCACGGTCGCACCCGGAAGGACGGTCAGTTCCTTGGCGCTGAATGCATCGGATTTGTAGCAAATCCAGTTTTCAACGTAACCGTCGGCCTGCATCTGATCGAGCGGCTTTACGGGAACCGGCGCCATGAAGCGGTTTTTCGCGAAATTGGGATCGACGTTCAGATCCCAGTCGATGACGCTGAGCAGCCAGTCGACATCGCCCTGCTTGTCTTCGGGAGTATCCTTCCACAAAAGCTCCTTGGGCACGACCTGATCGTGCGTAATGTTCTCGTACATGGCGAATACATCCGAAGCCTTCTGCGGCTCATAAGTGCACAGAGAGCCGGGTGCATGTAAAACGCCTGGCGGAACATCCCAGCCGGTGCCAACCTGCAGTCGATACGCAGCCGCAAGAGCGGTTATCGCGTTATCCTTGCCCTCGGCGGCGTCCTTAAGGGCCTGCCGCACCTGATCTTTGGTTACGCCCGGATTGAGTCCGAAGAATGTGTACGGGAAATCTCCGCCGTGATTATTGACCTGAGGCGGGAAATAATAAGCTTCGGGCTTGCCGAGCTGGCCGGTAAGTGCAGCCGCCGAGTCGCCATGGTGGATGTGGTGCGGCAACGCGGCCTTGTTGTCGAAGAACTTCGAATACATCGGCCACCTCTCATGATCCTTCCAGAGCTTATCGCCGATTATTTCGCCTTTGAGTTCGGCGATGGCATCCCTCAGCAGCACCTTTTCGGTCTTGTCGCCGTCTTCTGTGACGACAAAACTGAGGCCCTCGTTGGGAGAAGTAAGCGGGCCGTTATCCGCCGGTGTCGTCGAAGCAAACCAGCGTTCGTCTATGCCGCCCCGCTCGCCGCCCAGTGCGTAATAATCATCGGGGTGCAGTTTGATTCTTCGACCGGGCACGCAGAACGAACGCGGCACCCAGTTGGGAGCAAGGCGAAGAATACCCTTGCCCTGCTCCAGAGCTTTGGTCGCAATATCTTTTGCGGACATATTGCCTCCTTGGAACTCCGCTCGATGACTAAAACCGGCGGAGATGCGTATTGTATGTTAGTTAAGGTTTGGGAATGGTTACCCATGATTTCTTCTTTGCCGAGTCGAGCACGGCGTCACATGCGTACTGCACGGCCAGGCCGTCGCGGAAATCGGGACAGGTCTTCTCGCCCTTGGCCAGGCCTTCCATGAAGTCGGCCAGCGCGTTTATGTGCCAGTGCTCGTATCCGATGCCGCAGCCGGGAACCCACCAGTTCTTCATATACGGGTGCTTCGAGTCCCACGTCTGAATAGTGCGCCAGCCTCTGGTGCTGACCGGATCGTTATGGTCGAAGTATTCCAGTTCGTGTGCGGTTTCCAGGTCGAAGGCCACCGACCCGTATTCACCGTTAACTTCGAATGTATTCTGATTCTTGCGGCCGCAGGCGTAACGCGTGGACTCGAAAGTACCTAACGCGCCGTTCTCAAATCGGGCAAGGAATGCACAGGCGTCGTCGATGGTTACCGGCATTACATCGTCACCCTTCCCGGCCATTTTGCGCTCTTTGATGAAGGTTTCCGTCATTGCCGAGACCGAATCGAGCGGCCCTATGAACCACGTGGCCATGTCGATCGAGTGCGCCAGCAGATCGCCGGTAACACCGCTTCCGGCCACCTTCGCATCCAGACGCCACAGAGCGTCGCCGCCTTGAGGCACGTCCGGACTTATTGTATAGTCCTGCAGGTACTTGGCGCGATAGTGAAAAATTCGCCCGAGCTTGCCTTCATCGATTATTTGCTTGGCCAGTGCAGCGGCCGGTACTCTGCGGTAGTTGAACCAGATCATATTCGGCTTGCCGGTCTTCTCCACCGCCTCGTACATCTCCTTGCCCTCTTCGCTGTTCATCGCCAGCGGCTTTTCCAGGGCGATGATCTTGTTCGCCGCGGCGCAGGCCATGACGATCTCGTGGTGAGAATTGTTGGGCGTGCAGATGTCCACTATGTCAACGTCGTCGCGTTCGATCATTTTACGCCAGTCGGTCTCGGTCTCTTCCCAGCCCCAGTTGGCGGCGAATGCTTTGACCTTGTCTTCGTTGCTGTCGCAGACGACCTTCATCACGGGCTCTACATCGAGGTCGAAGAACTTGGCGACCTTCATGTATGCGTTCGAATGGGCTCTGCCCATAAATCCGCATCCGATAAGCCCTACGTTGAGTTTCTTCTTCATAAAAACCACTCCTGTCTAGTTTTGGCGATTGTCGCGATTGCCTGTGAACGACTACGTCAACTAGCCGTACTTTTCATTCAGTTCGTCGACGGCTTTCTTGCATGCCTCGGTGACCGCCCATGCGTCCGGCCAGAAGCACAGATCGATCGTCCACCAGTCGTGGCCCGTGTCGTTCTTGGCCAGTTCGGGCATCAACTCGTCGAAATCGATTTTGCCTTCGCCGAACGGTGCGTGAGTGCTGGTCTCATCGTCGTGCAGCGTACCGTCGGAGTCGATCAGATGAATGTGGTTGATCTTGCCCTGCAGCTTTCTCGTGAACTCCAGAACTCCGCCTTCGAGTATCTCCGGCTTGCCGGGCTGGCGTGCGCCGGTGCACGCGACCATATAGGCGTGGCAGGTGTCGTACATCACACCGAAACTGTCGTTATTGACTTCATCAAGGATTCTGAGTACATCCGAGGGCTTGTTAAAAGCAAAGCCCGGCTCGAATTCCCAAGCCATGCGAATCCCCTTGTCGGCTGCATCCGAGGCACAGATTTTCCATGTGTCGACGACGCGCTTCAGCGCCACGTCATAATCTACCTGCTCGAAGATGGTCGGAGGCTGGACGCAGTCCACGCGAATAGCCGGAATACCCATGTCGACGCAGAAATCCAGATTCTTGCGGAAACATTCGATGTAAGGGCCGGTATCGTCGGTATCGATCAGGTGCTGACTCCATAGATCCGCGGCAAGACCTGAAAACTCCAGGCCGAGTTGGGCCAGCTTTGCCTTGCATTCTTCCCTCTGCGATTTTTCGGGGTATTTGTCCGGGCTTGGGTGCGGCGGGAAGCCCCCCAGTTCGATTCCGTCGAAACCAAGTTCCTTCACACGGCGGGTCACCTCGTCCCACTGGACCGGGTTGTCGGCGTACGGACCGATTGTGTAAGCCCAGGATCCGATTGAAATTTTCTTCATGGCTTATCCCTTCGTCAAAAAATTAATTTCTCGTTTGCTTCCGCTGTATTTCCGGCCCCGGCGCTGCAACGCCGCGGTCGCTTCTACTTGAGCTTGTTTTCAAAGTAAACGGGACCGCCCCATTTGCCCGTTACTACCAGATCCACATCTCCGTCACCGTCCATATCTGCAACGGGAATATTAAGGGCCGCCGAGATGCCTTCGTCATAAGAAATAACATGCTTGACCCACCGGACCCTCCCGCCTCGGCCCCGGCGCAATTCGTACCAGTATACCCCCATCGGATCGGTCGCGCCCGGGTCGCCGCCGTTGTGAGCAAGAAATCTCTTGCCCGTGGCGAAATCAAGATCACCGTCATTGTCGAAATCGGCCAGAGATATGCTGTGTGCCTGTGACCACGACTTGTCGATCAGGTTCTTGGTCCAGGATATTTGCCCGTCTTGGCGTTGCTGCCTGTACCAGAAAATACCGTAGCCGTGTGCGTTGCTTGTGATTAGATCGTTCAGTCCGTCGGCATCGACATCGTAAACTGCAATCTGGGGCGTATGGGCGGACTTGCCCTCCTCCAGGCTGCCCAGGGTGACCGGATGCTCTTTCCATTGCCCTTTTCGAGGATCCGCCGGGGCTTCGAACCATGCGTCCGGCCGGACAATGTCCGGTCTGCCGTCGCCGTTGATATCGCCCACTCCGCCGCCGAAGTTCATAGGCTTATCACATACCTTGTGCATGACCAGCCCCGGCTTGTTCTCGCTGGTCTTGCCCGCCTCGTACCATTTGGTGTCTTTGGTGTGCGCGAGTATCTCGGCGGCTTTGCCGTCGCCGTCGATGTCGACCAGATCGCCCGTTTCGAAATTGCCGTTGGTGACACTGCCCGACAATGGCCAGTCGCCGCCCGCTGCGCCGCGATTGCGGTACCAGTCTATGCTCTTGCTGAACCAGCCGCAGGTTATCAGGTCGATCAATCCGTCGCCGTCGACGTCCAGGGGTGCATTGAGAAAATCGTCGTAATAGCCCTTGCCCTGATCGTCTACCACGTGCTTTTTTCCCGCGGGATCAAGCTTATCGTCCAGAGAGCGGAACTTACGCGGCTTGAATTCCGGTGCTTCGTACCAGAAATGGCCTGCGAGTATATCGAGTTTGCCGTCGTTGTTGAAATCGGCTATACAGCAGGCTTCACTGCGAAGGGATCCCACGCGGTGAGCGGTGAAGCTAACGCCGGATGAGCCGCCTCTTGATCGAGCCGCGCTTTCGGCTCCGACAAATAGCAAAGCCGTTGATACGCACAAGAGGAAAAAACTGTGGCTAACTCGACTGTACATAGTGTGCGATTCCTTTCTCCTGCCTGATCCGTTATCCGCCGTGTTGCCCGGTTGCCGCGATACAGGACCGATAATTTCAGCTGCGCCCGGCGGCCGGGCGTGTACTATACTGCGCCCTCTAATGGCCTGTCAACCGCCATTTTCCGGGCGACAGCGATATATAAGCAGTCGCGCAAATCACCAATTCAGCCAATTATAAGCTCGTCCAGCGACCGTTTGGGTACATGGTGGACGCCGTCCTCATCACGCCAGTACTCGATGTTTCCGCCGGGTTCGACCTGCTCTATTACAACCTGCTCGGCCGGCTTGCCCAGGGCAAGCACCAGCAGTATCTCGTAACGGGCCGATATGTTCAGCGCCGGCCGCAACCCCTCTTCGACAGAGCCTATTATGCACCCCGCCAGCCCCTGCTCGACTGCTCCCAGAAGCATGCTCTGAGCCGCTATGCCGTGATCGCACCAGAAATTGCCGCTGGTTTCGGTATCGCCGAGTATTATTATGTATCCGGCCGGCCGTTCACCCTTGGCCGGTCCCGGCCAGTCCGTCAAATAACCGGCCCAAACCAGATGCGGAAAGATAAGAGCGTTCTTCTCGGGCTCGGCCGAGAGAATGTAACGAAGGGGCTGGACATTGCCTCCCGAAGCGCTCAGACGGGCCAGATCCACCAGATCTACCAGCGTTTGCCGCTCGACAGGTACGCCCTCGACAAATCTGCGACATGTGCGGTTGGTCTTTATAAGTTCTCTGATCATCATATTGTCCTGACCTACCGGCCCTATCTGTCCGCTCGCTCTATCGATATATGCAGTTTCCGGCCGGTATTCACAATGGTCTTTCTCGATAAAGTAATTGTTATCGTGCCGTCGTCATCGAGAACGTGTGTGCTCTCGACGGACTCTGAATCCAGTCTGGCGGTAATCTCCACCTTTTCCCATCGACGCGGGATTTTGAATCCAAGCGTCTTTACATTCAGCTCGCCCCATTTCAGGGCTATAGTCTCGGTTTGAGCGTTACGTGTGCGTTTCTGGCCGAATGTTCCCCAGCCCCGGGCCGAAGTGAACGCCGCGCGGAACTCGTGGGGGGTGATTGCAGGGGCAAAACCTATGTGATCGGCCGGTCCGTCGTATTCGAAGCCGGCAAGTGCATTGTACACCCCCCAGCTTGCGAAGGCCCTTGCGTAATGGTCGCCGCACTCGATTTCGTTAAACGGATTGAGCTTTGCCGGGTCGTAACGGCGCTGAATACCGTCGCATATAGCCAGCGCCTCGTCGACCAGTCCTTCCTCGACCATGTGACCGGCCACCTGATACTCGATTCCCGTCCAAACCTCGCTGCGATACCGCACGCCCTGGTCCATGTGCTCGCTCTTGGGCCAGGTGCAGGTAAACAGCCCCGGCTCGCCGTCCCGCGCGAACCAGCGTTCGGGTTTGTGGGCGGCATTGTAGGCCGCAATATCCGGCGTCCAGTTGTACTTCCAGACGGACTGCAGGGCTTTTTCCACGTTTTCCCGGGGGTAGATATACCCGAGTCCCAAGCGATGTGCCCAGCCCTGGCCGAATAGCTGATCGCTCAGGCATCCGGGCCCGTATTGGAACTTGGGGTATTTTTCCAGATCCACGACCTGAACAAAATACTCGCCGTCCCAGAGCCGCTGCATCGACAGCCTCTTGCCGCTCTCAAAAATCGCCCGGCATCGTTCAGCAAAGGCCTTATCGCCCATTTCCTTCGCCATTTCCTCACCCGCGCGAAGGGCCGCGAGATAGAGTGAACCCACGAAGGTGTTGGGTCCCTCGAAGTTTATGTCGAAGGTGTTGTGCTGACTGGACTCGATCAGGCCGTCGTCATCGCCATCCTGACCGATGGAAAACAGCAGAGCTTTCTTTATTCGGGGCCAGTTTCGTTTGAGAAACGAGTTGTCGGACGACATCAGGTGCTCACGGTAGGCTTTCAACACCGTTCCGCACTGACCGTCGGCTGCGTATGCCCTGTTGCTGCGAAAACCCACCAGGCCGCTGTCTTCATCGAATCCTTCGCCGAAATCCTGCATCTGCCGCACGCTTCTTTCCAACTCCGGAAACAGCCTGGCCACTGCGTGCGCGTAGTTCCATACGTGCGTGCAGGTACCCGGACAGCAGCCGACGCCTTCCCATCCCCAGAAACGTCCGTTTTCCCACCACTGACAGGTGCCGGTGGCGAGATTGCAGACTGTCGAATGCAGACGGAACAGAAGCCATCGCGGCAGAGTACTGTCTTCATAAAAGGTCTTATGCCACTTGCGGGTATTTCCCGCCAGGCGCTCGAAGTCGTCCAGAACGTAATGAGCGACCTCGGGGGCGCTGTCGAAGCGGGTTACGTACTCCCGGCCGTGCTCGTGATTGGGAAAGAACCACGCCAGAACGAATGTGAATGTCTTTTTACCGCCTGGAGCCAGTTCGACCAGCGGCGTGGCGGTAATGGAACTCCTGTTCTCAACGGCAGGATAGGATACGTCGGGTTCCGTGGTAATCCTCTTAGCCAAATCATCACCGAGAGCTTTTATCGAGGATTCCTGCGCGACGGCGCCGGATTTTTCGGCGTAAGCCAGGGTCATAGAGCCGTAATCATAAAGTTCCTCGATTGGCCCGACCGGGCCTTTTGTGACTTTATCGGCCAGATCGATCTGGTCGACGTTAATATGGCCCCAGTGCCCCGATATCCTGTCCACAATCTGAATAACGGCCTTCTTGCCCTGGAATTGACGCACATCCCAGAATGCCGGCTCCAGTTTTTCATTGTCCTTGCCCGCCGCCGTACGGACTACCTTGCCGTCAACCAGAAGATTCATGCAGGTTCCGCTGTCGTGCTTGCCGCCGCCGATCAGGAAGTTGATGAACTTGCGATTAACTTCAAACTCGGGACTGGTTAAAGTCCCGTGCGGCCGGTCGCCGTCGATGAAAGTGTTGACGAGCCCTTTGCCCAGAAAACCGCTGACAGTCTGCTGAGTCGGAAAGGTCCCTTTGGAAGGCGCCTTTCCGAAAGCCTCGCCTTCGGCCTTCCAGTCGCCGTAGTCGGAGCCTTCGAAATCCGCAAGAACGATCGGCTCGCGAATTTGCTCACCGGCTTTGGGTGGCGGAGCTTTCTCGATGGTATGGACGATCAGCCTCCTGCCGTTTTGGTCGACAGTCCGGTTTCTCCGCAGAGCCTGGATTTGCGGGGCGGTGTGGAAGCAGATCGCGTTCTGCAGGTACCCGAGCAAGGACGCCTGTATGGGATCGTCTGATGTATTCTCGACCGTGATATTGAAAACCGTCGCCGGAAGCGCCGAGTCTTTGGCATTGAGCGGAATAAACGGCGAGAACGCCTCCATTTGAACCTCGACAGGTAGTTTCCCATCACTGTACCGGACGATTCCGATGGGATATTCGCCTATGAATTCGATTCGGCCGAAGCTTTCATTGAGCGGCCTGGTTACGGCGTTTTTGCCCTCGCCTACGACCACAGCAAAACCCGAATCGACCGGCGATGTACGCTTATACGGCACATAATTGGTGGCACCGTATCCGGTAAAAATATGTTTGTTGAATATCCACCAGAGGCCGAGAGTGCCGTCACCGTGCAGATAAAGCTGTCCGGTTGCGATTCCACCCACCGGCATGCCTATCGTGTCCAGTTGCTTGCCCGTCCACACGGCCTGCTCGCCGCGTTCGTACAGGCTGCCGATCTTTTTATCCGAGAGTTTCTTATCCGCCGGCACAAGGTGCTTCTGCAGGAATACCTCGATAGCCAGAATGTGAATGGCGAAAAACAGCGTGCACAGGACGGTTGCTATTGCGGTCTTCTTGAACTTGGCCATTTTGCATTCCTTCCCAGATTACGGTATCCGTTCTTGTTGGGGTTGCTGTCAGTTCGCAACGCCTAACTTAATTGCGTAAAGGGTCGGCTCGACAATGTGAAGATTGTTCAGCAGCGGT
>CAYOTO010000020.1:0-60738 GCA_964406945.1 uncultured Pirellulales bacterium
ACTAAAAAGACGGTTTTAGAAACTCGAACACCATTATGGAGAAGGATATGAAGGTTTGGAATTTTGGAATAGTAGGCGCCGGATTGATCGCTGATTTTCACGCGAGAGCCATCGCCGATCTGGAGAATGCAAAGCTTGCGGCATGCTGCGACCACGTGATGGACAAGGCGAAGGCCCTTTCCGACAAACACGGCGGCAAGCCATACGACAACTTCGAAGAGATGGTCAAAGACCCGGATGTCGATGTGGTCACTATAGCCACGCCGAGCGGTCTGCACATGGAGCCGACCGTTGCTGCCGCGGAAGCCGGCAAGCACGTCATTTGCGAAAAACCTCTCGAAGTAACGCTTGAACGGATTGACAAGATGATTGCCGCTCACAAAAAGGCCGGCACACGGCTCGGGGGTATTTTCCCCTACCGCTTTAACGATGCGATGAAGCCGCTGCGCGAAGCTATCGAGAGCGGGCGATTCGGTACTATCACGTACGCGTCGATATACGTTCCCTGGTGGCGAACCGAAGACTACTACAAAGATTCGTGGCATGGAACATTGAAACTCGACGGCGGCGGCGCACTGATGAACCAGTCGATCCACATGGTTGACATGCTCTGCGATCTTATGCCCCCAATCGAATCGCTTCAGGCCTACACGGCCAAGCTGGCCCACCCGGAGATTGAGGCCGAGGATACGGCGACCGCCGTGTTGAAGTACAGCAACGGGGCCCTGGGTGTAATTTACGGCACGACCGGTTCGTGGCCGGGGCAGTTCAGAAGATTCGAGATAACCGGAACAAAAGGAACGGTCATCCAGGTTGAGAACAGCTTCACGGTCTGGCAATTCGCCGACGAAACACCCGAAGACGAAGAAATTCGCGCTAAATTCGGCGAAATCGAAGGCGGCGGCGGAGTGGCCGATCCGGCGGCAATAACTCACGAAAATCATACGCGAAACTTCAAGGCTTTCCTGGAATCGCTCGACAGCGACAAGGACTTCTGGATCGACGGTCCCGAAGCCCGCAAAGCGGTCGAGGTGATTCTGGCGGTGTACGAATCGGCCAAGAAGGGCGCTGAAGTCAAACTCGGCTAAGCCATATCCCCCAATAATGATGCCGCGCGGTCCGATATAGACGGGTCGCGCGGTTTTTGTTTTGCAGATTAGGTCGTCAGCGGTTTCTTGATTTTCTTTTGAACGCCTACGGTCTCCATACTGCGGGCCATTCTTCCGGATTTGAGCTGCAGGCTCGAATCTTTTGTCCGCTCGAATTTGGGTCCTCTGCCGGTGACAATTTCCTTAAGGTCCCGGACAAAGTAAACATACTGCAGCAGTGCCCATGCGCTGTTGTACCACCTCATCTGATAGCCTCTCTGGTGGGCCTGTTTTTCCATCACGAGCCGTTTGTCTTCGTTGAATACCAGATAGTCCAGTGCCTGGGCGATCTGATCGACTGACGGCTCGCCGGGATCGACCAGGATGCCGCGTGCGTATCTGCCGATGTTGATGTCTGGTTTGCACCTTCTGTTTGAGTGGATCAGTTCAAGAGCATATCTAAACTTGGTGGTGACAGCCACCCTGCCCGCTCCAAGAGTGTCGGCCAGAATTCCGCTGGATATCTGTTCGGTGTTCAAGTACGGAAGCACCATGACGTTGGTCGCCCCGTACAGATTCATAAGCGTTGCTTCATCAAGAAAGGTGTCGAGAAAAATGACGTCATTGCGGCTCGGGTCCGCGTCAGCCAGATCCTTTACGCGGTGCCATGTTACGCCCGATTCGGCTATGGCTTTATCCAGTTCTTCTTTATATTCGCGGTAATACCGGCCTCCTTCTGCGGTGACAAAGTCGGGGTGACACTTGCCTCCCACTATGTAGACAATCCGTTTACGCTGCTGTTCATCGCAGGATTCGTCAAGGAATCTGCCCAGCGCCCTGATTGCATACTGTATGCCTTTGCCCGGCGACAACAGCCCCAAGGTCGTCATTAAGAAGCGATCTTCCAGCCCGTAGTCCTTTTTGATAGAAAGCCGGTCGAACTGCGAGGGATGCTGCATTCGGATTCCGTGGTCGATGTGCTTCAGTTTTACATGGGGAATTCCATAGATTTTGGATTCCAGGATTTGAATCGCACTTTCGGTGGTTACTATGAGCCCGTCACTGTGCCTGGCCAGTTCCTGTATTGTGCGCTTTTGATGGTCATCGGGGTCTTCCAGAACCGTGTGCAGGTATACCAGAACTATGAGACCTTTTTTCTGCAAGGTACGGGCCATGTGTACGAAATTGCGTCCGCGGCATTCATTTCCGTCCTCGTCGGGGTCCAGACCGTACTCATGCTGCAGCAGGACTACGGTCGGACTGGAGCTGCTGTTGGCCCGCAGGCATATTTCGTTTGTCCCGTCCCGCCACGACTCGGGATCGTATTGGTCTATTTTGGTATCGACAGGTATGTCGTAGCGATGGTTTCCCCTGTCTATGGCAGCCACCCTTATGCGCTTTACTTCCTTGGGAAAATGCTCCAGAGCCGTGGCCAGATCGCGCGAAAACGTTCCTATACCGCATTTGCGCGGAGGATAGGTACTGACTATTCTAACATTGAACGCCATCTCGTTCTCCTCTACGCATAACGCACTAATCTCATAGTGTATCGATTACACCTCGGACATAGCCGACGGACTCGGCCAGACCCGCCAGCGGATCGTTGGCGTCTTTTTCGTACTCGAACGAAACCACGCCATCGAAATTGATTTTCATTATTGCCCTGACGACGGCCGGAATGTCCATCACACCCCTGCCGATTTCACAGCCATGGCCCTTCGCACTTGCGGCCGATACATCCTTTATATGGAAATCGAGCATACGGTCTGCGTACTTCAGCGTCTGAGCGACGGGATCGCCGCCGTACCGTTTGGTATGGCCCACGTCGTGGCAGAAACCGATCCGCCTGTCCAGCCCTTTGATCTTGTCGTACCCCATCGCGGGTGTAGGGTAGAGTTTGTCTCCGGGGCCGTGGTTGTGGATAGCGACTTTGATGTTGTATTGTTTTACTTTTTGCTCGACCAACGGCAGCAGATCCGGAGCGGGCACTCCTATGATCACCGTCATACCGGCGGCTCTTGCATAGTCGAAGGCCTGGTTTACCTGCTCGACGTTCTTCATCGAGATTACGCCGCCGCCGTACAACTTCAGACCCGCCTCTTTCACCTTTGCTACGGCCGCTTTTATTTGAGCAGGAGAGCTGTTAAGAGCCAGGTGGAAACTCTTAAATGCGATATATTCGAGTCCGACTTTCTTCGTCATCGCCAGTGTCTGGTCAAGGTCGAATTTCCTGAGCGAGTAAGACGCCAGTCCGAGCTTCAGTTTGCGGTTGTTGCTTTCAGCGGCCGGAGCGGTCGAGCCTGCCAGGGCGGCTGCGGCTACAACTCCGGTTGCCTGTAGAAATCGTCTTCTATTGTTCGAGATCATACCTGAACCTTCCTTTCCATGCCTGCGTGAGGAACTATCGGCACAAGGGCGCACAAGGCCCGCCGCTAAGGGTCAGCATAGCCAAATACCCCTGAAAAGGCAAGGAAATTCGATTTGCATCCGGATCGCCGTTCTGATAGCATTTTTGCTGTGGAACTTTGATAACAGGCGTTCTACTTTGTACGCCCGCTTCACAATGCAAGCTGTATTGGCAGGTTTGATCATGAACGAGACAAACAGGAAGACAACTCTGACCCGAAGAAAATTTCTTAAGCAGTCGGCGTTGGCTGCAGGCGCCGCGGCGGCTCCGGTCATTGTTCCGGCCTCTGTATTCGGCGCCGAGGCTCCGAGCAACCGAATAACATTCGGCTGTATAGGTGTCGGCCGCATGGGAAGCGGCGATATGCGCGAACTTATGGGAATAAAAGAAGTGCAGATCGTGGCCGTCTGCGATGTAGATTCAGACAGAGTCGACACCGCGAAGAAACGTGTCGAGGATAAGTACGGCGCCGGGACCTGTACCGGCTACGGCGATTTTCGCAATCTCGTGACCAGAGACGATATCGACGCTGTAACGGTCTGTACGCCGGACCACTGGCACGTGCTGCCTGCCATAGCAGCGGCTAAAGCCGGCAAAGACATCTTTCTGCAGAAACCTCTGAGTCTGACCATCGAGGAGGGTCGGGCTTTGAGCGATACCGTGAACCGTTACGGCAGGGTGTTTCAAACCGGAAGTCAGCAGCGTTCTGACAGCAGGTTCCGCTTTGCCTGCGAACTGGTGCGTAACGGCAGAATCGGCAAGCTACATACGGTTAAAGTCGGATTCGGAACGGATCCGGGCTGTGACCCGCAACCGGTTATGCCGGTACCAAAGGAACTTGATTATGAGATGTGGCTTGGCCCGGCCCCCCGGGCTGAATACACCGAAAGACGCGTGCATCCTCAGCAGGGCTACGGCCGTCCGGGCTGGCTGCGAATTCGCGACTACGGAGCGGGCATGATAACCGGGTGGGGCAGCCACCACAACGACATCGCACAATGGGGTATGGACACCGAATACACCGGGCCGATGGAGATCGAAGCAAAGGCGGAATTTCCCAGGGACGGCCTGTGGAACGTGCACGGTAAATTCCATATCGAGTACAAGTACGCCAACGGCGTAAAAGTCATTTGTGCAGACAACAGCGAAAACAAGCAAGGTGTGGTTTTCGAAGGTTCCGAAGGCTGGGTCTACGTGCGACGCGGTTTTATAGACGCAAATCCAAAGTCCCTGCTGGAGTCCAAAATCGGCCCGGATGAAGTCAACCTTTACAAGAGCACCAGCCATAAAGGCAATCTCATCGAGTGCATCAAATCACGAGCCAGGACGGTGGCGCCCGTGGAGGTTGGTCATCGCTCGTGCTCGGTCTGCCTGCTGGGCCAGATTGCCATGCTGCTCGAAACCAAACTCAAGTGGGATCCCGACAAAGAGGTTTTTACCAACAGCGACGAGGCAAACCGCATGATATCCAAGCCGATGCGGGGCCAGTGGCATCTTTAGTAAACAGACAAATTACGATACGGGAGTATGGTATATGAGAAGCTCCAAGTTAGTATCCGCAGTAGTTTTGGTAGTGTTAGCGGTCGCAGCTTTGCCTGTCTACGCCGAGCCTCAGAATCTTTCGGCCAGAATTGAGGACAACAAGGTAATTGTTGAAATCGAAGGCAAACTGTTTACCTGCTACAAGTTCGACCACTCTCAGAAGTATCCCTATTTCTGGCCGGTCAACGGGCCGCTCACGGGCGAATCCGTCACTACGGAGACTTCCCAGCCTTACCCGCACCATCACTCGCTGTTCTTCGGCTGCGACCGGGTCAACGGCGCCAACTACTGGCAGGACGTAAACGCCAGAGGCCAGATACTCTCGCAGGGGCCCCGCCTTATTCGTGATGAGGGACCGCGTATCATAATCATGGACGAATGTCTCTGGAAACAGCCGGAAAAAGAACCGGTTATCAGGGACCGCAGGTTCATAATGGTTACGGCTCCCGACGAGAGAACGCGGATAATCGATTTCAGGATTGCAATCAATCCGTTGACGGATATCGAAATTCTCAAAACCAACCATTCGCTGTTCTCGGCCCGAATGGTGCCGGAACTCAGCGTCAAATCCGGAGGAACGCTCGTAAACGCCGAAGGCCAAACGAGCGAGAAAGGCACTTTCGGCCAGGCCTCTGTCTGGTGCGATTACAGCGGAACCCGCGACGGCAAAACTGAAGGACTCGCCATTATGCAAAGCCCGAGGAACCGCTGGTTCCCCTCAAAGTGGTTTACCCGCGATTACGGTTTTTTCAGTCCGACGCCCATGTACTGGCTCGAAGGGGGCAAGTTGAATCTGGGCGAAGACAGCAGACTTGCCCTGAGCTATCGCGTTGTCGTTCACACCGGGGACTGCGAATCGGCGGGCATCGAAGAGTTGTGGTCGGAATACGAACAGCGTGAAAAAGAAGACCGCCCGCGCCGCCGAGGCCGTGGAAGACAATCGGGGTCGCTGGACAATTAAGCCTTGCCACCGGAGTCGCTTCACGGGGCCTAAAGGGGCCGCCATTTGCGGCCGTCGGCTTCGATGAGCTGGTCCGCCCGTTCGAAGCTGGGACTTCCCGCCGGATATTCTTGCGGAGTCTGCGGGTTCTCGGTCCAGTATTCGAGCACCGGCATAAGCATTTCCCATGACTTGTAGACCGCGTCAAACCTGTTGAAAAGCGTCTGGTCGCCGAGCAGACAGTCCAGCAATAATCTCTGGTAGGATTCCGGCATACCCACGCCGAAGATGCTTTCGTACTCGAAGCTCATATTAAGAGTCGCCATGCAGGCTTTGGAGCCGGGTTTCTTGGCCTGGAAGCTCAAAGATATTCCCTCTTCCGGCTGGATTCTCAATACCAGAACGTTTGCAGGCAAGTCTCCAAGTCCCATTGAGACGAACATCGAATGCGGCGGTTTATTGAAAGTAATCGCGATTTCAGTGTTCTTTCTGGCCAGCCGTTTTCCGGTCCGCAGGTAGAACGGAACATCCCTCCATCGCCAGTTGTCTATGAACATTTTGGCCGCGATGTAGGTTTCAGTTCGCGACTCGGGATCAACGCCATCCTCTTCCATGTATCCGGGGACGGATTCGCCGTTTAAGATTCCGCGAGTATAACGGCCGCGGACTACGGTTTTACTTATGTTGGACTGTTCCAGAGGCCTGATGGATCTGAGCAGCTTTATCTTCTCATCCCGGACGGAATCCGCCTCGAAAGAGGCCGGCGGCTCCATCGCAACCAGTGAGAGCATTTGAGTCACATGGTTTTGAAACATGTCCCTGAGCGCTCCGGATTTGTCGTAGTAACCGCCCCGCCGCCCGACACCCACGCTCTCGGCAATCGTTATCTGCACATGATCTATGTGGTTGCGATTCCAGACCGGCTCGAAAATTGTGTTCGCAAACCGGAACATAAGAATGTTCTGAACGGTCTCTTTGCCCAGATAATGATCGATTCGGTAGATCTGCGTTTCTTCGAAGCACTGCTGAATATGTTCATTCAACTCCACCGCACTGTTGAGGTCCCTTCCGAACGGCTTCTCGACTACCAGCCTGACGTCCTTTCGAGGCTTGTTCTCCGGACACGCCAGACCCGCATCGCCCAGGTTCTTAACGATAGTCGTGTATAACACGGGCGGTACGGCCAGGTAAAAAACAATGCTGCCGCCGACGCCGTGGCGTTCGTTGAGTTCCCTGAGCCTTATCCCCATGTTGCCGTAAGTACTCGAATCGCTATAATCCCCGCTCAGGTAATACAACCGTTCGATAAATCTCTTTTTAACTTCTTCCGGGATGTCCTCGTCTGCCGCCGCCAGAGACTCATCGGCCATCTTTCTGAACTGCTCATCGCTGTACTGCGTCCTGCCGCAGCCGAGCAAATAGAATTCTTTCGGGATCAAATCGCGTGCGAACAGTTCAGCCAGACTGACCAGCAGTTTGCGTCTGGTAAGATCCCCGGATGCTCCGAAGACCACCATCGCGCTCGGTCCGGCCGGAGTCTCGGCACACAATATGTCCTGTTCAGTTATCGAGGGCAGAATCTCTTCCATCGGATACAATCCCAGTTTTAAATTAAAGAATTGTTGCCGCATCTTGCCGGGCCGGCTGCAGATACCCACCGACAAGGCAAGATGCGACCCGCCACTTTTAAAACGACTATTCTTCCACGGCTTCGAACTGATCTTTGCCGGCGCCGCAGTCCGGACAAACCCAGTCGTCCGGCACATCATCCCACGCGGTGCCGGGCTCGACTCCGTTATCGGGATCACCCTCTGCAGGATCATAAATATAACCACACATGATGCATCTGTACTTCTTCATTTCTACTCCTTTCGTTCGAATTGGACCCGAAATCACCGGGCCTTTTCTCATTCGTCGACAACTTTACACTAGAAGATTATTTCAATCAATTCCTTCGGCTCGATTCGGAAGGTCGATCCCCTGCCCTGGAAGAAGCCGTGTTCGGCAATCATATGAACGCTCAGGTCAGACCAACGGGTACTTCGGCCCCACCCGATCAGCTCGACAATGGTGACCGTTTTGCGGTATTGCCCGCGATGGCCCCACGGACAGACCAGAAAGCCCTTGGCGCCGAGAGCCATAGCCCGTCTCTTATCGTCAATCGCGACCCATGTGCCCAAACCCGCCTCGGCCGCTTCGGTAATCCGGCTCATGCGTTTTGCCAGAGCGTCTATGGTGACGTGCAAACGGGCAAGCACAGCGGCGTCGCTTTGAATGATATCTTCGGCGCTGCGTCCGTCCTGGCCCATGAAGCCGCCCGCGACCAGTCTCGAAGAGTGAAGCATTTCTTCGAGTTTCTGTGTTTGTGGTGTTTTTTTCATTGGACTGTACTTCTTTGCATTATGCGAACTTGTCGTAAAATATATTCTCTTCTTTCATGCCCAATTCTATCAGAACATCCACCGCCGCATCAATCATGCCCGGACTTCCGCACAGATAGCCCTCAGCCTCAGACGCATTTTCGACATTCCTGCGAACCACCTCGGTAACCAGCCCCTTTTCGCCGTCCCATTTCTCGTTCTCGGCCGGAGCCGCCACGGCGGGAACGTATGTAAAATCAGTCAAATCCGACTCGAACTGCCGCATCTCATCGGTCATAAACAGATCGGCAACGGTATTTGCGCCGAAGAAATAAGTGGCCTTGCGTTCTATGCCGGCATTTCTAATGTGATAGAGCATATTTCTGATCGGGGCCATTCCAGATCCGCCGGCGATAAAAACCATCGGAGCGTCGGTTTGCGACAAGCGGAAATCACCGTAGGGGCCGTTCATCTTCATCTGCGAGCCCACCTCCAAATGCTCGAAGCAGTACGTGGTACAAATGCCGCCGGGCACGAGGCGAATAATCAACTCCACCGTATTCTTGTCTGCCGGATCACCGGCCAGTGAGTATGCCCTGTAGACCGCCTCACTGCTCTTTTCATACGGGGGCGTCTGCAGTTGGATGTACTGGCCCGGAACATAGTCCATTGTGTCTGGCTCGATAAGTTCGAATTTGAATAACTTTATGTCGTGGGTCAGATCGATTATGTCGCTGCACTTGCTCTCATATTCGCTTATCGAAAGCAGTTCATCCGGTATGGCGATACTTATATCGTTTTTGACCTTTATCTGGCAGCTCAGACGCACTCTGTCGTCAATTTCCTCCGGGCTCAGGAACGGCTCTTCGGTCGGCAGAAGCGGCCCGGCTCCGTCAAGCACCTTTACCTTGCAAAGCCCGCAGGTTCCCTTGCCGCCACAGGCGCTGGGTATGAAGATCTTCTCCTCCACCAGCGAGGCCAGAAGGCTCGA
Organism: uncultured Pirellulales bacterium; assembly: GCA_964406945.1. Lineage (GTDB taxonomy): Bacteria > Planctomycetota > Phycisphaerae > Sedimentisphaerales > Anaerobacaceae > UBA2266. The sequence goes on from CAYOTO010000020.1 coordinate 9,329, forward strand.
ACCGCCCTCTCGGGTAACTTCCTTCTCGTTGTTGATGGTAATCTTGCACGGACCGTAACTGGCAAGGTAGAACTCGCTTACAACCAGCAGCGCAGCCAGAAAAGCGCCTATCAAGCTTACAACCAGAACCGCTATGAGTACAGAGACGATCACCGGATCGGAATGCTCCTTCCTCGCACGGGCACCTGCTCACCGCAATCTCTCATCAGCCTATCACCCCCGTGAACCCTATGAATGCAAGAGCCATAAGGCCGACTATTATCAATGTTATTCCCGGTCCGCGAAGACCGACGGGAATTCTCTCGGTTTTCAGCCGCTGCCGAATTCCCGCCATCGCGACTATTGCCAGAAGCCATCCCAGTCCGCTTCCAAGGCCGTAGCCAATCGTAACTATGAAGCCGTAGTCCCGGATTACCATAAACAGCGAACCGCCGAGTATGGCGCAATTGACGGTGATCAAAGGCAGGAAGATGCCGAGTCTCTGGTACAGCGGTTGTGAAAACCTGTCTATGGCCATTTCGACAAACTGCACGAAGGCCGCGATAATAATTATGAACAATATGAAACGGAAGAATTCCAGTTCGAGCGGCACCAGCACAAATTCGTAGACAATCCAGTTCAGAGCACACGTGCAGGTTAGCACGAAGACAACCGCCCAACCGAGTCCAACGGCGGTTTTAACCTCCTTGGAAACCGTAATGAATGGGCACATACCAAGGAAATATGCAAGCAGAATGTTGTTGGTAAATACGGCTGAGACACAAACCACGAACGCCTGCCATACTTCGGCACTTATATTATTCATTGCGGCCCTCCCTTGATATCTGAATAGACCTGAAGACCCAGGTCACAATTGCGAGCATGAAAAACGCCCCGGGAGGCATTACCATAATGATCCATTTGTCCCAGCTCGTGTAGAAGTATGGTACGGGGAATCCGAGAAAAGTACCCATGCCCAAAACCTCGCGAAAAGCTGCGATTATGAGCAGAACGAAGGAATATCCCAGCGCATTGAAAAAGCCGTCCAGCAGCGACTTGCCCTGGGTGCTGTTGTTGGCACAGGCCTCGCAACGGCCCATTACGATGCAGTTTGTAATTATCAATCCCACATACGGACCGAGGTTGCCGCTCATCTCGGGCCAGTACGCCTTGAGAAGAACGTCTATTATGATGACGTAAAACGCGATAATCAGCGTCTCCACCATCATTCTGACATTTCGCGGAGTAAAGGTTCTCAGCAGCGATACCGTCCAGGCACTGAGTGAAAGCGTGAATACCAGAGCAGCACACATGACGACGGTATTCAGAACCAGATTGGTCACTGCAAGCGTACTGCAGATCCCCAGCACCTGCCTGAATATCGGATTGTTGTGCCACAATCCCTGGGCTATAATGTATCTTGATCCGCCTTTCGGGCCCGCCTGGTCCATCTATTCTTCCCCCATTGCGTTTCGCCAATCCACTATCGCATTATTCACAATTATTTCGACACGATTGCTCGTCTGAGTTGCGCCGGTCACGGCATGCACCTGGCTTTCGCCCAGAGTCGCGCCGGGACGCTCGAATTCGAGCGGCTGCTTTCCCGAGGCTAGAACTTTGCTTTCGAACTGTTGGGTGAAATCTTCGGTCGTAATCTCGGCGCCCAGACCGGGCGTTTCGCTCTGCTGGTAAAATCTGATGCCGGTGACTGTACGTTTATCGGCTTTGATACCCACGACCCCCCTGATCGTATCCCAGAACCCCTCGCCAACAAATGGAAGAGCGTAAGCGACCGTCTGTCCCTGTTTCCTCAGCACGTATGCATCACCGGATGATTCATCGGGTTCGGAAACATCCTGCACAAAGGTCGAGTGAATCTGCATCCTGGTCATGCCGGGCTCGTACAGCCCCGGTAAAGCCTCCACTACCGCCCTTTCGAACGCCAGAGCCTGGTTCGCCTCGACTCTCGGCCGCGTGTACCTCGAAAAGCCGATTACTATCGTGCTGAAAAAGGCCGTAACCACAAACATGTATAGGATGGCAAACCACCTTTTCTTGCGTATCATGATTTGCCCTCCGCCTTTTTCTTCTGACGATACTGCCGGACTCCGTAGTCCATGATGGGCGCGAACATATTGCCCAGCAGAATAGAGAACATCAATCCGCCGTTGAAGACAGAGAAATTACGGATGACAGTCGTGAACGTCCCTATCATGATTCCGTAAAAGACCTTGGCGGGCTCGGTTCGCGGTGCGCTGATCGGGTCGGTGGCCATGTAAAATGCTCCGAAAAAAAACCCCCCACCCATCACCGCCGCCATTGCTCCGGGGACCGGCTCCACTCCGAAAGAGTAGAGTAGCTGGTTCAGCACCGCATACGTGAAAATAAGCGACAGGATTATGGTCCGACTGGCGGTCTTTGTGTAGTACAGGTACACACCGCCGATCAGTATGAGCAGAACGCTGGTAACTCCCATGGTGCCGCTGATTCTGCCCGTAAGAAGGGCCTTGAACAGCGTCCACTTCGTGATTTCGACCTTTTCGCCTTCGGGAATCTCGGCTGGAATCTCCGAGCGCCCTTCCTCATCGATTACGAGGCTGCCGGCTTTCAAATTGGCCATGGGTGTGGCCGCTGTAACGGCATCCGGCGCTGAGGCCGTTGTCCACCGATCCAGCGCACCGAGATACCCGTCAGCAGCGGGCGCCCAGGTTGCAGTCAGGGCAACGGGAAAGCACACGTAAACGAAACATCTGCCGGCCATCGCCGGGTTAAAAATGTTGTACCGGTACCCTCCGAACACCTCTTTGCTGAACACTATCGCGAAGACGACGCCGAACGTCAGTACGTGAAAAGGCACAGTTGGCGGCATTATCAAAGCGAAAATCGTCGTTGTAACGAAAACCGCCTCGCTCACCGGCTCACCGCGTTTGCGCGTGAAAATCCATTCGGTAATGAATCCCACTACCGCCGCCCAGACGATCACCGCGAGACTGCGCCAGCCGAAAAAGTAAATCGAACCCGCCACGCAGGGCAACAGCGCGTAAATTACGCGCCGGTTGATAGGTTGTCTGGCTAGAATCTTTGAGGGTCCCTTCTTACCAGCCATCGCCAAATGCCCCCTGGCGGCGGAGCCTCCGTGCGTCCGCCCGCAACCAGTTGCCTGCTATAGTTCCGAAAGCCTCTGATTGAGCTGCCCTATATGGCGGAACTCCTCTTTAATGATCGCATCGACCTTTTCCTTGCCGGCCTGACGCGCGACGTATTCTTTAAGTCCCGCATAGAAGGCTACCGAATCCTTTTCGACCTGCAAAGCGGCCTTGATCACATCCTGCGGAGATTCGACACCGCCAAGTCGCTCCATGGGATCGGACTTGACGTCGAAAACGTGCCCATCGGCCATCGCTCGCAGATAAAGATGCGCTTCACCGTCCGGGTCGAAGACAGGCTGTTGACTTTCGCCCTCGGACAGCTCCGAACGCATCGCTTTGAACGTCATAAGGTGCTCGTCCTCCATGGACGCCAGCTCCAGGAACAGTTCCTTAAGATCCGGAAACTTCTCCGCGGACCCTCTATAAAACTTCGCACCGTTTTGCTCGATTTCTTCGGCCATTTCGTAAACTTCGTCTGCACTGAATGGCGTCGGCATATTAACTACTCCTCAGTTGTTGTAGGTGTAAAGACTCTTTGACCCATTTCCTGGTCAAGCATATAAAGCGCGCCGGGCGCTTCGCCCATAAGCTTAAGCTTCTGCACGACGTCGTCGGCGCTTTTTTCTTCTTCGACCTGCTCGCTGACAAACCACTGCAAGAACGCATTTGTCGCGTGGTCGTCCTCTTTGATCGCGAGACTGACCAGTTTGTTTATGCGGTCGCTTATCATCCGCTCGTGATCGTAGGCCGCCTCGAACGCGGCTAAAGGCGAATCCCATTCTTTGATGGGTTCGTCCACGGCCTTGAGAACAGCCCTGCCGCCACGCTCGTTGACAAAGTCGTAAATCTTCATCGCGTGCGAGACCTCTTCCTGTGTCTGGATTCGCATCCAATTGGCGAAACCACCCAGGTTAACGCTCTCGAAGTATGCGTTCATCGCCAGATAAAGATAAGCGGAATAGAATTCAGCATTGATCTGGTCGTTTAAAGCATCTTCCATTTTCTTGCCAAGCATATCTAATCTCCTTGCCACAATCCGTGAACATTACAATGTTCGCGAGCGGTAAGACTTTGGGCATCGACCTTGAACTCGGCCTGCGGTTCGTCGCCCGGCTTGAGGAACTGGCGGCATGTCTTGCCGTCGGCTGTTACCTCAATCCATTCGATGTAGTGTTCGTCCTCCATCGGATGGGCGACACTGCCGACCTTCACCCTGACGCCACCGTCTATCTTCTCGATAACGGGCACGTGTTTTTCCTTGCCCTGGTCGACGGACTTTGCATCCAGTTTCTCCATGGGCTGGCCGCAACACACGAGTTGGCCGGCGCCTCCGTCGAGTACCTCGACAATGTTCCCGCACTCATTACACTTGTATACTTCTCTTCTCTCTGCCATTCAAAAAACTCCTTTCTTTGTTTCTAAACTTATGCATCCTGGAGCTGCTTTACAGCCGCCAGTACCGCATCATAGTCCGGCTCCCGGGTCAACTCCTCTACAATCTGCTTATATCGGACGACACCTTCGCCATCAACAATGAAAATCGACCTTGCCAAAAGTCGCAATTCTTCGATCAGGACACCATATTTGGTGCCGAAATCGGCTGTTTTATAATCCGATACGGTCTTGACAGCCTCAACCCCGGCGGCACCGCACCATCTGGCCTGCGCAAAAGGCAGGTCCATACTTACCGTCAGTATCACCACGTCATCGCCCAGCGACTGAGCCTCTTCGTTGAACCGGCGCGTCTGAGTATCGCATACCGGCGTATCCAGCGAGGGTACCGCTGAAATAATCACCGTCTTGCCCTCGAACGAAGAAAGCTTCACCGCAGACAAATCATTGCCTACCGCAGTGAAATCGGGCGCCACCTGGCCTACGTTAACACTTGTTCCGACCAGTGTCAAAGGCTCTCCCTTGAAAGTTATCGTATTTTCCGCCATGTTGCTCACCTCCTGTTCTGCGAGAGTAGCTGATTTACTTAGTTTTTTTTTGCGAAATAGGCGTGGTGAAACTCTTCCAGAGTGCTTCTTAGCTTCTCCACGTTCGCGACATCCGTGGTTTGCTTGCATTTCATTGCGTATACGAGCATTTCATGCAACAGCGTGAGCTTTTTCACGTATTCGCCTTGCGCACTGCTGTTTCCGGCCGGCGGCAGCTTGATTCGCTGGGCCATGAAGTAGTAAGTGATTATCTCACCGACCTCATTGGCGTGGTCTTCTTTGTTCTCGACCCAGCGTACGATCTGGTTCATATTCGGCTTCTTCTCGGCCGAAAGCTCGTTTACGAGCCTCATAGACTTCTCGATCGTCGTGAAATGCTCTTCCAACTGGGCAAATCGCGCCTCATCGCCGTAGATTCCGCAGGGAATCTGGCAATGCGAATAGGCTAACGAGCCCCCGATAACTGCAACGAGAGCAACCCCCAATACGGCCAGTCTTTTCGATACTTTAGTGTTCATTTTCGGTCCCCTTCTTCAAATGGTTTAGTAATTAACGGCTTCAAGCTCGTAATATGCCTGCGGATGGATGCAGGCCGGACACTGAGCCGGAGGGGCCAAGCCTTCGTGAACGTAGCCACAGTTTCTGCAGACCCACCGAACCGGCTCACCGCGTTTGAAAACCAACCCCTTGTCAATATTGTCGGCCAGAGCACGATAACGCTGCTCATGCCGCGCCTCGGCGATGGCAATGCTCTTGAAAGCAACTGCTATTTCGGAGAAACCTTCCTTTTCGGCCACCTCGGCGAAGCCCGGATACATTTCGGTCGTCTCATAATGTTCCCCCTCGGCTGCTGCGATTAGATTCTCACCAGTGGTTCCGATCACACCCGCCGGAAAAGCCGCCGCGATTTCGGCCGATCCGCCCTGGAGAAACTTGAACTCTCGTTTTGCATGCTCTTTCTCCTGGTCCGCAGTTTCGGCGAAAATAGCCGCAATCTGTTCATAGCCTTCTTTCTTGGCCTGGCTTGCAAAATAGGTGTACCGGTTCCTTGCCTGTGATTCCCCTGCAAAAGCTGTCAGCAGGTTCTTTTCAGTCTGACTACCCTTTAAATCCATATACTATCTCCTTTGCTCATAAGGTTATTAAATACTTTCATTGCCCCATGGCTTGCATCGGTCACAAACGCCCTCGAAATACACTGTGCTTCTTACAATCCTGAATTGACTTTTCAGTGTATCTGGAACTTCCATGTGTTCAAATGGTTCATGGAGAAAATCAATAATGCGGCCGCATTTGACACACCTGAAATGCTGATGCTTGCTCAGATCACCGTCAAACCGCTTCGCCCCACCGGTGCCTTCCACGACCGTTGCGGCCCCAATGCGACTGAACGTGCTCAGACTGCGGTTTACCGTGTCCAGTGAAATCGTGGGAAACCGTCTTCTCACCTTGCGGTAGACCATCTCGGCCGATGGATGGTCATCAGCCTCTATGAGGGCTTCATAGACCGCCATCCGCTGTGGGGTTACACGCAAACCGCTGCGACGACAGTTCGTCTCGAACTCGCTCATCTTGCGTCGCAACTCGGTCCTGCTCAGTGGTTCGGTGTGCTTCACCATTTTCAAAACCTTCCAGAATCTCAATAGCCTGTTGCACACGGCTACTACGACTAATTCTGTCCTATTTAGTAATCGCTACGATATACGAACTGCAACTCCCTGTCAACTGGATTATTCTAGCTTTCCCTCTCAGAGGCAGGTCATGTTTGCCGCAAGTCGTTATAGGACAATCGTTTATAGCATTGAAATAATTTTGACTTTTTTAGTCTTACTCAAGTTTACACCGCTTCGCAGTCAGCTGTTTTGTCCGCTCAAGAGTGCCTGATACAGAGCGTCAGCGTCTTGCCTGCCACCGGTCTACCGCTCTCTCGCCCTTGGGTCTGGGGGTGAATAGATCGTTTTTTGTGAGACCGCATTCGCGAATCATGCGCTTTGAATACTCCAGAGTCCCAAGATCCCTGCCGCCGTTGTTTGTGCCGCAGGTGAACTTACAACCCGCTTTTTTGGCCATCCGGATGAACTTCTTGCTCGGCAGCATGAAACGCGAGTTGATTTCAATTGCCACATTGTTGTCTTTTGCCGCTGTGATAACCCTTTTGATCCTCTTCGGAGTCCAGAGTTGGTCGTATTTATCCGCAATCACCGCCGGCAGGTATGTAGGATTGACGTAAATATCTATAGGTTCGTTACTTATGATCCGGACTGCCCTGTCGACAAGCATGTCCATGAACTGCTGCTCATCATCGACGAACACTTCATCGGGCATCCACAACCGCATACGACGCCCCTTATCGTCGGTCCACGTCATCGAATCGGTGAAAATATAGTCAAATTCCGCCATCCAGCGGGGAGAAAACATCTTGAGCCATTCTCTGCCCTCGGCCTGCATCGCACTATAGACAGGCTTGCCCTTGAGCTTAGCCAGAAACGCCTTCAATCCCTCATCATTAGTGCATGGGAACCCCTTTCCGCAATTCTGGGCTATACCGAACTTAACCCTCCTCTTTTCCGACATCTCGACAGCCTCGTCCAACGTCAGACCGCCCTTGAGGTGTACATGGAGGTCTTCGAGCGGAAAATCAATGACAGGAAGAGGTTTTACGCGAATATTGCGGTAATAAATCCGGCTACCCGGATCGTGGGCCTGCAGAGCGAATGTTCCCCGGGATATCATCCTGCCTGGATAGGCTTTGGGGGCCGCCGGCTCTTGCGGCTCGGTCCAGTCAATGACCTTGCGGTCGTTTACCTTTATGATGATCCGCTTACCGCTGACGATTACATGCTCTGTAAACCACTCATTGTCGGACACCCGGGTCGTTTCTAAGTCCTCCATTGCGAATAGACTGCCGGTCCGGGTGCGATTGGTGTGGGTGTTGTTGACCTGAGCCTCGAAGCCTTCTGTCGGCCAGCCTTCTTCCTGTACTTCTGTGTGGAAGTAAATACCACCGTTGGAACCCCTGGTCGTCTTCACGTCCACTTTCAGCTCGAAATCGGTAAAAATAGCGTTGCTCACTGGCCCTGTGTAGAACAGATGGCTTCTCGGTCCGTCCGCGACGATTATGCCGTCGACAACTTTGAAACTGTCCGGGTTCTCCACAGCTTTCCAACCGTCGAAGCTCTTGCCGTCAAAAAGCGATATCCAGCCTTCTTCCGTTGCGGCTTGTGATATTCCTGCAAGAACCGAGAGAATCATCAATGTAGAAATCAACGTCCTGAGCATGTATTGTCCTTTCCGGTCAGTGTTTACATTGTTGCTTACCGCCATATAGAATCAGAATCAAGCGGTGAAAACAAGCCCTTTGCCCGGCCGCACCATCGAGGGCAGGAATCAGTTGATCCTTTCCGGCAGCAAATGCGTGGCCAGCTACGACCCGGATACGGGCAAAGAACACTGGATTATAGACGGTCCGACAAAGGTGAAATGACGGTCGTTCTACCCGGCGAAGAACTGGAGATCGTCGCAAAGAACGAACTGGGCGAGAGAACTTTCGCCTCGCCGGCCACAAGCGGCGGGTGTATGTTTCTTCGCAGCGAAAAGTATCTGTTTCGCATCGCGGAATAGTCCGAAAAAGAAGCAAGCTCGAATCCGATTCGGGTAAAACCGGACATCGACGTTGACTTTACAGGCCGCGGAGGTTAGATTTCCGGCTATGTTTGAAAAAGTTGCAATAATAGGCGACGGCGCGATGGGCACCGTGCTCAGCAGACTGCTGTGCGAGAAGAAGATTTCCGTCAGGATGTGGGGGCACGACCGCGAACAGTTGCTTCAGATAGAGGCCGACGGCGAGAACAGGAAGTTTCTGCCCGGATACAAACTCCACAACTCGCTCGAATTCGAGCCCGAAGACGACCGCATAATGGCCGAAGCGGACCTGATTGTCTCAGCCGTGCCGTGCCAGTTCGTCAGGCCGGTCTGGGACCGGCTCAAATCCCACACTCCCGAAAGGGTACCGATAATCTCGGTCGCCAAAGGGATTGAGAATTCCACGCTGCTGCGGCCGACGCAAATCATCGCGGAAGTGCTCGATGATTCGGCCGCTGCAAGGTACTGCGTATTATCGGGACCGACAATCGCCGACGAACTGGCAAGAAGGCTGCCGGCCACCGCTTGCGCGGCATCAAGCGACGAACAACTCGCCCGAAAGGTCCAGGAAACCTTTCATTGCAATTGGCTCAGGGTCTACACCAACACCGACATAGTAGGAGTCGAACTGGCCGGGGCAATGAAAAACATCATCGCGATCGCCGCGGGCATAGTGGACGGTATCGGTCTGGGTGACAACGCAAAAGCCGCCCTGCTTTGCAGAGGGCTGGCTGAAATATCGCGACTTGGCCTGGCTATGGGGGCCAATCCCCACACCTTCGCGGGTCTGACCGGGCTGGGCGATCTGGTAACAACATGCATTTCACCCAAGGGTCGCAACCGCTCATTCGGTGAGAGAGTCGGGGCCGGACAAAGCGTCGACAATGCCAAAGCAGCCACCGAATCCGTGGTAGAAGGAATTCCCACCTGCAAATCCGTTGTGCAACTGGCAGAGAAGCACAACGTAGAGGTTCCAATAATCCGCGCGGTATTCGAGGTGTTGTTCGAAGGCAAGTCCGTGCAGAAGGCGCTGGACGATCTGATGAGTCGCAAACTAAAGGCCGAGTAACTTCTTCTTATTTGCAGGCAGGCCGAAAGTCCCATAAGGCAAAACTGCAAAAACAACTTCAAAAAGCATTTTCGGACCTGCATGGTTCAGCCCCCTGCTGTGCCTGCATACACCCTCATGCACTTTCAGTAGCCGCCTTCTTGTCACAAGTTTGGTAACCGGTACTCCGTTTTATATATTTTACGTGGTTTGAAACCGGTACCGGGATAGCCCCCTTCAGCCGGAGAACCCGTCTATCAAAAACGGGCAAGAATGTGCTGAGCGGGCGAGCACAGGCCGGGCATCAGAATCAGCCGCAAAAAACGTTTTTAGCACTGGGGCAAATTTTCTATTGGGCTAAGTCGATATGTTCGGGTTTCTCAACAACCGCCACTCGCCGATAGGGCTGGACATCGGGCATGACAGCATTAAGTTAATTCAACTGTCGCTCGACAACAAAAAAGGCGTGCGTCTGCTCGCGGGCACAAGCATTGCAAGGCCGTCCGAAGTGGAGCCTGCCACCGCTGCATGGCAAAGGTGGGCCATAGACGCCGTCAAAAAGAACATCGCGGAGGGACGTTTCAAGGGCAATAAGGTCGCCGCCGCCATACCCGCCACGGAGGTTTTCGTCGATCATCTGAAGACGCCCAAGGTCGAACAGGATCGAGTGGAAGACGCGGTCCTGGCCAAAATTCAGCAGAAGCTGCCTTTCGATCCCTCTAATGCGCTGATCAAGTGCATGCCGACCGAACAAAACAACGTCCTGGCCATGGTAACAGACCGCAGCATAATCGAGCGTCACCTTGCAATCTACGAAAAGGCGAATCTAGCGCTCAAATCCATAGGAGTGTGGCCGCTGGCACTTGCGAATACTTACGGCAGTTTTTTCGGCCGGCGTAAAAGCGATCTGAACGCCGTGGTAATGCTGCTGGACATAGAACCCCATTGTTCGAATCTGGTGATAAGCCGCCACACGGACGTAATGTTCGCACGGTCAATACCCATCGGAAGCGCCCAATTGCAGGTCGAAGCCAACGTCAACAGGCTGGTTATGGAACTGATCACATGCCGCAAGCAGTTTCTTTCCGCTTACAGAGGCGTCGGAATTGAAAGGCTGATATTCCTCTCCGGCAGAGCCGTCGAAGGCGGCGTCTGCGCCAACATCGCAAAACAACTCGAAATGAAGGCCCAGATAGGCGACTGCATTGCGGCAATCGGGGTCGCGGATCCATATAAGTGCGGCATCGATAGAAGAAACACTCAGGTAACCTGGGCCACCGCGTTTGGCTTGAGCCTGGCCACATAGTCTAATCCAACAGATACGGGTCGAAAAATGCTTAACATTAATTTTGTACCGGATGATTACGTTCAGAACACGGAATCGAGGCGAACCAACATTCTCTATGTCGTTCTGCTGCTTCTGGTTCTGGGCGGTCTTGGGGGCGCCTTTGCGACAATAAGGATCAGACAGAACGCATGCATCGCCGAGGAGGAACTTGTCGCGGCCAAGATGGCGCGGGTTCAGGAGTCCATAGAGAAGTTCGAAAAGCTGCAGGTCAGTCGCAAGGCAATGATGAAAACTGCTTTGACCACCTATGAACTGCTTGATCCGGTTCCCAAGAGTATTCTGCTGGCGGACATGACAAACAATCTGCCCGCCGGCGTTTCGCTCAGCAAAGTAGACGTTATACAGAAAGCGCCGAAAAACGCCCGTAGAACTCCAATTCCCGCCACACCGCCCAAGGGAAAGGCCAAGGACCTTCAGCCTGTCGTGCAGCCTTCGCCCGAAAAGCTGCTTGAGACCAAGATTGATATTCAGGGCATAGCCCCCAGCGATCTCGAAGTTGCGGCTTATATCCAGCGACTCGGCAAATCTACATTGCTGCAGGACGTGGCTCTTGTCGAGTCAATGGAGCATGAAGTGAACGAAACGTGTTTCCGCCAGTTCAAACTCAAGGCGATGCTGAAAAAAGAGATTCACCTGAGCAAAGAAGACATCGAACAGATCAGGTCCAAGGCCAAGACGACTATCTGGAGTTTCTGACCTGATGTGGTAATACAACCGGAAGCGAAAGCTTGCAGTAATCAGAGGAGCAGATGATGACAAGCGGTCTAAGAAAACTCGTGTTCTTCGTCCTTGTCCTGGGCGTTGCGGCATGCGGGTATCAGTTCATGATCAAGCCAGCCAACGAGCACCTGGCAAAAGCTAAAATGCGGGTCCAGAAGCAACGAACCAAGCTGGCCGAATTCGAAAAAGCTACCGCCGCGGCCGAGGATCTCAATCGAGAACTGGCACAGCTTCAGGAAGCTATCCAATTCTTCGAGAGCAAACTGCCCCCGACCAGCGAAATCCACAAGGTACTCGAAAACGTAACGCTGATAGCCCAAAAACAGGGCCTGGAGCCGAAAAGCATCCGCACCCTCGATCAGAAGGACAACAGCGGTTACGTGGAACAGCCGTTAAAGATGGAGCTGGAGGGCAACTTCAACTCATTCTATGTCTTCCTTCTGGAGCTGGAAAAGCTGCCGCGAATAATGAAAATTCGTGAACTGAAGCTCGACAAACGTTTCGACGAAAAAGGACGCGTTGCCGCCGACTTTGTCGTTAGCATCTTTTTCCAGACGCACGTCGGCTGAGCCCGGACCAACACTTTCAACCTTCGAAAAGCGTGAAAGGTTTATAAACATGTTATCCTTTATGAAAGATGACCGAGTAGATCCCACCGACGCGGTTAACGAAAAAAACCAGCAGAATTCACCTGAAAAAGGGCAGGATTTCATCAGCGTTTCTTCGAAAAGCGGCAGTCTCCGCAAGAGCACCACGCTCGTGGGAATTCTGTTCATCGTCGGAGGACTTTGCCTGTGGCTGATGATCAAAAAGAGCACGCCGCAGGCGGCATCGGCCGAAGACACGGGCGCCGAGGAACTGCGAATCGAAAAGGCGATAGCCCAGTTAACGGGCGGCAAAGCCGAGGCCGACAACGTGGATCACGTACTGGACAGATTGTACGAATATTCGGATGTGGAACAGGTACAGGTAAACGAGCTGGCCAAGAACCCGTTCGAATTCGAGGTTTTCGCCCCGGCAGTGAAAAAAAGTCTCGTATCCGAGGAACCCGACGAATTGGCGATGCTGAGAATGAAGCTCGAACAGAAGAGTAAGTCCCTCAAACTGCTCAGCATCATACAATCGGGCCATAAGAACGGCTGCATGATAAATGACAGCATCGTATACGAGGGCGACTCAGTTGAAGGTTTCGAAGTTGTACACATAGGCCAGTCGAGTGTTACATTGAGATGGATTCTCGGCGAAACAGCGGCCGGCGCTAATGTAAAGTCAACAGATCTCGAAATTGAGTTGAAGCTATCCGAATGAAACGAACCTCGATTTTTTCCAGAAACAGGAAAAGCTCCCAGCCCGGTGGCCAGGGGGATTTCTCTCGGTATGACGAGCCGGCAGGTCAGTTCGGCGGCGACAACGACGAAATTCAGGGGCTGAGTGATCTCTACTTTCCGGAAGAGACCGCCGAGCCGCACGTTCGCGACCTCGCCGATGTCTTGCTGGAAATGCAAAGGCTCACACCCGATCTGCATGCCCGGATCAGGGGTGAGATGTCCTCGAAACCGGGAGCCGATCTCACCGGCCTGCTCATGGGAACGGGAACTCTGACCGGCACCGACATTCAGATGGCAAAGGCCAAACTCTACGATGTGCCTTTCAAGCGTTTTACGTCTGAAAACGTACAGAAAGAGGCCTTTGACAAACTTGACATCGACTCGATTCAAACAATCGGCATAATGCCCGTGGAGATCGATGACAATACTCTTGTTGTCGCAACTACGGAGCCGGAAAATGTTTTCGCCATCGAGAGCGTGAAAACGCAGGTGAACATGCCCGTCCGGCTTTTAGTCACTGTGTCGGAAGATATCGATGCGGTATGCGAAGCATTCGGTGCAACCGAAACGCTCGAATGCGACGTTGACGATATCATCAGCGACATGACCGAAGTCGAAGTCATTCAGGACCAGAATCGAGAGGTTGCCGAAGACCTGGAAAAGATGGCGGGCCAGTCTCCGGTCATCAAATTCGTCAATTACCTTATCAGCAGCGCCATCCGTGAAGGCGCCAGTGATATCCACATAGAACCGAAGCCAAAGCACACTCGAATCAGGAATCGAATCGACGGCGTGCTTTTCGAAGTCATGACGAGTCCGCTGAAGATGCATCCGGCGATCGTCTCCAGAATCAAGGTCATGGCCAATCTCGATATAAGCGAGAGACGCCTGCCACAGGACGGAAAAGTCTCGGTCATCGTGGGAGGCAGGGAAATAGACCTTCGAGTTTCCACTTTGCCTACCAGCATGGGCGAAAAGGTGGTTATCCGGGTACTCGACAGCAGGTCGATACTTCGGGGGCTCGAAGAACTGGGAATGGAGCCGGAACTTCAGGCCGAATTCAAAAGACAGGTTACTCTGCCACACGGAATTATGCTGGTAACCGGCCCGACCGGATCGGGTAAAAGCACCACCTTGTACACCGCACTGGGCCAGATGGACGGAGACACTCTGAATATCTCCACAGTCGAAGATCCGGTCGAATACAGACTCGAATTCTGCAATCAGGTACAGGCAATCGAAAAGATCGGTCTGACCTTCGCTTCGGCCCTGAGAAGTCTGCTTCGCCAGGACCCGGATGTCATAATGATCGGCGAAATCCGCGATGTGGACACGGCTTCGATTGCGGTTCAGGCGGCGTTAACGGGCCACCTTGTGCTCTCTACGCTTCATACGAACGACGCCCCGAGCAGTGTTACGCGGCTTGTAAACATCGGCGTGGAAGCTTATCTGATTGCTGCATCGCTGAACGGCATCCTCGCCCAGCGGCTGGTAAGAAGGGTCTGCCAGAACTGCAAAGAAAGATATGAGGTTCCCGAACCAATGCGCAAATTCGTGGATGATGCCGGCATAAAGCTCGAGGACGTGGTGCACGGCGTCGGCTGCGACCAGTGCCGCGACTCGGGATACAGCGGACGAGTCGGTATTTACGAGCTGCTGACTGTAGACGACGCCTTTAGGGACATGATAAACACCGATGCTTCGGTCAGCAATATGCGAAACGCCTTCCGTGACAGCGGCAAGCCCGGCCTGTATGACGACGGTATGGCAAAGGTGAGAAAGGGACTGACGACCGTCGAAGAAGTGCTGAGGGTTACCGAAGCCAACACCCGCAAGGCAAAGCCCAAACAAGGCGACGAAGCGGGTGCAACCGAGTCCGAAGAGAAAAATGACTGACGTCATAAAGCCCCGAACAAGGAAAGAAAGACATGACTGACATAAAGGAAATACTGGCCAAAGGCATTGAAATGGAAGCGAGCGACGTTCACGTGAATGTCGGGATGCCTCCTATTCTGCGGAAAAACACCGATCTGATCATAATGGACTTCCCTCCGGTCAGCAACGAGGACGCCCGCGAAATGCTGCTGTCGATGGTCGGACCGGACAGGTACCAGCAGTTTCTGGAAAAATGCGATTTGGATTTTTCCACAACCATCGAAGACGGGCATCGCTTCCGTGTGAACGCGCACATTCAGCGCAACTCCATCGCCATTTCGTTCAGGGTGATTCCGAACCAGGTCTTCGGGATCGACCACCTGCACCTGCCCGCAATTGTCGAAGAGCTGATCGACCTGCCACGCGGACTCGTTCTGGTAACGGGACATACCGGTTCCGGTAAAAGTACGACTCTGGCCGCGATGATCGGCGCAATCAACGAAAGAGACCGTAAGCGAATAGTCACGCTCGAAGACCCGATCGAATATCTTCTCGAGAACAATCTTTCCATGATCGAACAGCGGGAAATCGGATCGGACTGTCCGGATTTTGCCTCCGGTCTTCGCCACGTCCTTCGTCAGGACCCCGACATCATCATGGTCGGCGAAATGCGAGACCTCGAAACCACGAGCTTTACCATAACCGCGGCCGAAACGGGCCACCTGGTCTTCAGTACTCTCCACACGATTAACGCCTCTCAGAGCATCGAACGTATTATAGATATTTATCCGGCCAGCCAGCAGAATCAAATACGCACTATGCTCGCGGGAACACTTCAGGCGGTAATCTCGCAGACACTCTTCAGAAGGATCGACGAACCAGGCATGATTCCGTGCACCGAAATACTGCTGTGCACCTCGGCGACACGAAACTGCATTCGTGAAAACCGGATTTACGAAATACCGAACATTATCGAGACCTCCCGCAGGCTTGGAATGCAGAGCCTCGATAACAGTATCGCCGAGGCTTACTTCGGCGGCTATATCGACCGCGAAGAAGCAATCACCCGTTCGAGCAACCCGGCCAAGATGGAAAAGGTGCTGGTGCCCCACGGGGAATTCGAAGTTGCGAACAGATAGCAAAGTCAGAATTAGAAAACAAGGCTTATCATGTTTTCAGCCAACAATCAGTCGGGAGCGGCTGTCGCCGTAAATCCCAGCGAGCAAAACGGTCAGGTTCAGACCCGTAAGACATCCTCGCCGCCAAGGCGAAGACCTCATACTTCGGCATCGGGCAAGGCGTCGGGCGTGAACAAGCTGAAGGAATTCAGAGTCGAATTCGGGCCGAGCAGAAAAGACATTCTGAACTTTACCAATCAGCTCGCTATTATGGTTCGGGCCGGCATCAGTCTTCAGGATTCACTCGAAGCTATATCCGAACAGATCGAGAACGAAAAATTCAAGGTCGTTATCTCGGATCTCAAGAACCGCATCGAAGCCGGTCACAGCTTCTCCCAGGCGCTTGCCGAACACCCTCAGGTGTTTACCAACATTTACATAAACATGGTGGCGGCCGCCGAAATTTCCGGCTCGCTCAGCGATATGCTGCAGAAGCTCGCAAACTATCTGGACCAGGAAGCCGAGACCAATTCCCAGGTCAAGGGGGCAATGGTCTATCCGGCCATAATTGCCTTTATGGCTGTCTTTGTGACAGTGTTTCTGTTGTGCTTTGTTCTGCCTCGCTTTACGGCTATATTTCAGGGAAAAGAACACCTGCTGCCGGCTCCTACCAAGATACTCATGGCTTCGAGCGCATTTTTGCGCGGCTACTGGTATTTCATAGTTCCGGGGATAGGAGCCGCCTTCTGGGGCTTCTGGCATTTCATAGGTACCAAGTCGGGCAGAGTCTGGTGGGATAAGACAAAGCTGAGACTTCCTCTGATGAGAACCCTCTGCAGAAACCTCTACATTACACGGTCTCTGCATACGATGGGTGTGCTGACGCGCGCGGGCGTCCCGATTCTCAATACGATTTCGATAACCGCTCAAATTGCCGGCAACACGATGTACCGCAATATGTGGCTCGGTGTGTACGAAGAAGTGCGCCAGGGCAAAAAAATCGCTTCCAGCTTGGCCCGCAGTACGCTTATGCCTCCTAACGTAGTCCAGATGATACGCAGCGGTGAAGATTCGGGAACGATGAGTGATGTCCTGAGGGATGTTTCCGAATACTATGCGCGCGAATTGCGCACGGTCATAAAAACGGTTACGTCTATGATCGAACCCATAATGATAGTATTGATGGGTGTGCTGGTCGGCTTCATCGCAATGAGCATCATTCTGCCTATCTTCAGAATGTCCAACGTAGTGACTGGCAAATAGAACGCCTCTGGAAGTTTTTAACCGGAATTACAATTTGCCCGGAATCAAAGCCATGAAAACGCAAGGCTGCAAACGCGAGCAGGGATTTACGCTCATAGAAGTGCTCATCGCCGTAATGCTGGTCGGTGTGGCTTTCGCCGCGCTCATCGCCGCCACAGGAACCCTGACCGCGGCCAACGGAGCGGGCATGACTCTTTCCACCGCTGAATTCTTCGTCGAACAGATCAGAGAACTCACTACCACTCTTCCGGTAACCGATCCCCAGACCGATACGACGACCTTCGGCCCGGAAGAAGCTTCGCTCGAAGACTACGACGATTTGGACGATCTAAACGGTGCGGTATTTTCTCCGCCTGTGGATGCCGGACGAAACGTTCTGAGCGATTTCGGCTCGTTCACCCAGCAAGTCACGGTCCAGAACGTAAGCGGATTCGATTTCGAGTCGGTCGTGGAAAATCATTCAACGTCGTTTGTCCGCGTTACGGTTCGAGTATTGTACAATGGCGATGAGATTACCTCCAGCTCCTGGATCCGGGCAAGATATTAGGTGAAACTCATGAATAATTCCGCCAAATTTCACAATTCGGGTGCCGGTTTTACGCTGATTGAACTTATGCTGGTTCTGGCGATTATGGCGGTGCTTATGGCTGCTGTGGGAATCGCCTTCAACGGTGTGAGCACGAATCACCGCGAAAATGACAATGCATTCAAGGCGATAAACCAGGCCAGGCAGGCCGTACAGCGTATTACCGCCCAACTGCGAACCGCCGATGCCGTCGACCCCTGTGCGCCGGCTCACGAGTGCACATTTGTCGCGTCGGACGGTTCTCTTCTGACCTACACCTTCGATTCCAACGCCGGCAAGCTATATCTTAAAACCGACGACGATCTCAGCGACCCGGATTACGTCATTTGCGACGACGTTTCTTCGGCCAACTTCGCTAAGAGCACCTCAGCAGCCAATCCCACCCTCGTCAAAACGGTTCAGATCGAACTCACCACAGAAGTGGGCAATGCCACAAAAAAGATCTGTGCTGCCGCCGCGATTCGAAGAAATATCGAGTGAGCCCATTCCAACAGGGTCAATCCCGCCCGTCAAAACCCACGATAGCCAAAAAAAAACGGGCGATCCGGGTCATTCCCCACGAACCAATTGCGGCGGAAATCTTATTGACAGTACGGTCAATAGCCGGGATAATATAGTTTTAGCCGAAAATTGGCTTGATTTCGGTTTGATTTGCGGCAATACTGTCGCAAATAGTCCTTTACGGGCGATTAGCTCAGTTGGCTAGAGCGCCTGCTCGACACGCAGGAGGTCACTGGTTCAAGTCCAGTATCGCCCATTCGCTTAGCCCTGTTGTCATACCCTGACAATCGGGCTTTTTTAGTGCCTGAGAGCCGTTTTGAGCCCCCCCTGCCCATCTAGAACCGTGTGGTGTCCTTTGCCGCCTCCAAAGCCAACTGAAGCCAGTTTTGTACATGTAGGCGTACATGTGGTTTTGTATCGTTTGTGCCGGTAGCTTTGGACTCGACAATCTCATCATTCTGATCGGGATTCGGCAGGTTCTCAACTGCTAGGCTTTCATCCCCATGTACGATGTGAGTGTAGACTGAGAGCGTCATGTCCGTTTTTGAGTGGCGAGCCAACTTCTTCAAAATGTGGGGCTGCATACCACTGCGAGCCAGCAAAGTGATATAGCTATGCCGACATGCGTGCAGATGCACGGTTTTACCGTCTTGTGTCTTCTCAATACCGGCCCATTCGAGATCCCGGTTCAAAACCTTGAGCATGGTAGACGGAACCGCGACTATTCTGTCTGATTGCTCTGCTGCCGGGTTAAGGCGCCGAGTCAAACGAGACCAACAATACCTGCGTTTCGCTCGATACTATCGAAACTCTCTTTGAAGCCGAATCGTTCTATGCTCTCAAGAACCGCATGATTTGCGAATGATAAGTTCAGTAGTAACCATGACATCGCGTGCAGGCGAATCAGGCTTTTCCATGCGGTCTTTAAGCGTCCTTACAGCCTCGCAGGCCAAAGCATGCACGTTCTGACGAATTGTAGTCAAAGGCACTGGCAGAAACTCGTCAATCGGCGAATCATCAAAGCCCACTATTCTAACATCGTCAGGAATTGAAATACCGGCTTTGAGCAGATACTGCATCAGGCGAATTGCCGTCATGTCGTTAACGCACACTATCGCCTCGGTCTTTCCGCTTTTGATGCGATCGACCACCTTGGAAAGCCCTGCATCGTTATGGCCCGTATCCGGGTCAGTCAACCCGGTAAAGTCGATCTGCACAATCTGCGATGCATCATAGGGTTTGCCGGCTTCTCTAAGAGCCTTCCAGAAACCTTCGATCCGGCTAACAACTGAAGTAACACCCATAACCCCTGTAAGAAAATCGATTCGCCGACAGCCCAGCGCGAGCAGGTGTCTCGTAAGTATATATGAGGCGTATTTGTTATCAATCCCGACGATATCGAACTTGCTGCGATTCGACCATTCGTTTATATCTCTGTCGAGCAACACGACGGCTATTCCGGCCTGCTCGAATGACTCGGCTATCTCTGCATTACATCTTATGTCGCTTGACGGGGTATCGATGGGCATGAAAAATACGCCGGCCACCTGAAGATCGATCAATTGCCTGCAAATTGTCTTGGCTCGTCCCGCTACATCGGCTGCATGGTCCCGCGGAGATTCATTCAACAGCAAGCTGTAGCCCGTCCTGCTCGCTATTCTGGAGATTTCGGGTACCATCGCGGCAAAGACAGAAGTTTTAGAATCAAGTGAGTCACCGGCCTGCCAGGGTATAAGTATGCCCAGCGTTTGAGTTCTTGAATGGGTCACTCTACGGACAAATGTGCCTGAGCCTTGGCGTCGGACGACCATGCCGTGCTGTTCGAGGTCTCTCATGGCACGCCCTACAGTGGGCCTGGATGCATTGAACTGCGCGGCGATTTCCTTTTCGGTCGGAACTTTTTCACCAGGAAGGTATTTGCCCTCCATAATTGCGCTGCAGAAAGCGTCATATATTTCCCTGTGTTTAATTCTTGTATTCTTTGCTTTGTCGGGCAAAATTTGCTCCTGAGTCGTTGAAAAATCCAGGCAATTGATTCACTTCTTGTAAAGTATACCCAGTAGATATGGGAAGGTCAATAGTTGTATTAGCAAACTCGAATCTATCGCTTACAATTGCCGGGTGCTATGTACTGCGCATCTGCGGTATGCGAACCCAAGATCCCGCTTTAATAGCATTTGCTGGGGAATTGTTAATTTCGTCGGTCTTGTGGACGGTCTATTTCTTTCTAGCTGGCTATTTGATATAAATCTTTATGGCGCAGCGACATATCACGCTTCCTGTTTTCGTTTACGAGCCACCTTCCCCCTGTCAGTGCTGTGAGAACCCGAACTTCTTCTTCACACATCTAAAGACGGCGTTATGTTGTCTTCTGAGAATCAATCGGGCAAACGATAGTGCGGGAATCGTTGTACTACCGCTTCTCGAAGGCGGACTTTACAACTATATGTATTTACATTTAAGAATCAATCGCAGTAAAAAAATAAAATGGCCTTGACAAGAGGTGGAACGCAACCTTATAATTGGCGCGTTAAACAGCAAGGTAGCGCCCTGCAAGTTCTCAGGTCTCAGACGAGGGCGCTCAGATTAAATGGCGAGCTCATGAAACGTCAGAATAACAAAAGCGTTTTCGCCGGAATCAAATTGGTACGTTGGATTAGCTTAAGAGCGGACCCGTAAGTGCCAAAAGCAATCGTTGCCCATATCGATTCGAGGACTTCCTCTCTCTTTGTAATGCCCAACAGGGCTTGATCGGAGGAAGGTGGCTCGAACCATGGCAAACAGAGTCGGAGCACTGGCTTAAATCAGGTGATGGAAAACTCAAATCAAAACTGTGCCACCTAAGGAGGATCAAAATGAAAGTACAAGTCTCAATGTGTGTAGCAGCCGTGATGCTGATGGCTGGCATAGCCACCTCAGCTACGGTCTGGAATCCCGCCGCCAACGGCATCTATCCGCCCAATACCGGGGACTGGAATGTCGCGGCCAACTGGACAAATGGCGTACCCCTGACCGATCCGGGGGATGGAAATTCCAAGGTCGTGTTTAATGTTCCCGATGCCGCCGAGTGCGTGGTCAGTACTCCTGTAGGCTGTAACCAACTTGTACAGGGCGACAACGGCCCAGGCGGCGTACTCCGCATTATCGATGGAGGAAGCCTTACGACCGGTTCAGTCTGGTCGGGCATCGGATATAACAATGCGGCCCTTGCCATTGTAGAGACCGGGGGCGAAATTGTTTTCGGTCAGCACCTGTGGGTCGGACTGCTCGCCGGAGACGGAACCGGCAGGCTGGAATTGCTCGGCGGACACGTCCGAGTAGCGGAAATGGTCGGACTCGGCTGGAACACCGGCACCGGTGCAGTGGATGTTATTGCCGGTCATTTTGATTTACACAACATGCATCCCACTGATTCGATAAAGGAAGGGTCCCTGCTGGATGTCCGCAACGGCGTTGTGACAATCGACGGCAATCACCTTGGCAAGGTTAACGACTATATAGCCAATGGTAGAATTGTGGGTTTCGGCGGCCAGGGCACGGTAAATACAGATTTTGACGAGACTACGCCGGGAAAGACCACCTTTACCGCGGTTCATCCTCTGGAAGTATTTCCTTCAACTGAGAACAGCACTGTCGCAGCCGGTCAGGTCGAGCTGAGCTGGACTCTGCCGGATCCCTGTGTTCCCGGCCAGCCGGTTCCCGTCGACGTCTATATCACAGACGACTATTATGCATTGAAGAACTTCACCGACCCCGAATCGATCAGGGTTGTAAGCCAGGGGAACGTTACTTCGCATACTGTTACGGTCGAGGGCCAGAGGCGATACTGGTGGGCGGTGGATACCTATGTCGGCAGCGATGATGATCCGGTGTTCAGCCCCATTTTTTCGTTCTGGGTAGGCAATTCAGCACCTCAGGTCGAAATAGAAGCAGATCCCCCCGCTCCCTGGTTGACCGGTGGCACAGTCGATGTAAGTCTGGACGCAACCATCACTGATGACGCCACAGCAAATCCTTCCGTCGCCTGGTCCGTGGTTAGCGAGCCCAATGAGAATACTGCAACATTCGCCAACCTCAACACAGAGGACACTGTTGTCAGCTTCAGCGAGGTTGGTGTATACGTTTTGAAACTGACGGCCGATGACGGCGAGGAAGCCGACAACATAGGCGAGGAAGAGATCACAATCGAAGTATTCGCCAACAGTTGTGACGCCGCCAAGTCATTGCCCGGTTTCACTGCGATACCCGGCGATTTGGATGAAAACTGTAAAGAGGACTTTGTTGACTTCGCTATCTTCGCGAGCGGCTGGCTTGACTGTAATGCACTTGACTGCAGCGATTTATAGTAGGCCAGGCCACAATATCAATGCTTTTATGGGTGTCTTTTTGGAAGGAAAGGATGATGAAAAGAACTGGTGTAGCATTAGTAATTGCCGTCCTGACGACGGCGGGCCTGTCAACCGCAGCTACGGTCTGGAATCCGGCGGCCAACGGCATTTATCCGCCCGATACAGGCGACTGGAGTACCGAAGCGAATTGGACCAACGACGTTCCCGGTGTGCAGGATAATAAGGCGGTTTTCAATGTGCCCGATGCCGCCGAGTGTGTAATCAGCGAGCCGGTATCTGTTAACCAGCTTGTTCAGGGTGATAACGGACCGGGCGGCTTGATTCGCGTAATAGCCGGCGGCAGCCTGGAGACAGGTGCGGTGTGGTCGAGTATCGGCTACAACAACACTGCTCACATGGTCGTTGAGACCGGCGGCAGTGTAACATTCGGGCAGCACATGTGGGTTGGTCTTCTCGATGGCGCCGGCACCGGAACGCTGGACATCACTGGAGGATCGGTCCGGGTGACGGAAATGGTCGGACTCGGCTGGAACAGCGGAGTCGGATTCGTAAATGTTATGGAAGGCCTGCTGGATCTGCAAAATATCCATCCCACCGATTCGATCAAGGAAGGATCACTGCTGAACATTGAGAACGGCGTTGTTACCATAGATGGTGACCATCTGGGTAAAGTGAACGACTACATCGCTTCAGGCAGAATTGTGGGCTTTGGCGGCGCCGGAACAGTAACGGCCGATTTCGATGAAACTAACCCGGGCAAGACAACAATCGCTGCGGTTCCCGAGCCGGCGACGATTGCACTGCTGGGTCTGGGCGGCCTGATGTTGCAGAGAAAAAGGAAATAGTGGATTGAGTATCTTGGGCTGCAATACTGAATCCCCCGGCCTGCATGGCGGGGGATTTAGTTTTTGTTCAGGCCCGGCAGAAAGAACCAGAACTTCTGCGTTTCTTAATCTCGTGATAACCTTGAGAATTAGACTTGTCTATCTTGTTGCGATGATCTTGCTCGTCTGTGCCTCGAATCTCGGGGCGGAGACTCGTATGAAGTTGTCTGATCTGTCGCCCGGAACCGAATCCACAACTCTGGTTGAAAACGGTGGTTTTGCCAGCGAGGATTCCGGCTGGATTGCTGTTACGGCAAATGTAGTTGTCGGGACAGCTCCGGACAACGTGCCGGTTCCATCATCGGCGCACAACGCACTTGCCCAGGCTTACATCGATCATGACCAGGTTCTGGGCCAGTATCGTCGCAAAGTTACACTTCAAGGCGACACGGATTACGTTCTGAGCGCATATATGTGGGAACTCGGCGATTTCGATCATCACGTCGATGTCATAGTGGTCGATCTGGGCGATGCCGGCCACGATATATCTGAGGGTATCTGGGAAGGCCAGTTGACTCTCTATCCCGGCGATCCCGATGACGATAAAGGCTACTTCATATTTGACACCTTTACGACGCCGCCCGGCGAACAAGATGTAACACTCAGGCTTTTCTACACCGGTCTTTCCGAGACCGATGACGACTGGCCAAGCTACCCCGTCGGGGCGATGTGGGACAATGTCGCGATTACCCGGGCCGATCTATTCTCCCCGCCGTTGCCGTACGAAGCTGATTCCGGTAATTCACTCGACGGCGACCTGGACGACGACAGGGATGTCGACTACAAAGATATGAAGATGCTCTCCAGTGACTGGGTTTGCCGGAACAGTTCCACAGTTGCCGATATCGATGAAAATAACAAGGTGGACTTTGTCGATTATGCAAGATTGGCGGCTAATTGGGGGGTTGACCTCAATAGAAGAAGCACGTTACATGGCAAGATTATGTGCGGCTACCAGGGGTGGTTCAACTGTCCCGGCGATGGGGCCGGGCGAGGCTGGGTGCACTGGGGCAAAAGCGGAAGATTCGAACCGGGCAAATGTTCTGTGGACCTCTGGCCCGACATGAGCGAATACGATGCCGATGAGAAGTTCGCAACCGTCTTTCAACACGCCGACGGCAGCACCGCACATGTGTTCAGTTCTTATAACGAAAAAACAGTGCTCAGACACTTCTCGTGGATGGAACAGTACGGAATTGACGGCGTATTTCTTCAAAGATTCGCCACCGAAACCGCCCCGGGATCGAGCGCCCGAAGACACAGAGATAAAGTGATGCTTAACTGTCGCAAAGGCGCGAATCGCTATGACCGCGTGTGGGCGATGATGTATGATATATCGGGGCTGGGACGGGGTGGTACTCAGAAGGTCATCGACGACTGGAAATACCTGGTCGACGTTCACGGCGTCGCCAGGAATTCTGCGGACAGGGCCTATCTGAATCACAATGGTAAGCCGCTGGTGGCTATCTGGGGTATCGGATTCAAGGACCGATGGTATACGCTGGATGAGTGCCGTGACATGGTCGACTTTTTCAAGAACGATCCCACTTACGGCGGCTGCACGGTCATGTTGGGAGTGCCGAGCTACTGGCGCACATTGACCGGCGACTGCGTCAGCGACCCCAAATTGCATGAAATAATACAGGCCTGCGACGTTGTCAGCCCATGGTCTGTAGGCCGATTCGGCAGTAAGCATCCCAACCAACTGGACAATTATGTCAGCAACGTGTGGGTGCCTGACATGGTCTGGTGCAGGCAGAACGACAAGGAGTACCTGCCGGTGGTTTTCCCGGGCTTCAGTTGGCAGAATCTCCAGGGCGAACAGTGGGACCATATTCCGCGAAGAGGAGGCAGCTTCCTATGGAGACAGATTTACAAGGCCGTGTCTGAGACCGGCGCTACTATGATATATCAGGCCATGTTTGATGAGGTCGACGAAGCAACCGCGATTTTCAAATGCACCGGCAACCCACCGACAGGACCGACCCCGTTTCTGCCAACCGGCAATGGCGTGTATACGCCGTATGACCCGGCCGATGCCCAACTGCCGAGCGATCATTACTTGTGGCTCGTGGGTCAGGCCGGACGCATGCTTCGCGGTGAGATTGAAATAACGCCGGATATACCCGCTCGCGAAGGCCCTGCGGGTCGCCCATGACATCGCCTGGTGAACAATAGACTCCGCGTCGTTTCCTGTCCAGTTCGGGCTGGACTGAGAAATGTCGAATACGATTGGAACTCATGTACAATGGAGTGCAAGTATGAAGAAGGCATTCACACTTATCGAACTGCTGGTGGTTATAGCCATTATTGCAATTCTGATGGCCATACTTATGCCGGCTCTGCAGCGGGTCCGTGAACAGGCTAGAATGGTCGCCTGTAAATCCAATCTGAGGCAGTGGGGATTGATTTTCGCCATGTACATGGAGGACAACGACGGCAAATTTCTCAGCGGCATGGTCAACGGATCAACCGTCGGAATGCAGCACGGAGACTGGTGGCGCGAACCGCTGAAGCCCTACAGCAAGAACAAGAAGATGTGGTTGTGCCCGACGGCGCATAAGAATCGCACTTCAACGTCGAGCACTGCCATGTCGGTCGCGCAGAGCCCTACCGATGCATGGCGGGTGCCGGATTCGCAGGGTGGAGACACCGGCAGCTATGCGCCCAATGGCTGGATGTGTAATCCGCCTCCCCGCCTGAATTCGCTCTGGGGACGTGGGCCAAAAGAGTATTATTGGAGAGGCATTCCGTCCAGGCAGGCCGCCCAGGTGCCTTTATTTACCGAGGGCTGGTGGGTCGATGCATGGCCTCGTGATACGGATCTCCCCGCCACGGATCGAGAAGACTTTCGCAGCGGCGGCTCGGGAGAGATGCGAACCGTTTGCGTGGATAGACATAAGCTGACCCAGAATG
The DNA here is from genome assembly GCA_964406945.1 of uncultured Pirellulales bacterium. Lineage (GTDB taxonomy): Bacteria > Planctomycetota > Phycisphaerae > Sedimentisphaerales > Anaerobacaceae > UBA2266. The sequence continues at coordinate 35,975 of CAYOTO010000020.1, forward strand.
TTCTGTTCGCAGATTACACGGTCAGGCGGCTCTCCCTTAAGGCGTTGTGGCGTTTGAAGTGGCATAAAGAATACGATACTCACATCGAACTTCCGGAGTGGCCGGCATGGATGGTTCCTTGTAAGGACCCTTGATAAGACGAGTTGCGGCCTTTGTGTCACCATGTTAAAAATGTTCTTGGGGGTTTGTGCTGATACTGAACGACGTTCGCATCATATACCGTTTCTCTTCTCCATTTGGCTGCTTGGAAAACACTGTATGAAGAAGAAGTTGCTCCTATGCCTGACCCTGGCCTGCTTTGCTTTCGTGTTTAGTCTCCGTGCACAGGCCGAGTGCTGCTCAGGCGACCTGACGGGAGATTGCCTGGTCGATCTGGCCGACATTAGAGCATTTGCCGGGTACTGGCTCGACACCCCGGCCGCATCCGGGAGCGATTTGACCGGGGACGGCGAAGTTGATTTCCACGATTTCGCTGTAATACTCGAACAATGGCTGCAAAAGGAGACTGCGGAACTGTCAGTCCAGATTAGTGAATTCATGGCTGATAACGATAGCGTATGGCCGCTGGAGCCGGGTGAAATACTCGACGGCAATCTTGAATCTTCTGACTGGATCGAAATACACAATGACTCCGAAGTTCCCGTAGATTTGAGCCGGTGGTATCTTACCGACGATTTCGAAAAGAAAACTCAATGGCAATTTCCTCAGAACGCAAATTGTGTTATTCAGCCCGGCGATTATCTGGTTCTTTTTGCATCGGGCAAAACGCAAGCCGACAATCCCGGTAATTATCCGTACCTCGACAAGGCCGGATATCTTCACACCAACTTCAACTTGTCCAAAAAGGGTGAATATCTGGCACTGATCGACCCTGAGGGAGAAACTCCTGTTCATGAGTACAATCACTTCGATCTGGGCAAGGGCAAGTACGGCTATCCGCAGCAGCAGGAGGACTTTTCCTACGGTCTTTACAACGGTGAAACGCGATATTTTGCGAAGGCAACGCCCGGCGCCGACAACAGCGGCCCTATCCTGGGATTCGTCGAAGAGCCGGACGTTAACATTGAAGGAGGATGCTACAGGGGAATCATCGAACTGGCAATGACTTGCGGTACGCCCGGCGCATCTATCCGCTACACGACCGACGGTACGCCTCCCAGCCTGACGCATGGGACATATTACACATCTCCGATCCACATAAGCAGCCTGACCACGATTGTTGCTGGAGCGTTCAAAGCCGGTTACCAGCAGTCAGAGACCAGGATCGAAACGTACATCTTCCTGGACAGGGAAATGCCGTCCTTTAGTTCGAATCTGCCGATCATCGTGGTCGATACTCTGGGAAGAGGAATCCCCAATCTCAAGGATGCACCGACCGCAGAACAATACGTCGACTGCCGAGCCGTGATAATCGACGTCGATGACGCCACGGGCCGATCATCAATCCCGAGCCACGAACATTTTTCCGGATTAGGACAGATACGGCGTCGCGGTGAAAGCACTTACGGCCAAGGCCATTTTGCCTTCGAGGTCCAGGACGAGAGTCGCCAGGACAAAGACGTTTCCCTTCTCGGCATGCCTGCCGAGTCTGACTGGATATTGTCCTACGATGTGATCGACTACACTATGATGAAGAACGAGCTTGCGTTCCAATGGTTTCGGGATATGGGCCACTATGCACCGCGTCAGCGGTACGTGGAAGTGTATCTCAACACCAGGGGCGGTCCGCTCTCGGCAAGCGACTACAAAGGACTCTTCATGCTCCGCGAAAAAATCAAACACAACGATGATCGAGTGGACATAAAACGTCTTAACGGCTTGCACAACCAGGAACCCCATATCACCGGCGGTTACATCTTCAAAAATGATAAACAAGACGCCGATGACCTCCCTCTCGACCTGGAGACCGCTCCATACGGTATTGTAATTGATGGAGTCACCTCCCTGGTGGAGCCGAGGGAGCCGACGGCAGCTCAACTTGATTGGATATCGAACTACCTGAACGAATTCCATTCTGTGCTCTGGCAAAATCACAACAGCAGCTATTATCCCGGTCGCAGCGCGGACTACACCGATTATGTTGAACAGGACTCCTGGATAGACCATTTGATTGTCGAGCAGATCGGGTTTGATGCGGATGCCTTTCGCTTCAGTTTTTTCGTCCACAAAGACCGCGACGGCAGACTCGCCTCGGGTCCGCCCTGGGACTTCGATCGCGCCTTTCACAATAACGGCGGCAACTATGGACGCCCATTCGACCGATGGGCGCATGCTTACAAGCTCCCGTGGGCATGGCACAAACAATTGCTGATGTCTCCGGAGTACTCTCTGAATTTCGCCGACCGCTGGTTTCGACACCGTAAAGACGTTTTGAACACAGCCGCAGCAATGCAGTATATCGACCAAACCGCTGCACTGATCAGCGAGGCAAGATCCAGGCCTCGAAAAACTTATCCTAGGCCGTTTGAAGAAGAGGTTCGGCTTTTCAAAACATGGATTACAAATCGCCTGAACTGGATGGATCAGAAAATCGCCGATGATTTTGCCCAGAGACCTCCGGTCATCAGCCCTGTTGGCGGCTACTTCGACCAGCTTGCTTCCATCGAGATCAACAGGCCCGCGGGAGTTTCGGGAACTATTTATTACACGACCAATGGCGAAGATCCTCGTCTGACAGGCGGCGTAAACCCCAATGCTCTGGTCTTCAGCCGGAGAAAAACAGAATCCGAGGACTTTGAGTCGGGCGTCGACGGTACGGACATCACATCAGGCTCGATCCGAGATAGACACGGCTTGACGCTTTCCAAAAGTACCTGTGTCCGCGCTCGCATCAAGATTGGTTCTGGCTGGAGTGCTGAGAATAGGGAGGTCTACGCAGTCGGGCCCGTACGTGAGCATCTGCGAATATCGGAACTGATGTACCACCCCGCCGATCCTATCCCTGAAGAGATGACGGCCGCAGGTGATCCTGATCTGACGAGCGAAGATTTTGAATTCGTGGAACTGCAGAACATCGGCACAACCGACCTCAATCTGAATCTGGTTCACTTCACCGATGGAATTGACTACACCTTTTCTGATCACACGGTCGCCGCGGGCCGGTACGTGGTCCTGGTCAAAAACCAGGCGGCATTTGCAGCTCGTTACGATACAGCCGGCATAGACATCGTCGGCTGCGGCTACTCGGGCTACTTTGACAATGACGGCGAAGGAATAGTCCTCCGCGATGCACTCGGTGCAGAGATTCACGATTTCGGTTACAAAGACTCATGGTTCGAGCTTACCGACGGCGGGGGCCTTTCCCTCACAATCTTCGATGCCGTCAGTACCGATCCCGATGACTGGAACTCCAAATCTGCCTGGCGTTCCAGCATTAACGCTAACGGAACACCGGGACAGATGTAGAAGGCGTACCGTGCAAAAACTCATCCGCATGCAAATCGGACAGTTGCAGCTACTTGACGAACACACTCGGGACACAAATAAGCCGCAGATCAACTGAGTGGACTGCTTCATCGAACGGGGCGTCGCTCCCGGCGAAGCATAATAATCTCCTCGGAAACAGGAGGGCGACAGCCACATGATCGGTCCTGAGAGCCTTCGTATTTGTCTGGAATGCGCTGGCGGCGCCACACCCTTATTGTGTTCGGGCCTAAACAGCTCTGCGCATCACTCCAACATTCTTCGGCTAAGTCTCTTGGCCTTGCCGCAACCCGCCACCAACCGTGGACTTTTATCACGCATTAGAGTCTGTAATACGACTCCCAACCCTGGCGCGGAGCGGTGCGAAGCATGCGATCGGCCAGGTCATTATTAGTGATGCGTCGGGTCTTCGGATCAAATTTAAGTGTTCCACCAAGACGCTGCGCGAGCACGCCGAGCATGAATACCTGTGTCAATTCACCGGCCACATGGAACGGCGAGTGAGTTTTCTCCTCGCCGCGACACGCGAGCAGGAAGTTCTCATGGTGGCCCGATTGTCCAGGCCACTTCGGCAATGACGAAGAGAGTTCCTTCATCCTGCTTTCCGGGATGACACGCAATGTAGAGCCGTGCGAGCCGCCAAGGAATGTGAGGTCTTCGCCATAAATTACCTTGCCGGGTCGGTTCAGCTTGCGATTCGGTTCGAGGCAATCCGGCCGGGGCGGCGGATTTTTCTTACCGTCGTACCAGGTCACTTCACATGCCGGCATGTTCTTGCGGGCCGGAAAACGAAACGCGATTGTCGAGGCCTGCGGGAAGATGTAGTCATTGGGACCTTCTCGCTTGACGGCCTCGATCTCCGTGGGCAAGCCCAGTTCAAGGAAGCGATGAGCCGTGTCCAGGATGTGCGGACCCCAGTCGCCGAACGCACCGTTCCCGTAGATATACCAGCTTCGCCAGTTACCGGGATCGTAACGGCGGCTGTATGGATGCATCTCAGCGGTGCCGATCCACGTGTCCCAGTCCATGCCGGGCGGGCAGGTTTCACCTTCGGGGTAGCCGTCAATTTTCCATCCATGCCAGCGTCGAGAGTTATTCATAAAGGCGTCTATTCGCTTGACGCTTTTGATGACTCCGGCTTCGACCCAGGTCTTGAACTGCATAGGATTGTTGCCGGAATGTCCCTGGTTTCCCATCTGGCATGCTACGCCGTATTTTTTCTCGGCGGCGATCATCAGTTCGCATTCTTCGAACGTATTTGCCAAAGGCTTTTCAACGTAGATGTGCTTGCCGAGAGACATTGCCAGCATCGCGATAGGAAAATGTGCATGATCGGGCACGCCGATTGTGCATGCATCAATACCGTCACCCATCTTATCGAACATCTGTCGAAAATCCTTGAACGTGGGCGCATCGGAGAATGATTCCCGGGTTTTCTTCGTTCGCCCGTCCTCGATAGCCACGTCGCACAAAGCCACGACGCGCGACATCTTGTTACCGCCCATACTCCGCCCGATTCCGCCGCCCTGATGGCCGCAGCCGATTATCGCAAGACGAATCTTCTCGCTGGGCGAAACGTACTTCGCCCCGCCGAGCACATGGCGAGGAATTATAGTAAAAGCAGCCGTCGCTGCGGCTCCGGCGAGGAACCTTCGCCGACTTATTGAATTGTAAGATGACGAGTTGCAGTGGGATGAGTGTGTCATTGTGTTGTCCTTATCTGCATTGAAATTATCTATGTGAATCTTTACCCGGTAAACATTATCGAGCCTTTTCGGTATTTCGGTATAATACTACATTCCCGTTAAAAAGCCAAGTGGAAAATACTTATGCCTCCATCCGCATAAAAGTGCCTGGGCGAATTGTTAAAATCGACGTACTGAAAGCATGTTTGGGCCTTCACAAAAAGGGCTTTCATAAACAGATTTTGTCTGGGAATTTCAGCGGATTGTGGAAGCCTCTGTTGGGCACTTTCGATTTCGGTTCTATTGCTCTGCTCGTTTGGCTTCCGCGGCCTTTTGCTTTTCCCAGGCAGCTTTGTCTTTGTCGTACTGGTCCTTCAACTGAGCGATGGTTCTCTTTGCTTCTTCGATACGGCGTTTGGTGTCGATTAGTCTCAGTTCTTTTCGAAGTCGGCCGGCCAAGTACCGACGAGTCGATGCAGCATCCATATCTTTCGGTACCGGCAGTTTTATCGGTGTCTCTTCGAGACGCCAGTCATCACTGCGCTGGGTAGCCAGTGGCACACCCCGGCTATTGACGATATTTCCCATGGGGTTACGCGCCCAGGCATAGCGATAATGCCTGGGGTCGGGTACAAACGGACTGCTGAGCGTCAGCATGTTTCGTTTATATTGCAGGCGGTTACGCCGGTCTCTGGTGCCGTCAGTAAACCAGTCTACGACCGCCGGATAGTATCGACGGTCCGCGCCGGCAATGGCAAAACCCAGCATCTCTGCGTCGCTGTCGTCTTTCTTCTTGACGGTGGCGCTGAGCTTCAAAACGATCTTCCCGTCTGCCGCATTTGCGTCGACAATCGACGGCGGCAGCCAGTAATCATCGGCGTCTCGGCCTGCCAACAGCTCGTACTGCGTGGCAAGCGCCCATTTTGCGGCTCGCTCGCCGACTGGAACTTTAATTTGCGGATGGTACCAGCTCTTGCGAAAGTCAAAACTGCTCACAAAACCTATATTCTCGTCCCCGGCCTGGCGAAACTTGCAAAAAGTTCTGTACTGGGCCTCCCTCAACAACGGCCCGACATCGTACATCGGCTCCAGGAAGTTCTGCGATGTTTGCGGATCCCCGGCCGTACACAGTGAAATGATGCAGAACGGCATGTCGGCGTCGTTGAATGCCGATCTCCAGGCGGTAATCATCTTTCCAAAAATCTGATAGTACATACGTGCCCCGGCTGAGCCGGAAAAGCAGTTATTGAAACCCTGATGCCAAACCGCGCCCTTAACCGCAAGTCCTTCCAGAGGTCGGATGACACTCGCATAACAATACCCGGGTCGGTTCCTGTCGGCTGCGGGGCCCGGACGCAGATCGCTCGGGGCCTTGCTGTCCGCAGGCAACGGATTTCCCTGCTCGGCCCGCCTCTTCTTATTCCGTTCATAGTTCGCAATTCTCTTCTCCAGGTCCGCCTGGGGATCGAAAGCGGCGATCCTGTCGGCCCAGTCCTCGAGCATGTCGCGTGTCTCCCGGCCGTCTATCTGTGCGAGTACGTCCTGAGGAGTCCATGTTTCGACGGTGGTTCCGCCTATCGAGACGTCGATGAGTCCGATCGGAATCTGACTTGCCATCCGGATGCGTCGCCCGAGGACGTAACCTATTGCGGAGAACTCCTTCACGGGCTCGGGTGAGCAGACTTCCCAGTCTCCCTTGCGAAAATGCCTGTTCGACCACGAACTCCACTCATATAGACGCTGAAAGCTTGCAACCGACTCGAATCCCTGACCCTGTGGCGGTGTAAGGAGGCGGATTTTCGGGAAATTGGCTGAGACTATCTCCAACTGACCGTCATCCACCTTGCTAATGCTGAATTCCATATTGCTCTGCCCGCCCAGAAGCCATACATCTCCAATAAGGATATTGGTCAACCGCAGCGTCCGGTCGGCGCCTTTGATCTTCATGGTCTGCGGCATGTTATTGGCGGCCATCGCCGGCAAAGTGACCTTCCATGATCTGTCTTCCTTCGCGGTTGCCACTGCCTTATGCCCACCAAACTCGACGACAACCTCCTCCCCCGGTGCGGCCCAGCCCCAGACATTTACAGGTTTGTCACGCTGAATTACCATATTCCTTTGAAAGACGTTGCTGACGCACAGCCCGTCGCTGATCGCCGGAACTTCGACAACGTCTTCTTTGGGCATGGGCTTTCCGTTGTTGGCAGCTTCTGCAAAACCGCCGGTAAGAATAACCACAAAATGACAACATAGGACTATTCTTCGCAACATGAATTTCTCCTTTATGGTTCAGCAGACGGTTCGAGCAATCACATTCGTTTCTTTGCGAACGAGTCCAGCTTCTTTTCTTAAGTACACGAAGCAGCAGGCCGGAAAGAACGGGCCGGCGTACTATTCCAATACCAGTTCTTTCGATTCGTACGGGACCGGATAGGCGGTTATCCAGACTTCGGGTTTGAGTTGCCCCAGTTCGACTTGCCGACGTTTATCTTCCGATTCGAACTGCATAACGACCGCATCGATTCTTTTGCCGATCATATCCCCGGTTACCGGGAAGAAATAGCTCAAGCCGGCGCGGGCACGGTTGTTGCCGTGTTCCCACGGGTTTGCCGGATAAGAAACAGCGCGGCGTGGTGCCCCGACCGGGCGGCCTCCTACGCGCAAAGCCGCATAGGCGCCATCACGCCCGTGAGGACCAATGCACGCAACTACCAGATACGAACCTTTAGCCGCCTCATCAAGTGTGAAACTGCCGGACCAGGCACGTCGTGCGGGTGCGGCCGGATAGCTTGCAAACACGTTTGAAGATCGCCAATTCATTCGGTCAACTTCACGTCCATGTCGAAACCCCAAAACTTCAGCGACATTCCGGGCGGATCCGCCAATTCGAATGTACCTGACAGGCCCGATCCCTGCCAAATCGATCGAAAGCTTATTTACTTTTATTTCGCTCCACTCCTTCTTTACCGTGTAACTGCGATTCAGAACCGTGGCGGTCGACGGCTTTTCCGTCTCGGTCTCTACAGCGACGGCTCGCCACTTACGAAGATCGTTTGAAACCTGGGCCTGTTTCGGCTTAAAAGTATCGCCTACGCGCCTCAGTACCAGTCTGTCCAGAGCGGTTGACCTGCCAAGATCGATTCTCAATGCCCCGCCCCAGATTGCGGCGGTCCTGAGACGGAAGAACGTCTCCAGATCGTCGTCAAACAGATAACGGTCCCACACGCCGCGTTCGACCAGGAGTTCTTGATTGAAGAAGGCCTCCCGGGCTTTCTTTACCTGAGGAACTGTCGTCGGGCCGGAGCGAAACTTTGATCGCATTTCAAGCGCATTGTTATTGGCCGCGAAGCAGGTCGCCTCGTACAGCGATTCGGCATCGTCGGGAACCGGGGAAAATGACAGGCTGCTGAGCTTCCTGTGCCACGGAAGGGTCAGTTTTTCCCCCTCAAACTTGATCCTGACGGTCTTGCCTTCAAGCAGTTCGCCAACCGAACGTCCGTCGAGCACCGCCCTTTTAAAGGTGCGCGTCTGATGCGGCAGTGAAATCGTCGCGGTCGTGCCCGGCATACCGAGCAGTCTCATCTTTACAGGTTTGCCGGGGACGTTCCGAACGAGTTCGTAAACGCAGCCGTTCACACCCGGTTCCTCGAAAGGCTCGCTTGACGCCACAATGACGCACGCCCGAAAAGGCAATACTTCCACATCCACTCGCTCACCTTCGGAGAAAGAACCGAGGCATTCCTCCGAAACGTGCAACCGCCTGACGTTAAACGGACCGTCGGCCTTCAATCCGATCGTTTCATCCAGGGGTATTGAGAAGGTCTCCGGTTCCCAGTTTGTATTGCGCAGCACGACAATGCGCGTCTTGTGATCCCCGCGAGAAACGGCGTTTTGACCGAAATCCTCTGATGGCAGTATCATGCCGTTTACCGCGATATCACGGTAACGACGACACAGGTTGTAGATGCGGGCGAGTTTCGGAAACTCATCGTCACGAAGGAACCACGGGCTGCCGTATAACTCCGGCGCCAGAATCAGATTTCTGCCAAATGCCTGAAGATAGAGATCGTCTTCCCAGTAGTCCAGAGCCGACGAGAGACAGACTCCATGGTCTTCGACCAGCCGCTGCAACTTGCCGGACTGTCTGTCCCTCGGTACGCCCAAGGCGACCGCACAAGCCCGGTTGTGCGTTGCCGCCATCCTGTTGGCTCGCCACACATCAATATACGCCTCTCCGCCCCAAAGCCGCGTCGTCACGTAAGGCAAACCGTCGCCGAGGTTCAGGCGATGATTTAACACAATCAGATCGGGGCTGTATTGCCGGCACTGTTTAAGCATCCTTATGAAGGCATCCTGTTTTTCCGTTCGCAACTGTCCGCACACGGCATCGACCTTGAACAGATGAAAGTCGTAGTCCCGGCACAGCCGGACCAGCATCTCGGTTCGCGCCTTCTCCTGTTCGGGTGTGTCCCCGAAACCGTCGGGCCCGAGCCATACCCCGAGCCGGCAGCCGAAGGATTTTGCTTTTTCGTAGATGGGATCCAGCCCGTTCGGGTAGTGCTGCTTGAAACGCTCGGAATAGATGCTGCCGTAATAGCGGGGCGCGTCTATCGTACCGGCGTCAAATGCGTAGATATCCAGTTCCATCCCGTACTCGTCGTGCAACCACTTGAAGAAATCGAGGTTTGCCAGTGTCTGCGACTCCGTTGAGCCCTCGTTGGTATTATTGATCCATGAGAAGTAGTGGCTGCGGGATGGCGTCGATTCGTCAGCACCAGCCAGAGGATATTGCTCGGCAGCTTTTGCCAGTGTGTCTAACCCCGGGTATGCCACAGCGGCAAACAGAATACACCCTATGATATTTGAAATGACCTTAATTGACGGAAACCTTGAGAGCATAATGTTGTTCCTCTATGTTACGAGTCTTCGCTGCAATACACGCGCCAGACAACAACTCTACTGTACGGTGCAGTTGTTATCAATAGCCAAATGCTTATCCTCTTGATATCCGCAGAAGTTTCAGGCACAATATTCAGGCAAGCATATGAAACGGAAGCTCTTCTTAAAAGGTTAGGATAGCTCAATGGAAAGACGTGAATTCTTAATGCATCTGGCCGCCGGTGCAGCTTGTACGCCGCTCCTGGCGTCTCACAACCAACCTGATAGCAGCCGGTTGCTCAAAAGACGTCCGAACATAATCATAATCTTCGTAGATGACCTCGCTCGTGGAGACGTCGGTGCTTTCGGATGTCCTGATCCCGGCACGGCTAACATCGATTCACTGGCACGTGACGGCGTTAAGCTTACTAATGCGTATACGATAAATGCGCCCTGCAGTCCCAGTCGAACCGCCCTTATGATGGGAATGTACAGCCAGCGTTTTGGCAAATTCAACCTCTCACGAGGAGTGCCGATCCCCGAAGATAAGCCTACGCTGGCAGAGACCCTTCGCGATGCAGGTTACATAACCGGTATTGTCGGGCTGGAGAAGTGGGATATCGGCAGGTGGGATCAGGGCTGTCTCGATCGGGGCTTTATGGAAGCCGGTATGCATCCGCCTCGTGTTGAGGGCAGAGAAGGATTTGGCGGAGGGTCTTCGTACATCGGCGCCGACGGTTCATACCTGACCGAAGTCGAAGGGGGCTATGTTGTTGACTTCATAGAGCGTCATGGAAATAAAGATAAGCCATTCTTTATGTATTATGTTCCGCTTGCCGTGCATATTCCGAATATTGAAGTTCCCGATAAATACCTCAAGCGTCTTTATCCTGAGCACACCGGCCAGAAATACTCACCTCGACAGTATCTGCGTGCGACTTTGTACGCCCTCGATTGCCAGATCGGTTTGATAAGAAAGAAGCTGAGCGAGATGGGGATTGCCGATAACACGCTGATAATGTTCAGCAGCGATAACGGGGGTGATCCGGATGCCGGCCACAGGCCCCTTCCCTACCGCGGAGGCAAAAAGGGAAAGAACCGCTTTAATCTGCAGTGGGAAGGCAACTTCCGAATGCCCACCATCGTAACCTTTCCGGGAACCCTGCCCGCTGGCAAAGAATACCACGGCATGGCAAGCACGTTGGACTTCTATGCCACGGCGGCATCTGTGGCCAAGACAAAGCTGCCTGACCATTGCGAAGGGCAGAACCTTCTGCCGTTGCTGCAAGGTAAAGTTAAGCCCGATCCGGACAAGGCGTTGTTCTGGCATACTTACACTTCACGGGCGGCCCGTTGGAAAAACTGGAGAATCGTGAAGTTCGGCAAGGAAACAGACTGGCGACTTTATGACATTGTAAAAGACCCGGGCGAGACCACCGACGTTTCCGCGAAATACCCGGAGGTCGTTGCAGAGATGGACAGACGTTTTTACAACTGGCGAAACCAGATGCCCGAACCGGCCAAACCAGTCAAGCCCCCCGCACATCTATATGAACACACCTCAAGGGGCAATCATGCCCGCCGTCCGTTCGGCCGCGGATGGATGACCGTTGAACAGTGGGACAAGATAAAAGATGATCCCACTCAATGGAGTGAATATTACGTCAGGCAGAGAATGCTGCGAGAATAGAAGGGTTACGGTAAGGTCTTGTTATGATGACTTGCAAAGCAAAAACGCCCTGAAACCTGATGGGCCAATGTGTCGCCAAAACGGCCTGTTACAGACCTTGCGACTATGGTATACTTGTCAAAGGTCGACTTCAGTCATCGGCTGAAAAACTAGCCAGGAAATCAAGATCAAAGGAGGTCATCATGAACAGCATGCGACGTACGATTAGCTTCTTCTTAGCCTTCCTGATGATGGCGCTGCTGTCAATGCCGGTGGTCGCAGGCAGTGCGTCCACACCGCTGCCCGACCCTGACGGCAAACCTGCCGATATGAGCAAGCCCGTTCAGGTGTATATCCTGTTGGGCCAGTCTAACATGCTCGGTGCCGGCAAGATTGCCGGAGATAAGGAAGGAACTCTCGAGTATGCGGTGGAAAATAAGAATAAATACCCGTATCTGGTCGACGAATCGGGCGACTGGACCGTCCGTAAGGATGTCCGCAATGTACGTGTGATGGGCAGCGGCACCGGCTCAATGAGATTGTTCAACAACGAATGGATGACCATCAAGGGCGGCAAGATCGGCCCGGAATTCGGGATCGGACATCATCTGGGCAACGCCGTTGATGCGCCCGTGCTCATTCTCAAGAGTTGCATCGGCAATCGCAGCCTCGGCTGGGATCTGCTGCCGCCGGGCAGCCCTTCCTTTGAATTCGAAGACAAGGGCAAGGTCTGGCATTATGCAGGGTACAAGGAATCCCCCCTTCGCTGGGAAAAGGGAACCGAACCCGAGCCGATCGGATGGTATGCCGGTATGCAGTACGACGGCGATATTGCCCGCGCTAAGAAGGTGCTGGCTGAACTTGATAAGTATTACCCCGGCGCGAAGAAGTACGAGGTTGCCGGCTTCTTCTGGTGGCAGGGTGACAAGGATCGCTACAACGCCGGACATGCCAGCCGATACGAGCAGAATCTGGTGCACCTGATCAAGACACTGCGCAAGGAATTTGATGCGCCGAAGGCAAAGTTCGTCTGTGCGACACTTGGCCAGACCGAAAAGGGTGCTACAGGCAACGAAGGGTTGATCCTCGAAGCACAGCTCGCGGTAGACGGGAAGAATGGCAAGTATCCCGAGTTCAAGGGCAATGTGGCTACCGTATACAGCAAACCCTTATGCCACGGCGGCGCCTCTAATGGTCACTACGGCGGCAACGCCGAGACCTATATGGATATCGGTGAGGCGATGGGCCGGGCCATGGTGGAGTTGATCGAAACAAGCCGATAAGTGGAAGCGATCACCTGGGCGATCTGAAAACAAAATCATAGTGTCCGGATTCCAGTCTGTATCCCGCGCGTCCATTTTGTCCGGATCGTTCTGTCACAAATTCAGATCGGGTTGCCGGGCGACCGTTCTCCGTAAGCACGCCCTCCGCCGGAAGAACAAGCTTTGCTGATGTGTTTACCGGAATTCGGATTTCCACGGCTATATCGGAGCCGCGGCGTTTCCAGTTGCAGACAATAGAGCCGCGGATAGACCGGTGCGTGCACCGCACCCAATCCAGACCTCTTATGAACTGCGGCTGTATGCTAAATTTGTCGAAGCCGACAGCATCTACATCCGGTTCGATTCCGCCAAGCCAGTTGTAGAACCATTGGCTGACAGATCCGAACATGGGGTGATTGTGGCTGAAGGTACTGTCGCTGAACTTCCAGTGCTCCCATAGAGTCGTGGCGCCGTTTTCGAGCATGTGCCCCCAACCGGGATAATCGGTTTGGTTAACCATGTTGGCGACGACATCAGCGCGTCCTTCTCTGCTCAACACGTCCAGCATGTATCTTGTGCCGAAGATTCCCGTAGTAAGATGGCCGTCGTGTTTGTCATTGATATCCGACAACAGGTGCGCCAATGCTTGCGGTCGCCGGTCGCTCGGCAGCATGTTCAGAAAAAGTCCAAATGCCTGTGCCCCCTGGATGCCGGAAGCAACTACGCCCGTAGGATTGACAAAGCTTTCGACATAGGCTTTTCGAATACTCTCAGCCAGACTACGGTATTCGTCCGCCTGGCCCTCTTTGTCAATAATCCGGGCCAGACGAGATAACATCAGAGCGGACTCGCAGTAAAGGGCGGTGACCATGGGCGGAGACTTCTCTTTCTCAATCGCCTCGTGGTCGTGAAGGCCCTGCCTGACAATATGCTCCGGGTGGCGGTCGCGTACAAGTTCCAGCCATCGCCTGCTGGTGGGGTATTGTTCTTCGACTATTCGTCGGTCCCCGTAGTACCGGTACAACTGGGTTAGAAGATGCGGGTGGGCCATAGCCCATCCGACCCCGCAGTACTGAATGCCCACCGAAGGTGCAGTGTCGGTAAGCATTCCGTCAGGCAGCGCGCTGTCATGCCAATCCCGGGCGGCCTTGGCGTAGAAATTTGCCATATCGTAGTTGAGCATGAAGGCGTCGGATGTCGTAACCAGGTCGCCGCCATACCCGAAACGCTCCCTGTGGGGACAATCGGATTGCACCCCGAACAGATTGCTCAGGAAGGTCCATTGGCACATCTTCTGAATACGATTGAACAGCTTATTGGAGCAGGAAAACGATCCGGCCGGCTCCACTGCTGAATTCATGCGCAGGCCCTTAATATCGTCCAGCGACGGACGACCGGGAAGACCGGTGATCTCAATATATCGAAATGCATGGAACGTAAAACGCGGTGTGTATGTCTCTGGGCCACCGCCTCGAGCGATATACGTGTCTGCCTGCCATGCCACGGCGGGAGAACCGTCCGCGCCCGGTTTCCGGCGTTTGATTTGGCCGCAAACGCTGGTCATGGGATTCAGTGTGCCGTCCTCGTACAGCAGTTCGCCATAGCGCATCTTGATCTTAGTACCGGTCGGAACGTCGAAAGTGAAGCGAGCTAAGCCGCCGAAGTTCTGACCCATATCCACGATGTAAACACCATCGGAAGGTTCGGTAATGGCTACGGGCCTGAGTTTGGCGGTGATCTTTATGGGCGGTGCCAACTGTGCCTGGAGATCCCCTTCAGGAGCCGGCGCAGTATGGGCCGAATCCCATCCATGATCGTCCAGTCCAGGCTTGTCCCAGCCTTCGATTATTTTGCGCGCATCGACCTTCTCACCTAGATATATGCTGTTTCTCAGGATCGGCCCCGGTCTGGTCTTCCACGAAGAATCACTGACCAGCAACTGGCGGGAGCCGTCGGTGTATTCGATGGCGAGTTGTGCGATAAACCGTGGACGACCAACGGGCAATCGCTCACGCAGATTGACGCGTCCCCACATGCGCAGGGGCAAGGGATTATACCACCCGTTGCCCAGCATTACACCGAGGCAGTTGTCGCCCTTCTGAAGGCTCGAGGCAACATCATAGACGCTGTAAAACACGCGTTCGTCGAAAAGAGTCCAGAGCGGATCCAGGTGATGATCACCTACTTTGCGTCCGTTGAGCGCTGCCCGGATATATCCCAGGCCGCTGATATATAGACGCGCCTTTCTGACCGGGCCCGAGACTGCAAACTCTTTGCGGAACATGGGAGCCGGATCATCCTTGTAGAAATCCGAGTCTTTCTCCGGCAGAGGCTTTCCATCACCGATCCAATCTCCCTTCCAGTCGTCGGCTTTGAGTAATCCCATTTCCCAATAAGAAGGCTTGCTCCAGTCGGATTCAGCCCCGTTTCTGCCCCAAACTTTTACCTTCCAGGAGCAGTGTTGTGCAGAAGTGAGTGCTTTTCCTGCATACTCAACATTCAAACTCTGACTTGATTCTATCTTTCCGCTGTCCCACAAGTCTGGCCGGTCCGCCGCCAAGGCGGCGGCGCTGCCGGCAACAAGGATACGATAGGCGGTCTGACTCTGTCCTCGCATCGAAGATTCGAGAGTCCAACTCAAGCGGGGTGCAGGATGATCGACACCCAACGGCTCTTGTCGATACTCGCATCGCAACTCTTGAATACGGATAGCTTCTGATGAGCGGTCGCCGGTTTCGAAAAGCGGTGTTTCTTCAGTCTTCTTCGGGGGCGCCGCGAGTGTACCCAAACGTGCGGTTCTTTTGACCGCACTCGTCTGCCCGGCGTTCACCGGCCCGCAACACAAAATCAAAATACAGGCCAGAAATAACACTGAACCGATGTATTTGGATGCTGTTCTTCTTTTCATAAGCTTGTTTTCCTAACACCAAATGGTGGCCGAACGCGTAGCCCCGGGCTCGATAATATCAATCCGGCGGTCCGCACAGAAGTTCAGCTAACATTGTCCTTCGCCGGGACATAACATGACTTTCTACCGGCCAGGCGTCTGCCGGTCGTTGCGAAAGTCCTCCAATGAAAGCACGGCTGACCGACCGGACGTCAAATCTACGTGCTTACGCCTGCCATCAAAAACGACATTGACTTCGCCCGGGGCATTCTCTCCCGCACGCAATACTGCCTCATTCAGCCGACCGTTTTTCCAACTGATATCGACCGTAATATCCCCTCGCGCCCGCAGCCCGCTTATGGAGCCGGTTGGCCAGGCATTCGGCAGGGCCGGCAGAAGGTGAATGTACCCCATATGCGATTGGACGAGCAATTCATTCATACCCGCGGCGTAGCCGAAGTTGGCGTCAATCTGAAACGGCGGGTGCACGGCCCAGAGGTTGCCGTGTATTTTGCCCCCCAACAGGCCCGAAAGCAACGTGTACGCGCGTTCATCATCCAGCAGCCGTGCATAGCAGCATGCCTTCCACGCCCGGCTCCAACCCGGTCCACCATTGCCTCGGGCTATCAGGCTGACCCTTGCAGCCTCCGCAAGTTTGGGAGTAGTTGCAGGATGAATCTGGCGACCCGGATAGACCGCTATCATGTGATTGATGTGACGATGCTTATCCGATGGATCGTCTATATCCTCCATCCATTCCTGAAGTTGGCCCCACCTGCCGATTTGAGGACCCAGCAGCCTCGCCCGCTTGGATTTCAATTGCTCACGATATTCAGCGTCGACTCCGAGCACCGCGCCCGCCTGGATCACGTTGGTGAAAAGGTCCCAGCAGAGTTGTTGATCATAAGATACGCCGTCGGCTTTTTCCGGCCCATGCTCGGGTGACCGCCCATCGGGCGCAACAAGAGTTCCATCAGGCAGTTCCTTCAGGTGATCGACCCAGAACTGGCTGATCTCCTTCATGATCGGATAGGCGTATTCCTTCAGATACGCCTGGTCTTTCGTAAAGGCGTAGTAATCCCACAGATTCTGACACAGCCACGCCGAGTCGCCTTTTTGAAAGTGCCAGGTAGAACCCCCGAATATCCCGTTTTCAGACCGCATTAACCACCCGCGGTTGACCCCGAGAACTTTGCGCGTCTCTTCTTTGCGGACCTCGCGAATCGAATCGATCCACTCGGCAGCCGGCAGAAAACACTCGGCCAGGTTCGACGCCGGTGTGAACCAGTAGTTCATCTGAAAGTTGATATCGGTATGATAATCACATCGCCAAGGCGGGCGCTTCGAATAAAGCCACAAGCCCTGCAGGTTTGCGGGCAGCGCACCTTCACCGGGACGCGAACTGCTGATCATCAAATACCGGGCGTATTGATAAACCAGTTCTTCCAAGCCGCGATCGGCGGGCGGACCGGCGTTCTTTCTGACCTGATCTCGGTAAGCTTCCACACGCTTGTCTGTGGGCAGAGTCCTCAAAGCTGCCGGCGTATCGCCCAAATCAATCGCGAGGCGGCCATAGAGACTCTGGTAGTCTGCCACGTGCTCGGCGAGCAGTTCATCATAGGGACGCCCGGCCGCGGCTGCGATCCAGCAACTGACCCGCTCATGCGGGTGAGGACCCCGCCAGCCTTTATCTCGCTGGTTGATATAGTTTGTATCTGCCGCGAGCAGCAGGGTTACGCTCTCGCAGTTCTCGAAGATAACGCAATCCTCGACTGTCCTGACCACACCACCCTCGTGCAGCACGCGTACCTGTGCCTCCAGGTCAAGGTTTATATTCTTATCGGAGGCGTATTCGCGGCTGCCCAGAAGACGCTCTGGTTGATTCAGATGAACCTGCCACCACCAGAATTCACTGGTATCGCCGCTCATGGTAAGTGTTTCGTTCGCGGCTGCTGTTGGAATCTGATGTAGATTGCCCAGAGATACTTTTCCGCTTAGTGAGCCCTTCTTCTCGCAGGAAAAGCGAAACACCAAAACCTGCGCAGGGTGACTCGCAAAATATTCGCGCCGATAGCGAACATCGCCGCAGCGGTAAGTTATGGTCTGAATTCCTCGGCTGATATCCAGCTCCCGGCGGTAGTCGGTGAAGTCAGCATGTGGCGTCTCGACGTAGACGTCTCCAAAAGGCTGATAGCCGCCCGTGCAGTGTTCGTTGCCGACCCAGAGGGAATCTTCATTGAACTGGATGCGCTCCTTCGAAGGATAGCCGAAAACGGTGCAACCCAACCGGCCGTTCCCAAGAGGATAAACCGACTGCTCCCATTGTCTCGAGCCTGCGTTCTCGCCGACTATAAGCGGCGAATCAGTCCACAAGACGCGTTTTAAGGGCGAAGCTTGTTCTATTGGCTTAGCTGCAGCAGAATGCTGACCATCGTTCGGCCCGGCCACAGCACAATTACAAAGCAAAATACCCGTCAATATAATTTCAACTAGTGCCACTTTATCTTCGGTTCTCATTTAACGTCCTTTGAACTCCTCACTGTTCATAGCCTTGGTAATGTCTCGAAACAGGGGCAATGCCGTTGAATCGAACGTCTCCGGTAAACCACAAGAAACCTGCCTTGGGTTTCGCCAATAGGAATATTGGCGGGTCCGCAGCCCCGAACCTTCGATGTCGCCCCGAACTTTCATATATAACCCGGCCTTAACAGTCCATCATTCGAAGCCGAACTCCAGTTCATTCGGCCAGTGCGGGACCCAGTTCGGGTGGAAGCTGGGACTCAAACCCTCGGCCGCGGATCGGCCGCGCGCCAATTCCATATCGGGACCGCGATTCTCGTGGTTAACCCGAAAGCTGAATTTGACGCATTCTCCGGCGTCGCGAAGCTGCTTGACATGCGGAATTTCGCTCCAGGGCAGTGCACATTCGACGACCCGCGTGCCCGAGTCATAACGAATCTCGAGTTTGCCTTTCGCGGGACCTTCCTGAGGCGATTTCGGCTGTCGCGGATAAAAATGCTTAAAGGTCATGCCCGGAACCCACTGCCGCCATATCTCCGTACCGCCGTCATAGGCTTTGGCCACCTTGTTCAATGCAAATTCATAATCGGTCGTCTTGTACCAGACGAACTTGGGCATTCTGCCCGGCAGGTGGCTTTGCCAGCCGTCTTTGCCCAGCGGAATCGCATTAAACGCTATCAACACGTTATCTCGGGCAATCTGGGGCATGCTGCTGGGGATATCCGGCCAGCGTCTATAACTGAAGCGTCGCACCCCCTCCGGCCAGCGATGCGTACGGAGCTTCTCGTGCTGACCAAACTCAACCTGCCGGCCGCGCCCGTCGACCGGCTCATAGCAGACCTCAGGGTAAAAGTCGGCATCCGGGTCCCGCTTGGCGAACCGCTTTGAGCCATCCTGGGCGGTGTCATCGGCGATTTTGGCCGCGAAGTAGAAATAGTCGTCGTCGTGAGCCAGGTAGCCGACGGCCAAACCCTGCGAGCGTCCTGATCCGAATTTTACGAATGGAAACAACATCTCCTCGGTGAATCCCGCACCGCCGGCTTCGGCAATGCGAATGGGCTGAGGCAGCGTTCCTTTCCAATCGTCCAGCTTGCCGTCGATCCGAATCTTGCGACGGGCGATGAAGTTCACCCGCATTGACTCCGAGTGCCTTGCAATACCGTGATCGCCGGCGTCAAATTCCAGTTCGAGCTGATAGGTGTTGGCCGGGACCGCCCTGCCGCCGACAACCTCCAGGTCAATCCACCTCTGCTCTCTGGGTTTAAAACTGAGTTCTTTAGGATATACAATCTTCAGCTCGCCCAGGCTTACTGCCAGTTCGCCGCTGATCGCGCAATTATGCTGATTGGTCAGGCGCAGTTTTAGCACGGGATTCGAGCTTATTGGCCCCGTCATGTCGTATGCGACGGTTTCGAGCGGTTCGAGTCCTTCTATTGCGGATTGCCTTATCGCATCAATCAACTCGTTGAAACTACCGGGCCGGTCCGGATCGCCTCGCAGGAACGTCCCTCGCTCGTCCAGGGGCAGCGTGATTGCGCCGTTTGCCGCATTCATTGCGTTGCCGTAGTAGTCGTACGCAGCACAACCCGCAGGCAATTCGAGTTTCATGCGCGCGCCTGCAAAGGGCATCGCCGATTCAATCTGCTCGGTTATCCTTGCACGCTCTTCCAGTGCATTCGCGGGCAGTTCCTGCAGCTTCTTCTTCAGTTCCTCCTTTGCCTGCAACTCATCAAGACTTCTGACGGTTTCGAACAGCACACCTGTGGTCTTCTTGCCGCCGAACAGCGGTGCAATATCGCCGACGACTACAACTGTGCCGTCGTCGGGGTTCTCTTTGAGGCCGTCAAAGACGAATACCCAGGGCAGACCATTGCGGAACAAAATCTCCTTGAAGTCCCTTTCTCCGATAAAATGCTGCACGGCGCCGTATGATGCCGCCAGAGGACGGGAATCTATCCAACGCGAAATCTCTCGGTCCCCTTCTTTCGTGTGAATGACCTCCCGGCCGACGCGGTGGTGGCTCAGCGTCGAGACCGCAATGCGGCTCAGACTACCCAGCGAACGGTCATACCCGGCAGCGCGGTTGGCCGCAACTACACCCAGAAAGCGATCGTCTGTGTTTGCGGTCCACGATTCCGTATCCCAGATTAAAACGCGGCCTTTGTAGTGCGTGCGGTTATTCCACTGCGGATAGAGCACCGGAGCGTGTAGACCCTGGTAGTGTATCGAGCAGAAATCAAGGTAAGGCAGAAATTCGTCGCTGCCGTCGGGGAAAAGCTTGTCCAGCGTGTTAGTAGACGAATCGCAGCCCCCGACCAGGACGTCGACATCCGCATCCCGTCTGGCTTTGAACACGGCATCGCCCATTCGCCTGTACAGTTCCCTGTATCGCGGAATATCGGCAGCCCATCCGGAGATGCTCAAGCCTTCCCACGGCTCGTTCCACAGCATGAATCCTGTAATAGGACCATTGGGCCAGCCATATTTACACGCCAGCTCGTAGACAAAATCTTCATACTCATCATCGTATTCCGGCAGCCAGCAGAGGTCCATCTTACCACGCCGCATATTGCCGTTTTCGTCCAGATGAGGCCTGCCGCGTCCCAGAGGCTGATGTTTCGTTCCGGCGCCGATTTCCGCGATGCAGGTGACTTTGTGCTCGTGCATCTCGTCGAGATCGTGCTCCAGTCTTTCTATGAGCTGTTCGTACCGACCACCCTCCTCATCGGTTATGAAACTGACGCCGTATCTGACGGCCTGAACACCCAGTCGTTCCAGAATCGGGGCAGGCATGTGCTCCAGACACTGTTTTGGGTACTGAATTCGTTTGTCTGCCGGCTTGAACGTGCGAATTGCACTTGTGAGGAATTGTCGCCCGTGCTTGCCCAAATCTACGACAAAACCGTAACCGCCCCTGGTCTTTGCCATGGGCGGCTCTATGGTGAAATTCCGCCAGCCTCCGGGCGCCAGGTTCACTTGCAGAACGACTGAACCTGTAGTCTCGAGCCTTCGAAGCTCTGGATACCACTGATCGCCCGGGATCCGGCTCTGGCTGTATCTTATGACTTCAACCCTGCCCTTTGCCGACAGCGGCTCATCCGTCAGGTTCTCCATTTGGAACGTAAGTTTCGGTTTTTGCCCTTCGTGGTAAACGTTGCCTGGCGCATTGGATTCGATCATGACGACTTTGAACCGGCCCTGCAGCTTCCATTTCGACGAGACGCCGGAATTAGGGTAATTGCTCGTGCTCGGATCCAGGCCGAAACATTGGTGGTAATTGTGCATATCCGACAACACGCCCCAGGCCCCAAAGCCGACGTCAGGTGTTGCCGCAATGCCGATCAGTATCACTGTTATTGCTGCAAAATCCACAAATAGCTTCTTCTCAAGCTTCTGCATAATTATATCCTTGTCCTATTCAATAGCATCTTTGGCATAGAAAGCCGTCTCAATCGATTGTTTCAATGAGTCTCAGGTAGTCCCTGTATGCTGCGTCAAGGTCAATTGAGCTTTGGCTGTCGGAACTGTGAACCAGTATGCCAAAACCCAGGTTAAGCGATTCGCCTTTTCTAACTGTAATTTTGCCGGGAGAACCGAGATTAAGCGCCCAATGGCCGAACGGGTTTGCCGTCATAAAGCCATAATCGCGTACATGCCATCGGCACTTGCGGAAATTGTCGGCGTCCGGCATTATCATAAGCCCGGCAAAGACATCATCGACCGGTCCGACATAATCACACCACAGCGCCGGTTTACCCCGCATGTTCGACTTTCATATGGGCAGAATACGGACGTTTTATCCGCCGGTCCTTGTAGACGTACGTTGCAACCGCTCTGTCGCCGGAGCGTATGAAAACCTTTCCAGGCTCCTGCACAAAGGTAATATTGTTGCCGTCTTTGGCGTCGCAGACGCCAACAAGGCCAAGCACACACAACAACCCGGTCCTGATCACCATATCTCGTATTCCCGTGCATGACATCATTACACCTTGCAAGCTAAAGAAATGTGCCGGACTACCGTTTCACCGCCTGCCGCGTTGCGATAGGCACGTAGCCGACTTCGAGACCCGACGGCGGCGTCAAGATCAGAGCCGGATCGATATCGGCCAGTTCTCCTTGAGCCGGCGGGGGCAAATATCTTCCGTCCTTCTTCCACTTGCGGTGAAGCTTCTCCACCCGCTTCTGCAGGTCTTCACGTTCGCCATCCGTCAGATCCGCGTTCAGCAATGCAGGTTGATCGGCGAATCGATACCAGTAATAACTAACAACGCTGCCGTCGCCCGGACAAGCCTCGAACGGTCCCGCCACCGGCCCGGGCTTTTTCCAACAACTGTCCGGATCATCGGGAGTAACATAAGGTGCTGAACCTCTTGTCGAAGCCCTTTCGAAGGCGACCTCGGCAAGTCCCGTCTCGGCCGGAACGTCTTCACGCGGTACGGGAACCCATTGCTCTCTATTGTTGTCGCCCTTCGTCAGCCGGTAGTATTCAGGCAGTTTCACAAGAGGTCCGTCTTCAGTATCGTTCTTTGCAGCGAGATCATAATTCCATTCATACCCGAAGGTGTAGGGATTCGGAGCGGTCGCAGTTACAAAGGAGTTCCATGCGATTCGAACCCGTTCGTCGCGCTCGACTGAGGGCTTGTAGATTCTCCAGGTCGCGCCTCCTCGTCCGGGAAAGGTATAAACCGCGGCGGCTTCGAAATCTATCGCCCCGCTGGCCGGCGGCCCGCCTTCGAACCAGGCCTTAACCGGGTCCCAAAGCGCTTTCTTAGTATAAGAACAGACGCGGTGAACGACTACCGAATCTCCGTCGGCCCCTCGCGGGAACGAAGTCGGCGCTACTCTGGCGTAAAGATTCCCCCGGCTGTCTTTGGCCTGATAGGCGGGAACGTACTGGGTTTCCATCTGCAAGGCCCTGTTCGGCTGGGACGGGCGGGTATCCAGAAACATGCCCGCCAGCTCGGGATCGTCCACAGTGGGTCGCGACCAGAAATAAGGCGTAAAGAACGCCACCGGGCCTTTGAAGTTGCCTGAATTCAGGAAAAGCGTCCAGCAATGATTACCGGTGGGAACGTTCTTGCCGGCGGTGGTCTTCTTCGGTTCTGTCAGCGGAAGCGGCAGATATCCGTAGCCGAACAACTCGCCGCATGTGCCCTGTTTCAGGTTCAGTCCGTCCGGCGGCCAGAGCACCCACGGACTAAGCTGTGCAACACCGTATTTTCCCCTGGGCCTGTCCCAATCTCTTCCTTTACCCGCTCCGGGACCATTGGCCCACGCCTGGAAATTCAGGGCCACGCCGCCCATAATGAACTTCGGTGTTTCCGTGGCGAATCGAGTATCCCGCCACCAGCCCAGGCCGCCCTCGATATCCGAATACATTTTCTTAGGCTTGGGACCGTCATACTGAGCGTGCATCCACGTACCGAAAAGCCCCGTTTGAAATCGGTTGCCAGGATACTTCTCCAGCAGCGGCCACGCCGCCACGTACATGGAAAAACCTGCATTGTACTTCTGCTCGACCCGTTCATGCGGAACAAGAAGATACCCGGCCATCTGGCCTTTCTCCACCTGATTGGCTAAGCCTTCGACCGGCCCCGCGGCTAAAGCTGTAAGCAGAGTTGCATAGAGTGCGAAAGACGTCAGAGAAGTGTGCCTGGACATACAAGAATCCTCGGAAAGTAATAACTGTGTGTAGTCAACATAAATTCAGCATAAATCATGCAACCACCCGCTGTCAAGCCGCATAAACAGGCTTTCGCCAGTCTGAAGACCGCCGTTCTACTGATCCGACTTCATGCATACGGCCCGATTTGCGACCGAAAAAACTAAATCCAGCTTGAGAATTTCGGCCGACTCGGTGTGCACCCGCCGACAAAACCGGTGAATTTCCATTCCCTTCCTTGAATCGAAGGACCTTTTTCGCTAGAATAGGTAATCTTCGAGTGTTCGCCTTGTCATCGTTCTTTTCAGAACGAGTTCTGCTTTTGTTGCCGGTGGAGGTAGTGACAATGAAAAACCTGCTTGTTCTCGCATTCTTGGTTTTCTCAGCTCACGCAGCAATTGCAGCGGTTGACGTCAAAGTCTTCCTCGATGACGGGGTTACCCCACACGAAATAATGGCAATTGACGCAGGAGATCCCAACGACCCCAACGTGCCCCTTACATTCGAGCCCATACCTGTCGGCTCTACTCTAACTCTGATCGTTCACTCCGACGCGAACGAATATTGGGACGGCGGCTTGTACATAGACGACGCTTACCGCGACCTCGGCACCCTGGTTTGCCGTAGTAGCACCGACGACGAGTGTGCTGAATCCATTCTGCCGGCAGCCGGACCAGATGCTAGTTTGTTCCCAGAGGCCGACATATACCACAGCGGATATTTCATTTCAACCGGACGCTCGCCCGCGTCCGGAGAATGGTTTCTAATCGACTACGTA
>CAYOTO010000021.1:0-58193 GCA_964406945.1 uncultured Pirellulales bacterium
TTTTGCCGAGTCAATTTCGCTGAATTCGGACCCACAGATTACTTCGAAGAGCCTTTTATCTCGCCTCTAGCCAGTGGCTGCGCCAGTACGCCTCATCCACCTCATATACGTCTATCGTCCCGTCGTCACTCGTCCCTCGTCCGTTCGTATCCCCCGGCCAGACGCCGAATCGCTTCATCTCCCGCACGTACTCCGGAGTGGGTACAAAGCCGTCCATGTCGAACCGCTTGTTCTGCTCCAAAGCCCGCTTACCGTCGCGAATCATTGCGAGGATCTTCTGGTAATCCTCGTCCGCCGTACTCGCGAACACAGTCACCGGCTCGCCGGTCTTTTTGTCCCTGCACAGGCCGTAGCCGGCGCCCTCTTTCGCCAGCGGCGCCAGCAGGATCAGCGACTTTGCCGGTCTGCTCAGGTTAAACATGCGATGTCGGCTCATCCTGCAGCGAATATCGTTAATGTCCGGGTTGGAAAGGACAAGCCCCAGATTATCCGAAATATACCTAGGCACAGGCAGCGTCTTGTCGTGGCAGCCCAGGCACCGCCTTTCAATCGCCTCGCCCGCGGCTTTGGAACTGGGCCACTTGCGATCCGACGTATCCAATCGGCTCTTCGGGAATCCGCCCACCTGCCCGGTTCCCAGCGCCGCATAAGTGCCCGGATACGGAATCCCCGCCTCAATCCAGTACCGCACCAGGTTTTCCTGGCGTTTGCTGACCTTCACCCCGTGATGGCCGCCGTTAATTTTGTCCATAAGCGGACTCGCACTGGTCCCCACCGCCCGCGGCGGCAAATTCGTGCGCTTCGCATCACGCCCGTCTATCACCTCCTGCCGCTGTGTCAATTCGTAATAGCTGTGCGAATAGATCGGGCCGCGATCACCTGTCATAACAACCCCGCCCTCGCGTTTTTCGTAACTGTGACACTCTACGCAGTGCTCGTCCCATATCGGCTGAATGTCGCGCGGGTAATCTATTACCTCCGGCACGCCTTCTATCGGCTCGACCCTGCTCGGTTCGCTCCGCAGAGCCGCCACCGCCTCGGACCCCACATTAATCGGAGCCTTCGTCCGCTGCTCGTGACAACCCAGACAGCTCGTAGTTTCCCCGGGCCTGACCGTCAAAAAACTGTGCATCCGCTTGACCGAATTATCATTGTCATCGAGCGCCACGAAAAACAGACTCCGCATCGCCGGCAGCTCCATATAAGCCGACCCGTCCTCTTCGACAGGCACCGTTCCCAGTATCCGCACCAGCGTGTACGTACCCCCGAAACTCACCGGCGGCATCTTGCCGCTGTAGTTAATCGGCTTCGGCAGCGTCTCCAGCACCAGCAGCTTTTTGATCTGGCCTCGCTCGACCCCGTCCATCCGCCGCCCGTTGTAAACATCCGCCAGCACCAGCCTGCCCGTCGCCTCCCGGGGCTCATCCCGATGCGGAATCACCCGCTCAGGCGCGTGCCGCACCAGTGGCCGCGGCTCATGCAACCACGCCCCGGCCTTCGCCGCCTCACCCCGTAGCTTGTAAACCAACTCGGATTCCCCATCGGCGTCAATCACATAAAGCCCATCGCCCCTGACCGCAATAAAACACGACTCTGAAAACGCCCACGGATCCCGCCAATCCTCATCTTTGGTAACCTTCCGCGCCGCGCCGAGGTCGTCCGGCCCGCGTTTGGCCGTAACCACCGTAATCGCACCCCGATGCTCGCTCCTACCGTGCCCCGGTGAAAATATCGAAACCACCTTGTTGTCCGTCCCCGGTATCGGCTTGGCGTCCAGCATCACCGTCCCCGGATGCATATTCCCGTAATACACCATCTGCCCCGTTCCGTCCGGATTGCATGACCACAGATGATGAAACGCCACCCGACTTCGGTCGACATACTCCCACCTCTGATACAGCACCCGCCCGTCCGGCAGAGGCCACGGCGTATTGTCGTGCTCGATATTTGCCGATATCGCATGCATATTCCCGCCGTCACCGTCACACCTGTACAGCACCGCGACCTGAGTATACCAGCAGTTCACCCAGCGCCGACACCGACTCGAAATGAGCATTATCCCCCCGTCCGGCAGATACGTCGGCTCCATGTCATCGTACGGCCCGTCCGTCAACTGCCGCAGACCCGAACCGTCCGCATTAATCTCATACAAATGAAAATAATCGCTGCCACCCCTGCGGTACGAAAACAATATCTTCTCGCCCGAGTAGTGCACCGCCGGGTCACGCACCGCCCCGGCCATATCCTCCAGCAGCACATCCACGTCCCCGGTCCGCAGATTTAGCACGCAAAGCCGCCCCGCCTTGCCGTAAGCCTTCCAACCCTCGTCCATAGCATAATAGCCGAAGTTCTCGTACCAGTGCCCCCCCGCCCCCGGCTGGCGAACCGCAAACACTACCTTCTCAATCCCCGCCATCTCGCCCTGGCGAAACTCCTCCAGCATCCCCCCGCGCACAACCCCACAGACCCACAACATCAAGATTAGTGTCCCGGTAAAAATCCGCCTCATAATCATATCAACCATCCACAACACGACATTAAAGACCCTGCCTGCAACAGCGGATCATATCGCACTTCGTCGCCCGAGGCGACACTATCAACAATCAGCAGTAAATCACAACTACTTCCCGATTCCCACTCTTTTGGCCCACCTGGCCCAATCCGCACTCATCCTCTTCACCCGCTCGGGCCGATCCGCCGCCAGGTCGTGCATCTCCGTCCGATCCTTCGACAGATCATACAGCCGCCACTTTTCATTTTTCAGTGCAACCAGTTTCCAGTTCCCTTCGCGAACCGCCCGGCCGCCCTCGTGCTCGAAGAACAACTGCTCATGTCCCTCGCGTCCCCCGCCCTTCAATATCGGCAGCAGGCTCTTACCGTCCAGTTCGGTCGAATCGTGCCCCTTATACCTGTCCGGATACCGCACTCTCGCCAGTTCCAGACACGTCGGCATAATATCCATTACATGCCCAACCTCGTCCGTCAGCGATCCGCCTTTGGCCTTCAATCCGGCGGGCCAGTGCACCACCAGCGGCGTATGGCAGCCGCCCTCATACGATTCCTTTTTCCAGTACCGAAACGGCGTATTAGAAGCACTCGCCCACGCCGGCCCGATCCCCGTATAAGTCGTCTGGGGCCCGACATCGGTCAGGCCCTGATACCGAATCTTTTGTCCATCCCGAGTCCAGCCGCTGCGATCGTAACCCGGCCTCGTTGGTATCTCCGGCGACGCCCCGTTGTCACAAAGGAACATAATCACCGTATTCTCGAACTGGCCCGTTTCCTTCAGCGTCTTCACAATATCGCCGATCCCCTGGTCGACGCGATCGATCATCGCGGCATGAACCGTCATTTTCTTCGCCTGCAGCGCCTTTTCTTCATCGTTTAGCTTCTCCCACTCGTTGCCTCGATCCTGCACTTCCGGCAGCTCGGTCACCTCCTTATCCACCAGCCCCATCTCGACCATCCGCTCGTACCGCTCGGCCCGCAGCTTATCCCAGCCTTCCCTATATCGCCCTTCGTACTTTGCGATATCCTCGGCCCTGGCATGCAGAGGCCAGTGCGGCGCACAGTGAGCTACGTACAAAAAGAACGGCCGCTCACCCTCGCTCATCTGCTTGATGTAATCCACACTCCTGGCCGTCACCGCATCCGTAAAATAATAATCCTCCGACACTTCCTTGACCGCCTTCTCGCCGTCCACCAGCGAAAACGGATCCCAGTAGTTAATCACGCCCCAGATCACACCGTAATGCTCGTCGAACCCGCGATTCACCGGATATGTCTCCAACGGAGCAAAGGGCCGCTTCGGATCGTACCGATGGTCCAGCCACTTCTGATGCAATCGGCCGTCCTTCAACTGAGGCGTAAACGAAAGATGCCACTTACCCGCCATAGCCGTATTGTAGCCAGCCCCCTTCAAAGCCTCCGCTATCGTGATCCCGTTCCGCGTCAAACTCCGCCCGTTCCACCGCAGCCCGACCTTATGTGGATATTGTCCCGTCATCAGACTGGCCCGTGTCGGACAACACCTCGCACAGTTATAGAACTGCCTGAACCTCAAGCCGTTCTCCGCCAGCGAATCCAGATTCGGCGTCGCGATCTCACCGCCGTAACACCCCGCATCCGAATACCCCATATCATCGGCCATTATCAAAACTATATTCGGCCTTATACTCTCGCCACGCGTCCGCACCGTTCCAGCCGCCCCAAGCCCGAGAACACTAACACCTACCATCTTCAAAAACAACCGCCGATCAATACCCATAATCCACCAATAAAAACATCACCGTACAATGGACGGCTTCCAAATTATTCAGCCCAGGCACTCTATGGGATTGTCCGTCCGGACATATAACACCATCGCCAGGGCCGACTCATCGCGGAACAACGACCACAATTCAACCTTTTCTAGTTTTGACTTTTCTCAAAAACCATCCGCCTATCGCCACCCTCTTCCCGGACAGTCAAATTGCCGTCACCGCCGATCTCACCGCGAGCAACGCTGTCATCAATATCAATCACGATCTCGTCACCATCAGCACTCCACTTTCCTGACTGCGACATGCCCTCCTCGATAACATCAACTGCTCCACCGGCCTTTACAAGCAGTTCCACATCATCGCCCTGCATCTCCCACCGACCGAGGAACGGATTGGTGACCTCTTCCACCGCTGCCGAATCTCTCTCGAACACATACTCATCATCGCCATCCCTCTCGTGCAGTATCATCCGCCCGCCCGAAGTCATCTCGGCCGTGTATTCTTCCTCGTCCACGTTAATAACCACCCGATCACCGTCCATGCGCCAACTTCCCGGGTATTCATCGTCATCGCCCACTTCCGTGGCCAAAACCCCCCCGTCCGCATCCAGCCGGATCGTCAATTCCGGGTCCTGCCCGTCAACTGTCCGCCAGGCGCCGACAAACGCCTTACCCGCCTCGGCCTGAATCTCAGCCGCGACGGTCTTGATCTTCGGCTCGAGAAATTCCTTCTGCTGAGACGTCCAGACCTGCCCCGTAACGGTATCCACCACGAAACACAGCGTATCCGTGCAGGCAATCTGAAACCGCCCCACAACCTCCCGCGGACCAATTCGCGCTGTCCCGAGCCCCAGAAAAACAACCCCCGCCAGCAAAAACCCAATCACTACACTCTTAAGATCGACATGCACCTTCATAGCGTCTGCCTCCACGATAAAACAGTCATTTTCCCCGTTTTTACCACACCCTCGACCCGACGCATTTTACCAAATCACAATCCGGATCACAAGATTTTCCCAATGGGCGGCTCCAGCGCTCCAGGGGTGTACGAAAATAATGTGGCGAAAATGTATATAGACATCTGTCATGCTAAGCCCCCTCGCCATGTCATGCTGAGCGCAGCGAAGCATCTGGGCAGCGAAAGAGATTTAAGGCCGAAATTCGGTCGATATGCCACAAATCATTAGTGCACCCGCTCCAGCCCAAACTCAGAAAGGTGTATAACTATTTCAGTCGACGACTGCGAGCAGTACATTGACACAGGAAAAGCAAACGCCTAAAATGCCGAGCCTTGACCACAATAATTGCAAAGGAAAACACAATATGAATATCCGCCAGGAAACTCCCTCGGACGTTGACGCAATTACTCACGTCACTAAGCTGGCGTTCGAGAACCACCCCTACAGCCGGAATACCGAACAGTTCATAATAGAAGCCCTGCGGGCCGCCGATGCACTCACGGTCTCACTCGTCGCCGAAATCGACGGCGAACTGGTGGGCCACCTGGCCTTCTCCCCGGTAACGCTCTCCGACGGCATCGAAGACTGGTACGGCCTGGGGCCGATCTCCGTATTGCCCGCATGCCAGCGCCGCGGCATCGGAACCGCCCTGCTGAACGCCGGCCTCGCAAAACTCAAGGACCTCGGCGCCCGGGGCTGTCTGACCGTGGGCGACCCCGGCTTCTACGAACGCTTCAGCTTCAAAAGCCCCCGTAACCTCAGCCACGAAGGCGTCCCGCAGGAAAACTTTCTCGCCCTGCCCTTCGCCGGCAAAATCCCCGCCGGCGCCGTACAATTCCACCCCGCCTTCGCCGCAACAGAATAACATACGGGCAAGACAACGTCAACCAGCCTGCGGACCTGCGGAGGCCACACAGGCCGCCGGACAATATATTGATAGCACGTTCGACCGTTCTGTCCACCGTCTTCCCGGCCTTCACACTCCCATTCTGGGCGTCGAGACTGTAAAGAGGCTCAGCGTGGTCGGCTGACCCGGCGACTTACAAAGAACCCGGTACCCGGCCGTGTCTTACATCTAACGACTACTGGTACGCTTTCAGGAGCTTCTCTGCATGGGACGTTCCGGGAGGTAGTATTTTGATTAATCCCTCCTCTTCATTATATTCGATCTTCCTTTCCTCATGTAGCTTTCGCAAAGTTCTTTTGAAGTAAGCTTTGTTGCTGCATTCCGTCCAACGAAGGAGATCATCAAAACTTAGCGCCTTGATTTCAGAGGCCAAGAAAACAAGGATTTGATTTGGCATAGACATCTTCGCATCAAGAATTCGCTTTATTCTTTGATCTTTCCATATTAAAGGGATTCGTCTTTCGGCTATGGCATCAACAATTTTTTGAGCTTCGTCCATGGACGGAAGTTGATGAAACACTCGAACTAACTCGGCCATAATCCAACTGGCAATTGACAGCACAGCCACCGAATCCACATGATTCGGGTCCACATCGCCTCCGACGTGGCCTACACTTCTGCTGTTCCGGATTTCATAAAGCGCCGGCAACAACCGCGGGATTAGTATTTGAAGGCTTCGCGGCACATGCGAATTCTGTTCTAATCTGCGACATGCGTCCACGAAGTTACTTGGCTTTTCTGGTACTGATGCAAAATTACCACTACCATGGCCATTAAGAATCGTATAGACAATTTCACAAAAGTGACCACCGCTCAATTCTGAAGGTCTCCACCTTTGTTCAATGTAATGCTGAACTATACTCCGAAACTCATTGATCAGAGGATTTCTTAAGCCATCTGGGATTGCAGCAAGAGCTTGTTGTGTTCTATTAAGATTCATTACATAAGCCCAAGATGTCTACGCCCTTCATCTGTGACATAAAAGTCCCGACCTGCTTTTACACAAAAACCTTTGGAAGCATTCTTGGCCAAGCAGCCTGCTGTATTGCTAAAACGTGACTGGTGAGCATCTTTATTAGCCTGAGTAACATCACCTGTTTTAACCATTTCACTCCCTTTTTGATGTAACCATTCTGCCGTTGCAAGAAATCTATCTACTTGGGTTTTGGTCGCGTTAGTCCGTTGGAGAAATTGAGGCAGTGCTTCATCTGTAACCGCACAAGGGGTTTGATTCCCAAATGCTTGGGGTGAGTCAGAAGATGGCGGGGGTGAAACAGGTGCTATTTTGATAATCTCACGAGCACTTTTTAAGATCTTATCCATTTGCTCAGCTAACCATTTCTGCTCGCCTTCACCAGAAAACTTGAACTGCCCGACCTGCACTTCAATCTTTGCATCTGCCATTTCGTAAGTCTCCTGCAAATTTTCCTGTTTCATAGGTCTCAGAGAGAGTCACTTATTTTTGGCTCATATGTTTGAAATACGCATTCAGTAAACCGGCGGAAGGAGAGACATGTACCTGAAATCTAAGCTGGCAGCGACTTCCCATACCGCACCATCGCCCTCTCCAAGCTTGATAACGTCTGGCCTGCTCGAAGCGGGGCCTGAAAAAAAATAAGGCCGCGGGCCGTTCACGAACGGGCCTGCGGCCTTTAAGAACTCCCCGAGTAGGACTCGAACCTACAACCTAGCGGTTAACAGCCGCTCGCTCTACCAATTGAGCTATCGGGGAATCAGCCGATCATGCAGACGAAATCTACAGTCCATCTACCGGCTAAACCTGTATTATGCCATAGCATTGTCGGCATTTCAAGCAAGTTTGTCAAAGCTAAGTAAAAAATTCCGCCAACGCCAAAATACCTGCCCTGCACCTTTACTTACGACCGATGTTTAGATATAATAAGTGTTTACCTCCAGTCGAGGTAAGCGGATCGACAATCCGCCGCGGCCGGGACTGAAGTTTTCTGCTTTTTTCCAGCGAAAAAACGGAAGATTCCCACGCTGTTTACGTCTTGTAAGATGTATCCGAGGCGGACCGGGGTGCGATTCCGCGGAACAGTAGCAGCTTTAACAGCATCCTATCGGTACAGGTAAGGCTCGTTAGTCCGTAAACGTTGCTGATTCTGCACCAAAAATGGGCAAAAGTGTACTAAATGTCGGTGGTTACACAATCCTCAAACGCCTTGGAACCGGTGCGCGCAGCACAATTTACCTGGCAAATGACGGCGACGAATACGACAGCGTAGCCCTCAAACGCGTAATCTTCGAAAAACCCGAGGACAGCCGCGTTTTCGAGCAGATGGAAAACGAATACAAAGTCGCCAACAAAATCGACCACCCCTACGTCCGAAAATGCTACGAGTTGACCAAGATCCGCAGCATGTTCAAGGTCAAGGAAATGCTCCTCTCCATGGAGTATTTCGAGGGCAGAAGCCTCGAAGAAGGCCCGGCCCTGAGCCTGGTCGACGTAATGCTGATATTCCGCATGGTCGCCAACGGCCTAAATGCAATGCACCAGCAGGGCTACGTCCACTGCGATATGAAGCCCAACAACATACTCTTCGACCGCAAAGGCTCGCTCAAAATCATTGACCTCGGCCAGAGCTGCAAAATCGGAACCACCAAAAAGCGAATCCAGGGAACCCCCGACTACATAGCCCCCGAACAGGTCAAACGCAGACCAATGGGCCCCAAAACCGACATATTCAACCTCGGCGCAACCATGTACTGGGCCCTGACCGGCAAACATGTGCCGACCCTGATCCCCAAGAAAAACAAGTACGGCATGATGGAAACGCCCAAAGACATCACCTGCAAAGCACCCCACGAAATAAAATCCAAAATCCCCGTCAATCTCTCCAAACTCGTAGTTGAGTGCATCCAGGAAAATCCAGCCGGTCGCCCCCGCAACATGATGGACATCATACAGTCGCTGGACATGATGATACACAGTTTGCTCGGCAGCAAGATTAAAGCGAACAAGAATGGCGCAAACGGCAATTGATCTCCTGAATCGAGGGCAAAAAGCGAACGAATCCGACGCGTATCGCACCGCCGGCCTCATCACCCTGCCGGATACCGGCGAACTTGTAATCGCAGGCGATCTCCACGGCCACAGACGCAATTTCGACCGAATCTGCACTTACGCCGACCTCGAAAACCACCCCAAACGCCACGTCGTACTGCAGGAAATCATCCACGGCGGTCCCGAAGACACCGACGGCGGCTGCCTCTCATACAAACTCCTGCTCGACGCAATCCGCTACAAACTGCAGTTTCCCAACCAGGTCCATATCATCATGGGCAACCACGACACCGCCTGCATCAACAACTCCGACGTAATGAAGAACGGCAGGGAAATGAACCGCGCCATGGCCCAGGCCATCGAAAACTGCTACGGCGACAGAGCCGAAGACGTAATACTCGCCCTCAGACAGTACCTTTTCTCACAGCCCCTGGCCGTCCGCACCGCAAATAGAATCTGGGCATCCCACTCGCTCCCGGCCGACAGATTCATCGAAAAATTCGACCCCGGAATCTTCCAGCGGGAACTCAGAATCAACGACGTCGTCCGCCCCGGATCCGCGTACTTGCTCACCTGGGGCCGCCGCCACTCCCAGAACATTCTCGACCGCCTCGCCGAAATCCTCGACGTCGACATCTTCGTACTAGGCCACCAGCCCCAGACCGAAGGCTGGAAACAGGCCGGCGACAACCTCCTCATCCTCGCATCCGAGCACAACCACGGCACAATCCTGCACGTCGACCTGGCCGAAACCTATACCATCGACTCCCTCATTGAACGCACCGTACCCTTGACTTCCATCGTCTGATTCGGTATTACTGCGTCTTCCATAGCACCGCATAAGGCGTAACGGCGAATTTGGCAGGACCTTGATGTTCTTCGACGTATATTACTTTCTGGCATGGCTGCTCATCCTATTCGAGACCCTCGTAACCTTCCAGTGCTACCGCAACTACCGCTTCGTCATGGTCAAACACAAAAAGCAGCGCCGCTGGCACAAAAAACGCGTATTGCTGATAATCCCCTGCAAAGGCCTCGACCCCGCCTTCGACGCCAACATAAGCTCTTTCTTTGCACAGGATTACGCCAACTACAAACTCTGGTTCGTCGTCGAAGACAAATCCGACCCCGCGTACGCAAGTCTGAGCCGTCTGAAAGACAAGCTTGCTGATGATTCCAACGCCCTCGAAGTCCGCATCCAGGTAGCCGGCAAAACCCACGGACGCAGCCAGAAACTCCACAACCTGCTCTACTGCTATCGCAACCGCGACGACGACATCGACATCCTCGCTTTCGCCGACTCCGACATATGCGTCCGCCCCGACTGGCTCAGCCACCTGATCTGGCCCCTCAGACAGCAAAAGGTGGGCGCCTCCACCGGCTACCGCTGGTTCGTCCCCGAAAATAACAACCTCCCCACCCTGATTCTCGCCTCGCTCAACGCCAAAGTCGCACAAATGCTCGGCAACACCA
Organism: uncultured Pirellulales bacterium; assembly: GCA_964406945.1. Lineage (GTDB taxonomy): Bacteria > Planctomycetota > Phycisphaerae > Sedimentisphaerales > Anaerobacaceae > UBA2266. Next base: position 10,626 of record CAYOTO010000021.1, read on the forward strand.
GATTCAACAAGGCCTGGGGCGGCTCGATGGCAATTCCAGTAAGCTTATTCGCAAAGCTCCAACTCGACCAAATCTGGTCGAAAACCCTCAGCGACGACCTCTCACTCAGCCGCGCCGTCAGAAAAGCCGCCATGAAGACAGAATTCGTACCCGCCTGCCTGGTCCCGTCCTACGAGACCGTAAACTGGCCCCGGCTCTTCGAATTCGGCCGCCGACAGTTCCTCATAACCCGCATCTACGCACCCAAATCATGGCTCATCGGACTCGGCAGCAGCACCTTGGCCGTTCTGGGCATCTGGGGCGGACTCGCCGCCGCCGTCTGGGCCGCTCTGACCAATCAAAGCCCGCTGGCATTGTTTATCGCGGTCCCCCTGACTTTCATCCTCGCACAATTCCTCCAGGCCGTACTGCGACAGCGCATGATTGCAAAAGTACTCCCCGAACAAAAAAACCGAATGATACCGGCGATGGTGCTCGACATAGCTGCCTGCGCCTTCATGAGCGCGATTCTCATGGTAATGGTCGTCGGCTCGGCGTTCGGCCGAACCATACGCTGGCGCGGCATACGCTACAAAATTCAGAGCCCCACCGACATAGTCATCGACGACAACCCGGCAGTCTGAGATAATCTTTCAGGGGGTGCAGCGATGAACACAAGAACCATTGTGGTCACAATCTTGCTGTTGATGGTCCCGGCGATGGGCGCAGACAACCCGGCTGCCGACAGGATTTTCAAAGCCGGTGCCGCTGCAAGTAACATAACTCCCCCGTTGGACCGCCCCGTCGTGGGCACCTGGAATTCCCCGCCCGCAACCAACATACACGATGAACTGCACGCAAGGTGTTTGGTCCTCGACGACGGCACTTACCAAAAAGGGGCTGGTTCAATACCAGCCCCTTTCTCAGCTTCCATGCCGATATCACTGTTTTATAGATGGTACGGATGCCGCTGCGGCCTGCCCATGAGGCGATGCGCCTGAGCGTCACCCACAATCTCCTGTTTTGCCTGGTCCCATTCCAGCTTACGGCCCAGCATATAAGATAGATTGCCCAGCACGCAAAGGTTCGCCACCCCGACCGCGGCATCTATATTCATAATCGTCTTCCTGCCGGTCTTGATTCCCGCAAACCAGTCCTCGTGATGGCCCGGGCTCTTGCGAACGTCCTTGCCACCCGCCGGCAATTCCCACTCACGGGCCTTTTTCTCGACCCACGTACCGCCGTCGCCGCCCCAATGCACGAACTTGCTCTTGCTGCCGTAGTAAGTGGCGCCGTAACCGGGCCTGCTGATCTTCCCGCCCGGCTCGTTGCCCGTCCGCTCCTCCGCCGGAACCGCATTATCCCTCTGCTGATCCCAGATTAGCGTCCAGTCCGGATTCTTGAATTTGTAAACCACCTTCATCGTAACCGCACTGTCCCAGAGGCCTTTCTTCGGCGGCGTCCCCGTCGCCTCGACACTGACCGGACCGGTCCCGTCGGCGCCCATCCACCACATCGCACAACTCATCACATGCGCGCCGCGGTCTCGAATCTGCCCGCCGCCCGATTCCATGATCCAGCGGAACGTACCGTGACAATAACGCTTGTTATATGGTCTCCACCGCAGAGGCCCAAGCCACAGATCCCAGTCAAGCTCCGGCGGCGGATCGCTGTTCGGAACCGGATTACTGTCTTCCGGACTCGGATAGTGGAAGCAAACCACCTTGTCGATATGTCCGATATTCCCGTTCACCAGATACCGGTGGGCCAGATACGCCTCGGGTTGGCTGCGCCCCTGCGAACCGACCTGCACCGAAACCTTGTTGTCGTGTGCGGCCTTGACCATCGCCTTGCCCTCTTCGATCGTGCAGCACGCCGGCTTCTCGACATAAACGTGCTTGCCGCACTCAGCCGCATGAACCATCTGCACCGCATGCCAGTGGTCCGGCGTCGTAACAAACACCGCATCCACATCCTTGCGCTGAAGAATGTATCTGTAATCACGGTACGGAATTGCACCCTCCCCGGCCGTCTGTGCAGCCTTGGCCAGCCTCTTCTCATCCGCATCGCAAACAGAGGCAATATTGACCATCCCCTTCTCGCGAAAACCCTTCATCGCCCGCAGATGGTAACTTCCCATTCCACCCAGTCCGATATGCGCAACCGTGATCCGTTCGTTCGCCCCGCGAACGCTGGACGGAACGTAATACGCGGCCCCAACAGCCGCACCCGCAACCGCGAGAAACCGACGTCTGTTCAGTTGAATTGACTTACTCATATTCATCGCCTTTCTTCTGGGACTATACTCGCCCGAAAGTCCGTTCTCCAGTTAATCGCGCCTATTGTACCGGCCGCACCTCTGTCTTCTTCACCGGCGTCAGCTTCGAGCACTTCGGCCCGCGAACCTTCATGCCGAGAGCACGCATGGACTGAGCCAGATTCCCCTTGAAATCGTCATCCGCTTCACGGTACGCCTTCCGCAGAGCCGCCTTGGCCCTGGGCCCGCCGATCCTCTCGATAACCATACGCGCATCCTCACGACAATCTTCGGATCCCAACAGCCCGGCAACCGGCTCGACCGCCCTGAGGCCCGCCACTTCCGAGAGGGTCCAGAGAACATCCTGCTTAACAGTCGTATCCTTAATCCGCTCGAGAGCCTCGACAAGCCGCCTGCTCACCGCGAACCTTTCTCTCCGTGAGCCCGGACTGCCCGCTTCGCGGGCGATCTTTTCCAGAGCACGCTTCGCGGCCCGGGCAACCTCCATATCCTCATCATGCATCAGTTCGACAACACTCGGAACAGCCGCTGCGCCGGCCTTGCCCGCGCCAAGCCACGCATCCGTACGAACCTGTGCGTCTTCGCTTTTGAGCCCTGTTATTAGAGCCTCAACAGCCTCTCGCCCGGCCCTGCGACTGCGCCCACCATTGGCCGCAACAAAGCCCGAAGCTCCTGCGGAAATTGCACCATTACTTATAGACATGACTGAAGTCCTTTCCTGAAAAGCCTCACTTTACCAGATTGCACCCGCGTCCACAGCCGACTGAAACGCCGGGCGACCACCAATATCATAATATCAATCTACCCCAAATACCCCGCAAAAACAAACCCAAAAAACCGCCCCTTCGGATTCGATTCACTGGAATACTGTGGCAGGAAACCTGCACCGCCGGATGAAAGACTGAGCGAAAAGAAGAACCTTGGCCGCGCAATAGACTGCCAGCCCAAACTCATCAAATCTGCTGCAACTTCGAGCTTTTAAGCTACAACTCAGGCCTTTGCGCTCGAAACTTCAGGTCTTAATCCAGCTTCTCAATATCATCGTGCCTCTCACCCACAATATAAATTCGATTCTTCCCGCTGCGTTTGGCTTCCAGCAGCGCCTCATCGGCCTGAACAAACAACTCCTGTATACTCGATCCGTCACGCGGAAAACTGGCCAGTCCTCCGCTTATCGACAGCACTCCCTCGCCCCCGGGCCCCAGCACGTCCGGCTCGGCGTTCTCCAACTCACGCCTGAATCGTTGCGATATGAAGATCGCCTCGGTCGGAGGCTCGGCCGTCGCCGAACGTCTGTCAGTTTCGCGCGACCGCGATCGGCTCGGATCATCCCAGAAAAGCACCGCAAACTCGTCTCCCCCTATCCGCCCCACAATGTCGTGACCTCTACAGCACCGCTTCATCAAAACCCCCGCCTCTCTCAGAATCTCATCTCCAATCGCATGTCCGTACGTGTCGTTGTAATGCTTGAAATCGTCTATATCGAAGACCAGCAGAGTCACGCGACCGCCCTCCCTGGCCGCCAGCTCGATTATCTGCCGCCCGAATTCCCAGATATAACGCCGGTTCTTAAGCCCCGTCAGATCGTCTTCGGTCGCCAGACGTTCAAGTTCCGCCACACGCTCCTGCAGGGCGCCCGTAGCCCGCGCCACATCCACAGGCTCCACAGGAACCCTTGGAGTCTTCACGCTCGAACCGCGAAGGCTCTTAAGAAAATAACCCGGCTCCAGAGGATAAATCATGTAGTCGTCGGCGAGCCTGTCCTCGCCGGCGCCGCTTGTCATCGCCCTGGCCGCCGGTTCCTGATGAATCCGCACGAGCATTACTATCTTCAAATCGGGATTAGCCTGACGAAACGCCTTCAGAGCAGGCGCCAGCAATTGAAGCACCTCTCCCGCCACAACGCCCACGGCGCAATATTGCCCATCAGCCGCGGCGCTTATCGCGTCCAGAACATTCTCGAACGCTTCCACCGAACCGTTCGGCAAAAGGGACGAATCGCCGAAAACCCGCCGGAAATCGCCCGCCAGCAAAACCCGATCCGGCTCAGGGATATCTCTATGAACGCTGGCTTCTATCATCGATCCACAATCCGAGTAACGCCTCTATTTCCGCCCTGGAGGCATGACACTTCTGGTCGTTAATATGGTCGAGAGCACCTCTTGCACCCCGACCGCCGCGTGCTTCTTCCCTGAGCCTGCGAATTACTTCCGCAATCCGCATCGGTCCGTCGATTACAAAACCCCCGCCGCCTTCTAGCTGCCAAAGACCGCCCCAATCGTGCCCTCCGAACGCGTCGGAATCAACCAGACAGCAGCATACGAATCCATTCCGTCCGGCAATCCGAAAAAAACGCCCGCCTTCCTTTTTCAACTCTTCGACGCGGCCGACCGCAAGCACCCGCCCGCGCCCGAGCTGTGGCAATTTGGCCGCAGCCGCATATACGTCCTCACAACGCGTCACTCCAACGCCATGTTCCAACAGCGACTCGACTGTCCTTTCGACATACCCATCCTCATCGCTGCCGATTACTACGGCATGTAGACCTGTGTTTGGGGCACCTTGTTCCACTGCAGCCCGTCCTCGTAAATCTCGAAAAAACAGGAAACCAAAAACTTATCGATAATCCGCGTGCGTATCCCACCGTTTCGAACCCGACAACCCACACCGGATAGCCGGAGCCGGTCGAACGCGCACCTTCTCTTGAATATCAACTAATATCATACCAGAAATCCCCTCCCGAGTCAATCGCCGATTGCCCGTTCCCCCGTCACTATACATCCGCTCTTCAGGACTTTTGCCGCTATCCGGACGCCGGCAGCCCGGCCAGATTCTTGTTCACCTGCTCGCTGTAAATGCTCTCGGGATACAAACTCACAAACTTGCTCAAAGTAGCTCTGGCCTCCGCCAGAAGCCTCTTTTTACGGGCCGAATCCGTATCCGGCAACTGCCGCCACTGCGAAATCTTCAAAAGCCCCAGCTCGTACAACGCCTGGATCCCACCGTCGGTCCCGCTGAAGTCCTCGTGCACCTTCAAAAGCCGCTCGGCCCGCAACTGCTCGTCCGCCGCCAGTTTCGCCTTCGCAACCAGGAGATTATCGCGCAGCGGAGCCTTCTCGCTCGCATGGTCCAGCAGCCTGTCGATATGCCAGGAGTAATCCTGACTGTGCGGATTGAGCATAACGAACTCGGCGAGCATACGCCCGGAACTCGGCTCGGATGTCCGGTTTTCCTGCCCTATCAACGTCCGCAACTGGTCGATCTTTCGCTGCAGCTCATTCAGTTTGAACGACGTTATCGCCGTCTCGGCCGGAGGCCTGAACGGCTTGAAAATCGTATCGTCCTGGACCTCCTGATTTTCCATCGCCTGCACCCGCTGACGGGCCTTTATCTGCGCATCGTTCAGAAGCGCATCGGCCTGCGTGAATCTGCCCTTGCCCGCCCAGTGCATCGCAATACGCCAACGGGCCTCGATTGACTCGGCGCTGTTGCTGAAGTTGCGATACAATTCATGCCAAAGTTGAGCCGACCTCTCGTGAGGATAATCGCTGTAAAAATGCAGAATCTCTTCCTGGGCAATCATCGAAGTATCGGGACTGTACTCGCTGAGCAGCGCCTTGTAATAAAGTGCAATCGCCATCCGCTTGCTTTGCGAACGGCTCTTTATGAACTCATCATAAATGAAGCCCGGCATCCACCAGGGCTTCGGCGGACTGATAAAACGGTCGTACTGCTCGTTGAGCCACTTCCTTTTCTTCTGGTACTGCAACTCCTCGGGCACTATAAACCACGTCGGCCATCGGTCGTAAGACAACTCGAACTGAATCCGCCGTTTCAACTCCGCACGCAGCGGAATAGGCTCGGTCGGAAAGAAGAAGCCCATAAAATGCTTCCGGGCTGATGGACTGTCAATCGTCGCATCCAGAGCATCGGTAATCAAATGATCGTGAAATTCCTTCGCCTGCTCCGGGCTGTAGTCCGCAACATACAACTGGTAGTCGAGTTCGTCGAAGCCGATGTGCTTTTCGAACACGACCGCCGCAATCGTGAGCGTAACCGCCGTAAATATCCACACAAGACCCGGTTTATACCGCGTAAAATGACCTATCCCCAGCACAAACCCGGCAAGCGCCATACCGCTGAGCCACGCGCAAATCCACGGCGTAAAAGAGAACCCCCACTCGACCGGGCTGGCATCGCTGGCGCCGCCGAGAAAGCCCCAGCAGATAAGTTGCGGAGCCGTACACAGTGCAATTGCAATTATCCGAGAACGAAAACGCAGCGGTCTGCATGCGGCGGCAAAACAGCTTATAAACAGCGCCACCGCCAGAGCCGGCAAAGCCGCCAGAAAGAACACCGCCGCGATAAAAGGCAGACTGTATCGAAAACTCATTAACTGGGATATCAGCACCGGCACGATGCCGAATATGCCCACCATCAGTCCCAGCACCAGAATCTGCCAGGGGTATTCGAAGACGTTGGCCCCCATCACCACGAACTGATCGAGCCGCCACGCCTCGGCCTGAAGAAGGCTCCGAAGATCGAAAGCCCAAAGAGAACCCAGAACGATACGCGACCAGAAAAAGCAGCTCAGGATAAAAAATCCCAGAGCCAGAAGCCAGCACCGTTGGACGTTCTTGTGGCTGTAATGAAGCGTCGGACCGGCAGTCATAAAAGACTTCTGCACCGCCCGAGGCGTTTTTTCCTTCTGTTTTTCTTCCATAGTTATATCCGGCCTCTCTTCGGACAAGCACGCCGAAGAATCACAGTCGCCGGAGCAAACTCAGCCACGCAACACACCCATCCAGCCGGTCCGAAAACCGCCGTCCGAGCGACGTCGCCGCCGAGAATTATTCCAAAATATCGCTCTTCTAAATACTCTACCATTATAGAACTCTGTCGCCACGCCTGCAAGACATCCCGACAACTTATCGACACTAAAAAGCCCGCGCCAAAGGTGCCGTAACTCTTTCATACCGGCGAAAATCCGCCCCGATTACCGCCAAATGCCCTCTGGGGCACCTCATCGCCCCCTTCCGATAATCGAAAATCCGCGCCGACGCCCACTTTCACGGTGTTTTTTCGGTCTCATAAAGCCCGTTTCTACAAGAATTCCCCGCGAAAAGCCGGGACTTTCCAGCCGGCGCCGAACTACAGGCAGGATTAAACAAAAGTCACAACTCGTGCATACCGAAAAACCGGCAATAACCGGCTGAAACTGTATCAGGTTCGAATTGCGGGCTCGCATTTCGCGGCTCTACATATCGGACTGCGCGAAGAAGACGCACTTTTCAGGTGCTTAACGCCGTTGCGTGATGAAAAGCTATAAGACGAGGAACGGACTCAAGGTGCACCAGATAAAACAAAACACACGTCTATCCAACACGGCTGTTCTCCTCACTGCAGGCGTTGTGATCGCAGGCATTCTGCTTCTACTGTCCCTTGCCGCCGCTGACGCCCTGCTCGAAGGCTGGCGTCTCAACTACGAAGTCCTGCATGCCGTGATCGAAACCCTCGGCTGCATGATGGCCCTGGGCATCGCCGCGTTTCTCGTAATGAGGCAGAACCGCGAAGAAAACGCGTACATGATGCCGCTGGCCTGTTCCGTGCTGATCATGGGAATCCTCGATGCGTTTCACGCATGCCTGTCCCCAAGTCCCGAGTTCTTCGCACTGAGAACTTTCGCCCAGTTTTCCGGAGCACTGATTCTCATACTCCTGTGGTTGCCGCCGCGATTCATACCACAACGCATATTCGACACCCTGCCAAGAATCGTAACCGCCGCCGCCGGACTGTTCGCCATAGTCTCGCTGATATTCCCCGAAATACTGCCCGTCATGCAGACCCGGACCGGACCGACCGAACTTGCACAGACTTTCAACTTCGCCGCCGGAATTCTCTTTCTCGCAGCCGTCGGATTTTTCGTCTGCCGCGCCAGAATAGACAGCACAAACGCATCCTTCCTCTTCGCCGTATTCGCTCTTATGTTCGCGATCACCGGAATGGCCTCGGCGTTCTCCGAACCGTTCGGCGCCTCATGGTGGCTGCTGCACATGCTCAGACTCACAGCATACGCCGCGGGCTTTCGCTACGTAGCTCTCAGCAGCACCTTCGAATTCGTTCGACTCGCCACCAGCGAGCACACGATCAAAAAACTGGCCGCCCTGGTCGCCTCGTCGCACGATGCGATCATAGGACAGACGCTCGACGGAACCATAAACACCTGGAACGCCGGTGCGTCCAACACGTTCGGATACGAACCCGGAGAGGTCGAAGGCGCATCCATCTCCATACTCGTTCCGCTCACAAGAGCCGCCGAGCTGTGCGAACTGACCGAACGCGTTAAAAACGGTGAGAACATCGAACAGTTCGAGACGCTCCGCAGAACAAAAGACGACCGGACCATCGACGTATCCCTGACCATGTCCCCGATAGTCGATCCCGATGGGAACCTCGAAGGCATCTCGACAATCGCTCGCGATATCACCGCACGCAAAAAGGCCGAAGAGGCGATATGCGCGGCCCGCGAACAGGCCGAGAAATCAAACCGCGAACTCGAAAAGCTCAACGAACAGCTCCAGGAAACCGCCAGACAGGCAAATGTCACGGCACGCGAAGCAATGGAAGCCAGCGAAACGAAAGGCCGCTTCCTTGCTAATATGAGCCACGAAATCCGCACCCCGATGAACGCTATCATCGGACTCAGCGAAGTCCTCTGCGAAGAAGAAGACCTCGCCTGCGACCATCGAAACCACGTCGAACTGATACACTCCAGCAGCAAAGACCTGCTCCAGCTCATCAACGACATACTCGACTTCTCCAAGATCGAAGCCGGAAAGCTGGACATCGAACGCATCGACTGCTCCCTTAAACAGATGGTCGAATCCATCGAGACCCTCATGCGACCGGCCGCTGCGAAAAAATCGCTTAATTTCGAAATATCCACAGCCGAAGATTTACCCGCCTCCGTCCACACCGACCCCGGCCGCGTGCGTCAATGCCTCATAAATCTCGTCGGAAACGCCATAAAATTCACCGAAACCGGATGCATCAGAATCAATGTATCCAAACGCATAACCGACGACCAACCCTACATCGTCTTCGAAGTCGAGGACACCGGAATCGGCATACCCCCCGAAAGACAGAAGATCATCTTCGACGCCTTCAGCCAGGCGGAATCGGACACAGCACGCAAGTACGGCGGAACCGGCCTGGGCCTGGCTGTAACAAAGCAGCTTACCGAACTGCTCGGAGGCGGACTCTCCCTGACCAGCACCGTCGGCGCCGGATCCACTTTCACAATGACCATACCCGCCGGATCCTGTGCGACAAACACCACCATCGAACAGCATGACAGCCCCTCCCAAACCGCCCCCGACGAACTACCATCACTCGAACACACCAATTTCAACGGAAACGTACTGGTCGCCGAAGACAGCAAAACAAATCAGATGCTCATCCGGCTCCTGCTCGAGAAGATCGGCCTCGACGTATGCATTGTCGAAAACGGCGACCAGGCCGTCGAGACCGCCCGAAGCAAAGAATTCGACCTGATCTTCATGGATATGTTCATGCCCGAGTTGGACGGCTACGAGGCCACCACAATACTCCGCGACGCCGGCCTTAAAACGCCGATAATCGCCCTGACCGCCGACGCGATGACCGGAGCCGAGCGAAAGTGTCTCGATGCCGGCTGCGATGCATATCTCACAAAGCCCATCGACCGCGCAAAGCTACTGCAAATCGCCCGCAAGTACCTGCAGCCCGATTCCGACCGCGATGCCTCGAAACTCCAGCCCGTCGCCCGGGAAGATAATTATTCCGAAAGCGACCGATAAAACAACGCGCTCTGCGGCCAGACGCCACAAGACCCCGCCGGTCCTTAAAAATCAGGATTTTCGCTTGGCCTGTCACTCCTGTCGTTTGCTACCATAACCGCCCGAATTGCTGCAAAGTCGCAATTTCAATAACCGGACACGGAGATAATAGATGCCCGCGGCATCGCTCGATCTGACAGGCAAATGGCGTTTCAAGGAATTTCCCTCCGCCGTAAGGCGAATGAGGGACCTCCAGGGCGACGACTGGCTCGACGCCGATATCCCGTCCTCCGTCTACACCAATCTCATCGACGCCGGCAGGATAGACCGCTCCTCGATTGACGCCGACCCCGAAGATTTCGCATGGGTAAGCGAAAAACCCTGGGTATACCGAAAAACCTTCGATGTCCCTGACTCGATGCTTGAATGCGACCGTATCGACCTGGTATTCGAAGGCCTCGATACAATCGCCAGTATCTGGCTCAATGACAAACTGCTCGCCCGAACCGACAACATGTTCGTCCCCCACCGCTTTGAAGTCACTGCATTGCTGCACAGCGGCCCCAACTCCCTCATGGTCAAATTCGACCCTGCCGTCCCGCACGCCCGAAAACTCATGGACCGCTACACCACTTTCACCGAATCCGACTTCAACAACCCCTACCGCGTCTACATCCGCAAAGCCCAGTACCAGTTCGGCTGGGACTTCTCGCCCACCCTGCCCGGCTGCGGAATCTGGCGACCGGTCTGGCTCCGGGCCTTCGACTCGGCACGCCTCGCAGATGTACATGTCCGCACAATCGAATGCAACAGTCGCTATGCCGATGTCAGAATCGCCGTCAGAACCGAATCCCTCAAACAATCGAACTGCACGTGCAAACTTCATCTGACCGGCCCCGACTACGAACACTCCTGCAAATTCGAATTCGCCCCGGATCACGATTTCCATTCGACCGTCCTGCGAATCGAAAAACCCGAACTCTGGTGGCCCGCCGGCTGCGGCCCGCAAAACCTCTATGACCTCGACGTGCGACTGTTCGATAACAACCGGTGCGTAGACTCTCTTAACAAGCGGGTAGGAATTCGCACCATAAAGCTGGACAGATCGGCGCCCCGACTCAGACGCCGTCACAACCGCCGCTTCCGCTTCATCGTCAACAACCAGCCCGTCTACATTAAAGGCGCCAACTGGGTCCCCGCCTCCGTATTCGCCGGCTCAGTCAACGAAAAAGACTACCGCTGCCTCCTCGGCGCCGCCCGCAACGCCAATTTCAACATGCTCAGAGTCTGGGGCGGCGGCTACTACGAATCGGACGCCTTCTACGAAATCTGCAGCGAACTCGGCATAATGGTATGGCAGGATTTCATGTTCGCCTGCGGCTATTACCCAGACCGAAACTGGTTCATGACCAGAATCGAGACCGAAGCAAAAACGATAATCAAACGCCTCCGCAGTCGACCCTGCCTCGCTGTCTGGTGCGGCAACAACGAGATCGACTGGCTCCATTCCGCCGGACTCCTCGGCAAGGGACGCAAATTCCACGGCAAAGATATCTACCACAAACTGCTGCCCTCCCTCGTCGCACGCCTCGACCCCGATACCGCCTACATCCCGACCACACCCCTCGGCCGCGAAACACTTGCGACCGACCCCGACGCACTCGACTCACAGAATACGCGAATCGCCGACGACCGCCGCCGCAACGGAAAACCATCCGCCCCTCTCGCAGCACACCGCTGGGACGTCTGGTCCGGCCACAAACCAGTCGACGCCTACCTTGCCGAACCCGGACGCATACCTCCTTTCGTCACCGAATTCGGCTTCCAATCCCTCCCCGATCTCGACACACTGCGCACCTTCTGCAAACACGAGCCTGTCTTCGCCTCGGACCGCTCTATTGAAAAACACAATTACCAAATCCACGGCCCGGCGAGACTCTACCGCTACACCTTCGAACTTTTTGCGCCGACCGCCGACCCGCGACGACTCGTCTATCTCTCACAGCTCACACAGGCCCGCGCCGTCAAAACCTATGTCGAATTCCTACGGGCCAATCGCGGCGCCAACAACGGCGTCATGTTCTGGCAGTTCAACGAGCCGGCACCCGCGATAAGCTGGTCCGCCGTAGACCACCGCAAACATCCCAAAGCCCTTTACTACTACGGGCGCAGATTCTACGCCCCGGTTCTCGTGACCGCACTGCCGCGAGTCGAACCCGACCTCGTCTCAATGCCAACCCTGCACCCAACCGCCGCTGTCGCCGTAAACGACAGCCCCGAACCTGTCACCGGAACTCTTAACTGCACTCTCCTGAATCTTACCGGCGATGAGATGGACCGCATTTCGCTGCCCCTGTCGATGCAGCCCTTCAGTACCTCATCGACCGTTAAACTCTCGCGCGACTTCCACGCCCCGGCCGATCCCACCCAATGCGCTCTGCATCTACTGCTCGAAAACAACGGCCGCACTATCGCAGAAAACCTCCTCCTCTACGCCCCCGATAAGCACGTCCCCCTGCCGAAACCTCGAATCCAAACCCAAGTCAAGCGGATATCCCAAGAGACCTGGCAAGTCCGGCTCTCTTCCGACGTCATCGTCAAGGACCTCCATATATCAACCGACCGCCCCGCAAGCCTCAGCGACAATTACCTCGACATCATACCATCCCGTCCCAGAACCCTCGAAATCGCCTGCGAGGCGGATCAGGTCAACAAACCACCGAAACTGCAATTGACCTGCACCGCCTCTCACTTAGAAAGATAGCGGAACGATTGTTTCCGGCGGATCCAGCGGTCGCCCGACAAAGTGCGTACCTTACTCGTATCCGCTTTTTTTCCGGTGGTGTACGGCAAAATAGCCTGATCGAAGGCCCGGTAGCGGAAATTACATTTGTTCTCATGCCGGCAATTTTTCGCTAATCCAATTGACAAACCCCCGCCCCGGTGCTAGGAAGAACCCATGACAAGCAACCGAAAATCCGCAACGCTGGGCAACATCGGCGCCAGCCTGCTAGGCCTTGCAGCCCTGGCGATACTGATTCTGTTCCTCGCCCCGCCCGGTGGCTGAGGAAATCCCCTCCCGGTCCTTGTAGGACTGCTCGCAACCGCATGCGCCTTTGCAGCCTTCGTCGTAGGCATCGTCGGTATAGTTCTCGACAAATCCAAATGGCTCGCGATAGCGGTAACCGCCGTCACCGCCATCCTGATCGCCGCCTCATTTGTCACAATTGCCGTAACCGCCTACTGCAACTGATTAATAGAGCCCCTCGGCCTCCATCTGCATCATGTACTCCTGCATCGCCGGGTCGTAAGCGGGAGTCGTACGCTGCTTCGAGCCGCCCGATGCGTTGGTCCCACGGTCTCTCAAAGGCTCGACAGGAATCAACTGCTTGCGCTGGACTCTTGCCTGGGCCAACTGCATATCCCGCGACCAGTAACTCGTCCCTACCGGCATCCGGTCGATATCGGCGCCGTCGAAGCTGTAAAGCATGTCGAAATAACGACGCTGCCGCATGTTCGGCCCCGTAGTCCAGTCGCTTACCTGGACCACATCCACCATCACGGCGCCCGTGTCGTAATCTATCACGTCAGGATCGCTCAGCCGGCTGACGTCATTCTCCATTATCCCCTCATACTCTCCATAATACCCGCCCCCGCCGCGACCGCTGGTGGCGCCCAGACCGCCGGGAGTAACCGGCGTGGTCCTACCGTAGCCACCGTATTGACTCTCCATCTCGTCGAGCATCGACCGCCGCCTGTCGCGCTCGACCTCCACTTCCTCGCCGATTGACTCGCCCTGGCGAACCTTGAACATCTCGCTCCGCCAGTAGCCCATATAATACTTGGCCACCTGAACCGAAACGCTCTTGTCCGCCTGCTGCACGTCCATCGCGAACAGATAAACTCTTTGCGGTATCTCCACCGGTTCGCTAACGTCGGAATAGCCGCTCCAGAGCAGAACCTCGTCCTTCTTGTCCGCGTCCTGCTCGCTGAACTGATTCGTACCGGCTATCGGATTGAATACGCCGACACGGATTCTGTACTGATACGTATTGCCCGGCTCGACCGTGTCGTCGTGTGCCCAGAAGATCAGATTCTCTTCAACCTTCCGAAAGTCCGTGAACGGATTGATAAGCTTGCTGTTGTACTCCGTTCGAAGACTCGCCATCGTCGGCTTCGATGATTCCTGACGGTTCAGCAGTGTGCTCGTCGTAGTCCGCGTTTCGTTCGTCCGCGAAGTATCCCGTCTGTCCCGCCTGTTGGTCCGGTCGGTCCGGTCCCGCCGACCGCCGGTTCTTCCCCGCTGGGTGTCGCGCCTGTCGTATCCGCCCGTTCCCCGCCGCCTTCTGTCGCGTCCGCCGGTGGCGCTATAATCGCCTTCGCCGTAGCCGCCGTAAATATCGTCGGTCCGCCCACGCCCGCTTGAAAGACGCTCCCTGAGTTCACGCTCTTTCTGACGCTGCTCGATCTCCTCTTCTTTGGCCTCGCGCCGCTCTTCCCGCAACTCTTGTTCCATCAACGACGCAAACTGTTTGTGAATCCGAGGCGGCAGCCATTCCTCCCGCGCCGAGGCAATATCGTAACTCGGCGGTTGAAGAAGATCCGCCTGAACCGCCATATCCTGGTACTGAAGCATCCGCACCTTCAAACCGCCAGGCGGAAGATTCTCCACATCCTCGATAATCTCAAACAATTCGGCCCTGTGATCTATCTTCGCACGAGGCACTCTCGTCCAGTCGCTCCAGCTCCCGTTGGCCCGCAATTGTCGCCGCTCAAGCTCGACCGCACCGAATATCGGCCGGGCCAGACACGGATCACGCCAGTCCAACTGAACCATGTCCCCCGCGAAACTCTCGTAAAACTCTTTGTGAAGCCGAACCAGATCAATATCGCCCTGCACCGTTACGAAATCAATATCGTTGGGCTCGACCTTCGCGTCCTTGTAAGGCGTATCCACGAGCGGCCCGTCCTCAGGCACATAGGCCACCGCACGGAAGTGCTCGGCCGCAACACCGTTCACGTCCGGTATCTTCGGAAGCTTGTATTCGCGACCGGCGATCATATCCGCCGACGTCGTCTTCGGAATAGGCGGCGCCACCTTCGTATTGACTCCCGTCAGGGAACACTGATAAAGCTTCGCCAGCCTCGCGAGAACCGGCTCACAGGGGTCTATCGGATCGGCCGGTTGATTCAATTCGCCTTCCAACTGATCCTGGACCTCCTTGCTTATGGCCCGATCAATACTGCCCGGACCGTACATCTTGCCCTTGTACTCGACGCGGTTCGGACTCCACGCAACCCTCGTGGCCAGAAGCCAAAGGCAAATCAGTCCGACGATCACTAGGACTATCTTCTCGGCGTGATTCTCTAAAAACCCCAGTATTTTTGCACCCATGATCCGTTATTCCTGAATTTCTGCGTTTCTTCCGGCCGTGCGGATTAAGTCCGGCATATATCTAGTTTTCTTCGACCCCGGCAAGCTCGTCTTTAACCTGTTGAGGCTTGACCGTGTCGTACGCGGCTTTGTTGAACAGATACTCACAAATCAGATTCAACTCGGCCACCGCGTTGGGACCGTAACGATAAAGAAAATGATCTGCATCCTGGGTATCGATCGCCGTGATGGTGCTCTCGAGAATGCTGATCTGGTTGTGTACGTATTTCTCGGCGGGCGATTGGCCGTCCCAGCCCTTGAAAATATGTTCCTTGCCGCTGCACAGCGCCGCCTCGAAAGACTGAACCGCATCGGCGTTAACAATTACCGACAAGTTAAACTGAACCACGTCCCAGTCCTCGTTGGTCAGCCTGCCCGTGCACGGGTCGGTAAGGGCGTTTTCCAGAGAAGTGACGTACTTCGGGACGTTGTCCTCGCTGTTGCGTGATCGGGACCTTCGGCCGCCGCGCGGACGGCGTCTTTCTTTCAAAACAAAGCTCGCATGCATCAATCTCTTTGCCGGAGCATCGAGCACCGAAGTAGAATCGGCGTTAACCTGCTCAACCGTCGTCAGCACGTCCTCGATAATCCAATACGCCAACTGATGATACCACGTCGACTTCAGTGCATCGTCCAGCCCCGTATATTCGAACTGGCCCCAGAAATCGTAACCCGTTATATCCTCCACCGTCGCGTAAAAACCGGCCCCTTCGGCCCGTTCGGTGCATACCAGATCGATGATCGTCATATCTGTCTCGCTCAGACGACCGAGCCTGCCGGACAAACCACGGCCGAACCCGCTCGGAAGCCGGTAACTCATGCCCCCGCCGTAATAGCCTCTGCGCCGTGTGCCCGATGTCTTCGCCTGCTCCAGATGGGTCTTTATCTCCGCTTCCGTCGGAGCATTCGTAGACTTGAGCCCCGCCAGCATCGCATCGATGCCCCCGCGATAGGCCTGGGCATACTGCTCGAAAACGAGCTGCGACGTACCCGGCGGCTCCGGAAATATCCTGTAACTCAGAAGTTCCCGCTGCGTCGTCTGAAGGGCCATTTGTGCCGCCTGATTGGCGTCCTGAGCGAAAGACTCCTGCGCCTTGGCCACCTCCTGCCACTGATCCTCGGGGACCGCCTCGATACTTCCGATACGCCTTCCCACGCTGACGCTTTCCTGCTGGATCTGCTCACGGATACGCCCGCTCATGATTTGAGCCGGTATGAACAGTATAATACCCACCAGAGCGATTACGATCGGCGTCATCAATCCCGAGGTGTTCTTGAAGGCCTTGATCTTCTCGACTATCGTTTTGAAATCGGGTGTATTCATTTCTGGAACTCGCTATTCTTTCTTTTCATACGCCGGGCAGTCGGACCTGACTAGTAGTACCCCCGGGTGCCCGTATTCGTCTGCGCACCGGAATCGGAACCGCCCGGGGCCTCACGCCACACCAGTTTGAAATTCAGGACGAACCAGTAATCGTTTATCTTCATGACCGGCTCGCCCGTACGCGGATCGAGCACGTCGCGACCCGCCGCATCCTTCTCGGCAACGGCGTTTATAATCTCCTTGGTCATCGGGTCCACCAGGATCTTCTTCATCGCAGGCATGTAATCGCCCGACGGACCGCTGACCGAAGCGGTCGCACCGGCCGATCTATCCGGCTTGTACTCGACCTGACCGATACCGACCGGCAGCCGCTCTCCGAGTTCAACCGGCTTCTTCTCGATCTTGAAATGGGTCGGATCGGTCACACTGTAAACCTCGTAAGGACTGTTGCCGTCCACTACCTGTTCGTCAAGATGCAAAAGACGCGTCACATAGCCCCACTCGTCCTTATTGTCCTCTACACCCACCGGGTGCAGCAACTCGCCCGGATTCTTGTAAGGACTGTAGCCGGCCAGCGTGATAACGAATCCCTTCTTCTTCTCATCTCCCTGCTGGCCCGCCCCCGGAGCATATTCCTGGCCGTACACGGCCATCTCCCAGTCCTCCCCGTAGGCCTCCATCATGGCCTGCTCGTCAATCATCATCTCTTCGTACCCTTCCTCACCCATCTGCGAACCGAGAGTACTTCGTCGCTGAAGCGCCGTGCGGCCGAACTTCGCCTTAGCCAGATCGTCGGCGTAGTATATCGACATGTTCGTAATGAACATCTGCTCGCGTTCTTTACGCGGCACCTGCATAACCGCCTCGATATCGCCCGCTTCGAATGCCTTGTAAAGCCGGGCCTGTTCGGGGTTGTTCTCGGCGTTCGGAACCGCAGAAAGCAGCAGCTCCTGAACCTTCGGAATAGTATCGCGATACTTGAAAGGCTCGAACTGCTTCTCGATAGTCTCCTTGTACGTAGCCCCCTTCTGTATCTCCTGCTGAAGCTTCCGCGAAGCTTCCTCCGCCCGCCTGATCGTGCTGTTATAAGCCTGTCTTATAGGCTTATTGCGTCGATAGCTGATACCGTCGAGCGTAGTCCGCCCCACCGCCATAATCGAAACCAGCAGCAGCAGACTTGCCGCAAAGGTGAAATATCTGGCCTTGCTGGTCCATGCCATCGACCTGGCCACCGCCTGCGGCAAAAGATTGCTCTCGATCCGCGCAAGACCCAGCCCCTGAAGCGCCAAACCGTAAACCACACCGAAATCGCCGACGCTCTCGGTGAATTTCGGAGCCGAAACCCCCGGCCCCATCGCCAGCCGCTTGAACGAATCCGGCTTCTCGACCGGAATCTGCAGCGTCTGCTGCATGTACTTCAGCAATCCGCGAAGCTTCGTGCCCCCGCCCATCCCGATAACACGTTTGAGCTTAACATCGGAATTACTGCTCGTGTAGAAACCCAGCGACCGCTGAACCTCGGACGCCAGATCCGTGAAAACAGGCTTCATCGCCTGGAATATCTGCCTGGCGTACTTGCTCATCGGGGCCGTGCGTTTGAGCTTCTCGGCCTTCTCGAAGCTCAGTTTAAACGTATCGGCAATGGCCCGCGTAAACGCGTTGCCTCCGATCAGAATACACCTCTGCCACACCGTCGAAGCCGTGCACACCACCAGATCCGTGTGCTCTGCGCCCACGTTCAAGATCACAACCGCCTTGTCGTCCGAACGCGTCAGCTCCGGCCTGTCGAAAAGAACGTAGTTGTAAAGAGCCATCGGAGCCATCTGTACGTAGCTGACCCCGATCTCCTCGTTCTCGAAGGGCTCCATCATACCTTCGACAATCTCGTTTTTGATGGCGAAAATCCCGACCCGCTTCTCCGCATCGTCCTCATCGCTCATCATCTGGTAGTCCCACTGAACCTCGTTGATGTCGAACGGAATCTGCTGAACCGCCTCGAATTTGACGATCTCGCTGATGCGCTTCTTCTCGACCGGAGGCAGAGTTACGAACCGCGCAAAACTGTTCTGACTCGGAACCGCAATGACCACTTCCTCGTCCATAACCTCATTGCGATCGAGGAATTTGCGCAGACTCAGTGCGATCAACTCGTCTTTCTCGGCTTGGCTGATATTGCCGCCGGAAAGGACCTTCCCGTGCTGAATATTGTCAAATCCGAGGACTTGAACTACCCCATTTACCTCGGCCAGACATAACGCCTTGAGCGAATTGTTGCCTATGTCAATCGCCCAGACCGAGTTGCCTTCATACGCCATTACAGACCTCCACCTAGGTTCAGAATTTACAAAACAGGCCTGATATCATTATACATCATCAACACCCCCTTTTCAACCACCAACCGCCCTATCTCCCCTTATTTACGCACCTTTACCCAAATTCTCCCGTCCGTCGGCCCCCCTGCACCCCTGCGTCGCTTCCATATACCCCCGAAACCCGCAAAGCGAAGCCCAACGCGGCCTGTCTGCACCGCCTGCATCGATTAAAACGCCTGTAACGGCAATAACTTATACTGCCCAACCGGCCCCCGGGTTCGCCCCCACCGCACCCCCGGCAAGACCGCAGCCAAGTTACGTGCGGGTTTCCGTAGGCATCGTATTCGTAGCGTTCGGTTACGGCTGAGGAGGTGTTGATCTCGGCCGCGACGCTGTAAAGATGGTCGGCAGAAATGCAAAATGCAAAACTAAAAGTGCAAAACTGCGGAATCGCCCTTTGGGCGATGGAGTCTGACGGCATAGTCAGGGCGCCCATCCCTAGTTTGGAGCGGGCTGGTTCCGCTTGACGGCATGCAAGCGTATCGGAGAAATTGTATTCATCCAGGACCTGCCAGTCCTTGCTGTAGAAGTACCGCCTTGTATTGGCGCTGGTTACGTGGTCTTTCTTTTCTATGCGCCGGCCCAGGGCATCCCCGATCAAATCGAAACCGGGTGCGCCGTGCCCAGCAATGCAAGCATTGACATTCGGGGGCTTAACCGTTCTTGCCATCATGGTGTATTACCAGTCGATGCCTCCATTCTTTGTTGTTGGGGCCTTTACGCTTGGTAGCCAACCCTGAACTCTAACCCACTCACTTCTGTGTCCAGCAGCATCATACAGTTGGACCTCCACAGGGGATACCTTTGGATCAGAAATCCAGATTGTGGGCATGCTGCGTGTATCTCGGGTCGAGCCATCCAAGTATCTATTCCAAGCTTCTTTGTTCATCGTTTCGTTATGTGCTCTCAATTGGACAGGAAGAATCATGTACGACGCTCCGAAAGAACGTGTCCCTTGAAAAGCGGCATATCGCTCCTCCAAAACAGATTTGCGACTCGTCGGACTTAAAGGATGCTCCTTCATAACAAAACCCGTCAAATCATCATCTTCATCGGAAACCCCTAGCACCAAGTAAGTACGTCCGGTTTTAGCGTGCTTATAAAACGTAGCAAGGAGCAGGACAGGCACGGGATCAACACGAGAATTCTCCCGCATTTGGATGACTTCTCTAGCTTTTGCCCTGACGTACTGTGGCGCATTTGGATCTCTAATCAAGCGATTACAAAATTCACGACTCCTTCTCTCGCTGACTTCTGCAATGGTCTTGCGCTTGCCACAACCAAGTTGCAGAAGGAGAAAAAGGCATAAAACCATGGCAGTACGCCATACCACCAAACTAGAAGTTTCGAGTTTCATAACCATTCTGGTTTCCGTAGGCGTAGTATTCGTAGCATTCGGTTACGGCTGAGGAGGTGTTGATCTCGGCCGCGACGCTGTAAAGATGGTCGGCAGAAATGCAAAATGCAAAATTGAAAGTGCAAAATTGCGGAATCGCCCTTTGGGCGGTGGAGTCTGACGGCAATGTCCGGGCGTCCCCGATCAGGTCAGGGCAGGCTGCGCTGTATTCGACAATGCTGATATTGCCTTGATCCTTCAAAACCGCTGTCATTGCTAGCATCATGCCTGTTTTGGTTCCTGCTATTCTGCAACTTGGCCGGACAATTTGTTTTTTGCATTCCTCGATCGGAATAGACGGCAAGCAATAAGGACGTACAGATAACCAATCAAAGCTCCGATTAGCAACCCAGCTACAAGTTCGACGATGCTAACGGACATGGTTCTCTGGATTATTGCTGTATCCCCCTGAAGTTGCCGGGGAGTATATGTAAGGGAAACGCCTAGCCAGATGGCACCCACTACCGCTCCTAAGACAGTTGCGAAAAGCAGGCAGGTCTTTGCATGGCAAAGAATGAAGGTCCTGAAGGACGGAATTGCAACAATGACTACCAGTGCCAAGGCGAGTGCACCAGCAAGCTTGACTAGCGTGGTCACAACGGGCCCGATCTTGTAGTAGATTGGGGCAACATCTGCGGTCGGAAGTGATAGTCGTTCAGTCACCTCGCTAGGTAAAACCACGCCATCGTAAAATGATGATTCAATTTTAAAAACAGAAACTGCGACACTTTCAAGAGTTTGAACCAGTTCCCTGCCGATATTGTTGTGAGTCAGGTCCCACATTTTGTCCTGGCCAGCCTCATTGAAACTGAAGTATAATGCAGGTTTGCCCATCCTATCCCGGGTTAGCCAGACATCAGCAACGTCCCCTGTCGTAATATCATAGGGCTGTAATACCACAAGCAGCTCAGTTTCTCCTGTCGCACTGGATCTCGTAACAACACCTGTAGACTCCAGTTTTTTGCTCGCGTCTGGTGAGATAGGGATCCACCGAGCGACTAATTCGCTGTGCTGATAGACTTCAGACGCGTCGGAGGCCTTGGCTATCTCTATTAGATGGGCGTCGAATTGAGAAGAGGCTGCTATGTGAAGTTCAAGTGCACCTTTATAGCGCTGGGCAATGGAGGTTGCCTGAGCCGAATTCATCACAATCGGGTTGCAAAGCGCCATAGCAATCACAATATTACGCAAATTCTTCATCTTCAGTTCAACTCCTTAAGTCCAATGGCTAATACCAACCCTTCTTTCTGTGACCACACTTACACTGAAAGAAAGCATCCCCGCATAACTTCTTCGGATCTTCTGTAGTATGACAGTGAACCTCCATACCACCGCCCATTGCCAAATACCCTGTCACCTGGCGTTCCCATTCAAGCTCCCACTCGTGTTTGTTGCAGTCCCGGCATTTCGCTTTGCATTTGACGAATCGCTTACAGAGGTAGCGCGTCCCCCTAGGATTCCATCGGCCATTTGGGCCCCGCAGACTTGTATCGACCATGTGCCTGGTCGGCCACTTCCAGCTTGTATAAGGAATAGACAGCAGCGGAGCACTGGTACAGTCTTCTTTTAAAGTAGGGCCCACAATTTCAATTGTAAAAGTGCTTAAGGTATCAACTTGAAAGTCCACCTCTCTGTAACGTCTGACATGGCTACCAAAGAGAGGAAATCTTGGCCATGGTACGTATTCGGTGTACCAGTATCGGCGTATTTTCACAGGCTTTGTGTCGAGTTCCGCGACTTTCGGACAATAGAAACAGTTGCCACCGTTGCTGCAAGTTGTCCGTTTTTTTGACTTTGGCTTATCAGGGGGCGTTATTGGCGTCGGAATCCAGGAGCCACCCGTAAACAACCCGTACTGATCATGCCGATGCATTGGGCCACTTTTCACGTACTCATAAAGACTCATTGCGTCGTGGTATTGAGATACTGCATCAAACGGGACCGGCGGCACGCAATCTGGAGTTACTCCAAGCGGATCATGTGTCAGCCATCGGCCTGTGTGATAGTCGTAATAGCGGTTTCTGTTGTATTGGAGGGTTAGATCGGCGTTGTTCAGGTAGTCAACACGGCGGCCGGTGAACAGGTATGGGTTGTCGTTGTCGGGCAGATTGTCTGCATCGTCCGCAGAATTGCTGTCGAGTACGTGCGGGTTTCCGTAGGCGTCGTATTCGTAGCGTTCGGTAACGGCTGAGGAGGTGTTGATCTCGGCCGCGACGCTGTAAAGATGGTCGTGGACGTAGTAGCGGCTGTTGGCCGTAACTGTCGCCCAGCTTAGAAGGACTTCGTCGATGTAGTTGCCGTAGACAAACCTGTTCTCAAGTGCCGGCGTTGCGTCGCCGCTGTATTCATCCAGGACCTGCCAGTCCTTGCTGTAGAAGTACCGCCTTGTATTGACACTCGTGACGCAGTCTTTCTTCTCGATTCTGCGGCCCAATGCATCATACGTGTATTCGACGATGTCGGCGGTGACGTCTACATTTGAAACAGTCATCTCTATCATGCAAATCTCATTACTGACTGTCCCGAACGTCAGCCTCCGGTCTGCCTACTTTGAAAGACACTATTATGTCGGCATTCTCTCCCCTGCCCCCGCGTACTCCATCTTTGCCAAGGCTTCTTAACACGACTGTATGCCTACGGATTTCGTAAAGTATTTCATTTCCCCATATATCCTTAGTACTATCTGAAAACACAATCTCATTTAGATGCAAATCCTCCAGAGAAAGGGGCAGTTCTTGATTGATTTCGAAATATTCCACTATTTGTTCATGCAGCACATCTAGTTGGAGTTTGATGCACGAACTTGGCGAGTCCATGCCTATTATTTCGTAATAACTTTCTTTGT
Source organism: uncultured Pirellulales bacterium (assembly GCA_964406945.1). GTDB lineage: Bacteria > Planctomycetota > Phycisphaerae > Sedimentisphaerales > Anaerobacaceae > UBA2266. The sequence goes on from CAYOTO010000021.1 coordinate 34,071, forward strand.
CGTAAGGATCAAAAGTAAAAGAAATATCTGCGGCGTCTCCGTCTCCACCGTCTTTGCCATCTTTCCCAAAGCTCGTAATTGTTATGTCTCCAGTATTGGTACGAATGTAAGAAATCCTATTTCCCCAACCGTCCTTCACGCTATTGTCATAGCCTGGTCTGGGCGGCAACTCCTGCAAGTTTCTTGGCGGTTTTCCATTTAGTTCCACATAGTCAAATATTCGCAGCATCAAGCTCCGCAACCTTGTATTAGTAGAAGCTTCAGGGGATATTTTCTCACCTAATATGAAGCATATTAGAAGAAACGTCGGAATCAAAAAGCACACGATGAGGATAAGTAAACGGGAAGTTTTGGTTTCAGATATACCTTTCATAGGGAAACTTCCTAAACAGACTAATGCACTCCAAATTTATCACCAATCTGATTACCGATAACTTCACCAGCTGTCAATCCTGGGGCAGCGTCGAATTCAAGTTGTGAATAAGTCCGACAGTTATGCCGAATAACAGAATATACGTCCGGTTTACCCACTCTTTTTGAAGTCATACGTAGTCTCCAGTTCATATCTTGTTTCCACTTGGTGTACTTGATGCGCTTGATACTCCCACCAGTGTAGTTATCAATGTAGATACGCCCCCTCAGGCAGCCACATAGGACAACACTCCTGAAACCAAGCCATCTTTTTTTAGGAGCAGTGAAGCCTACATGTGTTAGGGCAAATGAATAACACTCCATTCCTTCATTTATCAACACCTTGCGCCCCTGAATAATCTTTGTTCTCCACAAATCAACACAAACCTTCTGATGTAATGCGTTGTTAGAAGATCCACACGACCCCTTTTTGTTGTTCCCCTCAATTAGATAGATGTTAGTTCCTTGCGGATCGACAAGAAGTACAGGATCAGATTTCACGTACTGATATCGATTCAGTCCATCAAGATACTGCTCTAGCATATCTGCGCGTTGTCCTTGAATCAGCCATTCGTCAGTTTGCGGTTGAATATACCCCAGCGGATCATGCGTTAGCCATCGGCCTGTGTGGTAGTCGTAGTAGCGGTTTCTGTTGTATTGTAATTTCAAAGAGCCACCATCCAGGATATCAACTCTTCGGCCGGTGAACAGGTACGGGTTATCATCATCAGGCAGGTTATCTGAATCGTCTGAGAAGTCATCGTCGAGCACGTGCGGGTTTCCATAGGCGTCATACTCATAGCGTTCGGTTACGGCGGACGATGTATTCACCTGGGCCGCGGCGCTGTAAAGATGGTCGTGGACGTAATACCGCCAATGGGGCGGAATGCCAATCCATGCTCACCAGCACCTCATCCACATAGTTGCCATACAGGTACGTACCCTTGAAAATTGGGGTAGCACTGCCGTCATACTCATTGAGAACCTGCCAGTCCTTGCTGTAGAAGTACCGCCGGGTATTGGCGCTGGTTACGTGGTCTTTCTTCTCTATGCGACGGCCCAGGGCGTCGTAGGTGTATTCGACGATGTCGGAGCCGTCCTGCTGAATCTTCGTGAGGCGGTTCTCGTAGTCGTACTTATAGGCATAGCCCTGGCGGTCGTAGACGAGATTGCCCGCTTCGTCATACCTGAGACGCCCGTGGCTGTACAGGGCGGCCACTTCGTCGTCGTTCAGGTCGGAATTGAGTATCATTACATTGTCCATTTTGCCTTCGAGCCGGTAAGCCTGACTCCAGGAGGCACCCAGATTGAGACTGCCGGTAGAGGCATATATACTGCCGCAGTTGCCGGTATCCTCAGAGACGCCGTTGACGTACAGTTCGGTATTATACTGCGAATCAATCGTGACCGCAATGTGGTACCACCGGTCTATCGCCAGAACCGTCGTAGAGTCCGACCGCCCGCTCCATCGGCCCGCTATAATTGCGAACATTGCGTGGGCTATTGTTTTGACCGAACCGAAGGCTGCTACTTCCGTTCGCTCGCCACATGGCCTGTCATTGCCCGGCGTCGAGCCAGTGGAGGCTCAGTATGCCGAGGTCGACAAAATCGACCCGACAGTCCCCGTTGATATCGCCCGCCACGATCGTTTCACACGGCGGCCCGCCAAACCAGCTCTTACTCGCCTGGGCCGTCCCGCCGTACGCACCCATATTAACCCGCCCGCCGTTGGGAAACGGCTCGGCCCCGATCGACCACATCGGATCACCCGCATCGACGCACGGACTCGTCCTCTCGTCCTTCACCCAACGCCCCTCGTCCGCATCCCATCGCCCGCCCTGTGACATCAGATGTAAGTCCCCGCCTTCGGCATCCACGAAACAAGGATCGACAACGAGCGTGTTCTCCGCGAACCACCAGTCGCTCTGCAGTATATTGTACGCAACGTCTTTATCCGGGAAGCCGCATTTTGCATACGGAGAGAATTCGATTTCCGGCTCGGAATTGTTCCACATAATACTGTTGCGAACGACACCCTTGTTCCCAAATGCCCCGGCAATGTGCACTGCAGAGCCCCGGTTGGTGCTGCCGGAGATATTGCCGTAAAAAGTGCAGTTCATCACAGTGACTGTATAATGCCAGATGTCGCAGCCAAGCTGAACATCTATTGCGCCCGCACCCGTGGCACCGGTGTTGTCGACAAATATGCAGTTCTTGATTGTCGGCCACGCACGGTTGGCCATGATTGCGCCGTTCAGACCGCTCTCGGTGTAAGCGCCCCGGATTGTGAAGCCCTGTATCTGCGACCTCCAGGTTTCTGCGGATTGAAGAATAAAAGCTCGATGCAGTTCTTCAGGCGAGCCGTTGCAGTCGATTATGCAGTTGGCCGGCCCGTTTGCACTGCGGACTGTAATCGCCTTGCCCATAAAGTCGATATCCCGATTGCCGTCACCGGTATACACGCCATCGGCGACGACAACCGTGTCCAGGTCGTTCGCGTCTTCTACCGCGGCCTGAATCGTCGCATATTGACTCGGCACATGCAGTTGCCTGGCCGCGCCGCCGCTGTAGCACAGGTACACCATAGTGTAATCTTCACCCGCCGAACCGCCACCTTCATACTTTCGACCGAATAGGAGCATAGACTTATAATAGCCCGGCGTCAACTGCGACACATCCGCCCCGACCGCGACTATGGTTTGCCCCCCTGGACTCGTCCCGTTGGCTGGGGTGACCTTCAACCAGGCAGCTTCGCTTTGTGCCGACCATGTAAAGGTTTTGTTGTAGAAAGTCTCGATGTTCATCAGCGCCGGCTCCGGATCGACGCCCGATTGCGATGACTCCAGTGCGATCCACTCGAACGGTCTCAATTCGACAACGTCTCCAGTGCCTGCCCCGACTGTTCCATTAACCAGGCAAACCAGGACCATCCCCACAAACGCCGCTCTAAACTTGCTGCCACACATTTTTGCTCCCCTTTCTGCCACGTTCACTCCGTACCCCCACATTTTCCAATTATCCACTCATATTAGTGTCTCGATAGTACCACTTTGTTGCAATTTTTCAAAGAAACAAGTCGTAATTTCGCCAGAGCGTATCGTTTTTTGGCCCACCGTCAGGATTTTCTCGGCAAGAGCCCCGATTTCGAGGCATTTTCGGCTTTAATGCCCTTCGTTAGCAACTTCGAACGGCGAGAAAGCTTGTAAGTACTTGATTTGGAGTAAGTTAGAGATTATTCTGTTTCCATGAACACAAAGGCTAAGACATTTTCGCTGGTTACGCTGGGGTGCAAGGTCAATCAGTATGAGGGTCAGCAGGTTCGGCAGTTGCTGGAATCGCTGGGGCTTGTGCGGGTGGGGTTTGACTGCGCGGCGGATGTGGCGGTGGTCAATACCTGCTGCGTAACGCATACGGCCTCGGCCAAGTGCAGACAGCACATAAACAAGGCCAGAAAGCTCAATAACAAGGCCGAAATCGTGGTTTGCGGCTGTCTGCCGAGGGTAGAGACCGGCGAACTCAAGACCGGCGAAAAGCTGCATCTGGTCGGGGCCGACGACAGTCTGGCAGAGGTTGTAGAAGGGATCGTGGGCAAGAAACGGGGTGCTTCGGGCGGTCATGAGGCAGGCCTGGGGCGATGTAAGGTAAGGTCTGACAAGGAGTTGCAGTCCGGCGACGAAGCCAACCGCGCGGTAACAGCTACTGGCGAGGGGCAGGAGCAAGTAGCGCAAGCTGATGGGGCGGAGCAGGGAGCTGATGCGGTTGGGGGCGGTTGTGCGGGGGAGGGGGCGGCTGCTTCCGATGATGCGCGAGGGCGGACGGAGGCTCGTAAGTCGGGTCTCGGTAACGGTTTAAGGTTGGGGCTGTTGCGGTCGTTTTCGGGGCATACGCGGGCGTTCTTAAAGGTTCAGGATGGGTGCGACGGGTACTGCACTTACTGTATTGTGCCCAAGACCAGGGCCCGGTTGAGCAGCAAGCCGGTCGCTGAGGTGGTTGGCGAGGCCGAGGCGCTGGCGACGGCCGGGCATAAGGAAATTGTCGTAAGTGGGGTGTTTCTAGGGGCTTACGGGCTGGATACCGTGCGGCGGAGAAGGTGGGAAACGGAGCATAATGACGGGCTGGCGGAGTTACTGGAGGTGCTGGCGAAGGTTAAAGGCCTGGAGCGGGTTCGGCTGAGTTCGCTGGAGCCGGGGGATGTAACCGAGCGGCTGGTGGAGACGCTGGCGAATAATCGTAACATCATGCCGCACCTGCACTTATCGCTTCAGTCCGGCTCAGACGCGGTGCTCAGGAGGATGGTGCGGCAGTACAGGTCGGGTGAATTTCTGGAGAAGGTTCGAATGCTGAAGGAGCGGCTGGATCGGCCGGCGATAACTACGGATGTTATCGTGGGATTTCCGGGTGAGACGGATGCGGATTTCGAACGGACGGTCGAGGTTGCGCGGGAGGTGGGGTTTGCGAGGATGCATGTATTTCCGTTTTCGGCCAGGAGAGGAACGTCGGCGGCGAAGCTGCAAAATACTGTCAATACTGAAGTTATAAAGAAAAGGGCCAAGATCCTGAGGGGGCTGGCGAAGGAACTGGCGGGGGAATTTCGGAGCGGGTTTATCGGTGAAACGGCGGAGGTCCTGGTGGAGCAGTGCGGCAGAGGATCGAGCGGGCGAAGTGAAAGATACTTCAAAGTATACCTGGATCAGAGGGTAGAGAAGAACGAGATTGTGCGGGTCAGACTGGTTAAAAACAGGCAAGATGGGGTAGATGGAAAAGTGCTACAGAGGGGATATCCGGTGTAAAGATAGGAAAGAAAACGGGGTATTGCGACACCTGGTTAATAGGACAAAAATTCGCTGAAAAAAATTTGTTTTCTTGTAAGTGGTTGAGGGGCAGGCGGTTACAAAAGACGTCACTTAAAAAAGGGGGTGTTTCAAAACGGTTCCAAAATGCGCCTAAATTCGACGAATTTTGCCAATGTAGTGCGCGACGCAAAATGGCAGTCAGCGCACGTAAATGGCAGTGGAAATAGACCACATACATACGGACCTCTCCCGCGTCCTCACAGTCCCATTCTCGAAAATGGGACGGCTTTAGAGGCCGTACACCTCGCCCCCAGTCGTTAGCTCCTGGCGGTCAGGCGTGCCTCATACACTCCTGGCGGAACTTGTCCAGCCCGCACTCGCGGAACTTCACCCATAACCTCCCTATGGCCGTTTTGCTGGTGCTGAAGCCATGCTCAGCCTTCAGAATAGCAGCCGTATCTTCGGTACTCGTGCCCCTCAGATATTTAAGAAGCACCAGCTTGTCTAATCCGGCCCTCACCAGTGGCGACTGGCACGGCCGGACACCCCAAACCCGCTCCGAGTATCGCTCCCAGGCAATCGCCAGCGCATCCTGCATATTACCGGCAGCCTTCGCCGCCTGCAGGTCCTGGGCGGCTGTCTCGCGGAATACGTGCATAAGATTAAGCACGCCCTGCAACGTCGGCGATTCGCACGTAATTCGCCCGTCGGGCGTATCGAGAACACACTTGTATGGGTCAACCATCAGTCACACCTCCAAAGGCATCCGCCCGACGATAGCTTCGACGGTTTGCTGTCTGGTGTTCGCGGGCAAGGCGTCCAGTGCCCGCTTGATTCGCTCCATATTCTCCGCCCGCGTCGGCTGCGTTACTGCGTACAAATGCGGGTTTTCCCGCCTGGCGGCCTGCGGAATACCTCCAAATTTTTCCACTGCCTCGCGGATCGCCCGTACTCCTGTCGAGCTGCAAGCCTCCAACCACCTCCACAGCTCACATTCGCCCGGCGGCCGTGCGGCCGCGCCCTTGCCGATGGCCGTTCGATCCATCGCCCGCAGCTTGGTCCCCGCCGGCGACAGCGGAGTGTCAAGCCAGAGAACCAGCTTTGTTAATGCGATGTTCACGTAGCCCAGCAGCCACAGCAGACTCAAAACCGGCACTTGCAATATTAACATAACCGCCATTTTCGGACGTGTATTCATGGTCGATTCTCCATTAAGGCAGCTTCCGCCGCCCGGAACTTGAATGTTATTTCGCCATCACGATAAACAAACCTGCCAAACCGAAACGTCTTCTGAAACCTGCGCCCCGGCTCGACATTGGCTTCCAGGAACGCCAGCAGCATAGCCCCCAGCCGATTGCAATGAACGCAAACCTCGTTTGTGCGGTCGGCATATTCCGACCTTGCCCGCTCCACAATTGCCCTGTACGCCCGGCCCTCGCGATCCAGCACATACCGGCCCTTCGCCAGTTCCCGAATGACCGACTCCAGTTGTTCCCACGAGTCGATCCCCCGGGCCCTGCGAGCCCGCCCCTTCAGGTGCATACCCTCGGCTGCCCGCAAACACGTCTTGCACCGCCTCGTCAATCCGTCCGGCCGTTCCGGGTCTCTGTCGTATTCCTGCAAATCTCGCCATAAATTGCACTCAGGACATCGTTTTTCAGTTACCGTTTCAAGCTCGAATAAACCCATTTTATTCCCCGCTTAAAACAACCTTACTAATCAGAAAAAGCACGGTCCCCGATACCCATGTCCACCGGGTCGGTTCCGTACGTCGGCTGAAAAATGTGATTTTGCACGTAATTGATCACAACCGGCTCGTTCGTATTGTTCGGGTCGGCCGGTACATCATTAGGGTCTCGCCGTGGCCCCAACAGCGGCGGATCTTCGCGCGGCGGATCTTCGCGCATCAGATCCACCCCCTTGTTGTACTTGTCAAATTCCCCCGGATCCCACCCCCAATTGCGCTTCTGCTTTTCGCCCCACAGTCGAAGGGCGATTTCATACTCTTCGCGGCCATGCTCTCGCAGCCGATGTTCTAATTCCTTCAAGTGAACATCCCACCGCAAGGCGTCGATGTCGTTGCCTTTCTGGTTTTCAATCATCACGTCCAGCTCGCGGCGGCGCTCTTCCAGCATCGCCACCTCATCCCCTTCCATGATTTTCTTGAGCCTGTCGCGCGTAATATCAATGTCCGCCCGATCAACCGCAGCCACGGATTCGACCGTCCGATTCATCGCCTGAGGTTGTCGAAGCATCGACAACAGCAAAGCGGCGTTTTCCTTGCCCGCCAGCGTTTCAGCTTCGCTCAGGCCGAAACGTCCCTGCTCGGCCCGCTTTGACAGAACCTCAATCTGCCGTTGGAATTCCATATCTTCGTCGATGCCCACAGAATCAAGCATCTCCTGGCTTTCCGGCGTCCCCCTGCCTTGCAGCGCCATAAAGATATTCCGCATCGCGACAGTCGCCCGCGACGGGTCTTTCGTCCGCGTCGTAGCATAGGCCCACAGCCCGGCAGCTTCGGCCCCGGTCATTCCCGCCGCCAGCCCCATCGGCAAAAACTCAGGCATATACTGAGCCACCTGCGACAAATTGGCGCCCGCCTTATCCATCGTCTGCCGGATAACATTCTGGACCTTGTTAATGTCGGTTTCGCCGGTCTCTTTGGCATACAAGGAAAACATTTCGATAATGCTCTTTAGGTCCGAGTCCGGCTCCATCCGGCCCAGCTCGCTCGCCTCCTGCATGATCCCGGCCTTCTGCTTTTCGCTCAATCCGGCGCTCTTGCTTTCGAGGCTGTACCAGGCTTCGGCAACTTCTTCATAAGGCCGCTTGCCCAACTGTGCGTAGTATGCGACCTCTTTTCGGGCCTCCGGGTGTCGCTGGAAAAAATCTCCCATTCCCTGCAACGCCAGCAGCTTCCGCTGGTGTTGAGCCGCTATCTCAGCGTGTTCTTCCATCGCGCGGGCGTTTACGTCCAGGGCCTTCTTAATCCCCCTCAGAACCGCCGTGATCCCGACAGCCGCACTCACCCACGACGCTATCGACTTAGCAAAGCCGCCGAACGACCGCCCGCTCTTCTCGGCGGACTTGCCAACATCCTTCACCGAATCGCTCGTCTTGTCGATCTCCCGACGCGCCCGATCCGTCCCCTTGGTCTTGATATGTATATTGACGTTCTTGCTCATTGACAGTCACTCACAAAATCAGGCGGGGGGCCGGTTTATTCGACAGTCCGGCCCCCGCCCGGTAAACAACCTTACGAAGCAGCAGTGATCAAGCCGACAATCGGCCCGGCCTCACTGGTGTCACCCACGCCATAAGCGTTGATGTCGATGCGTTCAATTGCACGAATTGCAATCAAATCCTGCGAGAAATACGGATGCGGCGACTTCACGATGTCCAGGGCCTTACGCTCGCCCAGGTACGCTCCGAGTTCGAGGTCGCCGAGCAACGCACAAATCTGTGAGTTCGCTTCGGTCTTCGGCATCGCCGCCGTGAATTCGACCGGATAGCCCATAAAATGCCGCTGTTTCACCGCGCTGAGGATCGCGAACATGTCCGCAGCCCCGGCGGCAAGTGCCAAAGGATGCATGACATTCCAGTAAAACTGCTTTGAGCAGTACCACTTGGCGTTCCCGTCGGCATCCTCCGGCAGCAGCGCCGCCGTCGCCTCGAAATCACCCAGGTCCAACTCCGACCAGGCGTTCCCGGTGCCGACATGCAGGCCCTCGATATTGCCGATTGTATTATCGACGCCCAGCAGGGCCGAACAAATCCCGGTCATGCCGAAGTAAGTGTCCGTCCCGTCGCCGACGAAGCCGATCTCATCCTCGACTTTCGCCATCGACCGCGTGACGGATATGCCCACAATCTCGCCCATCCCGACAATCGAATCTTCATCCAGTTCCGACGTGATCGCGCACAGGGCCGCCAGCTTTTGCGCGGCCATCTGGACGAGCTTGAAAGACATATCGCTCTGCGTGATCGCGGCCCCTTCGCCCGGCGAGTAGATCGTAAGATCGGCCGCCACGGCAGGAACGTGCAGCTTCTCACTGCCCATTTGTACCGTCATAGCATTCCGACGAAACGTCCCGTATCGCCCCAGCCGGTCGATCAGCCAGGTCGCCAGTTCCTCGGGAACCGTAAAGCCGCCGGTAGCCCCGGATGATTCGCTCATCGTTTTCTCGGCCAATTCGCTCTTGCCCACAGTGTGGGCCAGAACATTCGCGAAATCGCGGGCCATAACATCGTCCCGCCAGAACCCGTGATACGTCTCGTCACGTACACTGCGGCCCATCAGCGTGCGGCCGTATTTCGCGAGCTTGTTTAGCACGTTGTCCAGGCCGTTTTCGAGTTCTTCGCGGCTCTGTTCCACGGCTTTCAGCCGCTTATCGACAGAACCGAAAGCCGTTTGCATACTCTGCTTTTCTTCTAAAGTTAAAGGCATCGTAAATCCCTTTCAGATACCGTTCGTTACACTTCAAATCCTGGACGGCGGCGCGTCCGCCGCCGTCCCACACTTAAGCAGCGATTCAAGCGATGTCCCCGAAAGTTTCGACTCGCACAGCAGACGCAGCACGGGGCCGCCGGCGTAAGCCGGATCGAACCGAAACCCACCTTTTACAGCTAACTCACAAACTCGAAATCGCCCTCTGAACTATCCGCTAAGCGGCCCTCGGCAGCGGCGATAAATCCGCACGGATCGTCGCCGCCCGTAACACCGGCAGCCGCCAGAAAATCACACGTCCCTACGTCACCCGCATCGAAATCGTAGAGCAATTCGCCGAACTCGTCACATTCGGCGTCGAAGTCCCGGCCCTCGGCCTTATATTCGGCCCGGATTTCATCCAGCAGCCGGGCCTCTCGTTTGTCCTCCAGCCAGTCACCGCCGCCGCCTGCCGACCGCACCAGGGCATCGCGATTGCTCGGCACCGGAACGCAGGAGATCTCCAGCAATTCAACGCGGTCATATACCCGCGTGACTTCGCCGTCGATCCGTTCTTCGTGCCATTCCAGCGGCCTGAATCCGACCGAAACCGCCCGCATCGCGCCGTCCCGGTAGAGAATCCAGTAATCCTCAGCCAGCTGAGTCCTGGCAAATTTGATAACCGCCCACAATCCCGCACGGTCGATCCAGACCTTCAGGCAATGCCCGACCACCGGCGGCCTTGCATCGGCCGTCCGGTGCGTATGACACGCCAGCACTACCGGATTCTGCAGGTAGATCGGCAAATCCTGTTTGAACGCCGACGGCAGCAGGATTTCCCCGTCGCGATCTTTACTCGCACTGCTCGCCAGGACGCGAATCGCCCGCGCCTCTTCGTCGATTGATTTCACAGAAATAGGCAAGGCGCAGAAATGCTTCTGCGCCTTGCCCCCGGCCCACCTGCTGAGGCTATTCAAATCGGCATCCTTGCCGCCCATAAAACGCTCCTATCTGGCTGCATTCGCGGTCAGCAGCTCATCGGCCGCCCCGCGTAGTTTACGAAAAATCTCCACCTGATCCTGGTAGGGCAGATTACAAATTGAATCCAACAGCCCGGCCCGCTCGTGCTCGACCGCATCTTCCAACTGAAACTCTGCATCACGCTGCGGCTGGCGCGCCACCACGGCCTCAAGAATCGCCCGCTGCTGAGGCGGCCGCCAGGCCTCTAGAACCTCCTCAATTCGCGATACAACGCCCGCAAGCACCTCACCTATCTCCGGGTCCAGTCCGGCCTCCACAGCCGCTTCCTCGGCCGCGTAGGCGTTTAAATCGGCAATCAGCTCCTCCCGCAAGTCCTTCAGGCAGGCCTCCGCATCGTGAACCAGGTGGCCGCTCGCCAGCAGTATGTCGCACGCCCATAAACTCAAGGCCCTCGATTCGACCGCCTGGCGTTCGACCTGCTGCTCGATCCTCTCCAGCTGTTCCCATATCGAGCGGCCATGTTCGTCGGTAAACTGTGCCGCGATCTCCCGGACCGTCCGACCGCTGGGGAACTTGATCGGCGGCTCCTTATCCTGCCCGGCCTTGCCTTGCAGGTACTGGTCGGCTATCTCGCCGATTCGCCGCCCGGCCTTCTCGCCCAAACTCTGTGCTGCTTTTTCTAGTGGTTTCACGTTGCACCTCTTTTCCCTGCGCGTAGGCGCAGAAAAATCGCCGGACAAGGCGGCGGTACTGTGAGGCCCACTAGAGGCCCTGGGGTCGTCACCGACTCCCAATACCGCCGCCAAGCTCGGCGACTTCTTTTCTGCATCCAAATTGTTCAAGTCTAGTGGTTTCACAGTAGTACTTATACCTGCCCGGCCCCCCGGCGGCAAGTCTTTTTTCTCACAATTTTTTACCGCTGTCTGGCTCATTCGTCCGCAGCCTGATCGTCTTTGCCCTCGGCTATCAACTCATCGACGCCGAAAGCCTGTAAGTCCTGATACATTCTCGACATATAGCGCATGTTCGCAAGCGCGTATCTCCGCGTTTCCGCCGCCTCTTGCGGCCGCGATTTGTCGTATTCCGGGAACGCATCGGCCCCAAAAAGATCGTAGCCGCTGGTCTGGATTTCATACGCAACCCGGCCCGCGTGAGCCAGCGCGTAGTCAAGCATCCGCAGCCGCAGCGATTCCAACTCATCCGCGCCGCCGCCCGCCCGGCCCGCATCCATCACCAAAGGCGCGCCGCCGTAAAGCATCGTCTCTACCTGTTTACCGCCCACAAAACACCGCCTTTTCTCATCGTCGGTTCGCAAGAATAGCGCGCCCGCCGGTTCCCCCGGCGGACACGCTGAACGAAGTGACCCAAGAGAATTTTAAGCGTTGATAAACTCTTCCAGGCCCATGCCCGCCGCCGTCCCGGTGGCCACCTTTTGACCTTCCAGAATCGCGATAATCGCCACATAAGCGCCGGTAGTACCGGCCCCGGCGTGCGGAGCCTGTACTCGCATATATTTCTTGTGCGTCTTGGCCAGATTTACGCGAATAGCGAACAGCTTGCCGTCATCGTCCGCCGCGATCGCGGAACTCAATGCAGCCGAAGAAACATCGCTGGCATCCGAGAAATTGGAATTATCAGCCTCTTCGATCTTCGGCGCAGTTCCTTCCGCCGTCGAACCGATAGCTGCATCGGTGTCGCCGACGATAAACAGAAACGTCACCGCCGCAGCCCCCTCGGTATCCAAATACCCATTCGACGAAAAATCACCATCGTTCTTCAGACTGGGCTTCAGCAACAGCCCAAATTTCGCAGCTTGTAAGTCGCTCATTATGGAATCCTTTCCTGATCCATCCTATATATAGTACCTGGCTAGCCCGGCGACTAAGCCGTGCTTTTGACAGCACGCCTCCGCGTGCGTTTCTTCTCAATCCTTCCTGTCCAACACGCCGCACGCTTCAAGCACGCAAACAGTGACCGTATTGCGAAGTGACCGCCTCTCCCGCCGCGCCCTTTTCTTGACGGCTTCCACGGCCTCAGCATCGCCTATACTGACAACCACCGGTTTTTCTTTGTTGAAACCCATGCCCCACCCGCTATAATGATTACCTGATACAATATTATTAGATGCTATAGTTGAAGCTTGATGCGCAACCGTCAATAGAAATATCGGCAAGATGCAAAAAAAATCTGAATATAACCTGACAGAATTCGGTAAACGCTTGCGGGCTGTGCGAAAACAGAAGGGCATAAGTCAGCCACAACTGGCAAAACTGCTCGGCTACAAGAACGGGGCGTCCGTCTCAAATATGGAGAAGGCCAAATCTCCACCCGACGTCCGCGTGCTGGCCGAGATCGCCGACGCGCTCGAGTTGAAGGACCTGCATTGGCTCATCACTGGCGAACAATGCCCTCAGATCACCGAGTTGGCAAAAGTCCTGCTGCCGTTCGTCCATACCCACCTGGCCGAGTCGCTGGAACAGTCGCGAAAGCTCGACAATGACCTCCGCAAGCTCAAGGCCCGCGCCATGATGGGCGAACTCTGCCAGGACGAACTCGAGCGCGTCCAGGAAGCCCGCGACGATGCAAAAGCCCATTACCAGGCCGTATTGCAGGCCATGACCGACATTCTGTCGGGCCTGGGCGTCGCCCTGTAACTTTTTTTCGCTTGTAAGCCCTGCAACTACAGGCACTTACAGCACCTTGCAAAAAATTTTGCCGAAAAATCGACTTTATCCCGACCCCGGACCTCCAATACCAGCCCAAAACGTATAGTAACTTTACCCATCTTAACACGCCTCGCGTGACACTATTTCGTTTCGGCGTTTCGCGACTTCGTTTTCCAGTTCGTTTCGCCCGCCCCGAAAATCGCCCCTGTCACGCCCCCGAAACCCCCAAAATCGCCGTTTTTGCCCCCGTTAAACGCGATTAAGCAATTGTCACTCAAAAACTTTAATCGCCCGAAAACGCCCCTTTTACTCGTGACATCACCCCCGAAAAACGCCCGCCTGCCAGCCCCTTCAATCCGCCCTCACGCCCCCAAAAACCGCGTTTTCAGCCCAAAACCGCCGCGCACGAAAAACGCGCACGGCGCACGCTCGATGTCCGTGCGCGATGTCCGCATGTCCGCAAAACTGCGGACATCCCAAACCCCGCCAAACCCCGCCTAACACCCCAAAAAACGCCCTTCACATGCCGTTTATCGCCATTATAAAGCAAATTTACAACCGCGCCCCCACTGCCATCTTCGCTGCGCCAAACCCGCCCAAACACCGCCACTGCCATTTAGCCCCGCCCCAATGTCCCCCGACAGACCGCCTTCCCAAAAACCCCATTCTCAGCTCGTTATCCCAATATCTCCCCGGCTATCCCGCCTTATCCCGCCCCCTCCGACCTACTGCCATCTTCTTCTTCGTTTTACAGCCAAAATGAGCAAAAGTGCGCCAAACTTGGCCATTTTTCGCCATTAGAAAATCCCACTTGACTGCTGTGTTATATCGACAATGTCCGAGAGGTTTGAGTTTGGCACGGCATTTGCATGCCGGGCCGCGTGAGCCGGCAATTTCCAAGCTCCAAAGGGGCGAAAATGCGAAGCACGAATATCGAAATCCGAAACAAATTCAATGTTCAAATGAGGCAAACTCGCAAAGGTTAAAAGTAAAAAGGCAAAAGTAAAAATAGTGGGCGGGGTGGGGGCGGTTTGTGAGTGTTGATCTCTGTCTGATTGGGTCCAGCGGGCTGCGTGGCTGGAGGTGACCCCGTCGTGTATGACGGGGTTAAGTGATCGGTATCCGATGATCGTGATGTATGCGGGTTTGGCGGGTGATTGGGAGTGAGAGAGTCGAGGAGCGGAGCAAGGGGATTAATAACAGGCTTTACGGGGTTCTAGTCCAAGTCGTCAGTAGACTCTAATAATCTCTCGGCGTATGCATCGGCGACCACCTTTACCCAAGACGGCTTAATGACGAATAGCCAGCTCAGACAAATAGCGAAATTTGCAAGCAGGCACGTTACCATTAAGCCATCAAGAGAACGGGTTTTTACGAGGGCACTTATAGTCAACCCGCCACTGATCAAGGTACCGGATGTGCTAAGCGGTAAGCCGTATATTTTTAGACCCCAAAGATTGCGCCGAAACCCATAGTTACAGTTTTCCGCAAAAATTAGTCGGTACTGTTTTGCATTGCGTGTCTTAGCAATCAGAGTTCTTACAACGGAATCATAAACATTATCTGCCTGCTGCGCGTTCTTCTTTTCGTCTTCTACCGAAGGAAGGATTACATCCGGCATTATTCTTACGATATTCTTATGGTAATGTCTGACAAGTTCAGGATTTGTACTGCCCTTGATCCGAAGTTTCACCGTAGTTGGTTTGCCGGACCATGTATCGAACAAATACGGTTCGAAGTGCTTGCCTCTGGTACGGCCTAGTTGTGCTAGAAATATACCACCTCCGCTCGCCAAAGCCAGTGACCAGACGGTTTTCAAGTTGGTTAACTCGGCAGCACGCCAACATATAGCAGTCAGTGTTAGAGGTAATGCCGTGAGTAGCACAGGGGATATTCTAGCCTTCAATGTGTATGCGTCGGGTATATATTTCATTCATCAACCTCTTCATAAAATGGTAAGGGCGTGCTAGGAATCGAGTCGGGTCTGGCTGGTGCATTGTGAGAGTAAGTCATTAGCCTTCCATGGGTGGCATGAACGGGTGCTCCTCTTCTGCGATAAGCATTTGTAACCTTCTTAGCCGGATGTTTCGGCTCACCGTACTTTGCTGCGCACACACACGCAGGCAGTTTGTCTATTCGCTCAGATAATTTTGGACCGATGATTCTATTAAGTAGGGTTGGACCTACGTTCCTTTTACTACCATGATGCGGGACCTGTACAAGTTTCCAATCTGAGGGATCTAGAGCGAGGTTGTATTCCATATAATCTGCTGCATGTGTTAATGCGGGCATTCCCGCATCACCTGTCAGTAACAGATTGTGCCGATCAACACTTACGCGAAGGATAACGCTGGTATTGTTTTCAGCCGTTGTTTCGCCTTCATCTGTCAGAGTCTCTAAGTCCCAGCATTCTGCGACTTTCGCCAACAAGGCCGCACCCGCTTCAAACGTTCGTTCCCAAAAGGTTGTTTTTGGCGCCGGCGTAGATCTGAATCCTGGTAAGAGCGATTCGTAATAGGGTTCTGTAGGGCCAATGACCGTAATTATCCCATGTACAGTTTTGCCCGCAAATGGCTCCACAATTGGGATGTTCTTTTTATTAGCCAATTTTTCAAGTTCTCTTGCATCCTCAAGGGCCTTACGTATATTTTCGCGAACACCGTTGTCAGTAACGCGCCCATCGACGAACATGTTAGAAATATCAACAGTGTGATTCCAAGGCTGATGCAGCCAGAGTTCACCCACGGTCATTTGTTCGAAGACGACTCGCAGACCGGCTGCATGGTCAGCATCTGGATGCGTAGACACCACTATATCTACATGATTGGTGCTGTAACGGTGGGTGATGTGTTTCACCAACTCCTCACCAGTTTCCCGAAAGCCACCGTCGACAACCACTACCATCTGTTCTGAGCGGTCGCCAAATAGATTGCCACAGCGGAAAGTTATTGCGTCACCACTTTTTCCTCCATTTCCAACAGGTAAGAAATCGAGTTCAAATCCCATCTTCCACATACTCCTTTAATTTCACCAACATTATCACAAGTTGAATATGGCCAGAAACAAGCATTTCCGATGATTTAAAAAGCGTTAGTGTCACTTGTTTGGTTCGAGAAACATTAACTGTTAACCCCGTCGGAGCTGGAGCAGTTTTCTAGGATCGTCCGTGTAGATACGGTCCACTCCCATTTGTAGAAGCAGCTTCATGTCATCTGCTTCGTTAACAGTCCATGCGCCAACCATAAGTTGAGAGTGGTGGACGGTATCTACCTTTGCCTGCGTTATACCCTGGTGCTGAATTACTACGGTTTCAAATCCTTCTTCTTTCGCGACTTTGACGTCATCATCAATGTTGGCGTCAACCTGACGATCCCAGAAGACCGGGATCGATATGTCATATGATTTCACTTGCTTCATCTTATATAAGCTGCCATCGTTGAACCCAATCCATTCCTTGGCATGCAGCTCTTCAACGAGGCTGATTGCCTCATTGACGCAATCAGATTTCGGTTGAAGGGATAGTCGGGTCTTGTGCTGCTGGATGATCAGCCGGATAACATCTGAGAGTAAAGGAACGGATGCATATGGACATTCAGCAATTGTAAGACTTCTGTTTTCGCGGAAGGCGTAAGCTACATCGGCCGTCTTAAGTGTATGACACTTGACCTGCGAAATCTTGAAGTATTTATCACCCACTCGACCTGTATCAAAGTCGTGGATAACGACAATCTCGTTGTCCTGTGTCTTCCGTATGTCAATTTCAATCCAATCTACTCCAAGGCAAATCGCACTTTTAACTGCTAGAAGTGTGTTTTCAGGATAGTCCACACTATTGCCTCTATGGGCTGTAACACCGTTACACTTTAACATACTCGTTTCCTAACAGCAGAGTGTCAAGTCATTTCACATTTTAAGTAGATGCTCAATGCGAGGAGCGTGAGTGCCGATCCAAGATATATGGTCCTAAGGACAGCACTGTGCGTGAAAAGTCGTGGATATTTGTCCAAGAGAGGCACGGTTCCGATTTTTTGTTGTTCGGTAAAGTAGCCACCCAAGTCGCCCTCAAGTTTGCGTCCAGCCTGAATTGCTGCTTGAAAGATCTTCTGTATACGTACGTCAATCAGCCAGAAAGAGACGCCGAACGGCGTCGCCGCCAGCGGAATTAACCAGAGAAGAGGCTTCGCATCGCGGTAGGCATCGATGCAAAATGAGGCGGTTACGCCCAGCACCACCATGTAGCCAGCAAATGATGCATGACGCCAACTGAGAAAGTACCTGTAATTTATGCCAATTTGGTCGTACAATTTCTCTTTCATTGTCAATGCTCCTCAAGTAAGGCACAATGCCTATTGCTATGCAAAACTCCTCAGCACTCAGAGATGGAACGGCAAAGGGCGCAACATGCACGTAACTGCTAAATGGTAAAGTAATAAGCGTGTGATCCAGGAAGTCGCGAACACTGCGTTTATTTCTGTGTAATCCTCCAAGGACGTCTCTGGATCCACTAATAGTTAAATATTACGCTAAAAACGTCTGTATTCAAGGAAAAAAAAGACAATTGTTGTAGTGACTGTGGGGGAGTCCCAACGACAAGCGGCGATTACATGTCTTTAGTGATATTTTGTGTTTAGCTCGGAGCCACGGAGCTAGGGTATGGTGGATTTTGTGGCAGGCCAACCAGAGTCAGTGGCATTGTGGTGGGTCACAATTGTTGCGGATTTCGATCCGCCTTTGCAAAGGGCGCAAGTAATGGATGGTATTAGGTAATCCGTATTTCGTCGTTTTTTGGAGTGTGGAGTCGTTTTGGCGATGGTGGTTTATGGCCCTCTGTTGCAACAGAGGGTTAAATGGGGGAATAGGACGTGTTCTTCTTCGATGGCAGCGCAATTGCAAGTAATATCACGGTCGGAGGCCAGATTCTTCGCTTCGCTCAGGATGACATTTTCGTGTTGGGTATTGCGTGTTTAACCACGGATTATCACGGATTTACACGGATGGTCATTGGTATTTGGGGAAATTGGCGGAGATGGTTCTTGAAATTCGGGGTGGGGTTGGGGTATTATTTGGGGTGTGTTGTGTGCAGGAGCTGCGGTTATGAAGTTCGATGGTAAATTGCGGGTTTCTGGTGGTCGGCCGGATATGGCGTTCGGCTCGAGGCGGGCATATCTCTATTTCGAGGGGAACAGGATCATGCGAAGGCGACCGGGTTTTACTCTGATAGAGCTGCTGGTGGTGATCGCGATTATCGCGGTGCTGATGGCGATTCTGATGCCGGCCCTGCAGCGGGTTCGCAGGCAAGCCAGAACAGTGGCGTGTCTCAGCCAGCTCAAGCAGTGGGGGCTGTACTTTTCCATGTACGCCGACGACAATAATCAGCGGTTCATGAGGGGCCACAGGGCCCAGCCGGTGGCGAATCGGTGGATCAGCGCACTGGGCGGCTACTACAGGTGGGACGATGCATTTACCTGCTGTCCGAACGCGACTAAGCCGTGGGTGGATAAGGACGGTGTAGACACCGGGGCAGAGGGGACGTTTCGCGGGGTGACGATGGCGTGGGGGTATATGAACCAGGATCACTGGGAAAAGCCGATGAAGGGCAGCTACGGGATGAACGGCTACTGTATCGATCCTCCGGCGGGCAGAGAGCCTCGCGGCGATGCGGACTGGTACTGGCGCGGGCCCGCCGTGTCCGGGGCCGGATATGTGCCTTTGCTGCTCGGGGCACAGCGCTACAATGGGGTTGTGGACTCGATGGATGAACCGCCGGCATACGACGGACAGCCCTGGAGCGCCAGCAACGGGCGGATGGTGCGTTTCTGTCTGAACCGGCACGACGGGTTTGTGAACGGGCTGTTTCTGGACTATTCGGCGAGGAAGATCGGGCTGAAGGAATTGTGGACGTTCAAGTGGCACCGCAAATTTGACACCAGCGGTCCGTGGACGACGGCCGGGGGATGCACTACGGGTGACTGGCCCGAGTGGATGAGGCATTTTAAAGACTATTGAATTCGTATTTCATGAGTTCGTTCGCAGTCGTGAGTTGTCTTGTAAGGCCAGATATTCTGCGCGGACTCAGCATGATAAGCTCGTGTTTGTTCAGTGTGTGGGTGGGGGTGATGTCTCGTGCGGGGGGCAGATTCTTCGCTTTGCTCAGAATGACATGGTCGTGTTGGGTATTTGGTGTTTAACCACGGATTAGCACGGATTTACACGGATGCGCGTTGGTATTCGGGGAAATTGGCGGGGAAGGCTGTTGAAATCCGGGGTGGGGTTGGGGTATTATCCTGGGTGTGTTGTGTGCAGGAGCTGCGGTTATGAAGTTTGCTGGTAAATCGCGGGTTTACGGTGGTCGGCCCGAGTGGATGAGGCATTTTAAAGAATACTGAGTTCGTAGTTCGTACATCGTATTTCGTATTTCGTGAGTTGGAGCATTATGAAGAGAATTCTGGTTTTCGTCGGTGCATTGTTTTTAAGTTGTTTGTCGGTGCAGAGGGTTGGTGCGAAGGCGTTGGTAGAGGGTTTTTCGAGGGTGGATTCGGAGGGGCGGATTGTGCCGGTGAGGGTGTCCGTTGACGAGAGGTTCCGCAATCCGGGCTGGTGTGAGCAATGGGAAGATGAATTCGCCGACCGGGCGGACAGTATTATCCGCACGGCTCTGGATATGGGCAGGATCGGGGGCAATACCTATTTCGAGAATGAGAAGCGGACTTACGGGCAGTTGATGCTGCAGATAGTGGGCGGCAAGGTGGAGGGGAATTTGAAGACGCTGCAGGGCAGGGACGCTCAGGCGGGTTCGTGGCACCGGCATACGGAGGGGATCGATTATTATGCGTGCTTTACGCTCAAACATCAGATGCGGAAGTATTTCTATTTTGGCGAGCTGCTGGACGATGAATATTCGAAGAAGATGTATGAGGGGGCGAAAGTCTGGACGCAGAAGGATCCGCTTCGTCGGCCGCACCATGCATACGAGCCGGGCAAGAGCGGGTGGGGACCGGACGCCAAGAATAGTTGGGTGGACGTGCGGGGTACCGACAATCTGTTTTTGATGAGAACTACGAGTGTTTATCTGATGGCGGAGGAGACGGGTAACGAACAGACGCGGCGGATATACAAGGAGCGGTTTGCGACGTTCGTGAAGTCACTTTACAGGATCGGCAACGGGGAGTGGGATTCGGAGAATTATCTGGGGCACAGTATCGCTCCAGTGCATAATCTGTACGATTTTGCGAAGGATCCGCAGGTCAAGCTGCTGGCGAAGGCGTGTCTGGACTGGTTTTATGCGACGGGGGCGGTGAAGTACCGGCGAGGCGGGTTCAACGGGCCGACCAAGCGGGACTATAATCACGCCGGGCCGTTCGAGGGCAGTGCGGCGGCGATGCTGTGGGTGATGTTCGGGGATGCTCGGGAGTTCAACACGGAGTTGGAGAGCGATGAGGTTCATGTTATTACGAGTGCGTATCGCGCTGCGGAGGCGGTGGTGAAGCTGGCGCGGAAGGAATTTGCCAAGCCGGTCGAGATATTTGCGGCCAAGCCGAACTACAGCGATCCTCAAAACGGGGACTATTCGAAGGGGCCGGCGTGCTATGAGACGCATTATTTCGGGGAGAGTTTTCAGTTCGGTTCGCTGGCTAAGGGGACTCATGGGGGAGATATAAACGGGTTCAAGATACTTGTGGATAACAGCGAGACGGGCGTCGATTATGTTCAGAGTGTGCCGGGGCCGGATCCGCGGTATGCGGGGTCGGCGAAATATCAGAGCGGGAAGATTTCAGGTGAGAATCGGGTTGCTCAGTATCGGAACATGGCTGTGTGGCTGGTGGATGAGGGGGATTCGCCGTGGCTGTGGGTTTTGCCGAAATCGATCGGGTGCGAACAGGCGGACGGGGTGATGTTTTTGAAGGCGGAGAAGACATGGCTGGCGGTTCATCCGTTGAATCTGCGGGTAGACGGGCCGGATGAGGAATTGACCGAGCGTGTGAATTACAAGGTTAAGAAGGATAGGAAAGAGCCGTTGTGGCCGGACCATTACGTGATATCGGCAAAGGGCGGGGGCGGGGCCTTCTGCGGATATGCCGTTGAGATCGGCGAGGAAGCCACGCATGGAGGCTACGCGGAGTTTAAGCGGGCTGTTCTGTCTAAGGCCAGTGTCGATGATTCGCGGGTGCAGGACGGTGTGGTCGAATACGTCGGAACCAACGGGGACAGCGTGGGGATGGAATTTGCAGAGAAGTTGGAGGAGTATAAGGTGTTTCGAGACGGCGAGCTGCATGACTGGCGGGATCACCGCATCGGGTACGGACAGGTGGATTCGGGGGACCGGGGTCTGATTCATCAGGACTGGCTTGGCGGTACGCTGACGGTTCGGGCCGGTGGGAGCGTATTCGAATGTTCCGTGACAGATAACGGCACAGTACGGTTCCGGAACGAGTAGAGCAGTTTTCGGCTTTTCCACGGAATTTGTGGGTCAACCGCCCAGGCATCCGCCTTGGCTCTGGAGCAAGCTTGGGGCATCGGGCCTTTTACTCCTTACGCATCGCCGCCAGCCCGCTTTGGGGTGAGGGCCGACGCCGACGCGACGGAGCAAAAGGGACTTAATGTGCCTCGATCTTATGCAACTACAATTATTTCAGTTACCCACAAATTCTGTGGAGGAAAGCAGTTTTTAAAGCGCCGGCCTGACCGGCCGATTATGTCACGATATATTCCGAAGGGAGGGTGTGGTTGTTTTGGGTGTACCATTTTTTGAGGAGGCGGCGGTGTCGGGCCAGGGTTTTGCGGTGTTCGGGGTCGAGGGCGAGGTTCTTCATTTCGCCGGGGTCTTTCTCGAGGTCGAATAGCATTTCGCGGGGTTGACCCTGGGCGTAGACGGCGTATTTGTATCGGTCGGACACGAGGACGCGGGAGCCTTCGTTTTCGAAGACGAGGGTTTTTCGCCAATCGGGTTCGGTGTCGCCGGTCAGGAGCGGTTTTATGCTGCGGCCGGGCAGGGGATCGGGTTTGGGTATGGAGGCGAAGTCGCAGAGTGTGGGGATGAGGTCGAGACCGGTGGAGACGAGGTTGTCGCGGTCGATACGGCTTTTTTCAGGGACGCCGGGGCCGGCGACGATGAGCGGGACGCAGGCGGCTTCTTCGTAGGGCATGGATTTGTGTTCGAGTCTGTGAGCGGCGTCCATGTCGCCGTGATCGCTGGTGAAGACTACGACTGTGTTTTCGGCGAGTCCGGATTTTTCGAGTCCGGTCAGGACTTTGTCGATGTGGGAGTCGACGAGTTCGGTCAGTCTGGCGTAGGCCCAACGGTGCATTCGCCATTCTTCGGGTGACCAGTTTTGACGGACATAGTGCCTGAACTGTCGCCAGTCGGTTTCGGTGACTCCGGGGGCTTCGTTTTCGGGGATTTCGAAGTTGTCGGGCAGCGGCGGGCAGAGTTTGTCAAAGAATTCGTCGCGCGATACTCCATCGGGGATTTCGAGGGCCTCGGCGAGGCACCGGCGTTCGCGGGTGCTGCGGGGGAACATTCGATCGCGGTTGTTGGCGCGGGTGTAGGCGTCGATGGCCATGTAGCAGATGTCGTGGGGGTTTATGAATGAGGCGACGAGGAGGAATGGACGATGGTGGTGGCGCCGGAAGAATTGGACGCATGAGTCGGCGAGGCCTTGTCGCTGATCGGAGGTTAGGGTTTCGAAGCCGTAGGCGGCGATTCCTTTTTCGCCGGTGCCGGGCAGGTGGACTTTTCCGCCGTAGACGGTTTTGTAGCCGGCGTTCCGGAAGACGTGTCCGAGGGCGTGGTCGAATATGGGCGGGTCGACGGGATAGGAGCCGGGTTTGTTGCGGTCCATGCCGATGCGGCTTGGCAGGACGCCGGTCATCATGCTGAATCGTGAGGGGACGCAGACGGGGTTGCCGCAATAGGCTCTTTCGAATCTTACGCCGCGGGCGGCCAGGCGGTCCATGGCCGGGGTTTTGAGCCATTTGTTGCCGGCGCAGCTCATCATGCCGGCGTGCTGCTGGTCGGTGATGATCAGCAGGATGTTGGGGCGGTTTTCGGGTTTGGGGTTTTGTGCGGCCGCGGCGGCGGGCAGGAGCTGTCGGAGTGAGAGGCCGGCGAGGGTTCCGGCGCCGGTCCGCAGCATTTCGCGGCGGGTGGGGAGGCTGGTTGTGTTTGTCCGGTTTTGTATGGGGGGTCGTTCGGTCATTGCGGGTGCTCCTTTTTTTGTACTGAGATTTCGGGCTTCGGGGCCGGGTGTACCAGGTGTTTCAAGCAGCCCGGACGAAGCGTCTCATTCGGTGGCTATATCCTTTATTTCGCTGCGTTCGGTTCAGGATGAAGAGATTCAACTGCTGCTGCACTGCGCAGCCGGGCGATTATTGTGGCTGTTAACGGAATTGGGCGAATTATGTACAATTGAGTATACAATAGAACCGGGTCCGGTTGAAATGATAATTCCGGGCCCGACGGCCGGCTCAGACGATGTTTTTGGATCAGCTTCCGCGGATTGTCGATGCGTCTTTGAGGCACGGAGCGCTGGGCGGGGATGCACTGGACAGGCACGTTCGGACGGCGGAGGATGTGCGGATTGTCTGCGGGGCCGGCTGGAGGAGATGGGGCTGGTGGCGTTTGTGGCGGATGCACTGCTGTACGGGCGTAAATACATGGACGGGCAGACGAGTTTGAAGGCGGTGCTGAATCGCGTGGCCGATGATATTGGGCGGGAGGGGCTGGATGTGCTGAGCAATAAGCCGTTGGGATCGTATGCGGCGTTTCGGCCTTTGGAACTTGCGGGGGTGGTATAGGTGGATGAGCTTACGTCTCATTCGAAGGCCAGATGCTTCGCGTGCGCTCAGC
>CAYOTO010000022.1:0-56731 GCA_964406945.1 uncultured Pirellulales bacterium
CACCGCCTCTGTCACACCAGACGGCAAAAAACCTCGCTTGTTTTGGGCCTAGTACCGATAGTGCTCGGGTTTGTACGGGCCCTCGACCGGAATCCCCAGGTATTTGGCCTGTTTTTCGGTTAGACGGGTCAACTTGGCATTCAAATGCTTCAGGTGCAGGCGTGCGACTTCCTCGTCCAGTCTCTTCGGCAGCGTATAAACCTTCGGCTGCAAATCCTGCTCGGCCAGCATTATCTGGGCAAGGCACTGGTTGGTAAAGCTGTTGCTCATCACAAAGCTCGGATGCCCCGTCGCGCATCCCAGATTGACCAGCCTTCCCTCGGCCAGCAGAAGTATCGACCGTCCCGATTTCAACGTCCACTTGTCGACCTGCGGCTTGATATTGATCTTCGTGCAGTCGGGACTCTCTTCCAGGTAAACCGTCTGAATCTCGCTGTCGAAATGCCCTATATTGCACAGAATAGCTTCATCCCGCATCTGTTCCATGTGCTCGCCGGTAATTACATCACAGTTGCCGGTGGCGGTTATGAAGATATCGCCTATCGGTGCGGCATCCTCGAGCGTCGTAACCTCGTAGCCCTCCATAACTGCCTGCAGAGCACAAATCGGATCGATCTCCGTAATCAGCACGCGAGCGCCCAGCCCCCGCATCGACTGTGCACAGCCCTTGCCTACGTCGCCGTATCCGCACACGACAACCACCTTGCCCGCAACCATAACATCAGTCGCCCGCTTGATGCCGTCCGCCAGCGATTCACGGCAACCATACAGATTGTCGAATTTCGACTTCGTAACCGAATCGTTCACATTTATCGCCGCAAACGGCAGTTCGCCCGTTTCGGCCAACTGATACAGGCGATGCACTCCGGTCGTCGTCTCCTCAGAAACGCCCCGCAGATTATCGGCGATTCTCGTCCACTTGCGAGGATCGACTTCGTAACTGGCCGCCAGACGATTCATAACAATCTGGAACTCCCTGTTGTCATAGGTGGTCCCCAGAAGCGTCGGATCCTTCTCGACCCTCGTACCCTGCACGACCATCAGCGTCGCATCTCCCCCGTCATCGACGATCATATCGGGGCCGGTCCCGTCGGGCCACGTCAGGGCCTGCTCGGTGCACCACCAGTATTCCTCCAGCGTTTCCCCCTTCCAGGCGAATACGGCGCTGCGTCCGGCCGCCGCTATCGCCGCCGCGGCATGGTCCTGAGTCGAAAATATATTGCACGAAGCCCACCGTACATCGGCGCCGAGAGCTTCGAGAGTTTCGATCAGCATCGCCGTCTGGATAGTCATATGCAGCGATCCCATGATTTTGAGCCCCTTGAGCGGCTTCTGCGGACCGTACTTCTCCCGGGTCGCCATAAGGCCGGGCATCTCGTTCTCGGCCAGTTCCATCTCGCGCCTGCCCCACTCGGCGAGCGAAAGATCGGCTACTTTGTGCTTAAGATCGGATTCGATTATCGTTACCGCCATAAACTCTCCTTTTTACACCAGCCGCGGCTCCAGATGAGAATGCGTTGCGGCCAAAGTCTGTTGTGTGATACTCTGGTAAACCATATATTCAGGAGACTATAGCGTAGTTCGTCGGCATTTTCACGTCTTTGTAACCTTTTTTTGACCGGCTGAACGCGGAATTTGCCGGAAAAACGCATTCGATCGCGCCGAAAACCGGGCTTAACAAACAGCGGTTGTTTCTCAGTACTCGTCAAATCATGCGAAAAACCGACCGACTGCAATGAAATTCACCCGGAATCACCCCCCCATTTTTACGGATTTGCTGCTCATTCTGAGCCCGGCTCGTTTGGTTCCTCGTAAATACGGGCAATCCGACCAAGCAGGTCTTCGAGTTGCTCGAAGTACTCCGCCTCGGACATACTGTCCTTATTGTCGCGCAGTTTCATCACCTGCAGTTCCAGATCATCCCGTTTGTCTCGCAAATCCGGCGGCATTTCCAGTTCCTCTGAGCTGTACACCAGATGAAACTGATGCGCCCGATACCCGTCCAGTTCCGAACCGTCCGCCGGCTTGCGAACCGGCTGAATGCCGCGGAACCAGTCCGCCCGCGTACCCAAACCGTCTCCGTTGTCGTCCAGCAGCGCATGCTCGGTCGCCAGTTCTGCCGCAGCCGCATACGATTGCTCGACCCGATGCGAAGCTGCCAGAAACGCCTCCAGAAGAGATGTCTGGCCGTCCTTGTCCAGATCCGCCTCCGAATCCGCCACGGCCGCCGAAAAGAAACGCCCGAACCGCGTGTAATTCTGCTCGAACCCGCTCTTCGTAGCTGTGATTACGATCCTGTCCGGCGCCGAAAGCTCCTTGAGAAACGGCGCACTCGAGGCGGTAGTGTTTATGACCGCCAGGGGACTTACGACAGGTGCAAGCCACAAGGACAGTTCCGCGGCGCTTACGTCCGGGCCTCTGAGATTGAATTTGGCAGATCGCCCGTCGAAAGTTCCGTGCCCTATCAGTACAAGCCACAAAGCCGCAGGTTCATTCTCAGCTTCTCTGGCGAGGGCCTGCTTAAGCAGCTCGTAATCGGCCAAATCCTGCTCCTGGCCCAGCCCGATTACGGTAAGCCTGACCGCCCCGGTTGAGCAAGCCTGCCGCCACTGATCTACGCTTTCGGCAAATTCTGCCGCGTACCCGTCAAGCCCGGGGGCGCCCACAGCCACAATAACCGCCTGACTGGATTGCCGGTTCGATTCCGCAGCATTCAGCGGCAAGATCAGCAACAATGCAATAGAGATTATGCTGCAAGTAACTCTCACGGCAGTCCTTTCCATCTTCGAAGTGCCCATTCACCGACAAAACAGGCGATTGCCAGCAGAAACGCAGACGGCTGAACGCCGGGAATATCCCACAGCGGCCTGACCCAGACCTCCGTTACGGGCGCTTTCCTGCTCGGCAACTTTCGTGCAAACTCGCCGAGTTCATCCAGTTCCACGATCTCTCCGCCGGTGCGGCCTGCAATTTCCTTCAGAAGCCGCCGATTGGCCTTTACCGATTTCAATTCCCGCATCTGCAAATCCGCAGCCCATCCGGTCTGGGCATCGCCGATCTTGATTCCCTGATGATCGGCAACAACCGCCTTTGCAAGATAAGGGCCGGTCAGACGCGGCAGATACGCCGCTTCGAAAACGCCCGCCGCTCCGGAGACCGGCTGAGCCGTCAATTCGAGCGTCTCACCGTTGGGATCGGTTACTTCCACGCTTACCGCCGCATCGCTGAGCGGCTCGAACGCCTCGTCGCGGGCGTGCACACGCAATACGACTGTTCGACCGGCGTTATCCGGGCCGTCCAAAATCCGTAGCGATATTCGCCCGGGAACATCGGCTATCAGCCATCGAACCGTCTGCCGCCAGAATTTGTC
The DNA here is from genome assembly GCA_964406945.1 of uncultured Pirellulales bacterium. Lineage (GTDB taxonomy): Bacteria > Planctomycetota > Phycisphaerae > Sedimentisphaerales > Anaerobacaceae > UBA2266. Next base: position 3,371 of record CAYOTO010000022.1, read on the forward strand.
CATATCCGCGTGCTTTTGTGCATCTTTCAGGCCCCACCGCCATATATCACCGATTGCAAGGGCGGCGCTTCTGCCTCGACCGAAACGCTGTGTAATCAGTGCCGGTCCCTCCGACTCGAGACCGTCGCCAGACAAGACGGCAATAACCGAAGCCCCAGCTTTGACCGCACCGACCCTGTTGGCCACTTTGAAGCTGGGCATTTCCGCCAGCCGACTGCTCTCGGCCACATCGTTATCCCGCAATCTGGCCCACGGCTCCAGCATCCCCCGCCGCGTCAGATCCAGGCGTATTCGCCGCAGTACCTCCGCTGCGTCCGGTTTATCCAGATGCACCGGCAGAACGGCCTCGATTGCCGTACGATTGTAGGCCGAATCGAACGACTCCCTGCCCCCCAGCATCAGGAAACCTCCACCCCGTTCGCCCACAAATCGGCGTATCAACTCAGTCTGGTCGTATGAGAAGAAACCCGCCTCGACGTCGTCGAGAATTATCGCACAGTACTCGAACAATTCCTCCGGGGCAACCGGGAAACCCTCGCTCAGCTCATTCTGATCGCGCGTGTTCAGACGCACCAGAACCGGCTGATCGTACTGCTCGGTCTCTTCCTGCTGCTGGTTGTCGAATCCGCGATACAGGGGATTGCTCGATTCTCCGGAGCGCCCCCGCCAATCGTATTTGGGCTCGCGTCTGGCCGCCCGAAGCAGCCCGACCAGTTGAATCTGCTCGTCTCCGGCAAGCGCCCGCCGGAGGAATTTGTACTCCCAGTTTGGGCGCCCGCTGACGTAGAGTATCCGGTACGGACCGGCGCCTCTGTCAACGGCGATTGTCCGGTGATTATTGGCAGAGGTCGCCTCGGTCTCGGTCGCGGCATTGGCATCCGCAACAGCCTCGGCCGCCGACAAGTGGTAAAATAGCACTCCCGGTCGCTCCGGACGCAGTCGAAAACGCAGAGTCTGCTTCTGCTCGTCTTGCTCGATTTTCAACTGCCGCCGCTCCACAGAATCGCCTGTGCTGTCGGTCAACTCCACATCGACCGTCCTGCCCTCGTAGCCGTTCGCCTCGATATCCGCGCAGATTATAACGGGCGAATCCTCGAATGCGGTCTGATTTACCGTGATTTCAGACACAGCTATGTCGCGCGGAGGTTCGTCGCCGCCTATAACGACCGGATACACCGGACACATATCCGCGGGGAGTTCGAGCTTCTCTTCGATGTCAGTCGCGTTACCATCGGTCATAAGAAGAATGCCCGCCAACTGCCGGTTGCGGCAACGCTCAACCACGGCAGTCAGGGCCGAAGAAACAGCCGAGGACGTTCCGTCAAACGCCAGGTCTGTGAAATCCAGTGTCCGTCTAATCCGCGAGTCGAACATATACCGTCGCAACTCGAAATCTTCGGCCAGAACGGGCAAAAAGTCGTTGTCGGCCGGATCGAGCACATCAGCAAGTATTTCGCCCCTCGTCCTTTGCACCCCCCGGTCGCGGACGTTCATTCCGGAACTGTTGTCGGCAAGGACTGCGAACATATTAGCACCCGAAACGGCCCGCCTTCCTATGTAAAGGGGCTCCAGAAGGACCAGCAAAAGCACCAGGACTCCGAGAACCTTCAAACAGAATGCGATTTTGGGCACAACACCGATCCTGGGAACACGGCGGTAAGACCAGATCAGCAAAATAACCGCGCATACCAGAAATATGCCGGTCGGTCCGAACCAGCGGGAAAACGGAATGGATATTGTCGCCGGCGGCATCATCAATCTTCTTCTCCGAGATTCTCGAAATAGCTGCGAACCAGTTCACTGAATCGATCCGGCACCGGGTCGCGATCTATGCGCACGAGGGCCTCGTCGGATTCTATCTGCGCGAGGCGTTCGGCCAGCCTGCTGCTCAGTTCCGCAAGCGGATTCACGATCTGCTGATCTACGATATCCCATTGCGGCTCGCTGCCATGACGCTTGTAATCTTCTCTCATGCGACGGGCCCGACTTCGAACCCGCAGCACCTCTGTTCTCATGTCCCTCGTCGTCAGCATTTCTTCCACCTCGCGCAGCCGGTCCGACCATTCGCGAAACTCGCCGCCCGTAAGCGGGCCGTAGCGGTCGAGACCCTCAAGACGCGACTGATCGTAACCGCCGGCCCCGCGGGCCGCGACTCTGCGTCTGTCGCCTTCCGGAGGGCCGTTTCTTTGTCGCCCGCCCGGCTGCTGTCTCTGCCCGCCGGAATCAGCCCGCTCACCCTGCCGGCCCTGCCGGCCGGACTGTCCCTGCCGTCCGTTCTCCTGCTGCTGGGAATCCTGTTGCTGCGAATCCTGCTGTCCTTGACCGGGTTGACCGCTCGGGTTCTGTTGCTGTTGCCGGCTTCGCTGCGGCGAATTATCACCCAGTTGCTGTCGGCCCCGCGGAACTTGTGCTGATGCGACCTGCGGGTCATTGGGATCTGCCGAAGCCAAAGGCAGAGCACCGTTTGGATCAAAGGCTCCGGTTGCGGTCGAATAGAACGGCTGGTTAACGTCATTGGGCCCACCCAGCCCTACGGCGGCGTTTTGAACCCTCTCGCGGTCGAGTTCATCCAATAGTTGATCTATGGTCTGCCGCGCAAGGCGCAAAGAATCGGCCTCATCGCCCAGAATGCCTTCGGCGGCCCGCTCCACCCCTTCTCTGATGCTCTCGATACTCTCGGCCGCCCGCTCTTCGACCTCCCTGGCCTGAGGCACGAAATCGCGTCTGAGCAGTCGTGATGTGATCTCCAGCGTCTGATCGACATTAGCCGTCGATGCCTCGCGAAGCGTATCATACAGCCTTGACGACAGCAACGGCTCCGATTCCTCGGACTCGGCCACAAGGTCTCTCATGCGATTCAGCAGTTGCTCCGTCTCGGTGCGCTGTCTGTCCACCCGTTCGGCAAGCTCTTCGTTGTCGGGCGACTCTGCAAGAGCCCTCGAAGGTGTGTCCACCTGCTCCGAAAGCCGGTCGGAGATCTCCCGCTGCCGCTGATCCAGCTCTCGCGCGTCCTCGCGCATGTTACTCATCTGCTCGGCGAACTGACTTGAAGTTCGCCGCTGAAACTCCTGCCTCATCTGGTCCAACTCCCGGCCCGCGCGAGTCGCCGAGGCCGCCGCATCGGATACCATCCCTTGCTCGATTTGCTCGCTTGCACGCCGTACGTTCGAACGCGTGCCGTCCAGATGCTCTCTGGCCTCAGCGGTGCGATTTCGATTTTCTGGTTGTTCCATCTGCTGGCGAAGCTCATCCAGATCGCGGAGCGCCTGCTGCTGTTGATCCCGCAAGCGTCTCAATTCACGGCGGGCCTGCTTTCTCTGATCCTCGCTTTCGGCCTCCCGCAGTTCCGCTTCAAGCTCGCGAAGCCTCTGACTCATCTCGTTCTGGTGACGGGCCAGTTCACGCAGGCGGTTCTGCATTTGAAGATCCTCACCGCGCTGAGCCTGCTGCCGGGATTGCGCCTGGCGCTGCGACTCGTAGCGGCTTTCCTGCTGCGACATCTCGAGCTGGCGAAGCTGCTGCTGCGATCTGACCGAAGCTCCCTGGCTGGAGCTGCTGCTGGAACTGCTCGAACGGGCCACCTGAGACTGTCTTTCCCTGAGTTTGAGAAGCTGCTGGTACGCCGCCTGCTCGGACGCCAACGCCGGATCCAATTCCTCGCCCGACGCCGCCTCATCCAGATGCTCGACCGCCGTTTCCATATATTCGGCCGCACTGAACAGCGCATCCGCTTCCGCAGGCTGTTGGGCCTGCTCCATCGCCGTTTGCGCCTGTTCCAGCGCCTGGCCCTGAGATTCCAGAATAACGTCGATATCGGCGCGGGCCTCATTCGGTTCGAAACCCGAACTGTTGCGTTTGACGTTCCACGTCGCGTTAATGATCTGCTTTTGTAGCTGGATCAACTGCTCGGCCCGGCCCGAACCCTGCTGCTGATTCTGCTGCTGCTGTTGTTGCTGCTGCTGCCGGCTTTGATCCGACTCACTTTCACTGAAACTCTCCTCGAAGGGACGAATCTCTGCAAAATACATATCGCTGAACGTCCTGCGAATCTCGCCCTTCGGTCCCGCATCCTCGGCCCAGAACGCGTACGTAACCAGATCGTCCGGCTGTGCCCCAAGCTCTTCCATGGCCATCAGATAGTCCAGCGTCTGCCTGCGAGCAGTTTGTGCCGGTTTCAAACTTATGTCCTGCGATTGGCGACCGGCCATCGTGAAGCTGACGCCGTAATCGAGAATGCCGTAATCATCGCTCAACCGTGCCTCGAGAGAAAGCTCCTCCAGAGCCGATGCCTGCACATCCCTGTTTGGAAAGGTCGGCTTAATCTCCACAGGCAAATTCTTGTGAACGTTCAGCACGAAGCGGGGCGGAACCTTGTTGGTCCTGCCTTCGGAGTCGGTCAGCTTAACTTCGTACCTCCGGGACTCGGCCGCCTCAATCGTGGCGGTGTAAATATTTGCATAGCTCTTGCTCGCGACCAGATCGAGAGAGGGTTTGTCTTCCGAGGTCATGCGCGCGGTCTGAACCGGCTTGTTGAGCGTAAAAGTCAACTCGACCTGTGACCCTTCGATCACACTGACCCGACGGGTATCCTTTACCAGTTTCTCCGATAACCCGGTATACACCGGATAGACTATCTTCGCATCAATACTGCTCAGCAGCGGATGAATAAACGCCGAAAGCTTATACTCGTCGGTCCGCCTGTCTTCATACTCGACGTGATAAACCGTATCGGAGTCGACCGACTCGATAATACCGGCATAGACAGGGTCGTCCAGATTCCTGGTCAGCGTTACCCTTTCGGCGGCCGCACCCGATCTGGTGAAAACCAGCGCTGCATCGTCGGGCATGCGCCCCTCGAACCGGGCCGTAACAACGACCGGCGAACCCGCCTCCACCTCCGCGTCTCCCGGGCTAATGACAACCCCGAAGCCCTTCCTGGCTACAGGCGGTCGAGCCCGGCCCACCGGATAAGCCCCAGGCAGTATCTGCACCAGCAAGACGACCAGAACCGCCAGAGCCGCAAACTGACTCAAGTTCGCCAGCACCAGGGCAAAACCCGGCACGCTCCTGTTCCAGTTATGGCCCCCGGCGTGTTTGAGAGCCTCGCCGATAACCGCCTCCTGAAGATACCCCAGTTTGCCGTCGGGCCCCTGCGGTTGCTGTTCCACGGCCGCACGAAGCAAAGCCCGGGCCTCTGGATGTCTCTTCTCTATCCGCCTGGCTATTTCCCGGTAATCAGGCTCGATCCGCCGGGACCTGTAAACCGCGTAAAGCGTCGCGAACACCGCGGCAAAACAAAGCAGCCCGACGCCCGCCGGCGAGCCCAGGCCGTAATACCGCTCGACCATTAACATAACCAGCGCCGCAACAGCCGTAAGCAGCCAGAACAGGCCCAGCCTTGTGCGAAGATACAGCACCCTCCGGCGGTTAACCACCGGCTCGAGATGTTTTCTCAACGCCTTCTCGATCATTGCCGTTCTCCTTCCGCCGCCGAAGCCGGACGGGTCATCCACCCGGCGGCCAGTATTTCGATGATTACGATAGCCAGGACCGAAGCCAAAACCGCACGCCAGTTCTTCTGCTCGGACTCTACACGACCATGGCTCCGGGCAAGCCGTCTTTCGACAACCGCCTCGGTCACAGCCGGTTCGCTCCCCGACAGCGAAACGCCGAGACTCTCAACGTCTTCGAGTGACATAGCCGCGGTGCGAGACTCGGATTCCGCTACATTCACCGCGAACCCCGTCGTTCCAGCGTCGGATTCGAACGCATACAGGCCCGGCAAATCCGTGTCCGCAAATGTCTCGCTTTCACCAGACATCTCCACATGACGGCCGTCCGGTTTACGCACCCTTATGGCCCGGCCCCGCTCGATACCCAACCGGGATAGCGGCACGACATCTCCAACCGCGTATTGCGACTGGCGGGCAGATACGATCCCTCGATATTCCATAATCGAATAGAGCAGCGGAACGAACTTGGTCGACAGCGCCAGATCGCTGTCACTGCGGCTCCAACCGGACGCCATTACCACAAGTGAGCCTTTGCCCGCCGGCAATTCGAAAAGAGCCGGATCACCGTTGTCAAAGGATGCGAGCACGCGGGCCTGCGGGCAGCGGCCCAGGTTCACGCGGCGGTACTTCCAGAAATGAATGCCCGTAAAATCGGAAAACATCGGGTCACTGAACGGTGCGAATATTTCGTGTTCGAAGTCAATCCTGGCGAGCATGCCGTAGCGGGACACATCGGCTTCGACTGCCTCTAAAGTATTAAGCCCCGTCAACTCCTCGACCAGCGAAACATCATCCGGATGCCTTAACGGCAAAAGAATTGTCCGGCCGGATTCGAGATATTCCCTGATGCCGGACGCATTTCTGTTCGAAATCGAACCGGCCAGTATTATCAGATGAGTCTGTGCCACTGTGTCCGAATTTAAAGGCTCATAGCCGTCCATCCTTGTCAGAAGCGGATCGAGTGAATGCGTGGGACTGAAGGCCCTGCGTGTATAGTAAAGCATGCCCGTACGGTCGTTCGAGTCGTCCGCACCGACATAAAGAATGCCCACTTTCTGCTTCGAACGAGGCGACAGATACAGCGTATTGTCGAAATCGTAATCGTCGCCTTCGATAACGACGCGGCGGATCTGATTACTGTCGGCCGTCGCGGGCACCGGCACGAAAACGGTGCTTCCGGGTGCTGCATACAGATCGATCCCGTTAGCGTCGCTTGTCTCCGAGTCGGTGGACCACCGTAGTCTGAACCGCTCTGCAGCCGAGTCCGGAGTATTCGTCACGCGAACCCCCAACAGCGGCCCCGCCGAAAAATCCTCTCTGTCGAAACCTCCAAACACAGGCTGAACCGCCGCATTAGTCGTGCCCGGCGAATCGACCTGTTCGACAATCAGCTCCGTGGCCTTCGGCCAATCGTAAGTGCGCAGCGCCTCCAGATCGCTGCCCTGCTGAAAATCACTTATCAGCACAACTTGTCGCTGCACCGCAGCAAACTGCCGGTCCTCAGCTATTTCGTCTTCGTCCAGAGCCTCGGCCGCTGCGATTAGAGCTTGCCCGAGATTCGTCCGGTCCCAGCCCGGCGATAATTCGGCAAGGACCTCCCCGGCAAACCGGGATCGTCGTGCAGGCTCGGCTGAAGCGTACTGCTCGAAATCGACGAGAATCTCCGGCGTGCGATCGAACGCAATCAGGCATATCCTGTCGGTCGGATCGGCATCGCCACAGACTTTATTAGCGCGTTCGAGAGCCTGGACCCAAAGGCCCCGGCGGTTCATTGACGCACTTCTGTCAAGAAGTATGACCGTTCTCTTTGCAGTCGAGGACGTGTACTCTGCGCTCGAGGCCGGAAAGAACGGCCGTGCGAACGCCAGAGCCAGCAGAAGCAGAATGAGGCATCGCAACAAGAGAAGCCCGATATTTTCGAGGCGGTTGCGTCGGGTGAATCGCACGGTTGTGCTCGGGACAAACATCAATGAGCTGAAATTCATGCGTTTGCGCGTCCTGCGATGAATCAGGTGCGAAATAACAGGCAGCACAATCGCCGCCGCTCCCACCAAAAACAGAGGATACAAGAAGCTCATGCTTTACTCCTGACATCGGGCGCGCTTCTGTAACGCGGGCGTCTCTTGCGACGCATGCGATCCCTCAAGAAATCCAGCAGGGCCAGATCGAATGAGCGGTCGGTGGTAAACAGATGATAATCTACCCCCACGCGACCGCATATATCCCTGAGCATCGCCAGGTGACGCTGAATCTTCCTGGTATAAGACGCCTTCGCCGCCGCCGGGTCCACATGCATAGTCCGCCCCGTCTCCAAATCCTCGAACAGCGACGGCGTTTCGAAGTCGAAACTCAACTCCGCCGGATCGAGCACGTTGAAAACCACCAGATCATGCCCCGCGGCGTTCAGATAGCTGAGATCCTTTTCAAGTCGCTCGGTCGAAGTGAGCAGATCGGAGAACAGCATTATCAGCCCGCGTTTTGTAAGCATCTGCGCCATTTTCTCCAAAGGCGGGCCCATATTCGTAGCTCTGCCGGCGGCGTCGACATCCAGAGCCAGCATGAGCCGGCGCAGATGCCCGGGCCGGTTCCGCGCCGGAATATAGTCTCTTATCCTGTCATCGAAGCAGGCCAGACCGACGGCATCGCCCTGAGAAAAAAGAAAATACGCCAGAGTCGCGGCAAGAGTGGCAGCATATTGGGACTTGCGATAGCCCACTGAACCGTAACTCATCGACCGACTGTGATCGACCATCATGTGGCATCGCAGATTTGTCTCATCCTCGAACTTCTTTATGTAGAAGCGATCGCTCCTGGCATACACCCGCCAGTCGATATAGCGCGGATCGTCGCCGTGGCTGTATTGGCGGTACTCGGTGAATTCGACGCTCATCCCGTGGTACGGACTGCGATGGATGCCCTTGAAAAAACCCTCGACCACGACTTTCGCGCGCAGCTCCATACTCTTGATCCGCATAAGCGAGGTCGGATCGATCATACCCCTCTGGGGCCCCGGATCGAAACCCGATTTTACCGGCTGAGGCGTCATTTGCCTGCGTCCTCCTTTACCGCCCCCAGCAGACGGTCAATGAGATTTTCAATTGACGCACCCTCGGCCTCGGCGCGGTAATTGACGAGTATTCGATGCCGCAGCACCGGATGAGCCAGCGCCCGTATATCCTCGAAATTAACATACGCCCGGCCGTTAAGCAGCGCCCTGGCCTTGGCCCCGAGCACCATGTACTGCGACGCTCGCAACCCCGCTCCCCACGTTATCCAGTCATTGACAAAATCCAGCCTGTTATCCGACCCCGGACGCGATGCCGCCGAGATTCTCACTGCATACTTTATCACGTCGTCCGCAACCGGCACTTTGCACACGGCCGAGTGAAAACGCACCAGGTCCTCACCTGAAAAGACCGCCTCGATCGGTTCGGCCTCGGCGGAAGTGGTGCGGCTCACAACCGCGACCTCGTCGGACTCCGGTAAATAATCGATCAGCACGTTGAACATGAACCGGTCCAGTTGCGCTTCCGGCAGGGGATACGTGCCTTCCATTTCAATAGGATTCTGCGTGGCGAATACGTGAAAAGGCTCGGCAAGCCTGTACGAAGCACCGGCCGCCGTAACGTGATGCTCCTGCATGGCCTCCAGCAGTGCAGCCTGGGTCTTCGGAGGAGTACGATTGATTTCATCGGCCAGAATCATGTTGGCGAAAACCGGCCCTTTAACGAAAACCATCTGACGCTGGCCGTCGACCTTTTGAAGTATCTCCGTTCCCGTTATGTCCGCCGGCATCAAATCGGGAGTGAACTGTATGCGCTGGAATTTGAGGTTGAACAACTGGGAAAGCGACTTCACCAGCAGAGTCTTGGCCAGCCCCGGAGCACCGGTCAGCAGGCAGTGACCGCCCGAGAGAACGGCAATCAGCAAATGCTCGATTACATCCTGCTGACCCACTATTACCTTCGATAACTCGCCCGCAATGCTCTCGCGTGCGCCTTTTATCTGCTCGACCGCCTGCCGTTCGAATTCGTACTCTGCCGTTGCCAATATATCAGCCCTTTCAGTTGAATTTCGCCGCACCGCAGTATTTCAGTGCGTCATTGCATAAAAAACTATATTGATCCCCAGCGGATAAGCTCTCTTCTCGGAAAACTCATGAAAATACCATTCGTTTTCACCCTCGCGCTCCCAGCCGTCGCCCAGGTCCGTATTGTGACAGATAACGGCCATCATCCGGCCCTTATCGTCGTAGACTCCCTTGTAATGAACTTCACGCGCATCCTCTCGCTCCCAGGTCACCCCGTAACCGCGGCCCGAAAGTGCGTGGCCGATACTTGGAATCTGCGGCCGTTCCTTCAGATCGAAGACCGCGTGAAAAATCGGGTGGTCCAGTTCCAGTTCCACCAAATCGCGGTCCGGGAAGACCCGCTTGAACTCATAATAGAAGTTGTACCATTCCCGCTCGCCCCAGAAATCGTCCACCATTAAAAAGCCGCCGTTAAGCAGATACTTGCGAAGAGCCTTCACTTCGTCTTCGGACAGGGATATGTCCCCCGGCTCAACGATGTAGATAAACGGATAGTCGAACAGCCTTGGATCGGTCAGTTCCAAAACCATCCCGTCAGGATGAACTTCCATAGAAGTGAGTTGTTGCAGCCGGTAGGAAAAATTCAGGTCGCTGTCCGGATAATCAGTCGCCCATTTGCCCCGGCCGTAACCGCCCCGACCATAGCGCCGGCGACCATAGCCTCGACCCTCGTATCCCGACGAATAACTGATCCTCACAAAAGTAAACACATCGTGGGCGAACTGGCTGTCCGGCTCCCAGTCCGGAACCCCCGCCCGGTCGTAGTATCGCGCCGAGACGAGCCCCGCCGTCGCCAGCGCCAGGCCCAACAGAATTATGAACAATCGCTTAACCATTTTTATTGCACCGTTCGGTCGCCGGCTGGCGCCCCATTCTCGCTTTCCAGTATTCGCAGCAACAGTTTGTGGCCCTTGCGAAAACGCGGAGCATCGGCCAGAGCCTCCAGAATATAGCGTTTGGCAGCCGTCTTGTCCTGCGTCCGCAGCAGCTTAGCCAGTCGATAATTGACCTCCGCCGGATCTTCCGCACCGAGAAGCAATACGCGCTTATAGGCGTTTACAGCCTTATCGTCGTCGCCGAGTTCTTCGCTCGCCCGCCCCAGTCGAAAGTACATACCGCCCAGCATTGGGTTAACCGCCAGGTACCTCTCGGCATTCTCCGCAACCGCCGCCCAGTTCTCCCGCTGCATCTCCAACTCGCATAACCGCGCGTAGGCATCAACCGCATCGGCCGATATTTCCGCCAGTGCGGCCAGCGTTTCACGCTCCTCTTGCGGCCGATCCAGTTCACGGTACACCCGCGCAAGCATCTCATAAGCGTTGCCGGGTTCATTGTGCCCCGGATAGATCTCGATCAATTTCTTCAGCGGCTCGACCGCCTTTGCCCACTTCTGCTCGGCCATAAGCTGCTGAGCATGCAGCGTCAGGCCCGCGAAACTGTTCGGATGCTCACCGAGCCACTGGCTCGAAACAGCATCCTCAACAAAGCCCGTGCCGTTGGCATCCGGACCGGCCCAGTTAGCATCCGGTGCAAGATTCTCCGCACGCTCACGGGCAAACTCAGCGAATCCCTCCTCCAACTCATCCAGCGGCGCCGCGTGCTTTTCAATCGAGGAATTAATATTTCGATCCTCCGCCAGGTCGGTCAGAACAGCCTTGATGCAATCCACCCCGTACTGATCGATCAAATACTCCACCACCAGCGCCGACTGATAATAAGCGAACTGCAGATGCCGCGGACTTGCCGGACTGATAAAAGCAGAACTCAGTTCTGAAATCGGCGTCAACCCGCCGTCCAGAATCATCGACCTGTACCAGGGCGTCATACTCTGGCCCCAAAGCCGATTGCGCCGCGATTCTTCGTATACACTCAAGCCCTCGCTCAGCCAGCGGGGCATCTTGTTCTTCGTCAGATTCAGAGTCACAACATGGCAGAATTCATGCCACAGCATCGCATGGTAATTAGCAGGCACACCCGCCGTCGGACTGTTGGCGGTAATTACATTCCCGAAACAAACACCCAGAAATCCCTCGCCGCCCGGCAAACCGAACGTACGTATCGCAAAATCCTGCTGATTGCCGAACAGTTCGACCGTTACGGCCGAATCCAGTTCACAGCCGTATTTGTCGCAAAGCCGTTTGCGAGCCGCCTTAAGCAACTCCAGCACTACATCCCCGTAGACCGCCGCCTCCTTCTTATCCAGCCGCACAATAAAGCCGTCCGACTCTATAGTCTCGAATTCGGACATATTATCGTGCAGGGTCGCCAGGTTGTATGCCTGGATGTTGTACGGATCGGTCTGGTGAACCTGATGTGCCAGTTTCCAGCCCTCTTCTGAGCCTAGACGCAGCAGATCCTGTGCAAGCTGAATCCTGGCTTTGGTATTATTGGGATCGAACTCGAGCGCCTTGCGCTGGAACGACGCCCCCTCGGCAAACCGGTACTTCCGCGACAGTTCTCGCCCGATGATGTAATCAACCCGCGGATTTCGCGACCAGAACTGCAAAGCCTGCTCTCTATAGCCCTCGAAGCCGTTCGGATCGCCCGCCAGATACGCAAGGACGGCCAAATAGGCCAGCACCTCCGGATCGTTCGGATTTACCTTCCTGGCACGCTCCAGAACTTCGTCCGCTCCTTCGTAATTTTCGCAGTCGATTTGATGCCTGGCCATCAGCACCAACGTTGGTACGTGCCTCGGATTAAGGTGCAGAGCCGCGGCAATATGTTCGAGCATCGCAGCCCGGTCGCTGTGATAGAACGCCCGCGCAAGCCCGTAATACATCTCCGGGTCATCCGGAAAGTGCTCGAGACCACTGCGGTACCTCTCGGCCGCAAGTTCGAAATCCTGCTTATCCAGCGCCAACTCGCCCACCGCCAGATAACCGGCCCTGCATTGCGGACTGCTTTCCAGCGCTCGCTCGTAAAGCTGGTTCAACACCGGCTTGGGGTCGCTACCGAGCAGCAGCAAAGCACGACCGACATCCACCAGATCGTCGCTGTCCATAAAATCCAGTCGCCGACCAGACGCAATCTCATAAACCCTTCGCGGCATCTGGGCCGCCTTCTCTTCCAGGCCGTTCTGAAGATAAACCCCCCTCGCCAGTAGCATCAGGCGTGTGCTCAGCGAATAGTAATCCAGAGCCGACTGTACATTTACGGCCGCTTCCCTGTACTGCCCGGTCGCCATCTGCGATTTCACGCGCAGCATATGCCATTCGATAAAGAAAGCATTTTCCTCAATAGCCTTATCCGCCGACTCTATGCACTCCTCGTATAGGCCCTGCCTGTACTGCTGACGGGCTTTCTCGAGATCCGCCGCACGTATTGACGTCGACAGTAAGACTGTGAATGTTATAAGCACAATCGAAATCGTGCGGCGTGGATACGACAGTAAAGCAATCATTAAAACCCCCGAACTGCCGGATTAAGCCCTGCATGCACTACAGAACAAACCATATATCGGCGCGGAGTTCAGATTCTGTTTAGTTTCTTGCGTATGCGAACTTCTATATCCTCGCAATCAACCACAAACTCCGCCGACCGCCTCGAATCGGTCTGATACCGAAATTATGCGGGTAGAAAACACCCAGCTTGATTTTCCAACAGAATTGTAACCTGGCCACTATGCACTCCTTCCAATCTAACTCCGTTAAACGACCCCAAAGCACACAGCACAATTTTACCAGAGATCGCACGAATTGCACACATATTCCGCAAAATCGCCATCATCCTCCACAAACGGGTCGGTTTCTATGAAATGACGCTACGGATTGATAGGAACAAAAGAAAGAGTTTCAATCGGGACTGATCGTTCTTAGGCTTTGGAATTGCCCCGATTTGATTTGGAAACGGCGTTGAATCTCCGCCAAAAAGACACAATTGAACTCACCGGTGTGCCATCCCCGAACCATCGGCCAAAGATGCCCGTTTAAGCAAATCAGCTTGCCGCCCGAAAGACCCGGCGGATCACGCGGTCTCTCACTTTAAAACTCCATCCGCGGGTCCGCATCAGGTCCTTTTCCGGGCGACTATCGCTTCGGGCTATAGACAACGCATATATGCAACCAGGGCCTCTTTCTCCTGTGAATTCAAATCAAGCTGAAGCACCAGATTGAAGAACTCCACCGTATCCTCGAGAGTCAGCAGTCTTCCGTCGTGGTGGTACGGCGGAGAGTCCTTGATACCACGCAGTGTAAATGTCTTGATAGGACCGTCCGGCCTGGCGTATTGATCGCAGACCATGCCCGGCTCGTAAAACCGCTCCAGCTTCAAATCGTGCATCTGATGATCCATGAAGCTCATCTCAGGTATATGGCACTGCGAGCACCGGGCTTTTCCGTTGAAGACCTGCTCGCCAAGCAACTCCATCCTTGTCGCTTTTTCCGGAATGAGCCGCCCCGTAGAATCCAGCTTGGGCGCCGGCGGAAAGTCGAGCATATTCTGCATCTGCGCCATCATGACAACCTGCGAGGCCCGGTCCGGCAGGTGAACGCCCTTCTTGGCGGCGATAACGTGGTCTCCGTCGAAATAGGCGCTTCGCTGCTCTAATTCCGTGAAATCCTCTATGGACCGCAGCGACCGCTTGGAGCCGTGAATCTGCTGATTGTACATACCCCTTAAACTCACGGTGTCCAGACGATGCCGCGCCTCCTGCGGACGCGTGTCAGGATCCAGATGAAACGCCGCATTGGTGTGGCCGTTGACATGGCAGTCCAGACAGGTCACTCCCAGGCTGGGCTCGGCGACCTTGCGGTCTTCAGTCTGATTGAACTGCTGCTGCGGGAAAGGAGTAAGCAGCAGACGCAAACCCTCCATCTGAACCGGCGTAAGGATTCCCTTCATCAGATCATAGTAATTCTTGATCGACAGAATCTTGCCTTGCGAAACATCCCCCAGGTCGGGTCTGGTGGTCAAGAAGATCGGCGGCGGAAATTCCGGCGTCAGATGATCGGGCAAATCGAATTCGACATCGAATCTTTCCAGATCCCTGTTCTCCAGCCGCTTCATTGCATCAATCTGGTCCTCGGGAAAAACCTGACCGCCGTACGGATGTCTGGCATGCGGCAGAGGTCTGAATCCCATCGGAAACAGGTCCTTGCGCTTAATCTCCGCCGGCGACATCTGCGAAAGCTTCTGCCAGGTCATTCCTTTCGGCAGTTTTACCCGGACACCTTCCTGCACCGCTTTTCTCCCCGCCGACATCATCACCTCGGACGGATCGTCGCTCAAGTCGTAGCGGCTTTCCAGCAATTGAGCCTGACGCTCCATGTACCGGTCTTTGGTGTCCTCATCGTGGTCCTTAGTCTCTTTGAAATCCTTCTCGATAACGACGGGCATATACGTCTGCTCCGGCAAATCGACCGCCTTGGCCGTCCGCCCGACCGTTACCGAACTTATACCCACAAGCACCCCCGCTATCGCCAAAAGAACCGCCAATTTTCCCGCAAACGGAGATTTAAGCACTCTGACCATGTTTTTCATAAGAAAGCCTCCTTAACCAAATAGCCTTACCACATGCAAGACTACGGCATACCCCCGAAACCCTGCTATAGGGAGATTCCTTAAAAATCGCTCGCAAAGTACTTAAAGGCTGGTGCTAAAACGACGGGCAATCAACCACAATCGCAACCACGTATTTCAACAAACCCTCCCCGGATAAAACTTCCCCTCAGCTTCACGGCACCAGAACGTGCGTTCTATACGTCCTCTGCTCTCTCGGCAGATATTTGTTCTCGGTCGGACCGCTCGGCGTATCGAAGAGCAGAATGCCGTCGTCGCTGAGCAACTGAACCGTAGGGTCCGCCGGAAACTGAAACATCGCTTCCGGCGTAAGATTCGGAAACTGGCGTATCTTGTCCAGATCGCCCGTGGCCGCGTCCCACGTATACAGGGTCTGCAGCGGCTCATCCGATCCGGACCTGTGCGACCCGGCCACAATCAGATATTTGCCCAGCGTGGTCGAATATTCGATGCTTCGTATGCCCATATCGCCAAACTCGAGCAGAATGGGCGGGTCAAATTGAGGCTGTGCGCCGTTGAGCACGACATCCTCCGGATTTATCAGGTGCAGCAGCAGAGCATGAGTATCGCCGTCGATGCTCGGGCGCGGATTTCGAAACCCTATCAGCAGCGAATTGCCCCCGGGCGTCGCCGCCAGGCCTTCGATATTCAAACCCTCGTCCTTCGGGGCAAGCTCGGGAAACGTCCTCGTGTCAACCCTGTCGCCAACCGCCCCGATAGCATCGGCCAGCCCCAGATTGTACACCGAATCGTACGCGATAAGATCATCGGCCAGATCGGTGTAATTGCCGTCGACTCTTATAGTGAACTCATCCCCCTCTCGCACAATGCTGGTCGCAAAAAACTGGTATCTGCTGTACCAGTATTCCCCGTACCTGTTGCGACCGTGCGAACAAATCCAGAAGATACGACTGCCCAGCCAGGTCGCCCCCTCGATGTCACTCTCCGGATGAGAGGGTTGAAGGCGCAGAAAACGCCCAATATTGGCCGAGGCCACCGGCGGCGCATTCATATCCCGCGAATCGTAAATGCAAAGACGGCTACCCTCATCGTCGGCCACTATGAAAAAGTTCTCGTCTATCGCAACCGCAGCCGAAGCATCCGCTATCTCCCAGTACTGACCGTAAGTGCGGGCGCTGGCGGCAGCCGACGGCTCGGTCTCATTCAGATTGCCCGAACTATCCCGGGCCCTTATCCGGTAAGTATACCACGTCCCCACATCCAGCCCGTTCGGCTCGTATGTCCGCGTGTACTGCCAGTCGCTGTCCGGGCCGTTGCCGCTGGTGCACTCGAACCGGTACTCCACTCCGAACTGTTCATCCTCAACCGAATCGGCCTCCATCGCCAGCGAACTCTTAGTAACCGCATCGGGCCGCTCATCCCACTGTGGCTTGTTCGGCTCCGGAGGCGTAACATCGGCATTGACCAGCCAGTTGGACGCAATAACCGCCACATCCGCCGGTCCAATCTGCGAATCTTCGTCCAGATCCGCTTCCGGACACGCCGTCGCGTCCGCACACGTCGGATCGTTCCAGAGCGAGGCCAGAACCGCCGCATCTTTGAAATCCACGTCGCTGTCGCCGTCCAGATCGCCCGGCGGACTGGGAAACGGCAGCAGCGAAAGAATCGCATTCCTGAGCATCAGCCGCCCTTCATCCGTTCCATCCCGCAGAATATGACCGATATCGTCCGGAGCTGCAAAAAACAGCCTCGCGGCGCCCGGACCGAAATCCGAACCGTCGAAATACTCGGTCTCGCCTCCATGCCAGCGCGCAATTGCCACATTGCCGCCGACGGTAGCCACGACCGAGCCAAGCCCGCCCGATCCCTGATCCGAAATCTCGACCTCGGGTCCGGTCGTATAGATCTGCACCAGCCCGGCCGAGGTATCCACCCCATCGAAGACAGGATCGTTGAAATCCGCCACCTCGACGTCGTAACACTCGTCGCAGGTAGTCGCATCGCCGTCCAGCCAGTCCCAGAACCGATGATCGTCGCTCCGGGCCAGCTTTGCGTTGTGATTCAGGATCGGCGTATCCACCGAAGCCCAGAAATCCGCGTCGCCGTTGTAGTCCGTTCCCTCGGCCTGGCGCGAGACTATTATCAGATCCGCCTCCTCCAGTTCCTCTTTCTTCTTATCGCTGAGTGATTCGTCATACCGGTCCGCATCTACATCCAGATCGACGCTGCCCCGGTAAATCTCCTTCAAGAACAGCTCATACAGATCATAAGAGTCCGACTCACTGCCGGTTACGACCACAATATCCAGAATTCTCGCCCGGGCACCTTGCGCAAAGACCGTCGCCAAGACAACCAAAGCGCACACTGCAAGCCCCCGCCCGCAGGGCAACACTGCCGCCGGCGTTCTGGAAACTGTACGCAATATTCCAATGGACGCTCTGAGCACTAAATTCATAACCTGTCTTACCCTATTATAACACATCCACCCGCAAATCAGCTGTACATGGACCAATCCAGCCCCAAATTCCCCACGAAAACACAATCAGCCCGCTCAGGCCCGAAAAAAAACCGCCAAAAACCCGATTTATTCGGCGCAACTCCGGTTAAATCACTCCCACAGGCAAAAGAATCTCCACCATTTGAACACTCCCGGCGTTACAATAACAGAACCGTCAATCCAATTCAGGAGCCGCCAATGAGAGATATAAAGAACCCCCGGACAATGGCAAACCTGGTTCGCCGAGAATAAGGAGAGAATCTACTTCAGCGACACAGCCGGATACAAATTTCTCGTCATCCCAAAAGACTACCTGCATACATTTTAACGCTCTGAATCACGGTATCTTATACTGAGCGCCAGCGATGCATGTGTTCCTCGGATGAGATTCTCAGGCCGAACTGGCTCCATGTGCCACAAGTTCTAATGCACCCCGCTTTTTCACTCATCAGAAAAAAACTCGTTTTTTCACCCCGCGTTTGCTATGCTTAGCAAGGCCATTTATGAATATAGTCTGGAGAAATCTAATGACGAAACGAACCCAAATCGCCCGGCGCAGTTTTTTGCATGGGATTGGATTAACAGCCGCTTACCTGCTGACGGAACGTGCATTTGCCAGACAAGCGAAAAAGCCCAACATACTCTTCATCTTCAGCGACCAGCAGCGATGGGATACCGTCGGTTGCTACGGCGAGCCCATTTTCAAGGGCCTCACTCCCAACCTCGACAAACTCGCCCGCAAAGGCGTACTTTTCCAGAACTCATTCACATGCCAGCCGGTTTGCGGCCCCGCCCGCTCGGTCCTGCAGACCGGCAAATGGGCCACCCAGACCGGATGCTTCAGAAACGGCATCGCTCTGGGCCGCAACGAAAAAACCATCGCCCACCATCTCAGCGAAGCCGGCTATGAAGTAGGCTACCTGGGCAAATGGCATCTGGCCTCCACCAGAGGCAAAAACAACTACCGCGACAGCGCGGTCCCGCCCGAACTGCGCGGCGGCTACAAGGATTACTGGCTCGCATCCGATGTCCTCGAATTCACCTCGCACGGCTACGACGGACACATGTTTGACCAGCAAGGTCAAAAACGCGAATTCCCTAAAGGCCGCTACAGAGTAGACGCCCAAACCGACTGGGCCATCGAATACCTCGAATCCCGCAGCAGCGAAAAGCCTTTCTTCCTTTTCGTCTCCTACATTGAGCCCCACCACCAGAACGACCACCACTGCTTCGAGGGGCCCAAAGGCTCCAAAGAAAAATTCGCCGACTACAAAGTGCCCGGCGACCTCGTCGGCACCAAAGGCGACTGGAAGAAAGAAATGCCCGACTACCTCGGCTGCTGCTGGAGCCTGGACCAAAACGTCGGCCGTCTGATGGAAAAACTTGAGCAGTTGAATATCGCCGACAACACACTCGTAATCTACACCACTGACCACGGCTGCCATTTCCGAACCCGCAACGGTGAATACAAACGCGCCTGCCACGACAACGCAATCCGCACGCCCCTGATCGCCTGCGGCCCCGGCTTCACCGGCCGTAAAGTGGTCGACGAACTCGTGAGCCTGATCGACCTGCCGCCCACGATCCTCACCGCCGCCGGACTCGACGCCCCCGACTACATGGCCGGAGCCGCCCTTCAGCCGCTGGTCGCCGGCACAACCGACAACTGGCGAAAAGAAGTGTTCGTGCAGATAAGCGAATCCCAGGTCGGCCGTGCCATACGCACCAGAAAGTGGAAATACTCCGTCCGCGCAAGAGGTAAAAAAGGCGGAGCAGTACCCGCCGCTGAAACCTACACCGAAGACTTCCTCTACGACCTCGAATCCGACCCCCACGAACGAAACAACCTCGTCCAGGACCCGAGATTCACCGGCGTCCGGGCTAAACTTGCCAGACCCCTCAAGCGTCGAATGCTACGGGCCGGAGAAAAAGAACCCGAAATCCTTCCTTACTCCGCCTGAAAATCCCTCAAAAGCCGCCAAATGGCAGATTAACCATCGGCCTCAACGCCCGCACCACGGGTGTTTTCGTTTCTTTGCACGTGCCGTTCGTAAAGTACCCCCCCTTCAGACTCCGATAACCATTCAAAAAGGCAGAGACCGCATGCAGTGTCCGTTTTACTCTAACCGGTCCTTTGCGAACGATCTATAATACGAATGGGGGTTTTATGATGTCCGATTCCATGCTCACAAGAATTGCAAAAGCAACGAAAATGGCCGTGATCGGCTGCGTAAAAGGCGCCGGCGAAACAGCATCGTCAATCGTGGAGACCTCGCGCGATATTCTGATTGTAGCTGTCGAAGGCGTTGCACAGGTAACGGTCGCCGCCGAGAACTCCGTCAAGCAGATCGTCAAAGGCGCTATCGAAGGCGCCGCCGAGACAGGCAGTGATGTATTCGCCGCCGCAAAATCTGCCGTACGCGGAAGCATAAAAGGCGCATCGGAAGTAGGCGCCGACGTCGGCAAGACAGCCGCGGCCGCGGTCGAAGGCGCAATCAAAACGGTCGGCGATCTCGGTGAAGACACCAGCAAGGCCGCCGAGCAGGTCTCCACAGCCGCCATAGAAGCCGCAGGGGAAATCAGCAGCGAGACGGCCGAAGCCGTCCGCAAAGCCGTTGGCTCCGCCATCAAAAGCAAAGCCAAATAGCACCGCAAAGTGTGACATTGCAGCTCATACACAGGCTCGACCGAAGACGCACTTTGCGCCGTCGGAAGGCCTCACAGCGAACAAACAGAAATCGTTCCGCATCCGGAGAATTCCCGCGCGGACGTGGGGATTTGCTCCAGTAGCCAACTGGCGCGATTCTGCCTCACAATCCCGCTGAGCCCGGCTTCCAGACAACTCCCGAAGCGCGATGACTGGCTTGCATAGTGAAGCTGAAGCGCCCACCGATCCATCGCATGCCATCTTCCGCTGAGATTCTGCGCCGCGGCCTCTTTGCATATTTTCAGAACCGTTTCGCCCCTGCCACTGCTCCGCCAAACAAACGGCTGGATTTACGCCCACCAAATATGGTAAACTCCACAACTAGGAACGAATGCAAACGGCGTGCGTTTGCAGATGAGTATTTATACGGAGAACAACCTATGACAAGCAGATTCGGCATTAACGTAAGTCTGGTCGCGACCATTTTGATCACCTGCTCATCACTGGCCGCGGCCGAACAATGGCCGCACTGGCGCGGTCCCGAATTCAACGGTTCGGCCGACGCCCGGAACCTGCCCGTAAAATGGAGCCGGACCGAAAACGTCGCTTGGAAAGCCGACCTGCCCGGCCCGGCCGCATCGACCCCTATCATCTGCGATGATAATGTATACATCACCAGCACTGACCTGGAAAACAGCACCCTTTTAGCCATGTGCTTCTCCAGGACAACCGGCAAACTCAAATGGAAACACACCGTCCGCGAAGGCGATATCCGCCGCGACAGACGAAGTTACTTCGCCGCCCCTTCACCGGTAACCAACGGCGAAATCATCGTATTTTTCTTCAGCACCGGCGAACTGCTCGGCTACACGCCCGAAGGCAAACAGCTCTGGTCGCGAAACATAAAAGACGATTACGGCGAGTTCGCATTCCTGTGGACCTTCAGCAGCAGCCCCACAATCGTCGGAGACAAAGTTTATCTCCAGGTGCTCCAGCGTGATGTTCCCGTCCACGGCCGCGGCTTCTCCGACCGCAAAAACGAATCCTATCTGCTCGCCGTCGATATAAACACCGGCAAAACCGTTTGGCGAGAGGTACGCCCCAGCAGGGCCCGCGCCGAAAGCCACGAGGCCTTCAGCACGCCCATCCCGGCGACGATTAACGGCAAACAGCAGCTACTGGTCGTCGGCGGTGACGCGATCACCGGCCACAATCTCGACACAGGCAAAGAGCTTTGGCGATGGGGAACCTACAACCGGCGCCGCATCGGACACTGGCGGCTCGTTCCTTCACCTGTCGAGGGCAAAGACGTTGTCCTGGTCTGCGCCCCGAAAAACGCCCCCATCTACGCAATAACCCCAAAGCAAACAGGCAAACTCTCGGACGATTCGGTCCTCTGGACAAGCGAAGATGAAAAAGACGTATCCTCCGACGTACCCACACCCGCCTTTTACGACGGCGATTTCTTCGTCCTGAGCGACCTGCGCAAAACCCTCTCCCGCGTGGAGCCAAAGACAGGCAAAGTCAAGTGGACCGTCGAAACCCCCGGAAACAGCAAATTCGAAGCCTCGCCCCTTGCCGCCGACGGCAAGCTGTATCTGATAAATCACGCCGGAGACGCCGTCGTATTCAACGCCGCCGACGGAGAACTCCTCAACACGATAGAT
Organism: uncultured Pirellulales bacterium; assembly: GCA_964406945.1. GTDB lineage: Bacteria > Planctomycetota > Phycisphaerae > Sedimentisphaerales > Anaerobacaceae > UBA2266. Next base: position 25,266 of record CAYOTO010000022.1, read on the forward strand.
ATGGACGACCCCCAGGGCGGAGCACTCGTAAGGGCCTCAATAGCCACGGCAAACAACCAACTGTTCATAAGAACATCCGACACCCTCTACTGCATCGGCAAGTAAGCAATTAGAAATCACTGCAGGCCATGTCGTGCCGAGCGAACCTCCGAGCCTCAGAAAGTCATAATAGTCTCGAATCGAGCAAACAAAAGTGACTCAAACCGGAATAGACAAGTAAGGTTAACCCATGAATTACCCTAAATTGACATTAATTGTTGTACTGCTGTCTTCAACCTCTTTCGGCGCGATGGAGAAGGATTATCCGATTCGGCCGGTGGCTTTTACGGATGTCGAGGTCGAGGACGGATTCTGGTCGGCGCGGCTCGAGACCAATGCGAAGGTTACGATTCCTTATGCGTTCAAGAAGTGCGAGGAGACCGGCCGCATCAGCAACTTCGCCGTGGCGGGCGGCCTCGAAGAAGGCCGGTTCGAAGGCATTTACTTCAACGACTCGGACGTATACAAGGTAGTCGAAGGCGCCGCATACGCCCTTGCCAACAACCGCGACCCCAAACTCGAAGAATACGTCGACGGCGTAATCGCCAAAATCGCCGCCGCCCAGGAAGATGACGGCTATCTCTACACCGCCAGGACCCTCATGCGCCCTGACAAAATGCCCCCGGGCGGCAAAGAACGGTGGTCCAACATAGCCGCCGGCCACGAACTCTACTGCGTCGGGCACATGTACGAAGCAGCCGTCGCATACTACCAGGCCACCGGCAAGCGCACCCTGCTCGACGTGGCCCTCAAAAACGCCGACCTCATCTGCGAAGTATTCGGCCCCGACGGTAGAAAGGACCCGCCCGGCCACCAGGAAATCGAAATCGGTCTGGCCCGCCTCTACCGCCTCACCGGTAAAAAGAAGTATCTCGACATGGCCAAGTTCTTCCTCGACCAGCGCGGCAGACCCGAAGGTCACAACCTCTACGGCGAATACAGCCAGGACCACAAGCCCGTCGTCGAACAGACCCGGGGCGTCGGCCACAGCGTCCGCGCCGCATACATGTACACCGGCATGGCCGACATCGCCGCACTAACAGGCGACCACGGGTACGTAACAGCAATCGACAGGATATGGCATGATGTTCTCTACAAAAAGCTCTACATCACCGGCGGCATCGGCGCAGCCGGCGGCCACGAAGGCTTCGGAGCCGAGTACTTCCTGCCGAACCTGACCGCCTACTGCGAAACCTGCGCCTCGATCGCAAACGCAATGTGGAACCACCGAATGTTCCTGACCAGCGGCGATGCAAAATACATGGACGTCGTGGAGCGCGTCATCTACAACGGCTTTCTCTCCGGAATCTCGATGGAAGGCGACAGATTTTTCTATCCCAACAGGCTCGAATCCGTCCACGGCGCCTCCCGGGCCGCCTGGTTCGGCTGCGCCTGCTGTCCCAGCAACGTCGTCCGATTCGTTCCCTCGATTCCCGGCTACGTCTACTCTCATAAAGACGGCCAGATTTACGTCGATCTGTTCATAGGAGGCACCGGAACAATCCAGTTGGCAGACCAAACCGTCAAGCTCACTCAGAATACCGATTACCCCTGGAACGGCAAAGTCAGAATCACCGTCGAACCGGACAGTCCCGCCGAATTCGCCGTAAATGTCCGCATCCCCGGCTGGGCACGCAACGAAGTAGTCCCCAGCGATCTCTACCACTTCCTCGAAGACCGCGATGTCAAACCAGTCCTCAAAGTAAACGGCGCCAAAGCGCAACCGAAAATGGTCAAGGGCCACGCCCGAATAAAGCGCCGCTGGAAAAAAGGCGACGTGATCGAACTGGACCTGCCCATGTCCGTCCGCCGCGTTCTGGCCCACGAAAACGTCAAGGACGACCGCGGCAAAGTCGCCCTTCAACACGGCCCCATCGTGTACTGCGTCGAAGGCGTCGACGTCAAGGAAGGCCTTGTGCTTCCTTTGATACTGGACGACGACAGGGAATTGACCGCAAAATACGAACGCAACCTGCTCAACGGCCTAGTCACTGTTTCCGGCAAGGCCAATATCGTCAGACGAAGACTCGACGGGACACCCGAGAAGACCGACGAAATAGTGAATTTCAAAGCTATACCCTACTATGCATGGTGCCACCGCGACAAGGGCCAGATGGCCGTCTGGCTCGCCAGAGAAGCCCGTGCCGCCAAACCCATGCCCGCACCAACCCTGGCCAGAACGAGCAAAGTAACCGCCTCTTTCGGGCCGGACCTCGATGCCATGACCGACCAGCTTGAGCCCGCCCATTCCAACGATCACTCCAACCGCCGCTATCACTGGTGGCCCCACAAAGGCACCGCCGAGTGGGTGCAGTTCGATTTCAAAGCTCCCGCTGAAATCAGTCAGGTCAGCGTCTACTGGTTCGACGACACCGGCCGCGGAGAGTGCCGCATCCCCGCCTCATGGAAGCTCTTCTATAAAAGCGGCGACGAATGGAAACCGGTCGAAAACAAAACCGACTACGGCATCGAAAAAGACAAATACAACATCGTCACATTCAAGCAGGTAAAAGCCGAAGGAATCCGCCTCGAAATCCAATCACAGGAAAAATGGGCCGGCGGCATCCACGAACTCAAAATCCAATAGACCGCGGCAAATTCCGGGCTTCCGAGAACGTTTTAACCAATATTGCGAAGGAGACCAGCAGGTACTCTACTCCGCGTCGTGGACCTTCTTCGCAGTCACTGTAGCCACATTATGCAATTCGGCGGCCGCAGTCGCTATGTCTCCGGTCAGCCTGGCCCCGGTTCGATTACCGTGCTGCATGAGACCCACCATAGTCTATCGCCTTATCAGCCCTGCGAGTAAGCTCCGTCTCGACCGGCCCCGCATCAAGCCGGTCCTCGTAACCGCCCGCCGAAAATCACCCGAAACCGCTCCCGAAAGCTCCTTGCCGTTGTAGGTCCCGCTATAAGAGCCCCTGAACGAATCTCCCACCCGCACAGACTCAACTCGGTAACGCCCTTGGCCTCCACTGACCCACTTATCGTCCCCAACTTTGACTTACAGATCACACACAGCACCATCGCCGGGGCAACTCTTCAAAGCTCACCTCATGCCTGCAGCCCGCCCTATGATGTTTAAAGCGATTGTGGTGCTTGTATGCGCCGGTCCGTCCTGAAATCCCTGAATTCCACTGCCTGCGCAGCTAAAGCCCGGCTCACTTCTGCTCGTTAATATTATCGGGCCTGCGTCGTTGGCCGGTCGAAGCAGTTGCAGCAGCTTTTGGAGGATGTGTGATGAAACGCGCCGTGATCACAGTCGCGATACTGACCGGACTTATCGCAGTCGGAATAATGGTCGATGGAAACGCCGCCGAATGGCCGTCGAAAAACCGGCGATGGGGAGGTTCGGCCCGAACGAAGCAGTGGCTGCGTCAGCAGCAGAGCGGCTGCGAAATACACCGCCGCACCGGCGCCGACTGCTATATCTGCCCCTGGCAGGCCGAAATAGAGACCCCGCCACGCGACGTCCCGACCTGGATCGAACCGCAGCTTCGCGACACCACCCGGGACGAAATCGAGGCGCTGCGATACCGCCTGATGATGACCGCCCAGGTAGACGAATTCGACCCTTCCGCCCTGCTTGCAATCGAAGGAGACCTCAGACTCGATCCCGGCCAGCGAAACGAACTCGTCGAAATACAACTCCAGGCCCGCCGCCTCTCCAGCGCAGTTCTGAACGACCAGCAGCGGACGCTCATCCGCCGACTCGGCACAACCACCGACTATTTCGACCAGATACTGATCTACATCGACCCCGAACTGCGAAGGAAACTGGCGTACTGTTATAACCACCGATACAGTTATCGAGACTGCCGGCAATGCGGCCGGTCAATGTGCGGGCGAATATCACCCGCCGGCTGCTGCTGTGGACAGTGATATGTGGGTGCAGCGAAAGACGTGGTGGAGCTTAACCCGTCGCGTCTTTCGCTTGGCATACTGATTGCGGACTGCAACCATGAATACACCGGCAAATCAGAATGTGAACGCTCAAACGATTAGTTGCCCGCCAAAAACCGCCCTCGGTTTTTCTGTAGCGACTTTGCTCATAATTAATGCAGCCGCCGTTTCATACGAACCGCCCGCAGCACTGACCGAGCGGCCCGTACCCGAGTTTCGTGCAAACTGGAACATCCCGAAGGCACTTGTAAGATCCACACCTGATCGCGAGCTGCCGACCGTAGACTATCCCGAGTATTGCGACGGAATATACTACCACCGCATGTATGGCGGCATCCAATACCACGGCTATGGCCGCATCTACTATCATCAGCGATATGGCGGAGTCCACTACCGCGGCTACGGTCAGGTCGACTACCGTGGATACGGCGAAATCTACTACCACCCGTACTACCGCCGCAAGTACTACCACGACTATTACCGCAGAAACTACTATGGTGCGGATTGCGACCCTTAAGTACACACCCACACCAGTACCGCCAGAATATGAATCGACGTTCAACCGCGAAAGTACCTAATCAACCATAAAACCAGCGTCAAAATCACCGATATGACGATGCTGCTGGTTATTGGCAGATATATCCGCCAGTTTCGCGACCCGAACTCCAGATCACCCGGCAGCCGAAACAAACCAAACCTGCCGAGCACCATGACAATCACGCCCGTCAGCGCCATCACCGCCCCGGCGATTATCAACCATTTACCAACCTGTTGCGGCCCCATATCCATAGCCGCTAATTTACACGGATTCGCAAAAAGTTCAACCACCTTAGCACACCAAAAGGCCGCTGTGGACCGGGCGAACAGCTTAAGCCGGCACAGCAATCCGCGGCCGCAAGGCCGTGGACTCTAACCGAGGATAGCCCGATCAATCGTTTTTTTGCTCGCACCGTATAGAATCAGTGTTTCTTAAGCGTCAGGCTTACACCGCCCCGAACTATGGTCTCGAGTTCCGGATTCGTGGTAATCGCCTTCATGTAGTCCGGATCGGCCATGCCGGGGGTGATATTGTGGGCAATGATCATGCCGCCGGGTCTTACCTGCGGCAGGAGTTTGTCCAGGTAGTCGACGTAACCCTGTTTGTCGGCATCGAGAAAAACGATGTCGATTGTGCCTTCGAAGGATTTGATTTTCTCGTGAGCGTCTCCTTCGACGAGCGTGATTACATCGGCCAGGCCGGCTCGTTTGAAATTCGCGCGGGCGGTCGCTGCACGGCCGGGGTCGATTTCGTATGTAGTAAGTTTACCGCCCGTCTTCTGCAGAGCCATGCCCATCCAAATACCCGAGTAGCCCGTCGACGTGCCGAGTTCGACTATGCTCTTGGCGTTCATGGATGCGGCCATAATGCGGAGCAGTCGCCCGTCCTGCGGCGGAACATTGCGATAGCTCTGGGTGGCGCGGATGTTATCAAGAATGGCGAGAATCTTCTTTTCGTTGTCGTCCTTTGGGACCGGCGGCTTCTCCAGTTCGGCATCCCCCTGTCTGTTGCCTCGTGGCCCGCCGAATCCCCTCCGGCGAGCACCGGCCTTTGAAACAAGCATCCCCGCTACGGCTGTTGTTGCCGAACCGGCTATGAGAGTGCGTCGATTGATAGTCTTCATACTCCGTTTCTCCTTTGCAAAATACCTGTTGTAGTGAATCACGAATATTATACCCTACCAGAAAAATAGTGGGCTCCACAGGGCACAGGTAACATGATCAGCCCGGGATTTGCCGAAAAAGCCCCACAGTTCTTTGGCCGATCTTCTACTTGCATCAGAACCGTTTGCTGCGTATAAATTACCCGACCATGGCAAAAGACCCGAAAAACCGAATCGAGCAGCTAAGAAGCGAAATTCGCCGCCACGACCACCTCTACTACGTCCTCAGTTGGCCCGAAATCTCCGACCGCCGGTACGACCGCCTCTTCACAGAACTCAAAGAACTCGAAAACGCCCACCCGGAACTGATAACGCCCGATTCCCCCACCCAGCGCGTCTCAGGCACACCCCTGGAAGGCTTCGAGCAGATCCGCCACTCCATTCCCATGCTCAGCATAGACAACACCTACAGCGACGATGAACTGCGGGCCTTCGACGAAAGAGTCAGAAAAGCACTCGACACTGACAACTACGAATACGTCGTCGAACTCAAAATCGACGGTCTGGCAATCAGCCTCCGCTACGAGCACGGCCTGCTCGCCACCGCCACCACCCGCGGCAACGGCCGCGTCGGAGACAACGTAACCGCAAACGTCAAAACCATCAAATCCATCCCCCTTGCCCTGCTCGACAAGAACCACATCCCCGAAGTTCTGGAAGTCCGCGGCGAAGTCTACATGCCGCTCGCCAGCTTCGGCGCACTCAACGCCGCCCGCGCCGAATCCGGCGACCCGCCCTTCGCGAATCCCCGCAACGCCGCCGCAGGCTCGCTCAAACTCCTCGATGCCCGAATTACCGCCGAACGAAACCTCGCATTCTTCGCCTACGCCACCGGCGAAGTCTCCGAACCTCTGGCCGAAGACCACTGGCACACACTCGACCATCTCAAGAAACTGGGCCTGCCGATCAACCCCCACCTGGAAAAAGCCGCCGACATCGAAACCGTAATCGAATTGTGCCACAGTTTCGACCACAAACGCAAGGACCTGGACTACCAGATCGACGGCATGGTAATCAAAATCGACCGCCTCGACCAGCGAGATATCCTGGGCTACACCGGAAGAGCGCCCCGCTGGTGCATCAGCTACAAGTTCGCCGCCGAACAGGCCCAGACCAAAATAGAATCAATCGCCGTCCAGGTGGGCAAATCCGGCATTCTCACCCCCGTGGCAAACCTCACCCCCGTCCAGTTGGCCGGCACCACCGTAAAACGCGCCAGCCTGCACAATTTCGACGAGCTGGACCGCCTCGACGCCCGCAAAGGCGACACCGTAACCATCGAAAAGGCCGGCGAAATAATCCCACAGGTAGTAGCCGTAAACAAAGACCTTCGCCCGGCGGACGCAGAGCCCTTCCCCAAACCCACCGAATGTCCCAACTGCGGCAGCCCCGTCAAAAAAGATGAAAACGGCGTCTACATCCGCTGCACCAACCGCCACTGCCTCGGCCAGCTTCGAGAACGCCTCAAATACTTCGCCGGCCGCGGCCAGATGGACATCGACCAGCTCGGAGCCGCCCTCATCGACCAGCTCGTTGACAAAGCACTCGTCAAAGACTTCGCCGACCTCTACAAACTCACAAAATCCGAGCTACAGGGCCTCGAACGCATGGCCGAAAAAAGCGCCTCGAACGTCATCAACGCCATCGAAGAAAGCAAGACCCGCCCCCTCTGGAGATTCATAACGGCTCTGGGCATCCCCCACATCGGCGGCCAGTCCGCCCAGATACTCGCCGAACACTTCGGCTCACTCGAAAAAATCATGAACGCCGACCGCGAAACCCTCGCCGAAATTGACCAGATCGGCCCCGTTATGGCAGACAGCGTGTACGACTACTTCCGCGACGAAAAGCACCGCGACACAATTCAGCGAATGCTCCAGGCCGGAGTCAAACCCACAGAAACCCAAATCCGGCAATCCGACAAACTCGCCGGCAAAACAATCGTCGCCACCGGCTCACTCGAAAACTACACGCGTGAAGAAATCAAGCAGGCCATCCGTCAGGCCGGCGGAAAACCTTCTTCCAGTGTAAGCAAAAAGACCGATTACCTGCTCGCCGGAGAAAACGCAGGCAGCAAACTCGATAAAGCAAAGAAGCTCGGCATCAAAATAATAACCGAAGAACAGTTTCGCGGGATGATATAATAACATATCCTGCGAACACCGGGGGTACGAACATGACCCAGACCGACGAAAAATTCATGCTCTCAGCCGTCAAACTCGCCGAAAAGGGAATCGGCGCCGTCGAGCCCAACCCCCCCGTCGGCTGTGTCATCGTTAAATCCGGTGCCGAAATAGGCAAAGGCCGGCACAAAAAATTCGGCGGCCCCCACGCCGAAATAAACGCCCTCGAAGACTGCCGCAAACACGACGAAGACCCCACGGGCGCGACCATGTACGTCACCCTTGAACCCTGCTCTCACCACGGCAAGACGCCCCCCTGCGTCGATGCAATTATCGAGGCAAAAATCGCCAGAGTCTTAATAGCCGTCCCCGACCCCTCCGAACAGGCCGGAGGCGGCGTCGAAATACTCCGCAACGCGGGCACCGATGTCCAAACCGGTCTCTGCCGGCGCCGCGCCACGTTGCCGGCCGCCCCCTTCGTAAAGGCCAACCTCACCGGCAGACCCTGGGTCATCCTCAAATGGGCCCAGAGCATCGACGGAAAAGTTGCCCGAATCGCCGGCGACCAGTGGATATCGAACGAAAAGTCCCGAAAGGACGTCCACGCCCTCCGTCGCCGCTGCCAGGCGATCCTGGTCGGCATAAACACGGTCATAGCCGACAACCCACGACTGACCCCCAGACCCGCCCGCGGCAAGAACCCGCTCAGAATAGTACTCGACAACAACCTGCGAATGCCTCCGGACTGCAACCTGCTGCAGAGCGCCCGCGAAACCCCCGTCCTGATCCTTACCACCCAGAGAGCCGTCGGCGAGAATCCCGACTGCGCACGACACGTCACCGACTGCGGCGCCGAGCTGCTACCCACCCCCGAAGGCAGGGACCGCTCCAATCTCCACTTCCTCATCGACCACCTCGCCGCCCGTAATGTCCAGCAACTGCTGGTCGAAGGAGGCCCCGCGGTCCTCACGTCATTTGTCGAAGAAAACCTCGTCGACGAAATCGCCGTCTACATCGCCCCCATCATCCTGGCAGGAGCCGGCGGTCCCGGCATAACGCAGCCCATGACCCGTCTGACCACCCCCACAATACTCCAGAACACCGTCGTAAAACGCTTAGGCGACAACGCCAAAATCACCGGCCTCACCGAAAAGGCCGTAACCGACCTCGAACTAACAGCCCCCTGAATCAATGACCAAAAGACAAATAGTAAAACTCGCCCTGCAGCACAAACCCGTCCCTTACGTTCCCTGGCACTGCACCTTCACTGTCGAAGCCGCCGACAAACTAAAAAGCCACTTTGCCACCGACGACCTCGAAACAGCTCTGGACAACCACTTTGTCAAACTCGGCAGCGACATCGGCTTCTTCGATGCACTGCCCGACAACCGCTTTCGCGATATCTTCGGCGTAATCTGGGACCGCTCCGTAGACAAGGACATCGGCATCGTCGAAAACTGCATGCTCCCCGAGCCCACAATGAGCGGCTATGACCTGCCCGACCCGCTGGACAACCGCTTCTTCGCCGCCATCCCTGAAAAACTCCGCCGACACGGGGACCGCTTCCGCATTTTCAAGATCGGCTTCTCTCTCTACGAACGCGCCTGGACACTCCGCGGCATGGAAAATCTCATGATGGATTTCATCCTCCACCCCGCCTTCTCTCGCGAACTGCTGGCCGCCATCGCCGACTACAACATCGCCCAGGTTCGCAAAGCCCTCGAATACGACATCGACGCCGTGTATTTCGGCGATGACTGGGGCTGCCAGAGAGGCCTTCAGATGGGCCCGGCCCTCTGGCACGAGTTCATCGGCCCGCAACTGCAGCGCATGTACTCGGTCGTACGTGACGCGGGCAAGTTCGTAATGATTCACTCCTGCGGCAAAGTCGACGAACTCTTCGATCCACTTATCCGGATCGGCCTGCACTGTTTCAACCCCTTCCAGCCCGAAGTCATGGACGTCTTCAACCTCCTGAGCCGCTACCGGGGCAGACTCGCATTCCACGGCGGGCTCTCCACACAGAAAACGCTGCCCTACGGCTCCCCTTCACAGGTCCAGGCCCAATCCCGGGCACTCATAGAAGCCGGCGCACGCGGCGGCTACATCTTCGCCCCTGCCCACGCCGTAGAGGGCGATGTCCCCCTCAAAAACATCATCACCTTCATCCAAACCCTCCACTGCCAGCCGGGATACAAACGAAAAAAGCCTTGACCACGTCCAAGCAGCCAAGACCTTGCCCTCTCTCAAAAGTTTGCTGTCTATGGAGAGGCAACATAATGTTTTTCGCTGTCCTGACTCGAAGCCACCGGTGCCGGCGTTAATACATCCTGCTTCATTGTCCGACCGAATTGTAACAGCGTTCTCAACGGACGAAAGAAGACGGCCGTGCACAACAAAACAAGCATGGCACCGCGGAATGTTGTCTGCCAGAAAGTCTATTCGGCTTAGAATCCACTGTTGCAATCGCGGTCAATACCGCCCATAATCGCTTCGACTGAGTGTTGTCAAATAGAAGTAGTTTCCTTTTGAGAAAGTTCTACCATTCGAGCTTCCAGACGTGAACAACAGAACAGAACGGTCTATATGGCCCATTTGGGGGCGAATGTGCTCTTTGCACGCTCAAAGCGTGCTAAACGGCTTTCGATCACCGTTAAATCGGATTTGAGTGTGCGTGTGGCCATACCGCGGGGCTGCCCGACCGCCGCGGCCCGGGCGTTCCTGCATGTCAAAACCCCCTGGATACGAAAAAGCCTGCAGAAGTTCAGGAAAACGGGCAATATCGAGACCACCGAGGCCGCTCCCGTCGACCGAACACGAGCGCGCGCCAGACTGATCGCACGCTTGAATCATCTTGCCGCATTTTACGGATTCGAATACAACAAGGTTGCAATACGCAATCAGAAAACACGCTGGGGAAGCTGTTCGGACAAAAACAATATTAACCTGAATATGCATCTTGTTCGACTGCCGGATCATCTTATCGACTACGTGATTGTTCATGAACTTCTGCATACCAGGATTAAGAATCACACCAAGAGATTCTGGTCCGAACTGGCCCGATATGTTCCGGATCCTAAAGCTTGTCAGAAGGAGCTGAGAAACTATCACTGCCGGCCCTGATTGCGTGGCTTTATTGACATACACTTTCCATTACGAAAAATGCTCGGCGCAATAGCAGGAGATACCATAGGTTCGCCGTACGAGGCAAATCCCATAAAGACGGCGGATTTCCCGCTGTTTGCAGAGGAATCGGTCTTTACGGATGATTCGGTGCTGACCGCAGCCACGGCTCATGCAATACTCAATGCCAGCGATTATGGGAGTGCTTACCGGTCCTTCGGTCGGATGTACCGAAACGCCGGCTACGGCGGGACGTTCATCGAATGGATATTCTCCAGCAATCCACGGCCGTACAACAGTTGGGGCAACGGTTCCGCGATGCGCGTAAGTCCCGTGGGGCTGGCCTTCGATTCCGAGCAAGAGGTCCTGACCGAAGCCCGGAAGAGTGCCGCAGTTACGCACAACCACCCCGAGGGCATCAAAGGCGCTCAGGCAACTGCTCTGGCCGTATATCTGGCTCGCACGGGCCTCGCCAGAGAACAAATCAAATCCGACATCCAGGCCCGTTTCGGATACGATCTGGATCGAAGGCTCGATGAGATCAGGCGACATTATCGTTTCGATGTCTCCTGCCAGGGCACGGTGCCAGAGGCGATAATCGCGTTCCTTGAATCGACCGATTTCGAAGATGCCGTTAGAAAAGCCGTCTCTCTCGGCGGCGACAGCGACACGCTTGCCTGTATAACCGGCTCAATCGCACACGCTTATTACAGGCAGATACCCCACGAGATCATCCGGCAGGTTCGTTCAAGACTGCCGTGCCACCTGCTTGCGGTACTGGACCGATTTGCGGATAGATACCGTCTGTGATCTTCCAGGGCGCCAGCAGGTCCAGCGAGTCAGATCAAAAAAGCCTGCACCGCTTATGCAGTGCAGGCCTCAAAAGATATCTTCTTAAGTCCAGCGTGCCTGGCCGGTTCAAAAGACTTATTTTCTCTTGCGAATCAGAGCGAGACCGCCGAGTCCCAGCAGAGCCATTGTCGCAGGCTCGGGAATCATCGTATTGACGATCTGACCCATTGCGGCTTCGTAGTCCTCGGTAATGAAACTGTCCCAGCCGTAAGCAAGAGCCCCGTCGACCGTGGCATCGTATCCCCAGTTTGCAAAGAATACTCTCTGGCCGCCGGTAACTCCGTACTTGCCGCTAGTTCCATTCGCTGCGTCGAGATCGGTTCCGCCCGGAATATCGATCAACATCGGCTTACCGTCGAACGTGCCCATGAGGATTGCGTCGGCGACGACATCGTCCACTGACGCGGGAATGTAAACGCCTTTGGGGGCTTCGCCGGGAGTCGGGGCCGTCGACCAGTCAAACAGCGTGGCCCAGGGATCGCCCGAGGGATACATCAGCATATCGGTTTCTGTCAGTGCCGCATCGGTTGAACCGCCCGTGGTCCAGCCCCATCTCTTACTCGAATTTTCTCCACGAGTCAGATAGCCGCTCTGAAGAAGAACCGGGGTCGAAAGCTCGTTCCAGCCGAGCCTGTCGTTGTCGTAGCTTCCGCTGCTGGTTCTGCGGCTGACAATTACCAGGTCCGCGGCTTCCAGTGCAGCAAGCTTATCCTCGTTTCCTGCCGCCCAGGGGCTGCTGTCGCCTTCGCGGAAGTTTTCGTTCATGCCGGTGGTGTCGACCGTGTGACCGAGACCTTCGACAAAGCTGACCAGCGAGTCGTCAAGATGATCGTCACCGGCTTCACCGGGCGCCAAAGAATCGCTGACAATGAGCACTGTACCGGCCTGCGAAGCGCACGCAAAACCGAGGACCAACAACAGAACAAATAACCTGCGCATGATACTCCTCCTTTAACCAATTAGAACCCGCGGGGCTGAGCCAGGACATGGCGGCATCCGCATACACGGGCCGCAACAGCCTCCTCCTTCAGCACCCTGCCTTCGATTTACCCGGCAAGACACAAACAACGACTTGCCACAATGTGGAGCGGGCACTTTTACCCAGTATCGCCCACTCACTGCTCCCTTTTATAGCGGTTTACTGGGGATTTGTCAAGAGCAAAAGGCAAGTATTAGAAGATTTTTAGGAACAATCTTGTCCCTGGCCCGTCAAGAGCCGACTTGCCCATGGCGGAAGCAGGATTATACGTCCAACTGGTAGGGAAATTTGCGGAAGAAAGTGGCCAGCGCGGTCGTCAACTTGAGTCCGGTCTTCATATCGCCCGTAATATGTGCTCTCTGGGTGAAAAAAGCCTTGTGAGGTGCGAGTTTGCCGGCCGCGACCTCGCAGAACGTATCGGCATCAGTGATCAGGGAGCACTGGCAATCCATTCCATTCTGTGAGACCGTGGTGAGTATGCCTTTAACGATTTCCAGCGACCAGTGGAGGTGTTCGTGCTCTCTGAGTACAACGCGGCATGTGGCGGAGAGATTCTTCAGGTTGGGAAGCAAAGGCTGGTCGACGTGCTTTGTGAGAATCTCGTCGAAATACTTCCGGGCCGCCTGCACGGACTTGCTGGAGCAAATCCCTTTGCGCCGTCTGCGTCTGCCCCAGCCGCACGCTCGAGCGTAATCGAGCAGCATGGCAAAGAAATCTTCATCGATTTCGGGCAGTACCAGGCCCGAACCCGCAAGAGCGGCGTCCGTGTTGGTGCGGTCGAAAAGCGGTTCTGACTGCATATAGGGCCTGTATTGGGGCATTGCTTTCTTGTAGAGCAACTCTATTCTGGTGGGCCGTTCGCGGGCAAAATCGTTTTCGTCGACGATCGTTATGCCGTGCATGTTGAACAGCGAAGCAAAAATATCGCGAAGTTCGCTTATCTTCAATGGATTGGGGTTTGTTATGTGGTAAGTGGCGGGCCGGGCGTGTTCGAGAATGTGCAGGGCCGCTTTTGCGAAATAGTCGATCGGTACGAAATTTTTGGTCGAATTCGGGTTCACTACAGCGCGAATTCGCTGATTGCTCACCAGGCCGGAGATGCCGTCGAAAAACCGCATCATGTTGTACGTGGCGTCAAAATTGACGATCTTGCCCTCCTTCGAGTCGCCCAACAGAATGCTGGGACGGAGTATGTGTACGGGCAAGCGGCTTTTTCGGCCCCATTTGCGGATAATGACCTCGGCTTCGCATTTCGTCTGTTCGTAGGCGTTGTTAAAGCTCTGTCCAACGCTGTCTTCGCTCTCCAGAACCAGACCCTGGCGTTTTCCGGCTATGTACGCGGTGCTTACATGGCCGTAGGGAACGCCAAGCGATCCGGTCAGTTTGAGCACATTGGCGGTTCCTTCGACGTTCACTCTGTGGGTGTGTTCAGCGGCCGCTTGCCTGAAATTTATTGCGCCGGCGCAATGTATTACCATTGAAACGTCTTCAAAGATGCTTCTATCGGCGTTGGCAATCAGGCCTTTTCGACATACATCGCCCCGTACCACATCCAGTTTTTCTCCCAGATGCGATCCGCCAATTATCTCAAGTGCTTCGAACGCCCGTTCCTCGGCTTTCGATTGTGAATCGGCTCTTACCAGTGCGAGAACGCTGCAACCCCGGTCCAGTGCTTCGCGCGCCAGCCAACTTCCGGCAGAGCCGGTAATTCCCGTAAGTAAAATTCTGCCACTGTCCGTCATTTTAATCCTGCTACCGTGAAACTTTCGCCTCTTTTCAAGGGGGTCCACGAAATGCCGTTGCGAAGCAAAACATACCAGCAATCCCGGGATGGATAATTCAGCCATGTTCCGGGAAGGCTGTTTTTGTCGCCTTCGGAATGCAGTACAAGCGGGACCGCCTCCGGTTCTCTTACAGAGCAAACCGGTGCACACACGTGCGTACATCTGCGCGTAGCATCACTCTACCTGGCCGCTACGCATGCTGAAGTGGCAACAATGGCGAAGCGTCAGAAGTTAACTGCTCTTGGTCATCTTCTTCACGGGCACCATACATCTCAAAAAGAGAGGCCATCAGCGGTACTACTAAATAATAGCACCGAAAGTTTAAAATATCAACAAAAAGACTTGCTCCGCGTGCAAATGGCTGCTGATTTTGGCACGAAACCCCGACAAACAGGTGCGTTCGCCGGGGAACCGGCTATGCGTGGAGCCTACCTGTTGTAGTTTGAGCAGTTGCCCCGATGTTTCGCTATTACACCGAAAACCCGCCAATTCAACCTGATTGCTGACAATGCTCGAAGAATCTGGTACTATCAGTTTGACCGGACGGGGGCGGATTCAAATGGGGTTCTTAACTGTGGTACAGAATAAACGATTCGAAGACAAAGTCGCCGAACTTGTGCACAGGCTTCCGCCGATTCCGCGGAATGTGGAAGTGCTTATGGGAGCGGTTGCCGACGGTGCGACTCCGGACGAATTGGTTGCTCTGATCGGCGGCGACCCGGGTCTGTGTGCTGATTTCCTGCGATTGGCGAATATGGCCTGCCAGATTCCGGAAGGAAAGATTGAGACGGTGGAGGAGGCCGTCAGTCGGATGGGAATAGGGCCCCTGGTGCAGTTGATAGGGGTTTCATATACGGGCAGAATCATCAAAGAGGAATTCGCGGCGCTCCAGCACTTGCAGGAGTATTTCAATCATTCGCGGCAGATATCGCTTTGCTGCAGGGTCATAGCGGAGGTTTGCGGGCTGGATGAGCACGGCAGACAGGCTTATGCAGTGGCCGGGCTGATTCATGATATCGGCCGGTTGGTCATTCTCCTGGCCGGCAATGAGACCGGGGCTCACTTGATGGGCACATCCTGGAGGGCTATGAAGTCAGTCATCAGCGACGAAGTGCAACTGCTCGGCATGGATCACTGCACGGTCGGCATGAGTTTGTGCAAAAAATGGGGATTCTCGGAATTCATGCAGCAAGGGGTTCTAAGGCACCACGACCCGCTCAGGTGCGGAGATTTCAGTCTGCCCGGTGCTTTTATTTACATTGCTCACTTCGTTTCATGCAGCGATTTCACCGGCGAGATGCTCTCGAACATGCTCGGGGCCGAGATACTTGCCGGAGTCGGTATGACGGGGCGGGATTTTGCACAGGCGCGCAAGACTTATTTCAGTCGCAAAGCTTCCAGCGGGCTCTAAACACACTTGGATTGACTGTTTTGCCCGATCCTATTGAGACTGGGTCTCCATCCAGAGCCAATTCTCAGCCATCAACATCATATCCGCAAAATCTACTGTGCCGCTGTGGTCGGTATCTTCGGGGGCCAAGGCTTTCTTTTGAGCCCATTGCCTTGCGATAGCCGCGAAATCCAGCAGTGCAACGATGCCGTCCCGATCGATATCCGCAGCGGAGCCTGCATCGGTATTATTGGACATTGATGCTTCGACCGTACCTCCGTACGCGCCCATATTGACGGCTTTGCCGTGAGGCCACAGTTCGCCGCGCCAGTCGAAGTCGATGAACCCGGCCAGATATGGATTATCGGCCTGCCCGGCGGTTCCCGCGTCTATGCAGGGGCTGGTGAAATCGTCGCGGACCCACTGTTCGACAGCAGGATCCCACCTTCCCGCCTCGGATGCGAGGTGGAAATCCCCGTTTCCCGGATCGAAGAACCGCGGGTCCGCGTCGATATTGCCCTGAAGCCATGTCAAAGTCGAATTGCTCGATACCGACGCGGCGCTCTGGCCTCCTTCTATGTCGCAGTAGCTGACCGTTGCGTGGGAGCCGCCGTCCTGGTCGTAAGGGCTGTTGGTCAGGTGCAGCGGCGGCGAGCAGTCCCATATTATCGTGTTTATGAGCGTAGCTTTGCCGGAACCCGGATACAGACAATAGGGCGGGCCCCATCTTCCGGTGTGGTCGAAGAACCTGACGCCTCGGCCGCAGTTGTAGATGGTATTGTTGATCAGCAGGGCATCGCACTGATTCTGCACGGCTATGCCGGCGCTGCTGCAGTCGAATATCACGTTGTTCAGGAGAATCGGCCTGCACTTATCGCGGAGCACGATGCCGTGGTCGTCGCAGCCGCCTATGACATTGCCGATCAGAACAGCCGAGCAGCGGGTGGGATTTATCATATCATCGTGAGACGGGTTGAGCATGAGATTGTTCAGGATCAGCGGCGGTGGAGTGCTTTCGCCGTAGAGGTCAATGTCGTCGTTATCGCCGTTATGGCCCGTAAAGTAGCAGTTTTCTACCAGAACAAATGAAAAGCGGGTGTGGACGCCCTGGCCTATCGAGATGAAGCGGCAGTTGCGGATATTGGCTGTTGCCGGGCCCGGATTGTCGGGATCATCGGAGATTACCGCTATTGCGTCGCCTTCCGGGCTGGAGCTGTCGTCGGGCAGGTTCCGGAACGTGCAGGATTCGATATCCACGTGGGAGGCGATCACAACCACAGCCTCATTGTATTCTCTTGACGGGAGAACCGCGTTGGGATCGCAGTTGCTGTTGTTGTAATAGTCCTTGTGGTCGCCTTCTGAATCGGCGTATTCGATGGTGCAGTGGGCAAGAACGCTGTCTTCTGCGTTTACAAACATTATTCTTTCCCAGGCAGAGAAATCCCGCCGAGTGAACGTAATTGGCTCACTTTCCGTGCCGCCGGCGACTAATCGGCCCTGAACCAGTATCTCTACACCTGCGGCCATCGAAAGCGTAGTGCCCGCTTCTATAGTAAGCGTGATTCCCGCCGGAACGGTCAGCTTGTCCTGCATCTCGACCAGGCCGGAAAAGGTGGTATCTTCGCTCAGTACCACAGTCTTTTGGGCTCTAACCGTCCGCAGGGCCGGCTCCAGCGAGAAATCACTGCTGCCCAGCGAAACGTTATGTCCTTCGATTGCGAGAATATTCAGGCCGTCGTTCAGCACGTCAGCGGCTCGGCCTAGTTCGTATACTTCCGGGCTGCCGGCTTCGTGGCTGGTGGCGTTGCCGTTCGACATGTGGTCGGATTGCAGGAATTGTCCGTTCAGGTAGGCGATGAAGCCGTCATCGAAGTCTACTGCGAGTTCGAGAGTTTCGTCCGGGTCGAAGCCTGTTGCGTCGAACTGCTTGCGGATATAGACCGTTTGGTAGCTGTCTTCCATGTCGTCGAGGACGGTCGCGTCGTCGTCGTCGCCGTATCCGAAGCCGCTGGGACCAGATTCCCAACCGGAATCGTCGAAACCGAGCTGTCGCCACGCGTCGGCGGGGTCGCTGGGTTCGGTTACTCCACGATGGAATTTCCAGGCATCGCCCGGTGCGATCAGCTCGACTGCACCGGCGGTTCCCACGGCAAACAACAGGCAAACCGCAATGACTCTCATGGTGAATGGCCTCCGTTCGAATCGAGCGGGCAACGCTGTAGCCGTCAGCCGCCGATCCGCGTTTTTGAAAGCCATATTGTAGCATTTCTGAGTGTTTGCGGCAAGTTTCTGCTACAACAAAGCAATCGCCACACAAAGTGAATAACATTGTGTTTGCGGCTCTTTTGTGCTATAATTTCTGTTTACGTGTATTTTGATTACAATTGGACGAGGCGTGATCTTCAGCATCATCTTTAGTGAAAAGGACCATCTCATGGAATATCCGGGGCGGATAACATCTACTTTAATCGCAATAGCTGCGATGATCGTTTTTCTGGCGGCTCAGCCCGGTCTGGCACTGGTAGTCAGCGAGGTCATGTATCATCCCGTCGAAGCCGGAGCAAATGAAGACGGCGATGAAAACCTGGAGTTCATCGAATTGTACAACGACAAGGCGGTTTTCGAGGATCTGGGCCAGTGCGCGTTTACCGACGGAATCGAATACACCTTTCCGGCAGGCACGAAACTACAGGCGGCAGAGTATATTGTTATTGCCCGCAATCCCCAGGCGGTGGAGGCCGAGTATGGCATAACCGGCGTTTACGGACCCTGGGGCGGCAAGCTGGATAATGACGGGGAGAGGATAGATCTTTCCAACGAGGTGGGGGGTATTATTCTGTCTTTTGCTTACAACGACGGCCCGCCCTGGCCGCAGGCGGCTGATGGAGCGGGACACTCGCTGGTCCTGTCAAAGCTGGCAGGTGACCCTGAAGAGACCTCGACGTGGGCCCAAAGTCTGCTGATCGGGGGCAGCCCGGGACGTGCGGATGCACTGGACTCGGGATCGGAGGATCCGACTTCTGTTACGCTTATCGATCTCGGACACCCCGGCAGGTATTTCAAGGGCGTGGAAGAGCCTTCGCCGGCGTCCGACGGGTCCGCGACGACGGAATGGACCGGGATTGAGTTTGACGACGACCCGACCCGGACGGACTGGATTGAGGGGGCCAGTGGATACGGTTACAGCAACGAGTCAAGTGAGCTTGCTTACGTACGTACCGTACTGAATGATATGCGATACAATTACTCATCGGTGTATGCCCGGCTGAGCTTCGAACTGACACAAAAACAAATTGCATCTTTTTCGCAATTGCAGGCGGATGTTCGTTACGACGACGGTTTCGTGTTGTATCTCAACGGTCGGCGGCTGGGTGATTCCGGCAATTTCGGCGGGGCCAATCCTCCCGTTTACAATGCGACTACCTCAGAAGGGGCCGGGGAAAATGCGAGGATGGTGCTCGATTTAACCTCTGATCGGGATTTGCTGGTTCCGGGAACAAATGTTCTGAGCGTTCAATTGCACAATGTCAGTCGCGACTACAGCAGTGATTGTTATGTCTTGCCGGTACTCCGGGCGGTGGTCGAGCCGGTCAGTGTGAGTGATCCCGACGCTTGTCTGAAAATCAACGAAATACTCGCAAACAGCGATGCGCCGCCGGGAACGGACTGGGTGGAGATTTACAATCCGGGACCGGTCGCAGTGGATTTGAGCACCATCTATCTCAGCGACGACAGGCTCGACCTTCTCGATTTTCAGGTCGCGGACTCAGGGGTTTTGCAGCCGGGGCAATTCTATACGGTAAGGCAGGGCGCAACCGCGGATTCTTTCCCATTCGGGCTGAGTTTCGAGGGCGAAACCGTTTACCTGACTATGACCGACGGCGGAACCAGCCCGCAGGCAATGCGCGTTCTGGATGCGGTGCGGTACGATGTCTGCCCGCCGGATGTAACCTACGGGCGGTATCCCGACGGGGCCGACAGGATGTCCCTACTCAGTTCGGCCACGTTCAGCAGTGCGAACGAAATACCGTTGATCAACGACATAGTAATCAACGAGATAATGTACCACCACGGAAGTCGCGACGAACGATATGAATACGTCGAGCTTTATAACAAGGGGGCTACCGCGGTTTCACTGAGCGGTTGGAAGTTCACCGACGGTATCGAATATGAGTTCCCTCCGGGAACTGTTGTCGAGTCGGATGCCTACGTTGTTGTTGCGGAGAATCCCGGCCTGCTGCAGAATGTCTATCCGGGTCTGGTTGACGAAGTCAATCTGTTCGGACCGTATTCGGGGCGGCTGAACGATCACAGCGAGCGGATTGAACTGTCGTATCCGATATACGACGTCAACGACAGCGGGCAACTCGAAACCTTCATGGTTACGGCCGACGCAGTGACTTATTACGACGGGGGCAGATGGCCTAAGTGGGCCGACGGCGAAGGTTCGAGCATGGAGTTGCGCGATCCCGACAACGAAAACGATTCACCGGACGCCTGGGCCGACAGCGACGAAAGCGGCAAGTCGCAATGGAAAGAATACAGTTTTTCTATTTCCGGCGCCGACAGTCGCTATACCCATGACAACCCGAATGTATTCGGCATGATGCTGCTGAATCGCGGCGAAGTCCTGATCGACGACGTCGAACTCCAGATCGAAGGCCAAAACAAGCTTGCCAATAATGGTTTCGAGGACGGCCAGTCGGGCTGGCGTTTTCTGGGCAACCACGTAAGGTCTTTTGTTACCACGGAGGATCCATACGACGGAGCCAGGTGTCTGCACCTGGTTGCGACCGGTCACGGCGACCCGGGCGCAAATCGCATCAACAGATATTTTAATCCGGATTCGGGCGACATAACATTCAAGTTTCGGGCCAGGTGGCTTCGCGGCAGCCGGTATATGCTGCTCAGGACCTCCAGAGAAAGGTCGCCCGTTCAGCCGCCGCGCCCGGCACGTTCGTTCGAACTGGATATGCCGTACAATCAAGGCACGCCCGGCGCCCGCAACACCGCATATATCTCCAACCGGGGCCCTGATATTGCCCAGGTCCGGCATGACCCCGTTCTGCCCGCTAGTGGACAGTCTATAGTCGTCACCGCACGTGTGTCGGATTATGACGATGTTTCGCAGGTTGTTCTGCATTACCGTTCGGAGGGTTCGGGTTCCTTTGCGACGGAAACGATGGTCGATAACGGCTCCGGCAACGACGAACTTGCCGGCGACGGTGTTTACACCGGCGTCATTCCCGGCGCCGGCGGCGGGACTATGCGGGCTTTCTATATCGTCGCTTCAGATGGTCAGGCGACCACACGTTTCCCGACGAAACTGGAGCCTTCGGCCCAGTTCCCGGATCGAACATGCCTTGTTCGCATCGGAGATTCCCGGCTTAACACCCGATTCGCGACATACAGAGTCTGGGCCGGCAATGATGTGTTGAACGCCTTCAACAGCCGCCCCAACCTTTCCAATGAATTGATGGACTGTACGTTCGTGTACAACGACAGCGAAGTCTTCTACAACACCGGCATACGCTTCAGGGGCAGTCCGTTTCTTAGAAGCGGTTTCGGCCGCTCTCTGACCGGGCGTTATGCGTACAGAGTCGAGTTTAATCCGGATCAGAGATTTCGCAGACGCGATGAAATAAACCTGGATAATACCGAAAACTACAGTCGAGGCGCTCTTCAGGAGCGCGCGTCGTACTGGTTCTACAGGAAAATGGGACTGCAGTATTCGAGGCAGGAATACGTGCGGCTTATAATTAACGGAAGTTCGGACACCAGCCGAGATGTCTACGAAGATGTCCAGAAGATAGACGGCGACTATATTGAAGCGTGGTTCGGAGAACACGACGAGGGTTACATTCACAAGATCGACGACTATTTCGAATACACCGCCGACGGTAGAGAAGACAGAAATCTTGACGAAGGTCTGAAATACGATGCCGAGCACCCGGCTTTGAAAGAGACCTACAGGTGGGGTTTCGAAAAGCGCTCTCATAGAGAGACCGACCGGTGGGATCATTTGGTCGCGTTCGCGCAGGCCATGAATACTCCGTCCGGAAGCAGTGGATATGAGTCCACAATCGAGTCATATCTGCATCCGGATCACTTTGCGGCCGTTCTGGCGATTCGCCACGCTCTCGGCGATTGGGACAGCTACGGCTTCGATCGCGGAAAGAACAATTACTTCTACTATGCCCTGCCGGAAGGCAAATGGTACCTTCTGCCATGGGATATTGACTTTACCCTTGGATCGGGCCGGAGTGCGCACCACAGTCTTTTCAGCATAAGCGAGGGGGATTTTCCAGAGGTTGCGCAGTTTTTGCGACATGCCAAGTACGAGCGGAAGTATCTACAGGTTTTTGCCGAACTGGTCTACGGTCCATGGCGCACTTCGTACGGGACCGGCAATCCTCCAACCGAGTTCGATTTGTTTCTCGACGACGCTTCAAATGCGCTGGTCGCCGACGGAGATCCTGATGGGCGGCGAAACGGCATTAAACAGTACGTCAGGGACAGGCGCAATTTTATACTCCAGCAGATTCCGCCGTTATCCTTCGAAATTACGTCTAACGGCGGTGAGGATGTCTGCACGTCGGCCCAGACATTTACCATCAGGGGCATTGCATCAGTAGGTGTCGCCCAGGTATTGCTTAACGGAGAAATTGTGCCTTCGGTTCTTTCCGGCAGCACATTCGAAGTGGATGTCGATCTGGAAATGGGCGCCAACCGGTTCGACATGGCGGGTCTGGGTTCTACGGGCGAGCAAATACCGGGCATGACGGATTCGATTACAATTACCCGTGTGCCGGCTACTGATATTACTTCGATTACTCCAAATCGCGTATCCAACGATGGCATGGCTTCTCTGACGATCAAGGGAAGCGGTTTTACCCCCGGTTCGAATACCGATATTTCGCTGGGGCTGGCTTCCGAAGAAACGGGGTTTGACGCACTTTACGTTGCCAGTGACCAGGGATTCGATCGGATCGACGCGGCCTCTCTGCTGTTGGATGAGCCCCAGGCAAGTGTCCTCGATTCGTTGAGCACGGTTTATCCCTACGTCAATCTGGGCAGCGCCAGGGCTCAGGGCGAATTCCTCCGTGGGGAATATCCATTTGATCCAGAATACCTTTCCTCGGCAGAAAACTTCGCCGTTCGTTTCAGGGGGTATATCTACGCTCCTTCGCCGGGCGTACGGTATTTCGGCGTAAACAGCGACGATGGTTTCGTGTTGAGCATAAACAACGAACTGGTCGGAGAGTACGGCGATATACGTGAGGAGGCGACCACGGACGTGACGCATCCCGGAACCGCCGGTACAATGAGCTATGATTTTCCCGAGAGTGGGCTGTACCATGTCGTTCTGGATTTCTTCGTGAATGATTCAGGAGCGGGAGTGGAGTTCTTCCAGACGGATCAGCATGGTCATAATCCCAGGATTGTGAATGACGGGTCCGAGTTGACCGTCTTTCGGGACAATCTGGCTCAGATACATGCCACGAACGTCGTGGTGGTGGACGAGAACACGATCACTTGCGATGTTGATGTCAGCGGTGCAAAACCTGCTGCGTGGGATGTCGTTCTTACGCCGGAATGCGGGCCTTTGGCTGGCTGCAAAGTCACTGAAGGACTGACGATAATCGGGTTCGTTGCCGACATGAATCTCGATTCGAAAGTCAATTTCAGGGATGTGGCCGTGCTGGAGAACTACTGGCATGCTCCGTGCTCCGCTCCGGACTGGTGCAACGGGGCCGATCTAAATGAAAGCGGCCGGGTCGACATGGCCGACATCGAAATACTCACCCGGGAGTGGCTGGCAACTGCCGATTAGCGGATTTTTCGAGTTGCACAGAGCCGTGCGACCACATACCGGCCCATGCCGTCTGCGGGCCCTAAGTCATTGTGCGCAGGGGTTTTGCGCTTTTGATCCCCTTACCGTACACCAGCGAAGATGCGCGCTTCGAAAGCCCCTCCGTAAAAAGATTTGGACTTTTTGCAGACTAAAAGAGGTGGTCTAATTGTGTTATGAGGTGAACGGCGGTAGTTCATGGAAACGGCGTCGCGAAAATGGAAGACCGACTATTGCTTTTGAGTTTTAAGACCGGCAGCAGGGATGCCCTTTGCCGCATATACGGCAAGTACAGGACCATGCTGTTGAAGCTTGCGTACGCTCTTTGCAATGATGCTTGTCTGGCAGAAGATGTGGTTCACGACATTTTCGTTTCATTTGCACAGTCGGCCGACCGGATCCGGGTCAACGGCAGTCTGAAAAGCTATCTGGCTACCTGTCTGGTAAATCGCGTCAGGAATGTTAAGAAACGCAGTGTCCGGGGAGTTTGTCTCGGCGCGAACCCCTCGGAAGGAGTCGCACAAAGCGTGCCCGGACCGGAACAGTGGATTATACGAAATGAGCAACTTGACAGGATAGCCCAGGCGGTGGGCGCGCTGCCTTGCGAGCAGGCCGAGGTCGTACTGCTGCATCTCCAGGCGGGATTGAAGTTCAGAAAGATAGCCGAAATTCAGAAGGTGTCGATCAATACGGTTCAGAGCCGGTACCGGTATGGACTGGAGAAGCTACGATCGACTTTGGATTGTTGAGGTGTAAGGTGAAGAGTCAGAAAGATACGGAAAAGATGATTCGTCAAGCCGGTGTAGATGTTAAACCGGAGACTGATTTCAAGGTGCTCGCTGAAGTTCTGGCCGCCCGGCGGAGCGTTCCGGCACGTGGCACACTGGCGCTGAAAATGCTCAAGTTCGCCGCGGCCGCGGTTTTGATGATCTGCGGCGGTTATCTTGCGGGGCGGCTTTCGGCTCATGATCCTGTGGACGTGGATGAATTGAAGGCGGCTGTCCGCGCGGATGTCAGTCAGGAGATTCTAAAGGAAATGGATGGACAAATCGCATCCGAGAGTATCGACGCTGAAGCTTTACGAGACGAGATATGTCGGCAGATTCGCGAGGACTTTATGGTATTTGCAAGCGATGCGCTGGCGGCGTCCGAAGCGCGGACGAATCAGCGGTTCGTTAAGTTGATTGAGCTGATAGAAGCTACCCGGATCGAAGATCGCAACAAAATAGCGGCGGCTCTCGAACGCATCGAAGCCAAACGGCTCGAAGATCGGGCCCGTCTTGGCAGCGGGCTGGTGTCTCTGGCGGCGAGGACGGATAAGCTGCTTACGCAGTGATCGTCCGTGCGAATTGCTATAAAAGAAACAGTGAAAGGAGTGTTTGCAATGAAATCTTCAAAATGCTTCATCTTGGTACTGGCCGCGATTGTTTTCGGAATTATGCAATCAGGGATGTGTATGGACGTGGAAGACAGCGGGGCCAAACGCCGCAAAATTACGGCGCAAATGGGAGCGAGCACGGGAGTTGGCCGGTCGAAAGTGAAACAAGAAACTGTGCTGACACGAACGCCACCGCCCGTCGTGGCCACCATGTCAGGCATGACTGGTCAGATAACAAAGACACTTGCACAAACTGAATCGTCGAGAATCCTGGTAGTCCCCGCCGGCCCGATCGAAACTGATGATCTGGCGAAGATCACCGAAGATCTGAAGATCATGTCCCACATACTCAACAGCAGAGTGGCCGCGGGTTCAGGTGCCGTAGACAACGCCTTCATGCCGGACTTTTTCGAAGATAATAGGCCGGCTCTGGAAGCCATCTATTTCGAAGGCTATGGGGCGCTATTTACTATGAAGGTCGGTTTTCCGCTTTCTGCCGCATTGGAGCAACCTGAGGACATTACTGAAAAAGGCGATGGGACGGCTGATCGAACCTGGCAACAGGCAAGACGTGAAGTGCTCTTTCCACATCAGAGTCGTAGAGTCAGACGTCAGGGCGGGCCGGTTTACAGCGAAAGACTGATCGAAGACCTGAAAGGGAATCTCGTTCGAGCACTGAGCCATGCAGCAAACATAAAGACCCTGGATGCTAATGAAGTCGTTGCAGTAACGGTCAGAGGTGCGGATATTCCGCATGAAGAGGTGTACGGCGGCGGGTATGGAGGCGGAGGTTACGGCGTGTATGGAAGCTCCAGGGGCTCAGGTGGCGGATTTGGCGGTGGTGGCTACGGCACATCTGGAGGAAGCGGAGGCTTTGGGCTTGAACAACCTGGTTCCGTTCCAGGGCCACGACCTGTTTCAACGCTGACATTACGGGCCAGGAAATCAGATGTTGACGCGTTTGCAGATGGCGACATAGATCTGGAGCAGTTCGAGAAGGTAGTCCAGATAATCACTTATTGAGCGAAACAAACGCAGGCCTGACGCATCAGTCAGAGACAGTCAGGCCGTAGATGCTCAGACGACGGTTACATAGTGTGGGCCCGGCAAGCAGGCTGGCGACATAACCGGTGAATACGCAAGTCAATATACCTATCGCCGCATACAAAAAGAAGTGTACCTCTGTGGGTAAATACGGCCGCTGTAAGACCCTCAAAATGTTGCATTATGCTTCAGGCTCCTTCCAGACCTGCAGATTTTGCTCATTAGCCGGGCAGGTCAGCTCGATTATAACAGGCTGCTGCAACTGTGTACACCGTTCGAAGTGCAGGTTGCCGCTTAGCATGCAATTGCTGCTCACACAGCCTGAACCGTATCGGTGGGGCGGGCGGCTTTTTCTCGCAGTTCTTCGAGAATCTTCATGCAGGCGGCATTGAGGTTTATGGCACGCTGGGGGTCGGCGGCTTCGTTGTAGCAGCGGAATTCCGGCGCGTTCCCGGATGGTCGAAGATGGACTATTTCTTCGTTCTCGAAGATCATCCGAATGCCGTCTGTTCGGTCCATTTCTTCGCATTTTCCGCAGAGGGGGCCGAAGACTTCGGTGGCTTTGGTGCGGTCTTTTGCAAGATCGCCCGTGTCAAATGCCTTCAAAATTGCGTTGCTGCGGTCGGCCGGGAATTCCTTGAGGCCGTCGCTGGCGGTGAAACGCCGGGGCAACTCGGCGGTCAGCTCTGAGACTTTCCTGCCCCGCTCGGCGGCCGTCAGAAGGATGCTCAGATGAACGATTATGCTGTCGCGCGTAGGCAGTGCGGCCAGATGCCCGCCGAAAAGTTCGATATCCGAATTCGTCAGAAAGCCTCCGTTCGCTTCATAACCGACGACGGTTTTTGCACCGGCTGCGACGGCGTCGTTCATAGAAGCTATCACATAAGGCGATCCGATTCTGGTCCTGCGAACCTCTGCAAAGCAGCCGCATCTCTCGACCGCTGTATTGCAGCTCACCGGCGTACTGACCGAATCCGCACCGAGAAACTTGGCGCAGAGAATTCCGGCGACATCACCGCGCAGCCACCGCCCGTTCTCGTCGGCGATCAACGGCCTGTCGCTGTCTCCGTCCGTCGATACTATTGCATCGAAGTTTCGGTTCGCGACCCATTTGCGGGCAAGCTCCACATCTTCCTGCCTCATGGCCTCGGTATCGACTGGAACAAAAGCATCGGAAGGCGCAAGCGGCTCTACCTCTGCGCCCAGGCCGTCGAAGATCTTCACCATGATGTTCCGTCCCACGGCCGAATGCTGGTAAACGCCGATTCTCAAGCCGCTGAGACAATCGTTGGGAAAGACATCCCGATAGCGTCGGACATACATCGAGCAGGCCTCATCGCAGGCTGGCCAGAACTGTCCACAAGGTCGGGCAAGCGACTGCGTTTTTGTGAACATGCGATCGTCTATCTCCACAGTCTGCTCGCGTATCGCGGCTTCGTCTTGTTTCAGAATCTCACCGGAGGATTTGTTGAATTTTATGCCGTTTCGGTCCGCCGGAATATGGCTGCCGGTGACCATGACCGTCGGGATCTTTTTGGAGATGCCGTAAAGCGCGATCGCGGGTGTGGGTATTTTGCCGCAACTGACCGGCGCGTAGCCCATATCCGAAGCGGCATGACCCACAGCGTGCATGATGCGGTCCGTGCTGGGACGAAGATCACCGGCAACAGCTACTTTGGAGCCCTTGCTGATTTCGCCAATGGATTCGAGGTATTGCAAAAACCCCGTAGTGTACGCGTAACAGACGAAATCCGTCATGTCTTCGGCCAGGCCGCGGGCTCCGCTGGTCCCGAATCCGACGCCGCTGGAAGCCATCAAATCCTCAATTCTGATATTCACGTCAGTCTCCGCATCCCTAAAGAACTCTGTGTTTGCATTCGGCAAGAAACAAAGGCTTCTGGAATATAATCCTTACTCTTCGTAAGGTTTGCGGCGGTTGAGTGCATCTCCAAGCCCGGGCCCCCTGGGTTGAATTACATCTGTGGCGATGCTACATTATCTTGTGCAGGCCGAATGTTGTGTTCGGTCGCTCGAGCTGCTTTTTCTTCTGGGTGAAACGTATGAGAAGATGGATTTGTATAGCACTGTTTATATCGCTTGCCGTTGCCGGTTCCAAAGTACTTGCACAAGAATACAGTTGGCAAAAGACCTATGCGAAAATATCGGCCACGGGCGATTTGGAATGGGCCCCTGAGCCGTTCGAATTTATCAGAGGCAGTTCGGTTCGTTATATCGATTACGACGGGGGTAGCGACTCCAACGACGGCCTTACAACCAACACCCCGTGGAAGCACCATCCCTGGGATGAGCGGGCCTCGGACAATGCCGAAAAATGTCGAGGAATTCACACGTATGTTTTCAAGCGGGGAGTGTACTACCGAGGAACGATACGCGCCGGCGACTCCGGTAGCGAGGCAAACCCAGTTCGTCTTACCAGTAATCCGGCCTGGGGCGCCGGCGAAGCTGTGATATCGGGCGGGCACAGGATTACCGGCGAATGGAAGACAGGCGCTCAACATGCGGATATTCCGGAGCCTGAGAAGGTCTGGTACATCGATCTGGATTTTGCGCCTCGAACCGTCTGGCTCGTCGAGCCTGCAGGGAAAGTAGCCTCGAAGCACGATGAAGTCACCCGCATACCTCTGGCAAGAATGCCGAACTGGACGGTATCGGACCCCGAGGATGTGAAAAGCCAGTGGTGGTGCTGGGATAATCCCGGCCATCCCTATTTTCACCTCACGATGGAGGCCGAGAAGGGTGGAAAAACGCTGGCGATGGGCAAGGATACCAAGCACATCACCGGCCCGAAAGACTTGTACATGGACGCTATAATCTGGGCCGAGTTCGGCTGGGTGGACGGTACGCCGTATCCATCCTACGTGCAGGGCTTCGATGCCGAGAAAAACGCACTCGGCTTCGAAGGATATCTCGGCAGCCCCAAGTCACGGGTGATTAGCAGAAATCACAGGTACTATCTTGAAGACAAACCGCACTACCTGGACGATCCCGAGGGCGAGTTCTGGTTCGACAAGAAGGGTAACGGCGGCAGGCTTTACATAATCCTGCCTGAAGCTCGCAACCCTAATGACGCCGTCATCGAGGCCGGCGAAAAAACTACGCTGATAGACCTTACCGGGCAAAAGCATATCAGCGTAAGCGGTCTGACCTTCAGGTTCACCAACGTTTCCTGGGATCTTACCGAGATTCCGTGGATGTATTCACGCAAGTTCAGGCTTAAGCAACACATCTATCCCGCCTGTGTGCGGGTCTGGGGCCCGGCCGACCACATAACTGTCGCGGACTGCAGGTTCGAGCATGTCAACAGCGGCGTTCTCATGAAGGCGGTCAACCCCGGCGACCGCATCGACAACATTATCGTGCGCGATTGCGAGTTTCGCGAAACGGACCACAGCGGTGTGACCATCGAGGAAGGCCTGCTCTGGGGCGATACGTTGCCCGACCGGGCGGGGCATTTGTTCGATGTGAAGATCTATCGTAATTATCTCTACAGGACCGGCTTGCGTTCTCAGCGGGTTGGAGCGGCCAATGCCATAAACATCGACAACGCCGAAACTCTGGAAGTGGCGGGCAACGTCGTGGACAGAGCATGGCACGCAGGAATTAACGTACGGGGGGCGAAAATCAGCAGCAATGTCAGAGATTGCCCGCTGACTCGCATTCTGATTTATCAGAACAAGGTTACCGATTCGATACGAACGGGCGATGATTGCGGCAATATTGAGACGTGGCAGGGCGGCTGTACTTATGTGTTTAACAACGTCTCGGGCAACCCGGGAGGCTTCAGGTACGACCACTGGATGTCGGACAAAAACTCCAAAACACCCGGCGGCGCTCGTTTTGGCATGGCATACTATCTGGACGGGGCGTTCAAGAACTACTATTTCAATAATATCGGCTGGGGTCTCAGTAACGACATCATGAGTCCGCACGGCGCGACGACCATGTTCCAGGAAATCATCAGCTACCAGAACATGTTCTTTAACAACACAGCTTACAATTTCGTGAAGGGAACCAGACGGCAGGCGCCGCAGGCCGGTCGCAATAAATTCCTGGGCAACATCTGGGACAGCATCAGTGACTGGGTTTTCTGGCACACCAAGCCTGCGAAAACTCCGGAAGACGGCAACGAAAAGGATGCCGGAAAGCCCGAGACCAGCTATGCTCTGGAGACCAATGCGTTTAGCGGAAACGTTTTTCACGACATTACGGGCAAATACGGATCGTTCAAATCGTCGGGTAAGTGGCACAAAAGCTTCGAGCAGTGCCGCCGGGCGCTCCGGGAAGTTGATTCCATAGCTTCCGATCTGGGGACTGTCGCCGACGAACCGGTGATGAATGACCCGGCAAACAGGGATTTCAGTCTGGTCGAAGATTCTGCTGCTGTCGATCGCGGGGTTAAATGCTTCGTCCCCTGGCCTCTATACGCAATGGTGGGTGAATGGAATTTCTATCCGGCCGGTGATGATCCGACCCGGATTATGGATGAGCACTGGTATATGACGCCGTACTACTACGTTCGCAACAGCTACTACAAGCAGCCGATGTTTCCCCTGACCGGGGTTAACATTACCGAAGAAAACTATATCCAGGGGCCTCTCGAAGACTGGACGAAGGGGGCGTGCGTTTTTAACGGTGTTGATGAATATGCATACTGTCCGAACAGCAAACTCAACCGGACTCTTACGATTCCGATCAGGTTCAGGTGGGACAAGAACGGCCGGACCGAAGACAGGGTCGTCAGCGGCCCCGATTTCAAGAGCCCGCAGGTGTGGACCTCGAACTTCTGTATCGAGGCACATTTCAGGACGAACTCGAATGATTGCGTTCTGGTGCGGAAAATGGACAACGCCGGCTATGAGTTGAACATTGATGATAAAGGAAGGCTTGTGTTCACGGTCAAGGGAGCCGATATCGAAAGAGGATTAACAAGCAAAGCCGGAATAGCCGACGGACGTTGGCATCATGTTCTGGTGGAGGCTGACCGTACCGCCGAAACCCTGACCATCTATATTGATGGGCGATTGGATGTTTCCGGCCGGGGAATCGACGGAGTTTCCATTGACAATGAAAGCGATCTGTATATATGCGGCACGCCCGACGGCGGATATTTCAAGGGCGAAATGGAGTTTTTGCGAATCGCTTTGGGTACTCTCGAAGACGCTAAAACGGACATAGAAGAGTTGTACGCATGGCAGTTTGACGGCCCGTTTCTTCGCGACTTCGCCGGACGGCGACTCAGGGGCAAACGCGATGCCGGTGCACTCGAGCGGATTAACTA
>CAYOTO010000023.1:0-47840 GCA_964406945.1 uncultured Pirellulales bacterium
AGTTGGTTCAGGAAAACCAATAACCAAAAACTACTAACTGCAGTATATGAGGGAGATATATAAATAGAAGTTTGTGCGGATTTGCCTGTGCAGCCTGTGCAGCCGGTCGCCGGTTATCGTTAGATTGTTGAGGAAATCGCCGGCCTCGATTGCGACCACGACGCCTCATGCGAGACCCGGATCCTTCACTCCGCGTCGCTTCGTTCAGGATGACAGGCGGTGGCGAAGGAACGCTCGAATTGTCATCCTGAGCGCAGCGAAGGATCTGGGTTGCGAAGGGGAACGCGGCCTCGATTGCGACCACGACGTCTCATGCGAGGCCCGGATCCTTCACTCCGCTGCGCTCGTTCAGGATGACAGGGATATTGGCGCTTCGTTCAGGATGACAGGGATATTGGCGCTTCGTTCAGGATGACAGGCGTATCGGCGCTGCGTTCGGGATCACAGGAGTTAGCTGCGGTTTGTTCAGGATGACAGGCGTTGCGGGGCTGACCAGCGGCGGGGGCGATACGTTCGGGATGAAGGTTGCTTGCGGAAGGGCAAAAAGCGTTGATAAGGTGTGTTTTGGGGGCTATACTGGCCGTTCGACGTGCAAAAATCGCGAATATACACGAAATATGGGGTGATTCATGGAAAAACGCAGGCTTGGCAAGACGGATCTGGAACTGACAACGGTCGGACTGGGAACCTGGGCGATCGGCGGGCCGTGGGAGTTCGGCTGGGGCCCGCAGGACGACGGCGAGGCGATAGCAGCGATTCTGCGGGCGGTCGAGCTGGGCGTGAACTGGATCGATACCGCCCCTGCCTACGGATGCGGGCATTCCGAAGAACTCGTGGGTCGCGCGCTGGATCTGATAGACGCCAGGCCTATTATCGCCACCAAGTGCGGCCTGCTCTGGAACGAAAAACGCGAAAAACTCACCTGCCTGAAGCGCGACAGCATCCTCCGCGAGTGCGACGCCAGCCTTGAAAGGCTCGGCGTGGACGTGATCGACCTGTACCAGATGCACTGGCCGAGCCCGGATGAGGATATGGAAGAGGCATGGAAGGCCATGATCGAATGCAAACAGCAGGGTAAGGTGCGTCATATCGGGGTCTCGAATTTCAATCTGGATCAGCTTAAGCGGGCCTCGGCGATTCACGAGATCGCATCTCTGCAGCCGCCGTACAGCATGCTGCATCGCGAGGCCGAGGACGAGCTGTTCGATTTCTGCCGCGAAAAGGGTCTCGGCGTGCTGGCTTACAGCCCCATGCAGCGCGGCCTGCTGACGGGCAAATTCAGCGAAGAACGACTGAAAAGCCTGCCCGACGACGACCACCGCAAACGCCATCCCGACTTCCAGGAGCCTGCCTTCTCAGCGACGCTGGAGCTGGTAGAGAATCTGCGCGGGATCGCCGAACATCACGGTCGAATCCCGGCACAACTGGCTATCGCGTGGGTGTTGCGGGACGAGGTTGTTACCGCCGCTATCGCCGGCGCACGCAGGCCCGAACAGATCGCCGAAACCGCCGAGGCCTCGGGCTGGAAACTCGACGACGAAATTGTCGAACAAATCGAAAAACTGCTCGCCGAACGTAAGGCGAAATTGATTGTATAAGAATTGCTCAAAGGCAAAGACCGGACATTCTGACCGAAACGAAGGAAAGCTCGATTTGTCATGCTGAGCGCAGTGAAGCATCTGGGCAGTGAAGTAGACGTCGGCCTCGATTGCGAACATGACGTCTCATCCGAGGCCCGGATCCTTCACGGCGCTTCGCTTGTTCAGGATGACAGGCGTGACATGGCTTCGTTCAGGATGACCGGCGGATGCGAAGGAACGCTCGATTTGTCATGCTGAGCGCAGTGAAGCATCTGGGCAGCGAAGTAGACGTCGGCCTCGATTGCGAACATGACGTCTTGTGCGAGGACCGGATCCCTTCGACAAGCTCAGGGCAGGCTCTTCACGGCGCTTCGCTTGTTCAGGATGACAGGAGTATTGGCGCTCTGTTCAGTATGACCGGCGGATGCGAAGGAACGCTCGATTTGTCATGCTGAGCGCAGCGAAGCATCTGGGTAGCGAAGTAGACGTCGGCCTCGATTGCGAACATGACGTCTTGTGCGAGGACCGGATCCCTTCGACAAGCTCAGGGCAGGCTCTTCACGGCGCTTCGCTTGTTCAGGATGACAGGAGTATTGGCGCTCTGTTCAGTATGACCGGCGGATGCGAAGGAACGCTCGATTTGTCATGCTGAGCGCAGCGAAGCATCTGGGTAGCGAAGTAGACGTCGGCCTCGATTGCGAACATGACGTCTTGTGCGAACTGTGACAAATAAGAACGAAACGAATAACCCAAGTCAGCGAAGAACCAATATGGCAAAAGAAAGAAAACTCTACACGAGTCCCCTGGTCGAGCGAAATGCCTCGGTGCAGATGAGCGAGTTGTTCGGGGCGCAGAAGAAGTTCGGCACGTGGCGCAGGCTCTGGCTTGAGCTGGCCCGGGCCGAGAAGGCGCTGGGCCTGGACATAACCGACGCTCAGATCCGCCAGATGAGCGAGCACCTCGACGACATCGACTTCGAAAAAGCCGCCGGGTACGAAAAGAAGTTCCGCCACGACGTAATGGCGCACGTCCACACCTTCGGCGAAGCGGCTCCGGATGCGGCCCCGATCATCCATCTTGGAGCAACGAGCTGCTTCGTGGGCGACAATACGGACCTGCTGCTGATGCGAGAAGCGCTGCAGATGACCGTGGGCAAGCTGGCCGGCGTAATTGATCTTCTCGGCAAGTTCGCCGAAAGACACCGGGCGTTGCCGACACTTGGATTCACGCACTATCAGCCGGCCCAGCTCACGACGGTCGGCAAGCGGGCGGCCCTGTGGTGCTATGAATTCGTCATGGACCTGCGCGAGGTCGAGCACAGGCTCCAAACGCTCGAATTTCGGGGCGTCAAGGGCACGACCGGCACGCAGGCGTCCTTTTTGGCGCTGTTCGGCGGCGATCACGACAAGGTCAAATCCCTCGACGCGATGGTCGCCGAGGCGTTCGGATTCGACAAGATTTCGCCCGTTACGGGTCAGACTTACCAGCGAAAAGTCGATACTCTCATCTTAAACGCTCTGGCCTCGGTCGCTCAATCGGCCCACAAGATGTGCAACGACGTTCGGCTGCTGGCGAATTTGAAGGAGATGGAAGAGCCCTTCGCCAAGA
Source organism: uncultured Pirellulales bacterium (assembly GCA_964406945.1). Taxonomy (GTDB): domain Bacteria; phylum Planctomycetota; class Phycisphaerae; order Sedimentisphaerales; family Anaerobacaceae; genus UBA2266. The sequence continues at coordinate 3,189 of CAYOTO010000023.1, forward strand.
CGCAGATCGGCTCCTCGGCCATGGCGTATAAACGCAATCCCATGCGGTGCGAACGCGTGACGGCCCTGAGCAGATTCGTGATGAGCCTGACGAGCAGTCCGCAGATGACCGCGGCCGAGCAGTGGTTCGAGCGAACTCTGGACGACTCGGCCAACAAACGCATCGTGATTCCCGAGGCGTTCCTGGCCGTCGACGGCATTCTCGAAATACTCACGAACGTCCTCGACGGGCTTGTCATATACCCGAAAGTCATCGCGGCCCGTATCGCAAGCGAGCTTCCTTTCATGGCGACCGAGAACATACTCATGGCAGCGGTAAAGGCCGGCGGCGACCGCCAGCAGCTACACGAGAAAATCCGCGTGCACTCACACGAAGCTGCCGCACAGGTCAAACAGTACGGCAAACACAACGACCTGATCGAGCGACTCAAGGGCGACGATGCCTTCGCCGCGGTCGATATCGACAAGGTCATGGATCCGAAAAACTTCATCGGCCGTGCGCCTGAGCAGGTCGAGGAATTCGTCAAGGCCGTCATAACGCCCGTCCGCAGCAAGTACCGCAACCAACTCAACCGAAAAGTTGAACTGAACGTTTAGAAGGAATCGATAACGTGACTAGAGAAGAGCTTATCAAACGAATCAAGGAAACCGCGTATCTGGAGGGCGATTTTGTCCTTCGCAGCGGCAAGCGAAGCAAATACTACCTCGACAAATATCTTTTCGAGACCTGCCCGGATATTCTCAAGGCGCTCGGGGGCGAGTTCGCAAAACACATGAGCGACGAAGTCACCCTGATTGCCGGAGCCGAACTTGGCGGAGTGGCGCTTGCGGCTTCGACGGCCATGGCAACCGGCAAGAACTGGGTCATTATCCGCAACAGCAAGAAAGGTTACGGCACGGGCAAAATGGTCGAGGGAGTCATATCCGAAGGCGACGTGGTGCTGCTGGTCGAGGATATCGCGACAACCGGCGGGCAGGTGCTCGAAGCAGCCGGGATCATCGACGAAGCCGGGGCAAAGGTCGACAAGATCGTATGCGTGATCGACCGCAGGCAGGGCGCCCAAGAGAACATAACCGGCGCCGGCTACGACTTCGAGAGCATCCTGACCAAAGACGACCTGGGCATCACGGACTGACGTGTCATTGTGAACTGCGACCACAAAAAACCCGACACATCTTTGCCGCTTATTGCGGACGTGACGTCTCAACCACGTCCCAGATCCCAACCCCGTTCTGTCATGCTGAGCGCAGCGAAGCATCTGGGCAGCGAAGGAGAAGTCAGTTGGATTGCGAACATGACCTCTCATGTGAAGACCGGATCCTTCACTTCGCTTCGCTCCGTTCAGGATGACAAGAGTAGGAGCTTTCAGGATGACAGGAGGGTGAGCTTTCAGGATGAAGGGGAAAGGGTCGTTCGCAATGACAAGCGCGGCGGGGCTTTGTTCGCAATGGCGAGGGCAGCGTTTGCCGATGGCCGCCCGAACTGTTTGAATACCGCCGGCTTCGGCTGACATAGTCGGCGATTTGAGCGCGTGCGGATCGGCTGCTCAAGCGGACCCGCGAATCGAACGATAGATGCAGTAACACAGGCGGGGTAGAAATGATAATAGGCGTTCCAAAAGAAATCAAACGCGACGAATACCGGGTGGCCCTTCTGCCGGTCGGGGCTCATCTGCTGGCCGAGGACGGGCACACTGTTTTAGTAGAGCATTCGGCCGGAACCGCGAGCGGCTTCGAGGATTCGGCGTACGAGGCTGCCGGGGCCGAGATCGTCAAATCCGCAGACGAAGTCTACGCAAAATCGGACATGGTGGTCAAAGTCAAAGAGCCGCAGCCGGAGGAAGTGAAACAGATGCAGGGCGGCCAGACCGTCTTCTGCTATTTCCATTTCGCCGCTTCGAAGGAACTGACAAAGGCCTGCCTGGAAGCCGGCATAACCGCCGTCGCTTACGAGACACTCACCGATGCCCGCGGCCGACTGCCGCTGCTGACCCCAATGAGCGAAATTGCCGGGCGGATGAGCATTCAGGAAGGAGCAAAATATCTCGAAAAGCCCATGATGGGACAGGGGATCCTGCTCGGCGGAGTCCCGGGCGTGCCGCCGGCGAACGTGCTGATACTCGGCGGCGGGGTGGTCGGCACCAACGCCGCACGCATGGCGGCCGGACTGGCGGCCAACGTAACCATAATGGACATCGATCTCGACCGGCTGCGTTACCTCGACGAGATCATGCCCGCCAACGTCACTACAATATACTGCGATCCGCATTCGGTTCAGGATTACGCCGCAAACGCCGACCTGGTCGTCGGAGCGGTGCTGATCCCGGGTGGGCTTGCCCCCAAGCTCATCAGCGAGTCGCTGGTCGCCAAAATGAAGAACGGCTCGGTGCTGGTCGACGTATGCATCGACCAGGGCGGCTGCGCCGATACATCCAGGCCGACAACGCACAGCGAACCGACGTACATTGTAGACGGCGTGGTGCATTACTGCGTCGCGAACATCCCAGGCGCCGTCAGCAGAACCAGCACCCACGCCCTGTGCAACGCAACCGGCCCCTACGTGCGGGAACTGGCGTCGCTTGGCGTAGATGCATTCGCGGCGGTCGATCAGGGTCGTGCCGCAGCCGTAAACGTCCGCGGAGGCCAGATCGTAAACGCCGCCGTAGCGAAGGCCTTTCCCGTTTTCGCTTGAGAACGGACAACAAATAAGAATGATTCGAGGAGCGTGCCGGGCATGACAATTCCAGGGGAAGACCACGTTACGCCTGTCATGCTGAACGAAGCGCAACCACTCCAGTCATCCTGAAGCAAAGCCCGACTACGCCTGTCATGCTGAACGAAGCGCAACCACTCCAGTCGTCCTGAAGCAAAGCCCGACTACGCCTGTCATGCTGAACGAAGCGCAGCGCAGTGAAGCATCTGGCCTTCGCACAAGACGTCATGTTCGCAACCGCAACCGACTTCTCCTTCTCTGTCCGGATGCTTCGCTGCGCTCAGCATGACACCTTGAAGATGCCTTCGCTACCCAGACACAGGCTTGTAATACTTGCACTCAACCGATACCATTAGACTCAGACGCGAACGTTACAGGCACTTTTTGAAGGATAAGAATATGCATCTAAAGAAATCTCTTACGGTCCTTGCGACGATCTGTTTAGCCGGTTCGGCGACGTTTGCCGCCCGAATCGAGCCTCTGGTGCGGGTGATCGACCTGAACGTCGGCCAAACCCGCAGTGTAACCCTGCACGACGGCAACAAGGCAACAGTCAAATTGCTCGGGCTCGAAGAACATCGCGACTCCGTGCGCAACGCAGTCCGAAGGGCCGTGGTGAAAGTAGAAGTCAACGACCGGGTCGTAGAGCTTGTTTCTTCGACGTACAATCTCCCCGGGAGCATCGCGGGCGTCCAGATCGACTGTCCCGTCACCAAAGGCTACATAGCCAATAGCAGCAAGGCTAACGCCTGGGGACTCGCCAAAGACGCCCGACTGCGTCTGTGGCCCGCCGATTCGCCCTGGATCCGGCCCGAAACATTTGTCTATCCGGTCAGGCAGAAGTGGTTCGCCAACGATACTCAGATGGGCAATGTCCCCTGCTATGTCAACGCATGCGACAGTCCCGCCCAAAAGGGCATCTACTATCATTACGGGCTCGACTTCGGCGGGTCCGAGGAAATGGTCGATGTTGTGGCCGCGACGGACGGACTGGTTGTCTCAGTCGCGGGAAAGGTCCTCCCCGGGCACGAAGAAGATACTCCCATAGCCGAGCGATACGACGTGGTTTACCTGATGGACGACCGCGGCTGGTACTACCGGTACAGCCATCTAAGCGCCATTGCGACCCCCGTAATCCTGGGCAAGCGTGTCAAAATGGGCAGCAGGATCGGCCAGATAGGCAAGGAAGGCGGCAGCGGCGGCTGGTCGCATCTGCATTTCGATATCAAGTGCCGCCAGCCCTCGGGCATGTGGGGAACGCAGGACGCATACGCTTTCGCCTGGCAGGCGTATCAGCAGCAGTACCGGCCCGACATAATCGCCGTGGCTCGCCCGCATCACCTCGTATACACCGGCGAGAAAGTTCTGCTCGATGCGACCAAAAGCTGGACATCCGCCGACCGGATCGAAGAATACGAATGGACCTTCTGCAACGGTTCCGAAGCACCCGGCCCCCAGATCGAACGCAGCTACGACCGTGCCGGCCAGTACAGCGAGATCGTTAGAGTTACGGATTCGGCAGGCAAAGCAGCGTACGACTTTGCGATCGTGTGCGTGATCGATAAAGAGCATCCCGACAGAGTGCCGCCGGCGATACACGCCAACTATTATCCGACGCGGGATATCAAGGCCGGCGACAAGGTCACCTTTAAGGTACGGTCTTTCGCTACGCAGCACGGCAGCGAGGTGTGGGATTTTGGAGACGACAGTGAGAAAGTCGAGGTCAAATCCGACGGCAACGCTTCGCAGCACAACCCCGACGGATATGCGGTTACCTCCCATCGCTACGAAAAGCCCGGCGATTATATAGTCACCGTGCGCCGCAGCAACGATCTCGGCTACGAGGCAATAGCCCATCTGCATGTGCGGGTAGAATGAGAGTCTGCTTCAAAGCTGACCCGGCCTGAAGCGGCAAAAGTCCAGGAAAGCCGCTCGGAGAATCATTGAATTAGGAGATAGGCAATGCGACGCGCCACTCTTATTCTGTTACTCAGCACGGTTTTGACTGCATCCGCATCGGCCGCGGTGTTTCAATACAGCATTCCCGTCGAAACCGAAAGAGGCCCGAAATCCGCTTTTTTGTGGCTGCCGCCACAGGCAATGCGCATCAGGGGCGTGATAATCGGCGGCATGACCCTGATGGAACGGGAATTTGCAAAAGATGCGGTAATCCGCAGGGCGTGCGCCGATGAGGGGCTGGCGATTGTCTTTCTCAAGTGCGGCCTGGGACGCGTAGACGTCCAGAAAGTGCTCGATGATTTCGCAGGCACTTGCGCATATCGCGAGCTTTCCGCTGCCCCGCTGATGTTCGTAGGTCACTCCGCGGGCGGCCCGCCCGCAAAGGCCCTGGCGAGCCAAATGAGCGACCGGTGCTTCGGCCTGGTGCAGTACAGGGGGGGCGTACCCGGAGGCTCCGAGCCGGTCCCGCCCGGCGTGCCGGCCCTGATGATGATCGGACAGTTTGACGAGTTCGGCGGTACGATGCGCACCAAAACCGGACGCGAGGCCTGGATGGGCGGACGGGATGCCATGATCGCCTTTCGAAAAAGCAATCCCGCCAACCTCGGCAGCATCGTAGTCGAACCCGGCGCCGGGCATTTCGCCTGGTCCGACCGCAACGCACGATATCTGGCAATGTTTATAAGAAAAGCCGCCCGGGCCTGCATCCCGGCCGAGTTGCCCGAGGCCTCCCGGCCTGTCCCGGTCAAAAAGATAGACTACGAACAAGGCTGGCTGACGGATCTCGCAATCGAATCCGATGATGCCCGCGCTCCGGCCGCCTTCGACGATTATACCGGCGACAAAAGAATCGCCGCCTGGCATTTCGACGAGGAGCTTGCCCGGGCGACAGCCGCATATCATGACGAAGGCTTCGAGAAGAAAGATCAGTTCATCAAGTGGAACGATCCGTACTGGGTCGACGCAGGCACGCGTTTCTTCTTCACCCGACTCGAGTGGGTCGGCGACGGCCGCACTTTCGAAGTTCACCCCGAATACGCCGAAGTCTATCCGAGCCGCCATAAGGGACGCGGGCCGAAATGGCTTCGAGCCGGCGAGCCCGTAGGCCACTCGGACGCTCCCATTTTTGTTCGCCAGGTGAGCGGGCCCGTCACTGCCGCCGGTCCCGATACGCTGAGGATGAAATACGACGGCCTGGCGCCGGCGACCGAACGATCAAGAGTCACGTTCATGGCCTGCAGCAGCGGCGATAAGACCTACAGATACACCGAGCAGGTAGGCATGATGCCGCGAGGCTTCTCGGGACTGAAGAAAGGCAAAGACCAGACAATAACTTTCCCTCCCGTCGGCAACATCAAAGCCGGTAGTCCCCCCGTGCCTTTGAAAGCGACAAGCGACAGCGGGCTGTGCGTCGAATATTACGTGGCCCACGGCCCCGCGAAAATCACCGACGGCAAACTCGCTATCGCCGAGCTGCCCGCTCGTGCGAAATTCCCCATCGAGATTAAGGTGGTTGCGTACCAGTTCGGCAGCGGCGTCGAACCTCCGGTCAAGACGGCCGAACCGGTCGAACAGACCATCCAGCTTGTAAAACCATAACGAAAGCTGATTGCTCACCCTTCAGCGAGCAGTCCGCGTACTTGAGTGCAGACCGTACGTTCTGTCGCTGAAAGGCCGGATTGTCGAATATCAGGTAGAGCCGCCGTGGGCTCCGCCTCAATCGACTATTATGATGCCGAGGGGATTGCTCTCGACTCTGACGCCTTCGAAATTGAAAGCCACGCGGATTATGTGCTTGCCGCGCTCCAGGTCTATGCCGAAGCGATTGTGCAGTCTTATCGAAACGCTGTTGAGCTGAACGCCCGGAGCCAGGGGCCAGACCGGGCTGTCTATTTTGACCGGCGTCGGCCAGTAGTACCAGTTCCCGTCGTATTGAACCTCGCAAAGCTGCTGCATGTGATCGGGCAAAAACGGATAAATGCGCCAACCGGTATTCTTGAAATCGACGCTCAAGACGGGCGTTTCATTTCTGTACCATCGCCGCTTCGATATCCGCAGCCTGCACTGGATGCCCTCGACGGGCTCGCTCCACGTGGGCGCAGACCAGGCAAGCTTGCGGTCGATTGCGGTTATTGTGCCCGCCTGCTGCTCTTGGCACCCGGCAAACGCCGCCAGGCTGATCAGCACGAGCGGTGCAAAATATCTAGGAGCGTCCATTCTCGCACCCCTGTCGAACAATTTGCAACGATGATTCGGGAGGCTATTATACGAGCACCCCGCCGCCGCGGGTTAGCAAATTATTTGTAAGCGCACAAGAATCCGACGCAATGAGGCTTTGGGTGCTTTAGATAAGGCTTCTTTTGTCCCTGCTCAGACCGTGTTTAACCCGGTTTTTCAACTATTTATCCACTTACCGACAAATTCGCCCGCGGCTGCACGAAAACACCATCCGGATTTGTCCTCCCAGATTTGAGAACCTCTGAGCGCGTAGTATTTATCGGAATAACAAGAACTTGCTAATCATAAGTGCTTGATAAAACAGGCTTTACAAGGATTTGACTTGCAGGAACAAATCCTTTTTGCCTCTGGACCATCTCAAAATTGGGAGCGGTCAATCCCTCAGCAGCTCTGCGTTACTGCGTCGGGCGTGCAAAACAGACAGGTTCTCAACAGGTTATCCACAATGCAGTCAGCGTTCTCCAGTGTAATCCTGGTAGTCTGGGAGAAATGGGTAAACCGGCGCGTCCGCCGCCTTGTTAAGGTTCGCGCAATCTATGCAGTCGACTGTGCTAAAATGCTGGCCCGGGCAAGGGTTTTCTGTTATTTTGCCGACTTATATCAAGGATCGAACGACGGTCTTTGGTCGAACAAGTTCATGGAGAATCGCTGAAACGGCCCGATTTTGACTGTATCGCGGCGATAATCACAGAAGGGGATAAAATGGCAACAGACCTTATATGCATTGGCGAATCGATTCATGCGTCTATACCCAGAACAGGCAAGGTTCTCAAAGAACTCGCTGCACTGGGATCGGACGCCTACGAGAAGGAATCGGAGCCGCTGGCCTACATCCGCAAGCTCATAGAGTCGCAGGCCGCCGACGGCGCTGCCTATATTGCGGTCAATCTGGATGAGTTCGGCGAAACCGATCCTCGTGTGGCTGTGGATATGATGATTCAGTACGTTCGGCTCGTTCGTAAATGGGGCGACGGCGTTCCTGTCTGCGTCGACAGCAGCGATAACAACGTGCTCAAAGCCGGTCTTGCCGAGTGGTACAACACCGACGAGAAGGTGGCAAAGCCCCTTATAAACTCCGTGAAGACCTATACCGCCGATGAGCTGCTCCCGCTTCGAGCCGAGCACGAGTTCGCATTTGTGGGTTTGCTTGTAAGCGAGTCGGCCGCAACCGGTCCGGGCGGGTCGCACTCGGTGGACGAACTGCTGGCAATGGCCGGCGAGCTTTTCGACAAAGCAACCGGCCGGTACGATTTCGAACCGGGGGACATCTTCTTCGACTCGACCGTTTTTCCGCTGGCGATAGATATGCCCATGGAGCCGGGGGTGCCGGGCTATACCTATCGTGCGTTCGAGACAATAAAGCGCATCAAAAGCGACTCCAAAATGGGCGGCGCCCACTGTTCGCTGGGCATAAGCAACTGCGCTCGTGACCTTCCCGCCAGGCGAATCGGCATCTGCCGGGCGTATCTGGCAAAGGCGATGGAATACGGACTCGATGCGGCCATCGTAAACGTTGCTCACAAATACGGGCAGGTCGACCCGGACCCGGAACTGCTGGAACTGGTGGACGCCTACGCCAAAATGGACGGCTCGCCCGAAGCGACCACACGAGCTATGGGAAAAATGGCCGAATTCTGCCAAAAAAGCCGCACAAAACAGCCTTGACCCACCCGGAAGACTTGCGATCAGAGCAACAGGAGGCTTACGGCCATTATGAGCATTCCAGCGACTACTCCGGAGATCGCCAGATGGCCGTGACCATAATGGTGGGCCATGGGGACCAGTTCGTCCAGCGAGATATAGATCATAATCCCCGCCACGAAAGCGAGCACCGCCGCCAGCAGAGCCGGCGTTAAAAACGGCATCAGAATCAGATAGCCGACAATGGCCCCCAGAGGCTCGGATATCCCCGACATAAACGAATAGACGAAAGCCTTCCTCTTATTGCCCGTCGCGAAATAGATCGGAACCGAGACCGCGATTCCCTCGGGGATATTGTGTATAGCAATCGCAAGCGCGATAAAGACGCCCAGCCTCAAATCGGTTACGGCCGTGGCGAAAGTCGCAAGCCCCTCGGGAAAATTGTGTATTCCTATCGCCAGGGCCGTCAGCAGCCCCGTTCGCATCAGGTGCGGATGATTCTGCGGCTGCTCGATATTCTCGTATTCGTGCGGATTCTCCTGTTCGGGCACCAGATAATCGATCAGAGCGATAACGCCGATGCCGACGAAAAATCCCACCAGCGCCCACGCCTCTCCGACCTTCTCGACTGCGTCGGGAAGCATCTCCATAAAACTGATGTATATCATCACCCCCGCCGACAGACCCAGAGCGAACGAAAGGAAACTGATCCGCGGCTTGCGCATAAAGTAAGCAATCGCACTTCCGATTCCGGTCGACAGCCCGGCGAAAACCGTAAGCCCGAGTGCAAGTGCAACAGTCTTTTGCGATATATCCATTCAGTCATTCCCCGACCAGAGAACCGTTATTCTACGGGAACATGATAATGCGATCGGCGTTCTCCGGCAAAGGCTCAGCGCCGGAATACCCCAAAAATCGTTACTTCGCCGAGTGCAGCAGGTCGTGGAAATATTCCCAGGTCCGCGTTTTCGACCCGTCGGGCCTTATCAGCCAGAAGCCCCGCACCGTCTCGTTATCCGTAACGGGCGGTTTGGCGGTCTTGTCCTTCAGTTCATTACAGTACAACTGCCAGTAAATCACATACGGACAGCCCCAGTCAAATGCCGTATCCACCGCATTCTCAATGACCGCCCGGACCTTCCCGGCCGGATACTGATTTGCGGGTATGCCGAATTCGCCTACGTAGACGTTCTTATCGCCAAAATCGGCGCTGTCCGGCGTATGTTCGGCGATATAATCCAGCGCCCGCCTGAACAAATTCGGATCGGATGAACCTTCGGTAACCGAATCCCACGCCGAATAGGAGACCATATCCACATTTGTATGCGGAATCACCTTGTTGATCAGCCCTGGCCGTCCGTCGTCCATGCTCGCGACCACGCGGTTGACCTCCGCGGCGTGATACACCCGCACCCCGTCCTGCCCGATCTCAGCCCTGGCCGCGTTCACGCCCACCTGTCTGGCGTTGAGCCAGGCGATCATGCCCTTTATCGCTTCTTCACTGGGGTCGACTTTTCGGTCGAAACCGGCCCTGATGAGCCAGTCTCCCTCCCAGTGCTGCAGAATGAACGTTTTTCCGGTTCCTCGATACGTCGTGAGCAGGTGTTTTGTCAGTTCGTAGAACTGCTCTTTCTCGAATTGCTCTTCCTGCTCGCTCATGCCGTCGCGAAAATGCCCCTCCCAGCGTCCCACGGAGAAGGCCATCAGCACGTAAGTCCTGAATGGTTTTGCAAAGACCTGTCGGAAATAAGGCGTTTTAGCCATTTCAGCGAGGCTGTTGACCTCGGGCCAGTCAGAATTGTACGGGTAAGACTCGGCCGGCTTGTGGAACCACAGCTTGATTACCCGGCTGCCAAGCTCGAGCACCCGGTCGGCGCCTTCGTTTAGAAAATCCTGATCGCCGAAGCAATACTTGCCCGCAACGTGAGTAACGCCCAGTCTTTGGGCTGGATCGTCAATTTGCCGGGGCCGCCGAGACTGGGCGCCGATAGAAGCTGAAAATACAGCGAACGCGAGCAGTAAAGTAACCGAATTTAATCGCCACATAGCAAAGTCCTTCGACATGCCCGGGAGGTTTGCCGATTTTGCCGACTGCAAGGACCGATAATCCTTTCTTTTGCCGCCCGGGGCCGTTATTTGGGCTATTTTCGAGCACCAGGTCGCTGCCATCGCGTATAAAGTGACCGTTTCAGCCGGGAAATCTATATTTTCTTGCAAAAACAAGCCCGCTTACTATACTTTACGGTTTCACAATTTGCCAGATAAACGAATTCGGAGCACCATATGAATCTTGTCAAGTGGTTTCGAAAGAACAATACCAAGGTCATGGCGGTTGTCGTCTGCATCATCATGATCGGTTTCATAGGCGGTGCGTATCTGCAGCAGCTCGCCAAGAGGCAGAGCGGCCGGTACGACACAGTCGCATACTACCTGGGCGACAGGGAAATCCTGCGCAACGACCTGGCAATCGCACAGAACGAGCTGGAACTGCTCAGGGCCCTTCAGGCGGACCGGCTGCTTCGAAGCCAGGACGTTTCGCGCGACATTACCGGCGCGTTGATGGCCGAGGTTATTTTCACTGATCAGCAGTTCTCGGCGCAACTGATAGCCTCAATTTCACGCACGATACGCCAGCAGGGCTATACAATCACCGAATCGCAACTGGCGGACATCTATAAGCGCAGCGCTCCCGGCACTTTGTACTGGATTCTCCTTAAAAACGAGGCGCGACTCGCGGGCGTAAGGATTCCGATCAACGAAGCCGGACAACTCCTGGGCAGGCTCATTCCCCAGATGACCGCAGATCAGCAGGGCGGCAACGGCGTCAGTTACAGTCAGTACATCTCGCAGCTCGTCCAGAGGCACGGCGTTCCGGAAAACACGATTTTGCAGGTGTTCGCCGATCTGCTGGCCGTGATGCAGTACACCCAGATTGCATGCTCGCTCGAAGATGTAACCGTGCCTCAGATCAGGCACATGATCAGCGCCCGTGCTCAGACCATGAACGCCGAACTGGTGAATCTTAACGCAAGGATTTTCGCCGACGACCAGAACGAGCCTTCCGATGCCGAAGTTCAGGAACAATTCGATACATACAAAGACATCTTTGCCGGCTCGATAACCGACGAGAATCCGTACGGATTCGGTTACAAGTTGCCCGAGCGCGTCAAGGTCGAATACATCGCCATAAAGATGGACGATGTAGCCGCCGCGATCGAGGCGCCCACGCAGGAAGAGATGGAGCAGTATTATCTGCAGAACACCGAAGACTTTGTCGATGCCGTCCCGATCGACCCCAACGATCCCAATTCGCCGACCAAATCGGTCACAAAGCCTTTCGCGGAGGTCATGGACGAAATCGACGACGCCATGCGGCAGGCCAGGACCAACACCCTCGCAAGAGACATGATGGCCGAAGCCGCGACGGGAACCGCACCGGAGTTTGCCGGTGTCGATCCGGAAGATGCGACCGTCGAACAGATAAAGGAAAAGGCCGGCGATTATCAGAAGATGGCCTCGAAACTTACCGATGAGCACAATGTCAAAGTATACCACGGGACGACGGGTCTGCTTGATGCAAAGGACGTGCAGCAGGATCAGTACCTAAGACGCCTGTACGTGCGAGGCAATGCCGGTACGCCGGTGCCGCTGGCCAGAATGATGTTCGCCGTGGAAGAACTCAAGGCCGGGGATCTGGGTCCTCTCGTGGCGGCCCGACCCCACATGTACGAGAATCTCGGCCCGGCCATCGATATGCTCGGCGAAGTGCGAGTAATGTTAAGAGTCGTGGAAGTACGCGAAGCGGCTGCACCCGAGAGCGTCGATACATCCTACAGCGTGGCCGGTCTGCAGCTTGGCGACCCGAACGACACCGATGATGCCATTGTCATCAAGGATCAGGTCGTAAAGGATCTAAAGGCGCTTGCGGCGCTGCCCGTTGCGGCAGAAAAAGCAACCGAGCTACAGGGTCTCGCACGGGCCGAAGGTTTTGCCGAGGCGGTTTCCCAGTTCAACGAGATTTACCCGAAAGACCCGAACTCCGAAGATGCGGATCCAAATAATTTCCGCATCGACACGATTCAGGACATGAGCCGGATTACCAGCCAGCAGATGCAGGAAATAGCCGCCCACAATGCCGGCAACGCCGCAAAAGGCATGGTAATGAGGGCCCGCAACATCGAGCGGCTGTTCGCGGACAAGCTTTATTCGCTCGTGCCTGCCGACAGCAACAGCCTGTCCGACCCGCCGGTGGTGATGGAATTCAAGCCCGATATGGGTTATTACGTCGTCAACAACCTCACGGTAAATCGCGTTTATCGTGAAGACTTCCGCCAGATTAAGGCTTCGACTCTGTTCACGCAAGAAGTCAAGTCATCGCAGAGCCTTGCGCCGGTGTTTTTGGCGCCGGAGAATATTGCCAGTAGAATGAAGCTGCGGTTTGTCGACGAAGGCGATGACGAAGAAGCCGACGCTAACGAGCCAAACGAATAGACACGATGAGCGCCAATACCAAAACAAACCACGCTGCGTTGCTGCTTACGGTCGGACTGCTCGGATGGGCCGTGCCGGGCGGCGGACATCTTCTACTCAAAGAGCAGAAGCGGGCCGTGATAATCTTTGTTACGATTACCGCGACGTTTCTAATCGGTTTGTATATCGGTTCGATTGGCGTGATAGACCCGGTCGGAGCAAGGCCGTGGTATATCGCTCAGATAATGAATACGCCCGCCGTCGCGGCCCTGGGCCACCTGACCTCCGGCGGAGCCAATGAGTACGCCGTTTACGGCCGGCCCAACGAAATCGGCCAGATTTACACAAGCATTGCCGGACTTCTCAACCTGCTGTGCATTGTCAACGCCGTTTATCTGGCACACGTCCGCAATACCGAACCGTCCGGAGCAAAGCCATGATCGTCGCCTCGATACTGATGACCTTCACAGTGCCCGAACATATCGGGACGACTCCGGCCTCGGTGCTGTGGCTGCTTCCTCTGGCCGCGGCGATCTCGATAGTTTACAAAGCCACCAAGATCCGGGACATCGAGCTGGGGTCTTTCAGCAGGCAGTGTGCGGTCCTGTTCGGCACCATCGTTGTGATAATGTTCATCGCGGCACTGGTGCTACTGGGTGCCGCGTGGCTGATCAACGCTTAGCACGCTCACAGTGGCTGCCACCGGCTAATCTTTGGATTTCGCCACGGGATCTTCAATCGCCCCAAGCTCAACAAGCGCATTCAAAGCAGCCTTCTGCTCGGCCTCTTTCTTGTTCGTTCCCCACGCGCTGTCGAAATGCCGGCTGTCGATTACCACCCGGGACTCGAAACACTTGTTGTGGTCCGGGCCTTTCTCGTCGAGAAGGATGTAGGATGGGGTGGTGCCGAATCGCTCCTGAGTGTACTGTTGAAGAACCGACTTGTAGTTGCCCTGCGCTTCTTCGGCATCAGCCAGATCGATCATTTCCGCGTAAATATCGCATATGAATGACTTGGCTGCGTCGTAACCGCCGTCGATATATATCGCCCCGATTATCGCCTCTATAACTCCGGCCGAGAGACTGCCCGAAAGAGCCCGGTTCGAAGTCATCCCCTTGCCGACCCTGAGGTAGTTCTGCAATCCGAGCACGCCCGCAATCTTCGCACAGGTGGTGCGCGACACGAGCATGCTTTTGACTTTGGTGAGATTGCCTTCGAGGTATTTGCCGAATCGACCGAAGAGCTGGTCACAAATCACGGCCGCGAGAATGGCATCGCCCAAAAATTCAAGACGCTCGTTACTTTCCAGACGTGAATCGACCGCCGAGGAGTGGGTCAGAGCTTTTTCGAGCAATCCCCGGTCGGAAAACGAATACCCCAGCTTCTGCTCGAGTTCGTGCAGAGAAATCTGCTGTTCCATTAGGCGACTCTTCCTGCTGCGAGCAGATTACGAACATCGTCCCCGGGACGATCTTCGTAGCCGGCTCCACAGTACCTTCGGGCGCTGGACGCAACTGCGACCGCGCCCGACATACCAGTGTTTTTCAATTGTATCGACTCAGCCGACCATCTGGAGACTGGCCAGCGCAACGAACTTATCATCCGCCATTTCGAAGATGCCGTCAAGACCCGTAACCGTAAAAATTCCTTTCGTGGCCGGAGCAACGCTGCAGAAAACCAGTCTGTGGCCGCAATCGCCCAGCAGTTTCTTGAGTTTCAGCAGCTTGGAAAGACTCGAAGACGTTACGATATCGACATTGTCGAAATCTATGACAACGTCGCAGTCGCCTCTGTCGCGCACGACCTCGGTAACGGTTTTCAACTCATCGCCCATATCCGGTTCCTGAGGCAAATCGACGAGGACGATATCTTCGGACCAATTCTGAATCCCCATTGCGAATCTCCTTTTCTACTAGTGCTACGCTTTTCTGGATTCCAGTTTCATATCGGCATGGCCTAAAACCCTGTTAACCAAAAAATCCGTTAAAACCACTATTGGCGGTCGCAGGTCCCATAATTGCTACATTCGGTCCTCGTTTTGTGCGTGGGCCGTTTTGCCGGTATATGCACATCTGTTAATACTAAGCTAAGAAAAAAAGGTGCGTATGCCAATTCATACGCACCTTTAGGCAGCACTAATCTGTAGATTCAAGTCTGCGGCGTTGGAATCCGGCCTAGGCACTGGCCAAATCCAACGGCGAAATATTGTCGCCGTATTTTTCCTGTGCAGCTTTGAGCCGGGCCCGGGCCGCATCGAACGTCTCATAAAGAACCGCCGGGGCGTCGGCGACTTTCTCGCGGTAGATCTTCTCGACGCGATCCAGTTTCGCCAGATTCTCGGGAACGCGATAAGTGAACTGCTTCACGTAGTCGTCCTGCGAGTATTCTTTGCCCATGCTCTCTTTAAACAGTCGGGCCAGGTCCTCATATTTGGGAATAACACCCGTAGGGGTCTCAATGCCTTCGACGTCGCCGTTGGCCTTTAGTTCGGCCCAGAGAATCCAGACCTTCTTGTCGCCCATGCCGGTCAGATATTTGCCGTCCTGGCCTTTCAGGAAATAATTCACCGAGAAGATCAGAGGCGGATTCTCAACACCTTTGACGAAATCCAGGTTGTTCTGGATGTACTTGCCCAGCGGAATCGCCAGAAAGTCCAGGTTACTCATGAGATTAAACGTCCGAACGCCCTCGGCGCCGAGAGTAGCTGCGGTAGTCTCCGATTCCAGCGAGGCGCCTTTGAGAATAATCCCTTCTGCCCAACTGAACGCCTGCTCGACCGGAACCCACGTATCGCTGTCGCGGCCGCCATAGACAATACCGCCGACCGGAACGCCCTCGGGATCGTCGATCAGCGGGTCCTTGTTTGCCAGATCGCTGATGTTCAGGCAATACCGGGCATTCTTATGCGAGGGGGTAATTTCGTTGCCTTTGTCGTCGGTTTTGCCTTTTTTCCATTCTCCGCTGTGATTGACGCCTTCGTCCGGAATCTCCGAGCCCATCCCGAGCCAGTACGGCTTGCCGTCCTTGACCAGAACGTTCGAGAAGATCACTTCACAATCGCCGGTCAAAGCGTCGTAAATCACGGGATCGTCGTCGGGGTTCACATCGCGAATGATGCCGAAAATGCCCTTTTCGACGTTCACCGACCGGGCTTGGCCGTTCATCTTGCGAAGATAGGCAATATCGTCGCCGACGATAGTCTGGCCGGGAATCATCGAGGTTGATGTCTTTCCGCAGGCCGACGGGAACGCGCCGGTAAAATAGGTAACCCTATCCTTCGGTCCGTGCACGCCCATCACGAACATGTGTTCGGCCAGCCAACCCTCTTTATCGGCCTTGTTGATTGCCAGCCGCAGAGCCAGCTTCTTCAGACCCACTGTATTGCCGGCATATTGGGTGTTCGTGCTGTAGACGAGGCTCTCGTCGAGGTCAATATACACCCGGCGTTTGTCCACGTTCTTGCTGACAGCGCCTTCGAGTTCGCCCTCGGTGTGCATGAAGCGGAAAAATTCGCCGCTGTCGCCGATCTTCCTGAACTGCTCATAGCCGGGCCTGTACAGGATCAATTCGCTGTGGGCAACGTAAGGCGAGTCGGTAATCTGCACACACGGGATTGAGAAGTCCGAATCCGTCGGGCCCAGGCAGAAGAAGGCTACGATCATCTCGCGGCCGGCCATCGAGCTGTCAAAAAAGCCCCGCACCTCGGCCACGCCTTCTTCCTTGTCGATGGTATTGAGACTTTCGCCAAGATCGGAACCCTTGCTCAGCAGGTATTTCGTCCGGGCCTTATCGCGGGCCTGGTCGTTGTAACCGTCGAAATGAGCGGTCTGAGCGGGTTTTGTAAGCTGGATTTCCTCGCCCTTGGCCAGCGTCTGCTTTCGAATATAAGCCATTTCGTCAGCGGTATCGCTGAGCACGAAGACCGATTCCGGCTTGCACAACTCGATCGCATCCGCAACAAACTGATGCAGCTTCGGGTTGGCCAGCGCGGCTAATTTCTCATAATTTTCCGCCGAAAGTTTCTCTTTCAGCAATTCTGTCGCATCGTTCACGGCCATACTAGTCCTCCAAAAAGAGTGTCCAAAAAAAGCTCCGCATTTTAGACCGAAATCCGGCGGCCGTCAACAGATATTTTCAGATTCTGCCCAGCAAAACCGTGTGAATTACCGGCGAATCGGGCGCATAAAGGAAGGCCGGGGTACGAAACCGGCCTTCACCTGATCTGTGGTTACTCGTTGCACCAATGTTATTTCCGGCCTGTTCTTCACTGGCATTGCTGTTAATGCATTTACTGCGCTCACCTGACAAGGCCGCCCGACGCGCGCCGATTGGGCGCTGTTTATCTGACCTTTTTGCGATTTCAGCCGTATTATACGTTCAAATTGCCCGATTGCGGCAATGAATTACGAAACGGCTAAATGCATGGCAGCGGCCGGAATACCTTGACGGATGGACGGGACGCTACTATATTATCGGTTTTCAAGCCGCAGACCCGCGGAGCCGTCGCAATTTGGAGGTGAACATGAGCGATACCAAGATTGTCGCCGAGGGAATTACCTTCGACGACGTGTTACTGATACCCGGCAAGAGCGATGTTGTGCCCAGCGAAGTCGATACCAGCACGCAACTGACCCGCAACATAAAAATCAATATCCCAATTGTTTCGGCCGCCATGGACACGGTAACCGAATCGGCCCTGGCCATCGCGCTGGCTCAGGAAGGCGGCATTGGAGTAGTCCACAAGAATCTGGACATCGAGGCCCAGAATCGCGAAGTAGCCAAGGTCAAGCGTTCCGAGCACGGTGTAATCAGCGATCCGGTAACACTCTCGCCGAATGAACCGGTCCGAAGAGCGCAGGATCTTATGGCCGTGCAGAACGTATCGGGAATTCCAATCGTCGATGGCAAAAAGCTCGTCGGAATTCTGACCCGGCGCGATCTGAAGTTCCTCAAGGACTACGACGTCAGCGTAAGTTCGGTAATGACAAAGAGTAATCTCATCACCGGGCCTGAAGGAACCACGCTCGAAGAGGCAAAGGAGATTCTGCAGAAGCACAAGGTCGAGAAGCTGCTGCTGGTCAACAAGGCCGGAGAACTGGCCGGGCTGATTACTATGCGGGATATCGACCGGGTTCAGCAGTTCCCGAGAGCCGGCAGAGACCGAAGGGGTCGGCTGCTGGTAGGCGCCGCCGTCGGGGTGCATGATTACGAACGTGTGGCAGCCCTGATCGACGCCGACGTGGACGTAATTGTGGTCGACACCGCTCACGGCCATTCGCAGAACGTCCTCGATACCGTTAAGACGATCAAGTCCACTTACGAAATAGATGTCATAGCGGGCAACATCGCCACTTCCGAAGCCGCGGAAGACCTGATCGCAGCCGGAGCAGACGCCATCAAGGTGGGTATCGGTCCCGGCGCAATCTGCACCACGCGAGTAATTTCGGGCGTCGGTGTGCCGCAGATAACCGCCATCAGCAATTGCGCCCAGGCGGCCGAAAAACACGAAGTACCAGTCATAGCCGACGGCGGCATAACCCAGTCGGGCGAAATCACCAAGGCGATCGCGGCGGGCGCCTCCAGCGTTATGCTCGGTTCGCTGTTTGCCGGCCTGAAGGAAAGCCCGGGTAAGCTTGTGATTTACAAGGGCAGGCAGTTCAAGCAATACCGCGGAATGGGTTCTCTTGGGGCTATGGTTAAAGGCTCGGCCGACCGTTACGGTCAGGACAGTTCCACCGAAAGAGCCAAACTCGTGCCCGAGGGCGTCGAAGGCCGGGTGCCGTATCGCGGAATGCTGGGCGATTTCGTGTACCAGCTTGTGGGGGGGCTTCGAGCCGGTATGGGTTATTGCGGAGCAAGAAGTGTCCAGGATCTGACCCGAAAGGGCAGATTCGTGCGCGTAAGCGCCGCATCGGTCAACGAAAGCCATCCCCACGACATACAGATCACACAGGAAGCCCCGAACTATTCGGCGGCCATGTCGTTCGAAGACTAGGTCCAACTCTCAGTAACGGCCCGGGCGGCGGATGTTCCGGGCAATCAGCAGGCGAAAGATGGAACGAGAACTGGTGGCAATACTCGATTTCGGCAGTCAGTACGGTCAGCTAATAGCCAGAAGAGTGCGCGAGCAGAACGTGTATTCGCGAATCTTCAGAGCCGATATGCCGGCACGAGAACTGGCGAAAATGAATCTGAAGGGAATCATTCTTTCGGGAGGTCCGGCGAGCGTCTACGCTCCGAACGCCCCGACGTGCGACGAGAAGATATTCGATCTGGGCGTTCCGATTTTGGGAATCTGCTACGGAATGCAGCTTGGCTGCCGTATGCTTGGCGCTGATATCAACCGGGCCGACCACCACGAGTACGGCCGGGCCAGCCTCAAAATCACCGACAAGAAAGACCTTTTTGCAGCAATGCCCGACGAAACGCTGGTATGGGCCAGTCATGGGGACCAGGTCGACAGGCCCGGCGACGACTTCGAGAAACTCGCCTCGACATCGACGTGTCCGTATGCGGCGGTGCGGCACAAGAAGAAGCGTTTTTACGGCGTTCAGTTCCATCCGGAAGTTACCCACACCCCCAAGGGCCCGGCGATTCTCGAGAATTTCCTTTACGATATCTGCGAATGCGCGGGCGACTGGAAGATGAGCGATTTCGTGGCCGAGACAACTGCCTCCATCCGCAAACAGGTCGGCGAATCCAACGTGATCTGCGGTCTGAGCGGCGGGGTCGATTCTTCCGTAGTCGCATCGCTGCTGCACAAGGCTATCGGCGATCAGCTTACATGCATATTCGTTGACAACGGTCTTCTGCGTAAGAACGAGCGCAGTAACGTTGTAGGAACCTTCCGCGATCATTTTCACATGGACCTGCGGGTCGTAGACTGGTCGCAACAGTTCCTTCACGCCCTGACGGGCGTTACCGATCCCCAGCAGAAGAGAAAGATAATAGGCGCAGAATTCATCGAGGCCTTCAAATCCGAAGCCACCAAGATCCCCAACGCAGCATTTCTCGCCCAGGGGACGCTGTATCCGGACGTAATCGAATCCGGCTCGAAGGACGGCAATCCCGCCGCCAACATTAAGCTGCACCACAATGTCGGAGGTCTGCCGTCAGAACTGGGTTTCGAGCTGGTCGAGCCGCTGCGAGAACTCTTCAAAGACGAGGTCCGCGTGGTAGGCGAATACCTGGGTCTGCCGGAGGATATGGTGTGGCGGCATCCGTTCCCGGGGCCGGGCCTGGCGGTGCGGATTATCGGCGAAATCACCACACATCGGCTGGAGATTCTGCGTGCAGCCGACGAGATACTCATCGAGGAGATCCGGTCGGCCGGGCTTTATCGAAAGATATCCCAGGCTCTGGCCGTGCTCGTTCCGGTCTCGACTGTGGGAGTTATGGGCGATGAACGCAGCTATGAGAATGTGATCGCCATAAGAGCGGTCGAAACGACCGACTTTATGACCGCCGATTTTTCTCACATACCTTATGAGGTGCTCGGGATTATCAGCAGTCGGATCATAAACGAGATCCGCGGCGTCAACCGGGTTGTGTACGATGTTTCGAGTAAACCGCCGGCAACTATCGAATGGGAATAGTCCGCCGCAGCAACAAATTGCATTCGACCGCCAGCGGCTCTGTAAGGTCTGATTGAATCGCACACATACTGAGGCTTCCGGACCGGTTTCTTCATTCGCTCGTACGTTCGGCGTACAATTAGATTGAAGTTTCATGCATTTCTGGTACACTGTCCGATTGTATCGTTAGCAGTCAGACAGGCTTATCTGCGGGATTCACTGTATGTCAGATTTCAAAATAGACCCGGCGCAGCGGATTAAACGTCTTCCGCCTTACCTTTTCGGCAGACTAAACGCGCTCAAACTCGCAAAGCGCCGCGAAGGCGCCGACATTATCGACCTTGGCATGGGAAACCCATCGGATCCGGCGCCGCAGATCGTGATCGACAAGCTCTGCGAAGCCGCGAGCGATCCGCGCAATCAGCGATACAGCGCATCGCGAGGCATAAAGAACCTCAGACGCGAGATAGCCAAGAAGTACGCCCGCAAGTGGGGAGTGGAACTTGATCCGGACAAGGAGGTTCTGGCCTGCATCGGTTCGAAAGAAGGCTTCAGCCATTTGTGCCTTGCCATGCTGGGTCCGGGCGAAACGGCGGTCGTACCCGATCCGGCCTTTCCGATACACAACTATGCCGTTGCTCTGGCCGGTGCGAATGTGATAACTGTTCCGCTCGGGACCGACCAGAAGTTCCTCGATACGATAGCCATGGTCTGCGAGCACCTCTTTCCCAAGCCCAAGCTGCTTATCCTCAACTATCCGCACAATCCCAGCGCGCTGACGGTTGACGAGGGCTTTTTCGAGCCGATCGTTCAGCTTGCACGGCGGTTTGGAATTGCCGTCATACACGACTTTGCTTACGGCGAGACGTCCTTCGACGGGTACAGACCGCCGAGTTTTCTAGCCGCGCCGGGCGCCAAGGACGTGGGTGTCGAGTTCACGACAATGAGCAAGCCCTATAATATGGCGGGTTTCCGAATCGGTTTCGTGGCCGGAAACCGGGAAATGATCGAGCATCTTGCGACCATCAAAGGCTATTATGACTACGGTATCTTTCAGGCGATTCAGATCGCCGGGATTATCGCGATGCGCCACTGCGAGGATGCCGTCGTCGAGCAGAACAGAAAGTACAAATCCCGACGCGACGTGGTCTGCGAAGCCCTGGAGAGGATCGGCTGGCAGGTGGAAAAGCCCCGGGCGACCATGTTCGTATGGGCCAGGGTTCCGGAAGAGCATCTCAACGGCAAGGGAACGATTGATTATGCGCTAGATCTGATGGAGCACGCCGAGGTGGCTATCGCTCCGGGACGGGCTTTCGGAGAGAACGGCGAGGGCTTTATGCGAATCGCTCTTGTCGAGAACGAACAGCGTCTGCGGCAGGCAATTCGCAACATCAGCCGGTACATCAATAATCGCCCCGTCAGAAAGGCTTTGAGCAAGCCAAGGTAGCGCCCGCACACGGGAAATGACCTTCCTGATCGGCAGTTAATCCTCAGAATCTCACGACCTCCGCACCGGAAAATGCGCGATAGGTGCACGTCAGGACTCTGTTAAAAGAGTAAAATCTGGCGGTTTTTCTGTAATTCCTCATGTTTGTTATATTACGCATATTTACTCAAAACCGCCTCTAATGACCCTCCCAGGCAGCCATACGTGCTGATATAACCGTAACATTAGGCAAACTAGGAGGGTTAGGGTAAAAAATCATTGACTTTCGACACTCAATTCGCTCAAATAGTTATAAGTCAATAAAGCCCGTTATAACAGGAGCACCCTTATAACTCGGAGGAGGTTGCTCGATGGAAAGAAGCATTTCAGTGAAGGTGCGGCTATTTTCGCTGTGCTCGGTACTGGCGGTTCTTTGCCTGCCGGTTCTACTCTCAGCGGCCGATGTTGCTTTGCTCGTTCAGCATACACCCCAGCGCGGCGGTACGGTTTCGCCCGGTACGGGGTTGATGAGGTTCGAGGCAGATCAGCAAATCGAACTGACCGCTACACCCAGGCCCGGATATGAATTTGTGTACTGGCTGGGAGATGTAAGCGATCCGGCCGCCATGACCACAACGGCATATCTGGACACACCCAAGATCATTGTTGCAGTGTTCCAGAAGCACACCGACGCCCCTGGCGGTCAGGGTGCTGCAACAAAGGGCTCTTTGCCTTCCAATATGTTTGCAAGCGGCGCCGAAACGTACTACAGTCCGACGTTTTCCGGCGGCGGCTCCGGCGGCGGTTCCGGCGGCGGCTCTGTTTATATCAGAGGCGGCAATTGGGAAGGCGGCGGCGGAGAAGAAGGCGGCGGCGATCCGGAAGATCCGCCGATTCCCGAACCGGCTACCGGCGTGTTGCTCGCGGTCGGATCGGCACTTGCCCTTTACAGACGGCGAACAAAGTAGCTGCATAGACAATTTGGAAACTGCGAACGATCTTTATGCGGATGCGGTGCGTAAGCGGTATGCTTGCTACCCGAACCGGTGGCCGCAGGTCTTTTCGGTGATCAGTTCATCGGCGGTGCGCGGGTATTTGCGGCAGTTCAGCGGCCGCAGGGCGTAGTGAGCGCACAAACTCTTGCCCTGGTCATCATATCGAAGCCACGGACAGACATTAGGCAGTTTGCAGCACTGGCCACATCGCACACACTGCCCCGACCGATTGGCCGCAACCGGCAGAACAGACGTAAAAGTCCGCTTTATCTTCGCACCCCAGGTATTCCTGCTGCTCGATTCCATTTCGAAGTACACCCGCCCTTTGCGTGTCGAAAATCAGCCCACATATAGAATCACATAAAGCCAATTAGCTGCAAACAAAACAGCCAAAAACGCCCATGCAATGATACGCTCAACCCGGCTTAACTGCAACTGCAACTTGCGGCGAAAACACAATCTGACAGCAAGCAGCAAAAGGCAGATGCCGAAGACGGACAACAACAGTGGATTGTATAGCCAGCCCTCAATTATTCGGCCCTGAAGTACAGCTAAGCTGCCTCGGGTGGCGCCGCAAGTCGGACACGGAATCCCGATCAGGCGTTTGAACAAACATAACTGCGCCGGCCTGTCGAGGTATTCACCCAGAAAAACCGCCGTACAGCCCAGCACGATCCACAACAGGACGATGAGAATCGCCCAAAAAGGCCATTGCGGGCGTCGACTCGCCTCCACCAGCCGAAACTTCATCTACGCAACTCACTATGCTTGGATGGTTGCACTTGCCCCCATGAGAACGACCATGATCAGCCAGATGAGGAAGCCTATGATTTGAAGTGCGACGCTGACCATGCCGCAAATCTTGCCGGCCTGAGTCATGCCGCGGCCGGACGGGTCCATGCGGCCGGCGTCCATTTCACGCAAGTCATTGTTGCCCATGACCCAGGCCACAATACCGAGAATGAAGCAGCATACGATTCCCAGAATACCGAGAACCAGCACTACCACACCGCGATGCGGCGCTGTCGGTTGTTCGGTCGGTGGTTGTGGCGGCGGGGTTTGAGTTGTTGTCTGTTCGTCCATAAAACAAGTCTCCTTACTCCAAATGTGTCGTTTTTTGGGCGTTATCCAATTTTGGTTGCAGTATTTATCGGCTTTCTATAATCGATAACATTGACCAAACTGTCAAGGGGTAATAATCACGCGCTGCAAGTGTGGTGCGATGCAGGCGGCGTGGAGAACCACGGATCAGGACTTTCGGAAAACCGCCACCACGTTTTCGACTTCGACGACGAACAGACGGTTATCCCCCTCGAAATCGACGGGAATCGCCCCTTTGGGGTTGAAAAGCACCTTGTCGTACTGTCGCAGGGGGATGTCCGGAGAGTTTTCGACCTCGGCCGAAATCGTTACGATTCTGCCGGTAATTGTCGGAATTTCGATATTATCGGGCAGTTGGATGCCGCCTTTGGTTTGCTTTTTATCCTCATCCTTGCGTATGAGGACGCGACAACCAATCGGCTCGACCGTTTCAAATGTTTCGGGATCGGGTTGTTTTTGCTTGCTCATCTGTGTAAACCCCATTCAAGGCCTGAAGGCCGACGGAATCGCTATTTGCTCTTGCCGGACTCCTTCTTCTTTTTCTTTTTGGTCTTTTTCTTGCGCCCGAGCAGTTCATCGGCCTGTTCCAGGGTATCCGGCGGCCATTTGCCCTGGGACTGCAGTTCTTTGAGGTTGTCCAGTTGTTTCATGCTCACGATTGTGCGGCATTTTGGAAATCTGCCGCAGCCGAGGAAAGGCCCGCGCTTGCTCTGACGCACCACCAGTTCGCCCTGCTTGCATTTGTGGCATTTGACGCCGCTCGGCTCCGGCGGCGGTTTGGGCGGCAGTACGTTGCCTTCCTTGTCGATCTTCATCGTGGTTTTGCAGTTGGGATAGTCCTCGCATCCGAGGAAGTCGCCGAATCGCCCCTTTCTGAATATCATTGCCTTGCCGCAGGTGGGGCATTTGTGTTCGCTCTGTTCCGGGGTTACCATTTTGCCTTCCCTGTCGCAGGGGCTGGCGAATTTGCACTCCGGGTATGCCGAGCAACTGAGGAAACGTCCGTTCTTGCCGAAGCGATACACCAGCGGCTTGCCGCATTCGGGGCATTCGTATTCGCTGGGCTGGGTCTCGGCTTTGGCATGCTTCATCTGCTCCTGGGCGGTCTCGAGATTCTGCTTGAAAGGCCCGTAGAATTCCTGCAGAACCCGGGCCCAGTCCAGGTGCTGCTCTTCGATTTTGTCGAGTTGCTCCTCCATGAACCGCGTGAAGGCCACATCCATGATCTTCGGAAAATACTCGCTCAGCTTATCGGTGACGACCTCTCCCAGATCGGTTGCGTAGAAGCGTCTTTCGCGCTGCTCGACATAGCCTCGATCCTGGATCGTGCTGATGATGGTCGCGTAAGTACTGGGCCGGCCGATGCCCTCCTTCTCCAAGACCTTCACCAGGGATGCTTCGGTATAGCGCGCGGGCGGTTTGGTGAAGTGCTGCTCGGCGTTGATATCGACGACGCCAAGTTGGCGTCCGACTTCCAGAGCGGGCAGCTTCTGATCGGTTGTCGTGGTCGACCAGATGCGCGTGAAACCGTCGAATACCTGCACGCGGCCGCCGGCCTTGTAATTGCACTGGCCCACGGACGTCTCGGCCGCAATGTCCAGATTGGTCACGTTCCACTTGGCCGGAGCCATCTGTGAGGCCACGAATCTTCGCCAGATGAGGTCATAGAGCTTGAATTGCTGATCGGTGAGGAACTCCCTGATTTCGTGCGGCGTCAGATCGACGTCAGTGGGCCTGATGGCTTCGTGAGCCTGCTGGGCGCTTTGCTTGGATGTGTATTTGTTGGGCTTTTCGGGGACATATTCCGGTCCGATTCTGTTGCCGATATATTTGCGTGCATCGCTGACGGCCTCGGGTGAGATATGCGTGCTGTCGGTTCGCATATAGGTGATCAGACCCAGGGAACCCATCGAGCCGAGATCGATGCCCTCATAAAGCTGCTGGGCGACGGACATCGTACGCTTGGCGGAGAAACTGAGCCGGTTCGACGCGCCCTGCTGCAAGGTCGAAGTAATAAACGGCGCCGAAGGCCGCGAAGTCGACTCTTTCTTCTTAATATCGAGGATCTTGAACGAAGCGTCTTTGAGGGCGTTGTATATTTCCTCGGCCTGTTCCTTGTTGGAGGCACTGAACTTTTCGCCGCGAACTTTTACCAGCTCTCCTTTAAACGCATTTCGCTTGGAGAGCCATTCGTTCTGCTGCAGAAGAGTCGGGCCGCTCTTCTGTCCCTCCTCGACTTTTATGAAGTTACGCCAATCGGCGCCGTAGTCGGCCTGGAGGTCGCTGGTAAACACGGCGGGAATGAGCCAGTACTCATCGGGAACGAATGCGCGGATTTCGCGTTCCTTTTCAACGACGAGTTTGACCGCCACCGATTGGACGCGTCCGGCCGAGAGCCCCTTTGCTATTTTTTTCCAGAGCAGCGGGCTTATCTGATAACCGACAATCCGATCCAGAATGCGTCTGGCCTGCTGGGCCATAACTTTGTCTATGTCGAGTTTGCCGGGGTCCGTGAAGGCCTCTTTGATAGTGGATTTGGTGATGGCATTGAAAATCACCCTATAGGTGCGTTCGGGCGGAATCTTCAAAATCTGCGCCAGGTGCCAGGCGATGGCCTCTCCTTCACGGTCAAGGTCTGTTGCGAGGAAGAGCTTGTCGCACTTCCTGGCGGCGGACTTGAGGGCGTTTACCGTGCGTTTCTTGCCGGGCATGATGTCGTACGTGGGCTCGAAGTCATGCTCGATATCGACATTGAGCCCTTTGGCAGGCAGATCGCGGACGTGTCCCATTGAAGCCTTCACCTCGAACCTGGGTCCGAGGTACTTGTTTATCGTCTTGGCCTTGGCCGGCGATTCGACTATCACCAGACTCTTGCCGTTTGACCCGGTGGATTTTGCCATATCAGAAACTCAATAGAATAGTACTGCCGGGCCGAAGACCCGGTTTTTGGGTAAAGATACGCGATACGATTCAGTCATCGGCTTTTTTGCTTTTAATATTTAGAATCGGCTCCAGCGGCGCCGGCGAGCAGTCGCTCTGCAGCGAAACCGCAACATTCCGATCCGACGTCCGGAAATATGAGCGGCGAAACACCGCCTTTTGCGTCACTGACGCGATTATTACTATTAGCCTGAGTCGTCGAGCCGAAAGCCGAACCGACTGCGAAAGCTGCTCTAATAGCTGCCAACCCCATAACTGTCAAGGCAAATTCGCGGCCTGTTATTCGCTGTCGAGAAGTTCCAGCAGTACGGGCTGGAGCTTGCCGATGGCGCAGCCGCGGTGCGAAATTGCATTCTTCTCAGCCGGCGTCATTTGTGCGGCTGTCTTATTCTTTTCCGGAACGAAGAAGACCGGATCGTATCCGAAACCGTTTCGGCCGATTTCTTTTTCGGCTATTAAGCCTTCGAGTTCGCCCCGGGTCTGAGCAAGCACCTTATCCGGACTTGCCAGGCAGAGACTGCAGACGAATCTGGCGGTTCGCGCGTCTGCGGGCACGTCTTTGAGCAGGTGCAGCACCTTCTCCATGTTCTTATGGTCGATCAGCGACCTATCGGCGCCTTTTTCTTTCTCGCCGGAGTATCTGCTGGATCTGACGCCCGGTTCGCCCCCGAGTGCGTCGACTACAAGGCCCGAATCGTCGGCAATGGTCCACAGGCCGGTTTGCTTTGCATACCCCAGGGCCTTCTTGCGGGCGTTCTGTTCGAAAGTGACGCCGTCTTCGACGACTTCTTCGATATTATCGAAGTCACCCAGTCCCAGCCACTCGACGTTCGCCTGGAGCATGGCCGAGAGTTCCGCGATCTTACCGGGGTTAGTTGTAGCGACGACAATCCTGCGTTTCATTTCAACTCATCAACTTCTTCAACAATGCACGCTGAAAATGCAGCCGATTTTCGGCCTGGTCGAATATGATCGAGTTCGGCGATTCGACGACATCGTCGCTTATTTCAAAACCGCGATAAGCGGGCAGACAGTGCATGATCTTCGCACCGGCCGGCGCTGCGGCGACCAGCTCTGTGTCTACGGCGAATCCTTCGAAATCTTTTACTCGCTGCTGCTTTTGCTCTTCCTGGCCCATGCTCACCCAGGTATCGGTGTAGATTACATCAGCTTCGGCGACGGCCGCAGCGGCGTCATTTGTCCGCGTTACGCTGTCGGTGCGGGTGGAGTTCGCTATTTCCACGGATTCGTCGTCGAGTTCATAGCCGGACGGCGAAGCAACCACAAGCTTCATTTCCAGTTTTGCGCACACGAAAGCCAGCGATCTGGCCACGTTGTTGCCGTCTCCCACGAACGCCACTTTAAGCCCGGCGAGGTCGCCAAGATGCTCGGAAATGGTCAGAATATCGGCCATGGCCTGGCATGGGTGCGACCAGTCGGTAAGGGCGTTTATGACCGGGATATCCGAGTATTCGGCGAGTTTGACTGCCGTGCCATGTTCGAAAGTGCGGGCCATGATCCCGTCGACATACCGGCTGAGCACACGGGCGATATCGCGCACGGGCTCTCGCTTGCCGATCCCGCCGATATCCTCGGGCTTGACATAAATGGCATTTCCCCCGAGCTGCGTCATCGCCACCTGAAAGCTCATACGGGTTCGCAGGCTCGGCTTTTCGAAAAGCATAGCCAGGGTCTTACCTGCAAGGCAAGTGTCACGTCCGCCGGTTTTATAGAGTTTTTTGAGTTGGCTGCTTTCATCCAGCAGTTCCGCGAGCTTTTCGCTTGTAAAGTCATTAATGCAAAGGAAATCTTTCATTTGTTCAGCTTCCCGCCAGAACGCCGTCGAGAATTTTAACGGCCTGGTCTATCTGCTCGTTGGTCGTGATCATGGCCGGCATGAAACGAAGCACCGTGTCGTGCGTGCAGTTGATTCTCAGGCCCTTTTCGAGGCATTCGCTGACAATGTCGGCGCCGCTGCAGTTTAGCTGCACACCTATCATAAGGCCGACGCCCCGCACATGGTCGATCACCGTGTGCTTTGTCTTAAGCAGTTCGAGTCGTTCGCGAGTGTACTTGCCAAGCTCGACCGCTCTTTCGATAAGGTTGCCTTCTTCTATGGCCTCGATGACCGCCACGGCCGCTGCGCAGGCGATGTTGTTGCCGCCGAAAGTAGAGGCGTGCTTGCCCGGTATTAAAGATGCGGCTATTTCGGGTCTGGCCATCATGGCGCCGATTGCGACTCCGCCGCCCAGGGCCTTGGCCATTGTAATTACATCCGGCACGACGTCGTAGTGCTGGTATCCGAACCATTTACCGGTCCGGCCGATGCCTGTCTGAACTTCATCCAGAATCATCAGTGCGCCGTTTTCGTCGCAGAGTCGTCTAATGGCCTCGAGATACTCGGCGGTCGCGACATTGATGCCGCCTTCGCCCTGGATCGGTTCGACCATAACGGCGCAGACTTCGTCGTTCATCGCCGATTCGAGGGCCTCTATATCGTTGAAAGGCACATAAGAAAAGCCGGGCAGCATGGGCAGAAAGCCTTCGTGGTATTTCGGCTGTGCGGTGGCCGTTACTGTGGCGAACGTGCGGCCGTGAAAGCTGCCTTCGGCCGTGATAAACTTGTATTTCTCGCGGGGCGTGTGAACCCTGGCCAGTTTGAGGGCCGCCTCATTTGCCTCGGCTCCGCTGTTGCAGAAGAAGCTCTTTCCACCGAATGCCCGTTCGCTGAGCAGTTTGGCGAGTCGGCCCTGGGGTTCCGAGTAAAACGTGTTATCGATGTGGAGCAGTTCGCCGGCCTGTTTCCGCAGGGCTTCGACGACTTTGGGATGGCAATGGCCAATGCCGCTGACAGCCCAGCCGGGGAACATGTCGAGTATCTTGTTGCCGTCGGCGTCCCACAGGTGGCAGCCCTCGCCCTTGACGATTACGCGCGGCAAACGGCCGTAGTTGGCTATTACATGGTTATTGAAAAGATCTATTGTTTCCTGAGTGGTCATTTTGAAAACATCCGTTTACAAGTCGGTTCGCTTATTCGTTTATTATTTCAGTTCCGATACCCTTCTCGGTGTAGATTTCCAGCAGCAACGAGTGCGGAATGCGTCCGTCTATTATGTGCGCCTTTCTGACGCCGCCGTCCAGGGCTGTCAGGCAGGCCTCGACTTTGGGGAACATGGCATCCGTTATGATCCCGGCGCCGATCATTTCCTTGATCTGTTGCTCGTTCAGGCTGGATATCCAGCTTTCGGGGTCGTCGATGTCGCGCCGTATGCCGTGCGTATCGCTCAGGACCACCAGTTTTTCTGACTGGACGGCCGCGGCGACCTGCCCGGCCGCACTGTCGGCGTTTACATTCAGTTTGCCGCCGGTCCTGTCGCGGGCTATCGATGCGATCACCGGGACGGTGCCGCCGTCGCAAAGCGTTCGCAGAAGCGGGCCGTTTACCTGCGTAACCTGGCCTACCAACCCCAGGTCCAGCTTTCGCCCGTTTTCGCCCGTGAGCCTTATGGTCTCGGCGCTGAGCACGCAACTGCTCAGCGAGTGCAGCCCCATCGGCTCGCATCCCAACTCGCGCAGCATCCCGCAAATAGGTTCGTTTATCTCATTTACCAGTACATGTTCGGCGATATTGAGCGTTCTTTCGTCCGTGTAGCGCCTGCCCTGGACCCAGACCGGCTCGATGCCGGCATTGCCCATGGCCCGGGTTATGGCCTTGCCGCCGCCGTGTACGATAATCGGGCGCATGCCTACGGTCGCCATAAAAGCGATATCCGTAAGCAGCTTTTTCTGCAGGTCGCGGTCGTCCAGTATACTGCCGCCCAGTTTCACAACGACGATGCGGTCGCGAAAATCACGGATATACTGCATCGCTTCGACCAGCGCCCGCGCTTTTCCTATGGCTTCTTCCACGGTGTATACTCCTGGTAAACTCTTTTGAGAAACTACTGACTTTAAACTCGAAACGGGCCTCAGTCAAGTGCTAATCGGCAGGCTCGCGGTTCCACACGTCTTGAAGTCCGCTGTAAAGGCATGCATTCGACGCAGACGGCTCTGTGGTTCGGTGGTTTTGCTTCGAATACGGGTGCAGGCAGGCCTGCTCAGACGTAAGTTCATTTCAAATATGCACTTACGTTTAGCGAGCCAAACAAGCTGAAAGTCGGGATACCGCCGTTCAGCACGTTTTGACCGGCGAGCAGAAATTGCACAAAAATTGTTTGCAAAGCGCATAGAGACGAAACATAATAAGTGGCTCTAAATGTTTTGAACCCGCTTTCAAGGAGCGCAAATGGGACCTGTACTGAACGGGCTAATCAAACTTCAGAGCGTCGAAAATCGCCTCAGAGCCGCAAAGGCAAAACTCGCCAGGTGCAGACGAAGCGTGATCATCCAGGAGAACCAGGTCAGAAGCCGGCAGAACGCTTTCGAGGCCAAGAAGGAAGAGATTCAGCTTACGAAGGTTCAGATGGACAGGCTGGAGCTTGAGTTGAAGAGCAGGGACGAGCAGGTGGCCAAGCTCAGGGCATCTCTAAACAGCGCCAGGACCAACAAGGAATACGCGGCGGTGCTGACCCAGTTGAACACCACCAAGGCCGACAACTCCAAGATCGAAACGCAGATACTGGAATTGATGAAAGCCATAGAAGCCGACGAAGCAGAATCGGCTGAAATTCAGAAGGACATCGAACAGCAGAAGCAGAAGCTCGAGACCACCAGAGCCGAGGCGGACGGAGCAGCCCAGAAGCACGAGGCCGAAATAGAACAGATTCAGGTTGAGTGGAACCGGGTGGCCAAGGATATACCGGAAGAGGCTCTGGACCTTTTCGAGAAGGTGGCCGAAACTTACGACGGCCAGGCTGTTGCGGAGGTGGAGCAGAAGGATGAAAAACGCGGCGCCTACAGTTGTGGGGGTTGTTTTATGGGAATCACCGCCGAGTCGGTCAACCTGCTGATGACCAAAGACGATATCATCAGGTGTCCCAACTGCACCAGAATCATAGTTCTCGGTCAATCCGAGGCCTGATCAAATCGAAGCTCGCACCAGATTTGGAGGCTTGTTTCTTGCCGGAAGAAGTAATTGTCTACACGGATGGCGGCAGCAGGGGCAACCCGGGACCGGCCGCGGCCGGCTTCATCATCGAAGATAAGTCTGAGAAACTCCTGCAAGCCAGCGGCTTCTTCCTCGGCAAGGCAACGAACAACGTCGCCGAATACACGGCCGTGGTCAAAGCCCTGCAGAAAGCACGCGAGATCGGCGCCCGGACAGTTACCTTGTACAGCGACAGTGAACTGCTCGTAAGGCAGATCAACGGCTCTTACAAGGTAAAAAGCCCGCTTATCAAACCTCTGTACGCGGACGCAATGCGAGAACTCGAAGAGCTCGAGCGATGGAAGGTCGTTCACGTATTCAGACACAAGAACAGCGAGGCCGACAGACTGGTCAATGCAGCTCTGGACCGCCGGGCCGATATCGACGAATCACCCGCACCGACAAAAAAGACCCCCAAGACCAGGCCGATACGGATCGTTGCCATGATAAGCGGCGGCGGAACGACCCTGCTGAACATTCTTGACCGGATAAAGGACGGAAGCCTCAACGCCAGCATCCCTCTGGTTATCAGTTCCAGGTCCGAAGTTAAGGGCGTCGGCAGGGCCCGCAACGCAGGACTTAAGGTCCGGGTCGTCCGCAAGAAGGATTTCAGCGATATAGACGCTTTCAGCGGCCGCATCGCCGAGTGCATCGACGAGGCCAAAGCCGATCTCGTTATCCAGGGAGGGTGGCTGTGTCTGTGGAAAATACCCCCTCGTTACGAAAACCGGGTGATGAATATACATCCGGCCCTGTTGCCGAGCTTCGGCGGCAAGGGCATGTGGGGCCACCACGTACACGAAGCCGTGCTCGCGGCCGGATGCAAAATCAGTGGGTGCACGGTTCACTTCTGCACGAACGAATACGACGCAGGCCCGATTATTGTCCAGCGAGCCTGCCCGGCCTATCACGACGACACACCCGACACACTTGCCGCCAGGGTCTTCGAACAGGAATGCATCGCATATCCGGAGGCGATAAAGCTGTTCGCCCAGGGCAAACTATCCGTCGAAGGCTCCGTAGTAAAGATCGTACGGTAAGTTTCATCATCAGTCGCCTCGACAAGCAGCAGCTTGAGAGTGCCCGCATGAACAGAAGACAAAAGGCAATAGTAATCGAGTTTTCGACTGTAATCGTCTTTACGCTGGCGGCGGTTATCGCGATGGCGAGTGTCAAGGATATGGTGAACCGGTCCGAGGCGATGAAGGCGATGCAGGCCCTGAACGAGAGAATTACGGAGTATCAGAGCCGGTACCGCAAGCGATACGCCTCCTATTATGACAGCCACCCGGAAGCCCGGATTCCTCTGCCGCCGCAATCTTTCATAGATTCAGTGAAGAACGAAGTTCCGGGAAGGAACCGACTTGGCGACCTCAGATACCGGGCCGTGTGGATCGGACAGGATGCCGGCGATGACGAGGTTCTGGCCTACAGCCGGCAGCGTTACAGTTCCTGGCTGGTCAAGAACGGGTACATCGTATTGCGCCTCGACGGCCGTGTAGAATGGATGAGGGACGGTCCCTTCGAGAAACTGCTGGAAAGTCAGCAAGGCGAGCAGGAAATCGCCACAACCGGCTGAAGCGCAGAAAAAAGGGCCGTCGAATAATCGACGACCCTTCAATTGCTGTCTTCAACATCCCGACTTTCAACGGCTCTATTTTTGAGCTACGGGTTCTTCCTCGGGCTCTTCAACTTTGAAGCCCTCGAATTTGAGGTTGTCTTCGTCCTGGACATCTATTTTGATCAGATTCTTGTCCTTGAACTTGCCGCTAAGAACGCCTTCGGAAAGCGGGTCTTCGATATAGTGCTCGATTGCACGCCGTAGCGGACGGGCGCCGAATTCCGGATTATAACCCTTGTCGATTATGAACTCCTTGGCCGAGTCGCTCAGTTCGAGTCTCAGGCCGTGCTCGATCAGCCGCTTAAACACCTTGGACAGCTCGTAATCGACGATTGTCTGCAGATTCTCACGAGTAAGAGCGTGGAACACTATAGTATCATCGAGTCGGTTGAGGAACTCAGGCCTGAAGTGACGCTCGACTTCCTTCTGCAGGACTTCGCGCATCCGCTCGTAATTGGCCTCAGCGGTCCTCTTACCGAAGCCGAAGCCCGACTGGTTCTTGATCAGGTCCGCACCGATGTTACTGGTCATTATGATAATGACGTTCTTGAAATCGATGTTCCGGCCGAAGCTGTCGGTCAGGCGGCCTTCGTCCATGATCTGGAGAAGAATATTGTACACGTCCGGATGGGCCTTTTCGATTTCATCCAGCAGCAGAACCGAGTACGGTCTGCGCCGCACGCGTTCGGTCAACTGACCTCCCTCTTCGTATCCGACGTATCCGGGAGGGGCGCCGACAAGTCGGCTGACGTTGTGCTTCTCCATGTACTCGCTCATGTCGAGGCGGATCAGCGAGTTCTTGTCGCCGAACATGAATTCCGCCAGCGCCTGGGCCAGCAATGTCTTTCCGACGCCGCTGGGTCCCAGGAATATGAAGCTGCCGGTCGGACGGTTCGGGTCTTTAAGGCCACTGCGGCTTCGACGAACCGCCTTGCTAATCGCATTAATAGCCTCGTCCTGCGATACGACGGTTTTGTGCAGTTCGCTTTCGAGTTCCAGAAGCCGCTGCGTTTCGCGTTTTTCCAGACGCGTCAGCGGAACGCCGGTCATCTTGCTGACGACTTCGGCGATGATTTCCGGATCGACAACGCCGGTGGCTTCTTTGTTGTCCTCGTACCACTTCTTCTGCATCTTGGATTTTTCTTCGAGAAGCTGCTGTGCTTCATCACGCAGAGCCGCGGCACGCTCGTAATCGGCGGCGCGGACAGCTTCGTCCTTCTCGATCTGCAGCTTTTCGATCCGTTCTTCGACCTCCTGGAGATCCGGCGGCGGAGTCATGTTTTTAAGTCGGACTCTCGCACCGGCCTCGTCGACGACGTCTATGGCCTTGTCAGGCAGGCATCTTCCGGTTATGTACCTGGTCGAAAGCTCGACAGCCTGGAAGAGAGCCTCATCGGTGAAACGCACCCTGTGGTGAGCCTCATAGCGATCGCGCAGGCCTCTGAGTATCTCCTGGGTTTCGTCTTTTGACGGCGGTTCGACTATTATCGTCTGGAAACGACGCTCCAGTGCGCCGTCTTTTTCAATGTGCTTGCGGTATTCGTCCAGCGTGGTGGCGCCGATACACTGAACCTCACCTCGTGCCAGAGCGGGCTTTAGCACGTTCGATGCGTCGATTGCACCTTCGGCCCCGCCTGCGCCCACCAGCGTATGAAGCTCGTCGATAAAGAGCACCACATTCTTGGCCCGCTTGACTTCGTTAATTACGGCTTTGATGCGTTCTTCGAACTGCCCTCGGTACTTTGTGCCGGCAACCATCATCGCCAGATCCAGAACGACGAGCCTTTTGTCTTTGAGTATCTCCGGAACCTGCTTGTTGATTACCTGCTGGCTGAGGCCTTCGACAATCGCGGTTTTACCCACGCCTGCCTCGCCCAGAAGAACGGGATTGTTCTTGGTGCGACGACAGAGGATCTGGATCAAGCGTTCAATTTCGTTCTTTCTGCCGATAACCGGGTCCAGTTCGCCATCAGCGGCCAACTGGGTCAGGTCTCTGCCGAAGCTGTCCAGGGCGGGAGTTTTGCTCTTGGCCTTGCGCGCGGTCGACGGGCCGATTTTCATCCCAAGACCGGTCGGACCGTCTTCGACACCCGCTCCCAGCAGGTTCAGCACCTCCTGGCGCACATCTTCGAGCTTCAGACCCAGATTCATCAGCACCTGAGCCGCGATACCTTCGCTCTCACGCAGCAATCCCAGGAGTATGTGCTCGGTTCCCACGTAGTTGTGGTTCAGATTGCGTGCTTCGTCGATGGCGTATTCGATGACCTTCTTAGCGCGGGGAGTCTGGGGGAGCTTGCCCATGGTAACCATATCCGGGCCGCTCTTGACCAGCTTCTCGACTTCGAGCCTGAGCTTCTTTATATCTACATCGAGGTTTTTCAGCACCGTCGCGCCCACACCGCTGCCTTCCTTGACCAGGCCCAGCAGGATGTGCTCGGTTCCAATGAATTCGTGGTTAAAACGCTGGGCTTCCTGGTTTGCCAGCGCCATAACCTTGCGTGCGCGGTCTGTAAAACGTTCAAACATTACATAACCCCAAAATAAAAGTTTCACACCCCTACCGTTGCCTTCGGGGATAATAAACATCTAAAGCCAAAAGGCGGCACAAAGCCGCGATACTATCAGCCTGAGGCAATTATATACCATGCACTCCGGCTGTCAAACATCGCACACACACCGAACCTTCCAGCGAAGAATTCAACTACTCTCTATACATGGAAACAAGTCCGATGTTCACCCGCGAGAGAGAGGTTTCTCTGTGGTTCGCGTCCATCTTTCATCGGCAAAAAGCCCTTCAGACTTTGCCCTATCAGCCCGGAAATGCACTTTTCGCCTTTGGTCAGGTACAATATAGCGAGCGCTAAAGACGGGCATCCGAGGCGGGCCGCGTGATTAGACGCCCGGGCGTAAAAACCATAAAAAAACCGCCCTTTGCAGAGGCGGTTCCAATAACGCTGATTTATTGATTAATGCAATATTATCGATTTAGTACTTCCGAATACCGCGTAACGCATTCCTGTGGACGCGCAAACGACGACCGGAGCGGCACGAAACATTGGGCCGGGGGTAATAATATCGTTCAGGAGTTCTTATCTTCGAGGAGTTTGCGCAGGTACTTGTTCTCTCGTCGAGTCGCTTCGAGGTCGAAGACCTGATATTTGATGCATACCCTGAGGTAATCCAGCAGTTCCTGAAGGCTGGATATGCTCTTCTCGAGCTTTTTGTGGTTTTCTTTGGCCTGTTCGGCAAGTTTTGCGAGCTTTTTGTGCTGGGGATCGGGACTGTCGCCGAATTCCTTCACCAGTTCGCTCAGCCTGCGCTGCAGGTTTGCTTCATCCATCATCACCGTATTCTCCTAAATATCAAGTTGCATCGCCCCCCAGCCCCGCCCAAATCCTCTTTGATATACCGCAAAAGCCATGCCAGAATCCGGCTAAAAGGATGGCGGCTGTAATTAGCTGTAAGGACCTATAAAAACGCTCAAAAATCAGCCCAATCGCAGTATTTGGGGTGTCTGGCATGAGCGTGCGGGCTGAGTCGGGTGTGCCGGTTATAACGGCCTGTTGAGCGTATGCAACGAAGATGTTTACATCGTTCAATAGGGTCCTGAAATGCTGCCATTGGCGGGATGCGATGTTGCTTTTTGGCAACACTCCCCAGAATCAGGCGGGTGCGACAACCGCCATCTGAATTGCATTAGGAAGACTCATCTGCTAAAGTGAAGCGGGGCATTTAAAAAGATGTGAAAATGAAGGAAAACAGATGATAGCGCACGCGAAGCTGACCGTCCCGGCAGTTGCAATGTTTACTTTTTGCACCACGCTCGAGGCCGAAACCGTGCTTTTCGACCGGCAGGTGGATTTGGAGCAGAAAACCGAGGTCCGGTTCGACGCGCCGGACGGCTGCGTGATCACCGGTCTTGGGCTGCGGGCTCATTACGACAATTTCACAACCATGCTTTGCCGCTACCACAAGCTGAACGAGGACGCTACGCTCAGCGATCCGTGCGAAGTGCGGCTGGGATCGGAGCCGAACCACGCTTGCGAAGCAACCATCATGCTGCCCGAGAATTATGTGATGGTCGGTATGGGCGGCGCCGGCGAGCCGGAATGGGATATCACGGTTTTGCGTGTATGGGCCAGGAAACTCAACGGCGACGGTACGCTCGGTCCGGTAAAGGTCTTTTCGAATGGGTTCAAGCCCGAACGCGGAACCGAGCAGGAATTCAAACTGACTCAAATGGACAGGGCGATTACAGGCGTCGGCATACGTTTCAGTTTCAATGACGTCTCAGGTATGTACGTCCGCTCCGAGCGTGTCCTTAATATAAACGATCGACAGCGACGGAAGATTACTCAATTCACGGAACGGGGTTGGCTGCTGCAGGCCCCGAGGTCGATCCATCCCGATCTGCTCTCCGAGACGATTTTGGATTACAAAATCACCAGGCTGGATATCGACTTTTCCGATATCGACGTTTTTGACGCCGACGCACTGAGGTGGTGCGAGAAGGAAATAGCGGCGGCCCACAAGGCCGGGGCAAGGTGCTTCGGCCGGCTGAATTCGGTCGATACCCGCACCGTGATTTCACTGCTTCAGAAGGCGCCGGCCCTGTCGGGAATCGTTATCAATGTGAATGAACTCGGCGAGGATGAGTTTGGCAGCGGATCAATCGCTCGGGTTCGTTGGCTCTGTGCGGCGGCAGGAAAGAGTTTGTCGCTTCGTATAGATCCTGCAACCTGCCCCGATGTCGACATAATTACTGAAATGGTACAGGCGGCTCCGCCCGACGTCGAATTGATCGTTAGATACGCGAATCTGTTGCCGGGAGCGTCGCAACACAGGCCGGATTTGAGTGTCTACGGCAATCGCAGGATAATTGCCGAGATCAATATGATGGGGCCGCAAACCAAATCGAATTTAGCGGATATACGTATTAACGAGATGCCGGGCTTGGTTGTCGACGCCGCG
This sequence comes from uncultured Pirellulales bacterium, assembly GCA_964406945.1. Lineage (GTDB taxonomy): Bacteria > Planctomycetota > Phycisphaerae > Sedimentisphaerales > Anaerobacaceae > UBA2266. The sequence goes on from CAYOTO010000023.1 coordinate 41,923, forward strand.
CTGGCGGGCGCCGGCGGTTTTACAACCTGCGTCAATGTTACCGGCGGATATTTGCCGACCTCGATGAACGAAATGAATCTGCAGGCTCTGCATCGACTCAGCGACGATCCGTTCACGTCCGTTGACGGTATCTGGACTGATTTGTGTGAGAAACGGTATGGGCGCGGGGCCGAGAAGGCGGTCCAGGCTCTCAAGCGAACCAATCGGGTCAATGAGCTGATTTTTACGATTTTTGGCGAGCCGGTAATCTGGACCAGCGGGCGGTTCTTTGACATGGATCAGGTGGAAGAGCGAATTGCGGAAATAGAATCGCCGGAGGTTCGAAGCGAACTGCTGGAACCGACCGACAAAACAGCGGGCCGGGTTTCGGGCGAACACGACACCGCCAACTGGCTGCTGGTTCAGTCCAAAGCGGATGCCGAGGCGGTTGCCGAGGCAGCACCTTCCGAGGAGGCGTCAACCCTGGCGGCGGGCATGGATCGACTCGGTGCAGCGAATGCTTATATGCAAAAAGCGGCTTTGGCGTACACGCTTGCGAGAACTTATGCGATTAATGGGGCTGCTCAGACCAGGGCCGCGGCCGCGATGAGCCTTGCTGGGATTAAAGAGCCACCGCAGGACATGCTGAACTTGAGCGGGAATGCGGACGGTTTTGCGGAGTCGGTAACGGCCAGTCTGAATGACTCCGACAAGAATGCCGTCTTGACGAAGGCTTTTGACCGTATCCGAAACCTTAATGAACAGAACAAGGCCGAAGAAGCAACCGAAGACTTGTCAAAGCTGTTTGAGTCGGAAAAGCTCGTGCCGCACCTGGCCAGCCGTATGGATGCGCTGGCAAGCGTCGCATCGGGGCTGAAGACCCTGTGGTCGGTTCCGGAGAATCTGGAATTTCGCTGGGGAGCCGACGGCAAGTGGACCGTACGGAAAGCGGCGGGCAAATGGTCGTGCTATATAGGTCCTGATCGCCCATGTCTGTATCTGAATGTTCCAGGAGAAAAGCTCAGCGAGCCGGCAGATTATGTGGTCGGTTTCGAGTATCTGGACAAGGGCGACTGGACGATTCATTTTGAGTACGACAGCGATTATCCGGACAGCCGGCGACGACAGTACCATCCGGTGGAGCCGCTCAAGCTCACCGACACGGGGAAGTGGAAGAGCGGTTCGTTCGAGTTGAAGAACTGTCTTTTTTCTTCGGGCATGAATCTGCAGGCGGATATGCGGTTCATAACCGGATCGGGCGCGTGCATTAGAAACATCGAACTTAAGGAAGCAGAGTAATCATGAGAGTTGCATTTTGTTTGATATTGGCTGCGAGCGGCGTTTCGGTCGAGGCGGGCGATTCGCAGGTTCTGGTTTTCAGGGGCACTTCCGACGCTTCGGCGGCGGTATCGGTCGGCAAAGGCAGGTTTCTGCTGGCGGACGACGAGAATAATTTGCTCAGACTCTACGATCTTGAGGATGCGGGGATGCCGCTGTCGCAGTTCGATCTGACGGGCTTTCTGGATATCGATCCGGATCATCCCGAGGCGGATATCGAGGGTGCGACCCGCGTGGGTAACCGCATCTACTGGATAACGTCGCACGGCCGCAATAAGGACGGTAAACTCAGGCCAAATCGCTATCGCTTTTTCGCGACGGATATTGCAACCGCCGACGGCCGGTTCACCCTCACAGCCGCAGGCAGGCCCTGCAAAGACTTGGTGCATGAGCTGGTGGCTTCGAATCTGGGGCGTTCACTGAAACTGGAGGAGGTCACCGGTTTTGGAGAAGCTCTTTCGAAATCCGAACGAGAGGTTCTGGCGCCCAAAGAAGAGGGGCTGAATATCGAGGCTTTGGCCGCCTCGCCGGACGGCAAGACGCTTTTCATAGGGTTTCGCAATCCGCTGCTGCGGCTGCCGACCGGCAAAAGGGCGATTGTTGTTCCGCTGACGAATTCGGATAGGGTACTGGAGGAATCGGCCGAGCCGCGGTTCGGGCGGGCGATGCTCTGGAGTCTGGGCGATCGGGGAATACGGGCGATGGAGTACAGCCGGCGACACCGGGCGTTTTTCATAGTTGCCGGTCCGGTGGACGACGAGACCGATTTTGCCTTGTACCGCTTCTCGGGCCGGCCGGCCGAGAGTCCGAATCTGGTGACCGTAATTAGATCGGATTTGGAGGACTTCAAACCGGAGACCCTGATCTGCTCGACCGAAGACGATTCATTGCTGCTGCTCAGCGACGACGGCGCGATTGACGTAAAGGTAGCCGGTCCGCACGAATGCATAGACGAGGACGAGTACGACGAAGACGACGGAACGTGCGAGCAGAAATACCTGGCCGACCCAACCCAAAAAACCTTCCGAGCATTAGTCTTCGCACCGAAATAATCAAGGCGTGCTGACCGCACCTTCTACCGAGGACCACCCTGTCGCATTGCCGCCGGCGTCCCGGGCTTTGACGCGGAATCTCAGGCCCTGTTGGCTGGCTGGCCTGCCAACGTACACACGCCACGTTCGTGCGACTTGCCACCCGCTGCTGAATCCCATGGGATAAACACCTGTCAGATCGTTGTTAGTGCACTGGAAGTAGTACTCAACATTTTCGCCTGTGGCTTCGACGGCGGTCATTTCCACGTCCCAGTCAAGCGACGTCGAGGGTCCTCTAAACACATCATGGGGCACGCCGCCGTCCGAGTCCCACTTCATCGGATCCGGACCTAATACAGTAACCTCTGGTCCCGGCTGTTCCCAGATTTTTTACAAGAAATTTACATGGAGCCGCAGCGTCGCTTTTTACGTGCAATTTACGAAACCGGGGCTTGTTTCTTCGTTATATTATCAGTAGCAGAGCACATTTAAATCGAAATCAAATGCAGGAGAAGAATGATGGACTCACGAAGAACTGCAATCATAGGCGTGGTAGTTGCGGTCGCGTTATCGTCATTGCCGGTTGCCGCCAGGATGAGGCATGTGGGTGTTCGGCCGTTCGCGTCGAATGTTATTGTTCCTCAGAGCAGGCGAGTCGCCTTTGCGCCGAGACACCAGGGTCGTGTGGAGATGACCGATGTGGCCGCGACGATAGATATTCTCGAAGGCGCCGCCACGACGACCATCGAGATCCGACTGAAGAACAATTCCGGTCGTCGGCAGGAGGCGGAACTGATCGTGCCGGTTCCGGACGGGTCGGTTGTTCGCGGCTTCGCCTATGACGGGCCGCACGGGGAGATTACTGCCGAGGTACTGCCCAAAGAAGAAGCCCGGCGCATATACAATCAGTTGGTCTCCAAGATCCGCGATCCGGCGCTTGTGGAGTTTATCGGCTACAATTTGATCCGCTCGAGCGTCTTTCCGGTCGAGGCCAACGGCATGCAGAAAGTGCGGCTGACGTACGAACACCTGCTTGAGTCCGATGGAGCCCGCGTGGATTACATTCTGCCGCGGACCGAATCGCTCGAATACGCGGTGCCGTGGAAGATTACCGCGAATATCAAAACCAAACGTTCGATCTCGACCGTCTACTCGGCCAGTCATGAACTCAACACAGTCCGCCACAGCGACAGGCATCTTACCGTCAAAATATCCGCCCGGGCCGAAAAGGACCCGGGTCCGTTCCGTCTGTCGTACCTGCTCGAAGACGACGGCATGACCGCATCGATGTTCGCCTATCCGGATGAGAAAGTCGGCGGCGGTTATTTTCTGCTGCTGGCCGGTCTGCCGGCAAAGATCACGAACGTGCCCGAAACCGGCATTAAACGCGAGGTCACTCTGGTAATTGACCGTTCGGGTTCGATGCGAAATGAAAAGCTCGAACAGGTCAAGGAGGCGGCCCTGCAGATAATTGCAGGGCTTAAAAAGGGCGAGTACTTTAACGTGATCATCTATAACAACACGGTTGAATTCTTCAGCAGGAACCCCGTTGAGAAGACGCGCCAGACATCTTCAGCAGCGCAGCAGTACATCGAGGGAATTACCGCAACCGGCGGCACAAATATACACGATGCACTCCAGCATGCCCTGGCCCAGTCCCCGAGCGAAGGTGCTCTGCCGATAGTGTTGTTTTTGACCGACGGACTGCCGACGGTTGGAAACACTTCAGAGGTCACCATTAGGAATCTGGTGAAGAAGTCGAACCCGCATAAGCGACGGGTCTTTACTTTCGGCGTGGGCTTCGACGTGAATGCTCCGCTGCTCGAGAAGATCGCTGAGAACTCGCGGGCCAGGGCCGAATTCGTGCTGCCCAAAGAAGATGTCGAAGTAAAGGTCGGCAGGGTCTTCAAGCAGCTTACCGGGCCGGTACTGGCCGATCCACAACTGCAGGTTCTGGCCAAAGACGGTTCGCCGGCGCTGGGCAGAACGCGGGATATTATCCCCGCCGAGCTGCCCGACATGTTCGAAGGCGACCGCCTGATCCTGCTGGGACAATACATCGGCGACAAGCCAATCACCTTCCGCATCAGAGGCAACTACATGGGCCGCAAGCGGTCTTTCAAGTTCACGTTCAAGTTCAAAAAAGCCAACGTCAAAAACGGCTTTGTCCCCAGATTGTGGGCGAGCAGAAAGATCGCCGAACTGATAGATATTGTCCGGCAGGCCGGCGCACAGCCGGGGGCGACGACGAACGATCCTAAGATTAAGGAGGTGATTGACGAGATCGTGCGGCTTTCGACCGAGTTCGGAATACTGACCGAATACACAGCGTTTCTCGCACGAGAGGGAACGAATCTGCACGCGGCAGACGAGGTTCTCCGCGAAGCCGAGACCGCACTGGAATCACGTGCGATGAGGGAACGTTCGGGCGTAGGCGGGGTCAATCAGAGCTATAACATGACGTTTCAGAAGAGTCAGTCGCGGCTGAATATGCGAAACGATTACTACGACGCTCAGATGAACCGCGTTTCCGTAGCGAATGTTCAGCAGATCAACGACCAGGCATATTACAGGCGCGGCAATCGCTGGATCGACAGCAGGCTCGTGAGCCAGAGCGACGGCATTCGGCCCGACAGGACCGTCGAGTTCGGATCCGAAGAGTTTTTGGAACTGGCCGAGAGACTGGCCGGTGAGAATCGGGTCGGGACGATAGCACTGAAGGGTGACATCATTTTGCGTATCGACAACGAAACCGTGCTCGTGAAAGGCCCGGCCGGCAATTAGAAGCTATGAAAGATAACCGAAGCCAAGAGTCCAACGTCCAACAAACAGTTACACAAAGGAGAAAGAAAATGAGGACGACAATCGCAACAATCGCAGTCTTGTTATTGACTCTGAACGCCGTGACCCCGGCTGCAGAGAGTGAAAGCGCCGAGATTATTACAGCATCGGTCGAGGTCAAGCCGATCGTGGAGGACAAGCCTCTGGTCCAAATGGCGATCCTGCTCGATACCAGCGGATCTATGTCGGGGTTGATCGATCAGGCAAGGACCGAGTTGTGGGCCATAGTGAACGAATTCATATTCGCAAAGCGCAACGGCATGCAGCCGGAACTCAAGGTCGCTTTGTATGAGTACGGCAAGAGTACGATTCCGGCACAGGAAGGTTATATCCGAATGATATGTCCGCTTACGACCGATCTGGACAAAATCAGCGAGGAGCTATTCGCTCTGAGGACCAACGGCGGCAGCGAGCACTGCGGCCAGGTGATCAAACAGGCGGTCGAGGGCCTCCAGTGGTCGCCTGCTGTGAACGATCTGAAAGTGATCTTTATAGCGGGCAACGAGCCTTTTACGCAGGGACCGATTCCGTACGGCCAAGCCTGTAAGCAGGCGGTCGAAAAGGGAATAATCGTGAACACGATCCATTGCGGCGACGAGCACACCGGCATTAACGGCAAGTGGAAAGACGGGGCGATGCTTGCCGACGGTAAGTTCCTCAACATCGATCACAATCGAAAGGTAGTGCATATCGAAGCCCCGCAGGACGAGGAGATAGCCGAACTCAACG
>CAYOTO010000024.1:0-45232 GCA_964406945.1 uncultured Pirellulales bacterium
TGCGGAGGCGGTGGTTGGCAATTCCTTTTTCGACATAGTCGCGAAGCTCGGATTCGGTGTACGGGTCGCTGGATTTCCATGGGTTTTTGTCTTCGGGGACCGACCATTGTGCGTCTTCGGGGATATGGACGCCTTTGTCCCGGGTAACCAGGTCTCTGTAAAGGGCTTTTGTGTGGACCATCATGGTGTGGCGCATGCGGTAGCCGTGGCGGATCAGCTTTTCGAAAGCGAGTTGTCGCTTCGGGCCGGTCGCATTAGAGTATTTGCGGTACAGCTCTACGTAGCGGACATACAGAGCCAAGTGGTCGAGTCTGGTGTGAATGTCCGGGTCTTCGGTGAGATTGCGGGCGGATTCGAGTAAGCGGTAGAGTCTGCCGATGAGGTCTTCGCAGACGGGGTTGTTGTTGGCCCCATTTATGAGTTCGTAGAATCGGGACATGGACTCTCTGGCGGGGCCGAAAGCCTTTGTCAGGAAGTCGTCAACCATGCTGTCTATACCTTCAGCCCGGTCGATGTCCCATAGAATACGCGATGCGATGTAATAGCCGAGGCCGTTGCAGCCCCAGTTATCGCTGGACTCGGCCGACATGAATCTTGCGCCCTTGGAGTGGAAGTTAGGAATGGTTCTCTGCAGGTATGCGAGGTTCGACCCTCTGGATTTGCCTGGCTGATCGCGGTCCCAGGGAAACACGGCGTAGTATTCGCGGATGCCGATCGTGGCCCCCTGCCGGGACCAGCCGGTGATAAGTTCGTCGAGGCTGTAGCCGCCTTTGATGAAGGAGGTGGCTATGCTGATAATTACGTTGGGATGGACGCGTATGGCAGGCGGCGGGGAGTGGTAGTTGTAGGCGTACATGCCGACGTACTTGTTTTCACACTTTTCTTCGAGTGCCCGGGCGACCTGATTTGCGAGGGTAAGGGCACGGTCGCTGACACTGCCCAGGGCCGCACATTTTTCGCATTCGCACCAGCCGCCGCCGTCGCTGGGGTCCATCGAAATACTGTCGCGGGCGGGATCTTCTTCGAAATATCTTATGGCGTGGTCGACGATGAGCCGGCGCAGATCGGCGTTTCCTATGCAGAGTTTACTGGATTTGCGCTGTCCGTCCAACAGGCCGAGGTACTCGGGATGGGTGTCGAAGGCCGCCTTGTTGCGACGGATGAAGGACTCATAGGCGTGAGAGATGTTCAAAGTGAAGCCGGAGGCGGTTCTGTTGCGGCTGCACCAGTCTTTGTATGCCCGGGCGTTATGATCGGCGAGGCCGAAGCCGTACCAGATGCGGCGGTTCAAATAATCGGGGCGTTCGAGTACGTCAACTTCTATTTGCAAATTGCGTCGCGACGGAATGATTTCCCATGCTCGGCCGGGAAAGAACTGACGGTGGCCGAGGCGATGCAGAAGGTCCCAGACTGCGTGTTCGACGGCCAGTTCGGTTGCGCCGATGACATAAAGGCCGCTGGAATGCGATTTGAGGATGTAGGCCTCGCGATCGGCTATTTTATTCACCTGGAGTTTGTTCTGCAGATTCAGGGAGGGCAAATCCCCTGGCAGGCCTACGGCGATGCCGCTTTGTCCGTCGCCGGTTTCCACGGGAAACTCGGCGCCTGAGATTCTGCCCAGGTATGTGGAGAGGTTCCGGGCCGCATCTTTGACACGCTCGGAGGCATTGTCAGCCGTGACTATGGGCAGCAGTGCTTTTTCGTCTTTTGCCAGTGGTATGGCGGTTTGTGCACCGGCCGAAACAGCGTATGCGGCCAGAAGTGTGAATGCGACGCAGAGGTTGAGACGCTTCATTTTGGTGTCTCCGGTATCAATTCTTGTTTTTCGGATTTTGCCCGGTGAATCGGGCATTCGGCGCCAGTTGCCAGGTGTCGCCGCCATCGGGGGACATCAGCAGTGCCCTGCGGTCGCCGGGGTGGTCGGTTCGGTAGAACCAGAATGTTGACCAGTAATCGTACGAGAGAAAGAGCGTGCTGTTTCTGTCGATTGTCAGGCGGTGATAGAAGATGCTGTATTCCGAGAACGGAGCCACGACCAGAGGTATGGCGTCGGACCATTCGCCGCGTGGTTCTTTTCGCATGTAGGCGAGATTGCCGTAGTTGCCTTCGGGGAAATACTTGTTGTCATGCAGCCACAGGCGGAATACGAGATGCAGAGTATTTTCGCGGTCGCAGACCATGCCGACGTAAGTCTGGCGCAGGCCGGGGCCGACGTCCCGGGCTTTTGTCCACCCGGCGTCGGCGGTATTCGGTGCGAGCGAACGCACGTATTTGAATGTGCGGCCGTGTGTGCCTATGAGGACGTGGAGGTAGCCGTCCCGGTCCATGGTTATGCAGGGGGAATTGTGAATGTCGTTTGCGGGCGGACCGTAGCCGACAAGGGCGGCGGGGCCGAGTTTAGCTTTTGAGCGGTCATACGTTGCGACACAGGTGGGGACTCCTGGCACTTTTTTATCCGGGTCTGTCGCCTGGCCCCAGGCGATGTGGACTTTGTTGTCGCGGGATACGATTGTCGAGGGTATTCCCGAATGGGCCGACAGGCCTATGCACGTATCAGATACCGCTATCGGCGTGCCCATCTCGATATAACCGTCGGGCTTTCTGGTCGGCAGTATCAGATGCAGGTCGTTTATGCGTCGCCACATGAGTTTGGGGTCTCTGGCGGTCTGGCGGAAACGGGCCAGAGGCGGCGGGCCGGCGGGTGTATTGTGGCCCGAAAACTGTTCGATGTCGAAACTGCCCGAGCCGGGGACGGGCCAGGCTGTGAAGCTTCGTGCATTATCCTCCGAATGAAACAGAAGCGTCGTTCCGCCGTCCCGGCCCAGAAAATAGACGTTGTTGTCGGTATCGAACGCAATTTTCGTACCCACCGGACGGATTCCAATGCGTTTGCCCGTATCGCCTCGCTGCGCCCTAATTGTTTTCGCCCATGAACCGCCGCGAAGAGCAAATATGCCATCGTCGGCGAGTACAAAGGGGCGATTATCCGTGTCGAAGTACATCTGGTTGTCGAGCGGATAGTCGGGAAGATATCCGAACTGGGCGTTTTCGTGTTCGTACGGCTCGAGCTTAATGGGCAGTTTGACCGCCGAGTCGGCCGGGGGCGTACCGACGTTCAGGGTCAGAGAGGACCAGGTTGAGAATGCACCATCATTCAGAACGGAGGCGCGAAGATGGCATTTCGTGCGGATCTTCCCGGACGGCGCCTTGTACTTTAACGAGATTGTTCTCGAAGCTCCGGCCGCTAGCTTGACCTGGTCTGCGGAAAGATTGAGACGCCACGGGCTTTGGCGATCAGACTCCAGAGAAAGCTTGATGCTTTTGGATTTTGGGCCGTTGTTGTGGAGCCTGAATTCGACCTGTCCTTCGGAACCGGGGGCGGCGTAGACGTTTCGGCTGTACGGCGCGAGAAGCCATCTGTTACCGTGAAAGTCGAACCATGATGACAAGTCCGGCGTCCAGAGGGACAGATGTCGCCGGGGCTTACCGGACTCCCAGCGGGTTACACCGTCAATGTTGATAGTCGCCTGAGCGCGTTCGAGTTGGAGCTGCCACAGGCTGTCCTTTCGCAACGGGTCGGCGGGAAAGCTTTTACCGGCGGTTCCCTGCGGGGTTACTTTCATAGCGGCCATCGTTTTGCCGCTTGCGTCAAGGACAGGGATTTCTTCTACGCCTTTGGGCAGGCCGCTGATTTCGACGGAAAACGGTTGCGTCCGTGGTCGAAAGCCAACGCCGGCGGATGTATCCGGGCTGCGCAGGACGATGGGTTCAACATGGCGGGCATCCCTGTGGCCGCGTGAGGTTTCTATCAGGTATTTCGGACAGTTGGTCCGGAAGCCCCATGATATGTTTTCGCCATAGCGATCCTGAGTGACGGTAATGTTGAGACCGTAGACACCGGGTCGCTTAACATCGGTCTGCAGAGTGGCCGTGCGAACGGGTCCGGGGCCGGTTCCGGCTCTTTGCCCGTCGTCTTCTATCCACGTCTGATCCGCCACTTTGCGGTCCGGGCCGAAGAGCATCGCCCACATGTGGGTCTTCCTGCCGCGGCGGTTGAGATCCTGTTTGAATACTTCGACACGGAGCGGGCCGGCGGGCGCGTAAAAATACACTCCGCCGCATCCGCCGAGTTTCAGATTCGGACCGTTTAGCCCGGCGGCAATTGACGTGCAGGACAGAGAAACCATAAGAAGCAATTGTATATGTATCTTTGTAGAAAGACTGGAGAAGCTTGTGGTTTCGATCATAATCATTTTCCTGATTCGCGGTTCATTGCGATTAAGCATCGCAGCTATTCTACGAATTTTTGCGGGCCGGTGCAAAATCGAAAACGGCGGGCAACTGTTGAAGAAAGGCGGTATTCTGGTAGACTTATATCGGCCGTAAAACTCCTTTGAAAGTGGTGCTGTATGCGAAGACAAGAAATCGAGCGGGTTATTCTGGGGACGCTTTTGATTGCCGGGATGTGTGGCGGGCGGACCCGAGCCGTCGAGGTTGATAACCTGAGCGGGTATGTTGTAGAACCGATCAGTTCCCGGATGATCCTGCCGGATACGGATCCGGTGCCCGGACAACTTGCGAAAGAAGTCTCGATAACAGCCGCTCCGGGTGAATATGAGCCGGCCAGCATCGTGCTCAGGGCCAAACGGGACCTGGAGGATGTGCGGATCGAGGTGTCCGATCTTACGAACGACAAAGCGCTAATTTCGGCCGAGCATGTAGATATCAAGGTGGTGAAGTGCTGGTATCAGGCGACGACGGCCTGGCACGGAATTCATACGCGGCCGAAGGAGGGACGCAAAGTTCTTGTTCCAGAGCTTCTGCTTAATGACGATTCACTGGTGAGGGTCGACCGCGAGCGGCAGCGGAATTATTTGAAACTTGGCTTCAAGGACAGAGACAAGTACGTTTGGATAAGCAATCCGAACGAGCCTGACGGCGACAAGATGAAGGTACTCTCGGTCGAGGATTATCCTGTGAAGGACAGCCCGGACCTGCTGGGTGTCGATATTGCCACGGACACGAATAAGCAGTTCTGGATTACGGTTAAAGCGCCGGCGGATGCCGAGGCCGGAGTTTACAAGGGTAAAATTCTTGTAAAGAGTGACAACGTACCGGTGGCGTCTCTGAGGCTCCAAGTCAGGGTGTTGCCATACACGCTGGAAGAACCGGCAACTCGCTATGATGTTACAAAGCCCTTTATCAGCAGTATTTACTACAGAGGGAAGTTGGGGGCCGGGCATCCCGAAGGGAGCGTTTCATCCGAGTATAAGAGCCAGATGCAACTGGCGGCCGAATTGCAAAATATGCTCGCTCACAACATCACTAATCCGACGTGTTATCAGGGATTCGACTCCGAACTGCTGGGACGGTACCTGGAAATAAAAAACGAGGCCGGGATGACCAGTCGCCAGCTTTATTACCTGGGCGTTTCGGCTAACAGCAATCCGAAGACTATAGCGAAACTTATGGAATATGTACGGCAGTACGGTCTGAAAAAAGTGTATTTCTACGGAATCGACGAAGCGAGGGGCGACAGGCTGAAGGCTCAGCGGCTTGCGTGGGCCGCGACGCGACAGGCGGGCGGCAGAGTTTTCGTCGCCGGGGGTATCGGCAGGAATTTCGAGGCAATGGGGGATATACAGGACCTGCATATCTGCGCGGGTCGTCCGCGGAAGGATGAGGCCGAAAAATGGCATTCGGTCGGGCACAAGGTTTTCTGCTATGCGTGGCCGCAGGGAGGGCCCGAGGACCCGGAACTGTGGCGCAGACATTACGGGCTCGCTCTCTGGATGGCTGATTACGACGGGGCCTGCACATACTGCTATCAGCATTCGTTCGGCAATATCTGGAACGATTTCGATCATTATCACTATCGCGATCACGTGGTTGCCTATCCGACGGTCGACGGGGTAATCGATACGATAGCATTCGAGGGCTACCGCGAGGCAATCGACGATATCAGATATGCCACGACTCTGACGAAGGCAATGAAAGGAGCACGCAAATCACGGGATGCCGATATGATGAAAACCGCCGAGGCGGCGGAAAAGTGGCTCTCGGAGATCGATCCGATGGCCGACGACCTCAACCGGATCAGAGCGAAGATAATAGAGTATACGCTGGCGTTTAAGGGCCACGGGCACTGAGAACGCGTGCTGTAACTGCGGTCCGGATGGGTGGCATATTCACCGCGAACAGCTCTGGTAGCATAGCGGGCGCAAATTCGAGAGACAGGATGACAGGAGCGAATATGAAGAATTTGTTTCGAACTATTGTGATCGGCCTGGCGGTCTTGAGTCTATCGAGTTCGGGTGTGGGCGCTATTGAGAGGATCGTGCTCGAGCGAGGCTGTCCGCAGGCGAATGTCTTTCTCGAAGACGAAACAGTCAGAATCAGGGTGCCTGCAAACTCGCCGGACACAGCGACAAAATGGAGAATGGTAAACGACTGGGCAAAGGAGATAGCAGGCGGCGATCTAGCCGGCGAGCGTTCGCGGATTGTTGTAGAGAATCCGGGTATCGGTTGGTACAGGATAGAAATCCTGGATTCGGAGGGCAAGTGCCTGTCACGGACTACGGCGGCAGTCCTGGCAAGGCTCTCGGCGCCCACTCCGGAGGACTCGCCGGTCTGCGTCGATTCGGCTACCGCTTGGTTTGCAAGCGGCGATGCCCCCGGGCAGGAGCGGTTCGCGCATCTTGCGGCTCTGGCCGGGGTAAACTGGGTGAGGGACCGTATGAAATGGAGAGAAATTCAGCCCGAGCCGGGCCGGTTCGAGCAATCCACGACTTACGACATGTCTGCCCGGATCCAGTCCGAATATGGCCTGAAGGTACTTCAGGTTTTCCACGATACCCCGCCGTGGGCTGTCGAACAGGGCCAAAGCACCGGGCGGTTTGTGACGGACTTAAGGATTCTTTATCGTTTCTGTAAGGCGATGGCGATCAGGTACAAGGGCCGGGTGCAGGCGTGGGAGCCGTGGAACGAGGCAAATGTGTCGGATTTCGGCGGGCATACCACCGACGAGATGTGTTCGTACCAGAAAGCGGCCTATCTGGGTTTTAAGACGGGCGATCCGGATGTGACCGTCTGCTGGAATGTGTCGACGGCGGTGCCAACGGCCCTGCAGACGCAGATTGTGCTGGAGAACGAGACGTGGCCGTATTTTGACACGTACAACAGTCATACGTATGACTGGCCGGATTCGTATGCGGATTTGTGGGGGCCGGTCCGTGAGGCAGCCTGCGGGCGGCCTATCTGGGTCACCGAAAGCGACAGAGGGATAAAATACAGCGGGCCCGAGCCCTGGTGCGAATTGACGCGCGAGGGTGAAATTCAAAAGGCCGAGTTCATGGCCCAATCGTATGCGAGCAGCTTGTGGGCGGGTTCGAGCAGGCATTTTCATTTCATTCTGGGCAATTATTACGAGGACAGGAATCACGTTCAGTTCGGTCTGCTGCGTCTGGACCAGACGCCCCGGCCCGCATATGTCGCGTTGGCGGCGGTCGGGCGTTTCCTTGCGGGCGCGAAGTGTCTGGGCAAGTGGGATTTGTCCGGCAGACCCGAGGCGCATATCTACGCATTCCGCGCCCGCCCGGACGGTCTGGAGCGGGATGTGCTGGTGGCATGGGCGGAGAGAGGCGGCGAATGGGATCGCAGAGGAAAGACGCTGGTCGACTGGAAGTTGCCGGATGGTATGGAGGTCGAGGGTTGTTACGATTATCTGGGCAGGTCGCTCGGAATGGGGCCACCGGCAGAATTGCGCTCTGCGCCGGTATTTGTTCTGCTGGAGTCGGGCGATGCTTCGAAATTACCGCTGGAGCCGCGGTCCGAATCGCAGTCTCGAAAGGGTTCGGTCAGCCCGGTCGTTATGCAACTGAACATGCCGCGTTCGACTACCATCAAGCTCAATCAGATTCAATGGTCCTCTGAGTACGGCCACAAGGTCCCGACGGAAAAGATCGTCGATCTTCCCGTCAGCGTTTATAACTTTGCCGACAAACGGGTTGAAGGCAGCATCGTGTTAGAGCATATTCCGGCGGGCTGGAAGCTGACGCCGAATGAATGGCGACTGCGCCTGGAACCGATGGAACGCAGGCAATTGACCATTAATTTGAAGCGGCCCGAGCAATCCAGGCAGGAGCCGGCGGATACCTGGCTCAAGCTGCGAGGTGATTTCGGGACCGGTGGTCGGCCGGTTCTGGCATTTCGTCTGATATCACATCCCGGCGAAGGGTACCCCGAATAGCTGCGAGGTCAATTCCAAAGCCGGTCAATCGGACCATTGCGTAAGAGGTTTCAAATCCGTCGGCGGTTCGGTATCTGCACCCGTTGGAATAAGGCAGACGGCCGTTCGGACTTTCTGCTTTGGTGACAAAGACAGCTCGAAACCGACCAGACGCGTGCCGGGGTTGGAAGCGTCCCAATCTTTTTTGGGCGCAGTGGACCAGGTTTGAAGTTGTACCTGTTGGTCGGCAATGACGGTCATTTTCAAAGTCTTGCCGTCCTGTTTGAGAAACGCGGTATTGCCGTTCGACGTTGATACCGACGCCGGTGTAACCATGGCCCATCTGACTTTGGACTGTTTGTTGGTAGCCTGAAACTCGTCCTGTATGACAGCGCCGCCGCCCGGCAGCAGAGATCCGCCGCGGAGAGAACGCTTCAGTTGTCCGTCGTAAACACCCGACATGTCGAATACCACATGCCCAGAAGATTCGTCATCGGAGAAGCGGATTATTGGTGCGCTGCCGCTTACCTTCTGATGCCTGCCATCGACTACCAGTGTGTTGTGAGATAGATTGTTGTAGCGGAAAATGGTCCAGCGCTGGGCGTTCTGGGCTCTGCCCCAGAGATTCATGCCTCGCGACTCTATCTTGTGATAGCTCTCGGGGCCCAGATCGACGGCCCAGCGGACTCCGTCGGCGTCCAGTACGAATGAACCGACGTCCATGTGGCCGTGCGAAACGCCGGGCGAACCGCCTTTTATTGCCAGATAAGTTGCCTCGGGATCCGTCCATGAGGTCCTGAACATTGCGACGGGATTGCTGCCTCGGCCCCGCCAGGCGAGCTTTTCAGGGACGGTTGCGGGACTGTCGCACCACAGCAGCGTAAGCGGTGCGAATCGGCTTCGAACAAGTCGCGCCGAATCGCCATCCAGGGCATCCTTCCAGATCTGATGCTGATTCCAGGCCAGCGAAGGACGGTCGTATTTTTGGGCGAACCAGAAGACCGCGGGAACGAAACCACCTATCGAGCCGCTGTCCGGGTAGTTGAAATAGCGTCCGGTCGGGCCGGTTACGTGGAGGTAGTATTCGGCGCTTCGGGCAAAGCCGTCTGCTTCGGAGAGGCCGAAATCCGTATCAAGAACGGACTCCAGAGCCGCCAGCAGAATCACATTGTAGCTGGTTCCGTAGACCCAGTAGCCGGGTCCTTCGGGGTAGGCGCCATCCGGCTGGTAATGTTTCATCACGACCTGAACACCGTTGACGGCTCGATGGACCAGCTTTTGGGCGAGTTCCGGCTCGTGCTCCATTATGGCCAGTGCGCCGAGGGTAATGCCGCCGTTGCAGACCTGGTTCCAGTTGTTGCCGCCCCTGATCCAGCCGTGATTTCCCAGAGACGGCTGCAAGCCTTTTTCGAGGATGGCGCTGCGGATTTTCGCCCGGTTTTGCGACGAAAGATCGTTATAAAGCCAGTCGTAGCCGATTGCCAGAGCCGCGGTCATTTCCGCTACATCGAGAAAGTGGCTGGGGTTCCAGTCGGAGAACCCTGCGGCCGCGAGCATCTCTTCTTCAGCTCTTGCCAGATATACGCGTTTGTCCGAAAGACGATAGGCCATCCCGAGGTGTATTACCCGGTCAAGGCATCGCCGGGAGACGCTCAAGAGCCGACGGCCGGTTTTGACGCGTTTCACGGGGGAATCATCTAAAATGTCGTCGGCCTTGGTCAGAAGTGCTTTGTAGAACACGCGTTGGAGGCGTTCGGTCTGGACGGCCTTCTTGACGCGTGAAAGCTGTTTGTCGCCCACAAACAGACGCGGATGGGCCGGTGCGGGCCCGTCAAACACGGCTGTTACCTCTTGCATGGGTATTTCTCGAAAAGCGGGATCGTCAGCCGCCCGGAGGATGCTCAGAGGCAATACTGAAAACACGACAAAAATGCGAAGCAAATACATAGTAGGCTCCTTCTTTAGTTGTTTGTTATTTGACCTGCGATTGTACACTATGTGCCGGGCAGAATCTACCAGGTTGCATCGCATGCGCTTCCGCAGAGGTTTTAGTGCCGGGTTTGGGAGTTTTCGTGTAACTATCGGCTTGTGCGTGCGTCTATTAAGGTGGAGTTGTGTCAAATGCAAATACAGCATAAGGGACGAAAGCCTCTGGTTTTCGCTTTTTGTGTTGGCTGCAGAGTAATTAAGCTTTACATTCAGATTATGGAAATTCACAGGTCGAACAAGGAGAATACTACAAGACACCCGAACCGAACCGTCCTGCTTGCGGTTTTGACACTTTTGTCGGGCATCGGCAATGCGGCGGTTTTCGGCACCGAATCCTCCCAAGAAGAAGCCGACCGGACGGGCACACTCGAACTTAAAGAACTGATTGCCCGGGTGGTTCTGCTCGACGGCGACGGTAACAAAAAGGTGATCAAGAACCGAGGCCTTGCAACCGAACTTCCTGTTGGGACCTACACACTTTCGAAAATCTATCTAAAAGGCGGTTACCAGGGTGGCAACGAAAAAGGTCTGAAGATAGAGATAGAGCCGGGCGAATCCACGAAACTGGAAGCGGGACCACCGCTCGAACAGGTGGTGGACGTCAAACGGGTCGGCAGGATGCTGCAGCTTGACTATAAACTGGTGGGAGCCGCGGGCAACAGGTATTCTCAGATGGTAGTCGGGGACGAGCCTGAGTTCATGATCTACAAGGACGGCGAGAAAATCGCCGGCGGCAAATTCGAGTATGGCTGAGGCGGCACCTGTTCGTACTCGTGGCGAGTACCGATGACTTTCGGTGAATTGAAGATAGTGCCTTCGGCACCGCTGGGCGAGTTGGGCGAGGATGAGGGCCCGGCGGTCACGTACGACTGGAAACTCTATTACAGTCTGGGGATTCTGGGCTTGTGGGCGGTGCCGGTATTGTTTATGGCAGCTTTTAGGTCCAACCGGCAACCGGCGGCCGTTATCATCCTGATTCCAGCCCTGATCACAGCCGCTGTCTGGCTGGCATTGAAGCTGATTCTTCCTTTAGATTCGCAAAGCGAGGAAATCTTCTCGATCCTCATGTATTCTCTGGCGGCGGCGATTGCGACGGTATGGCTGGCGGCCGGTGCTCTGTCGGGCAAAAAAACCGTAACCCGGTTTGCTGCTTCAGTGCTGTTGCTGACCGGTGTCGGATCCTGGGGTTTTGTTGTGGTAAATGCGGGGCTGACCGATCTTTCCGGCCAGTTTGTGGTTATGACGGCAATGCTGGCTTTTTCGATAGCCTGCGGCTTTCTGATGGCGAGACTGTGTTCCGGTGCTGCGTACGGAGGGGCCAAATTCACAGGCTGGCTCGTTCTATGGACGATTCTGGCGGCAGTGGTCGTAGTTCTGCTTGTGAGTGCGATCCAGGTCGCGGCGTCCGGCGGCATGCAAAACCTGTCGGGCCTTGTCGTGGCGACACTGGCCGGAGGAAGCATGCTGGGAATTATACTTGCGGTGATCAATCTGATCTTTCTGGCTTTTATATTGAAAAGCAGCTTCTACAGACGGCGTTTCGAGGAATTTCTGGGCTTGAGCCGAGTGCGGCACACGGACATGTACGGGAATTTAACACCGGATCAGCCGGGTGCAAATCCGGATGCCGACGTGTAACAGAATTATTGGATTCTTAGAAAGAGTATGGCCGACACTGGTGCGTATGCGTCTATTTGTGCAATGCGGCGGTTCGTCCGCGTTTGGCGACTTCCGCTTCGACCGGTTCGAGCTTCTTTTTGTCGAATATGGTGCCGAATGAAAGTGCGCCGGGCCCGCAATTGGTGCATTTGAGGCATCGCACGCAATTTAGGGAACTCGGGCCTTTATCGGGAGCCCCGCCGTATTCGCACATTTTGTGGCATTGTCCGCAACTGCTGCACGCGGTGGCGTCGAGTTTGAGAAACACGGCCGATACGCGATTGAAAAGCGAGAAGATCGCCCCGAGCGGACAGAAGAGTCTGCACCAGGGCCTGCGGATAAAGAAAATGGCGCCCAGGAATGTGCCGAGAACGGTTATTTTGATCCAGTTCGGCCATACGATGGGATCGCCTTTAATCGCGGCGCTCACCACGTTGGGGGCGGCTCCTTCGAGAGCCCCGGCGGGGCAGATACTGCAGATGAACAGCGGGTGTTCCTTACCGAACAGGTACGGAATGAGAATAACCGTGCCTATCAGCACGACATAGCGGAAGTAGCCGGTCCAGATAGGCAGATCGAATTTGGGGGTTGGAACCTTAGCCGCCATATCCTGGAGAAAGCCGAACGGACATACCCAGCCGCAGATCAAGGTGCCGAAAAGTGCGCCAAGCGCAATCAGCAGTCCCACAGCTACGAAAGGAAATACATGCACAGCGCCGAACTGGGCCATTATGCCTATCGGGCAGGCAAATGTCGACAGAGGGCACGCATAGCAGTGAAAAACCGGGCTGCACATAGTGTGGAGCCTGCCCTGGAGGGGCAAAAGCCATACCGCCAGGAACGAAACCTGGACCCACATTCGGTGGGGAATCAGCCGGGATGCGAAATTTCTGAGTTTGGATTTTATGACCATGGCCACCATGATCCTGAGGTCAGCTTTGTCACGTAGGGCATGCTTCGGGCGGGGCTTCGCCGATACCGTAGGACTGCTTTAACTGCCCCTGCTCGTCGCGTTCGAGAGCCCCTACCGAGGCATCTTTGATGAGTTCGGGCTCGGATTTTCTGGCTACGGTAGTAACGTCCTCACTTTTGGCGGCAACATCTTTGCCGTTCAAAGTCAGGCCGTAAACCAGCATCGCGCCGCCAAACAGCGCCACAGCCGCAAAAACTATAATCCTTCGAGTTCTGGCAATCATTCCAAGAAGTTCTCACACACAACGGGCAACCGCTGAGATATTGTTCACATACCGCCAGGTATGAATCAGCCCCTTAATATGCTGCAATCGACCCCGGTGTTCGGTTAAAAAATGGCGGAGGCGAATGGGAATCGAACCCACCCGGGGCCTCTTAGACCCCACACTGGTTTTGAAGACCAGGGGCACCACCAGGCACCAATCACCTCCACAAATATCAAAAACAGCGTTTCAGGGGCGTTTCTTGACTTCGGCCCCCAATTATACCGGCTCCAGCACGCGGATTGAAGAACCAATTGCCGGCAGAAGCCCGCCGATTAGGCTATTTGAGCGATTTACAGGCCTCTTCGTAGAAAGCAAACGACGGCGCACCGCCAAAACTGACGCCCATCAGGGCCGCCTCGGCGATTTCCGCATCAGTAAAGCCCTTGGTGCGGGCCTTCTCGACGTTGGTTTTCAGTGATAATTCGCACCTTGCGGCCACCGAAAGCGCGATGGCCATTGCCTGCTTTGTATACGCATCCAGACCATGCGGGCTGGCTGCCGAGTCAAAAACATCAGCAATCCGGGCTTTGAGTCGGTCAATCTCGGAGCCTTCGGCGGCAGATTTCTTTTCCGGTTCTAAAGCTTTTTCAGGCTCGAGTTCGGTTTCGGGCCTGGGAGGGGCCGCATCGGTCGACGGTATTTCGCGACTACCATCGCTGGTAACATGGACTAACCCTTCGCCCGGGCCTTTAACATGGCCTACGACGGCCGCGGCCTCAACCCCGGCTAGGTGCAGGGCTTTGAGAAAGCCGTCCGCGTCGTCGGGTGCTATTGCTATGAGCAGGCCGCCGGAAGTCTGGGCATCGTAGCACATATCCACCATTTCCTGAGGCAACTTTTTGGACGGTTTGATCCTGCCTTTGCACGATTCTTTGTTTCTTTCGATGGCGCCCGGCAGAATCCCGGCCGCCGCGTATTCGATCAGATGGGGAAATACGGGGATGTTATCCCATACCACTTCCACATCCACACCGCTCGAAAGAGCCATCTCCGCCAGATGCCCCATGAGGCTGAAGCCGGTAACGTCGGTCGCAGCGTGTGCGCCGAATTCCACCATCAGTTCGGCAGCGGCTTTATTTAATGTGGTCATGGACTTTGCCGAGGCCTCCACGCTTTCAGCATGAGCACGGCCGATCTGTGAGGCAAAGGCTACAATTCCGGTGCCCAGAGGCTTGGTCAGAATCAGAACATCGCCTTCGCGGGCGTTGGAATTGGTAACAACCTTATCCCTGTCCACTACCCCGGTTACAGCGAAGCCGGCCTTTATTTCGGCATCGTTAATGCTGTGGCCGCCGATGATCGCGACTCCGGCTTTCTTCATCTTCTCAATGCCGCCGCAGAGGATCTGATTCAGTGCGTCGTCGGCTATTTTCCGGACCGGAAAACCTATGACAGACAGGGCCGTGAGTGGTTTGCCGCCCATTGCATAAATATCGCTGACCGAATTTGCCGCGGCCACCTGCCCGAAGGTATACGGATCGTCTACCGAGGGCGTAAACACGTCCACCGTCTGCACCAGGGCCGTGCCGTCCTCCATGTCGTAGATTCCCGCATCATCGCCAGCAGGCACACCGACCAGGACGCGCGGATCGTCAAACGTAGGCAGGTTTTTGAGAACGCTCTTGAGGAAGGCCTGGTCAATCTTCGAAGCGCAGCCAGCCTTTTCCACAATTTTGGTCAGCAGTACCGGGCCCGTGGGCGAATCCATTCGCTCACCCGCACACATGCAGATATCCTTCTCTTTGAAAAGGTCGCAGGGGCAGGGCTGTTTGGGATCGCAGATGCAGTGGCCCAGCCTTATCGACCGCTGCATAACGCGTTTTCTTCTGGCGGTATCTCTCATTTTTCTGTTGTACCTCAATATCTTTAAACTGTTCGTCTAGACTTCTTGCAGTCGTCCGGCCGCGAGAACCGCCGCGCCGAGCGCACCGGTCATCTGCGGATCGGCCGATACCTTAACTTCCGTTCCCAGCGATTGTGCAAGGGAATCGGCCATACCGGGTATCATTGCGACCCCACCGGTAAAGATCACGGGCGGTTCGACGTTCTTGCCGGCCATTGCGACCAGGCGGGAAGCTATCGAGTTTTGAACGCCCGCGACTATATCATCGGGCGAGGCGCCCGAGGCGAGCAGACCTATGATTTCCGTCTCGGCGAATACCACGCACATGCTGCTGATCGCGGCCGGGGCGTTGCTCCGGGCCGCCATATCGCCCAGATCGGCAAGTCCCACTTCCAGGCGTTTTGCGACGACTTCGAAAAAACGCCCCGTGCCGGCGGCACAACGGTCGTTCATGGAAAAATCGCGGACCTTGCCGGATCCGTCCAGACACACAAGCTTGCTGTCCTCGCCGCCGATGTCAATTATTGTTTTTGCCGCAGGCTCCAGGTGGCGCACGCCGACGGCATGACAGGTAATTTCCGTAATCGTCGTCTCGGCCGCCGTTACCGCCCCCCTGCCGTAACCGGTCGCAACGATGGGGCCGACTTCGTCGCGGCTAAGGTTGCAGTCAGCCAGCAACTCATCCAGAAGCCGCCGGGCCAGCCTGTCCTGCTCTATACCCTGGTCAAGTACGCCGGAGGCGACGATTTCAAGACTGTCGCTGTCTATCAGGACGATCTTCAAAGCCCTTGATCCGGCATCTATGCCACCGCAAATCATGTTGTTCTCCGTTGTTTGACTGTTTCCACCAATGCTTCGAGCCGGGTTCGTATCGACGGCGCCATCGAATCCGAGACGGGAGGAACCTCGATTTCCAGGACGGGCAGGCCCAATTCGTTCCGCACTTTTTCGCCGATGATTCGCCCTTCCACGGCGCAGTGGCTGGCGCCCGGAATCCGGGAGACCAGCAGTGCTTCCGAACCGAATTTTCGCATGTCCGAGACTATTCGGCTCGCCCTGTCGGCCGAAGAGCCCACCATGGGATCGGCGAGTGCGGCCCGGGCAAGGGCTTCGGTTGGCGGTATGTTCTGGCAAATCAAATCCAGAGCATGTGCAAAAAGATATTCCGTGCCGCAGATTCTGCCGCCGGACTGCTCCAGAAGATTCATCGCACGCAGGTCGGCTACGGGATTGACCCAGAATATGCGCGCCGCGTCGCAGTCCAATACGCCGACGCCGGCTTTTATTCTCTCGCGAACTTCATCCAGGAGTTCTTCGAGTACGGCTACGGTTTCATCATAATCAGAGCAATAATGGATTGCCAGCATTTCGGCGATAAGCATCTCCAGAGCCGGCATGGGGCAAATTCGGGCTTGAAATACCTCGCACCTCAAGTCGTTTAGCAGTTTTCGCACTCGATTGGCCCGGCGGATTGCCGCCGAGAGCATTTTGTCGTCGATTTCACGTCCCGCCGCTTCGCATATTGTGGCTTTTACCCTTTCCAACTGGCCTGTCACAAAATCCACCTGACAGCGGGGCGCCGCGAATCCGCCCGGCAGTTGGACCGCTTCTTCCGTTGGGTCGGGTTCTCGCCTGTGGGGCATTTCCCACCACGTGATCTCGTGGCCCATTGTGGCAAGTCGCTGAGCAATTGCCGAGAAATCGTCGCATACGGCTCCGACGCTGCAGATTAATGTATCGGGAATCGGAAAATGCCTGCCGTTTTCGAAGGCCCCCAGCATCGCCCGGACCGGACAGAAGGACTCGTCTATGCCAAGCGAATCGGCTATTTCCAGCAGTCCTGCCGAGTGCTCCATCACGCAAGGAATCCACCAGGCCCCGTCAGGATAGAATGCCGTCACATTGTCCAGTGAATATGCCATGACCGGTACGGTCCCCAGATCTTTCATCGTTCCGATAAGTATATGGCCTGCATTGCGGGCTTCACGCAGGCGGTCTTCTTCGGTCAGCAGAAAGTTCCAGAGCCGCAGTGCAGCGGGCGAGTTGTCGAACCGAAGCTTGCACAATCTGTAATCACCATCCTCGACATGCCTGCCGAGCCGGCCGCCGTATCCAGGCTCATCCAGTCCGCTCCGGCTCAAAGTCTCGTATCGCCGGTCCCACTGCTCGAGTGTGATTTGTTCGGGGGCGTCGATCACGCAAGTGACTCCAGAAACGCGTTTATTCTCGTGCTGGTCCGCTCTGCACAGCCCCGTCCGTCGCTCAGGGCTTCTATTTCCAGCACCGGCAGATGCGACCATTGCCTTATCCGTGTCGCCTCGGCATGCCAATTGTCGCACCAGAGATGACGATAAAGGATGATTCCAGCCGGCTGCCTCTCGGCTATCTTCTTTGCGAGCCAGTTGTGGAGGGGTTCGTCGGGTCTTTGCGATGCGTCCACAATGCCATCGAAATACGCTCGCACGAGTTCGGCAAACGGTTCGTCAGGCAGCCGACCAGTGTCGAAGGCCGGGCACAAACCGCGCTCACCGGTTTCGGTGGCATCGAGTACCACTGTGCCGCCGGAGTCTTCTATCATGTCCAGGACGATCAGGTCTTCTCTCATAAGAGGCCCGCCCACAATCGCAAGCGGTATGCCCTCGGGGCGCGTGCTGAGGCCGGACATATCGGCGGCGGGCCCATCGAGACCGAATGCCGAGACGGTCTCGGTGTATTCTCTGGCGTTTAACTGGCCTCGGGCGGCATTAATTCTTCTTCGCAGCGAATCATACTCGCTCATAACCTCGGCGAGCAGGCCCGGCGAGGGGGCTTCGCCGCCAAGTTCGACACAAAAGCGGCCTAGCCTGTGAAGTTCGGATTCGTACAGCCGCTTCGCTGCATCCGTTCTGGTGCTCGGCAGGTTAAGAAGGAATGTTCGCCACGGACCCTGATCTGCCAGAATTTCACAGCCGCGTCTGGTCTGGTCGCACATAGTGGTCATGACGACGGTGCCTTTTCTCTTGGCGGGAATGACTTCGTTCAGGAATCCAAGGACGAAAGGACACATGCCTTCGAGCCTGGCGACGGCCGCATCGCCGTTGCATGAGCCGGGCATAATGCGCACGGGCCTTAGACCGTGAGCGGATATCCATTCGGCAGGAACGTACGGGCAACTGTAGAGAACCTGCATCATGACCACACCCGTTGCGCCGTCGAACGAACCGTCTCGAACAGGGCCTCGACCCGCAACGCAATCCTGGCCGAATCCGACGGTGAGTAGTCAGTTTCGATCTTCATGTACGGCAAGTTCAATTCGTCCTCGCTGAGCCTCCTTATCAGATGCGACTCGACGTCGTACGTAATGCACGCCTGCCATACCAGGTCTACTACGCACTGCGGCCTGTACTTTTCGGCCAGTTGCCGCAATACGTCGAGCCGTCTTTCGTTTCTGGTCATGACCGAGCACGGCAGTTGGAAGTACTTCTGAGCGATTGCAGCCAGCGGATCGTCAGCGGATTCGTCAACATCGTCGAGTATGGGCTTTAGCCCGGTGCAGTTGTCCATTGCTACAACCAGCCCACCGTTCGATTCGATGATATCTATCACCCGCTCGGCGCCGTGTGCCATGGGAACGCCGGTCATCATTACGCGCACGCGTCCATCGTTGTCACGCAACTCTCTGCCGGCAAGCGACCGTCGAATTTCGGCGTACTTGTTAAGATCGGCTTCGATACACGATATAATGCTTTTGCAGTCCAGCAGTTGTCTGCCTGTGAGAGGGGGATTTCCGGAGGCCATCAGTTCCGCCAACTCGCGTCTGAGCTTTCTTTCACGGTTCATGTCTCTAATAGCCGACCGCAGTTTGGCATCCGTGATTTTCACCCCAAACATCTCTTCCAGCACGGCTCTGAACTTGCGCAGTTCGCTGAGCCAGTGCGCCATAGCATCATCTTCGTCCGGCTTCTGCGGCAGTTCGAGTACGTGCATCGGTCGCTGCTCGGCCATGAGTTCGTACATCTTTTTCTTACCATCGCAGGTCGTCTCGGCCACCACGAGATCGGCCATCTCGAGAAATGGATTGGCCTTTTTCACGTGGTAACCGTAAGTCGATTTTATCAGCGGGCAGAGATTCGCAGGCAAGTCTTCCTCGGCCGGGGCTATCATATCGGCAGAACCGCCGCACAGACACACGGGCACCCCATCGGCGGCCATAATCAGCTCCCGCGGGGTGTATTCGCACATAATTCCAACAACGTGCTTTCCCGAATCACGAGCCGCCTTGGCATAATCAAGGCAGCGCTGGATCATGTCGTCGAACCATGCGGTCGGACCGCAATTGCCGGTTTTTGCGTTGCTTCCGCAACACCGAGCATCCGCCCGCGATTTCGCACCGCCGCATGTTCTATTATCAGCACATTTTGCCATTTTTCTCTTCTTCCGGATTACAATCCTACTTCTTACGGGCTACGAAGATACCCTGAGCGATTTTCCCGTCATGCGCCAATTGCTGCATGAATGTCATCTCTCCGGCCATAGTCTCCATCAAACTGGTGTTGAAACCAATGATCTTCAATGCATCGTAAGTTAATTGCTTCTGCAGCATGTCCAGGTAAAGATCGACGTATGGGCCGAATCTGCCTGTGTCTTCGGCGATTTCGACCTCACAGCCGTTACTGCCCAGCAGGGACCGGTAATCGCCGATACCGAGCACGCTCGGGAATTTCATAAAAGACAGAAACCGCTGTGCTTCGGCGTCCGAAAGCCCCTTGTCGCCTTCGACCCAGTCGGTAAAGGCGATTGTGCCGCCGTTTTTCACTATACGGACGGCTTCGCTTATAAGTTTTGCCTTGTTCTCGACATAGCACCAGGCATCCTCGCCCCAGACGAAATCCGCCTTCCCGTCGGCTAAACCGCTGTCGCAGACGTCGGCCAGCGTAAAACTGATTCTCTCATCCAGTCCTTCGTCTTTACACCGCTTTCTGCCTCGCTCGACAACCTTTTCGGTCGCGTCGACGCCGTGCATCTTGCCCACTTTGCAGAACCGCACCAGAAACCGCATTCCCGCACCGCTGCAGCAGCACAGGTCTACGCCGCTGAGGCCTTCGCCGATTTGGGCACGAGCGGCAAGGTCCATGGAAGACGAAAACCCGCCGATGTGAATCTGCTCGCCCATCACCATTTCCCACAGGTCGCCCTCCGGGCCGTTGTAGACATCCTTGACATTATCCAATCCGATGCTATCGCTGCTCTTCATGATAACTCCCCTAGAACTCGTATTTTAGCTGCATTGCGAACACCTCGCCGGCGCGGTGGTTGAGTATGCTGCCGAAGTCCGCGTACCCGGCAGCAAAAGTCGTATGCTCGTCTATGATAACCGCAAGACACACATCCCACCAGTCGTTCTCTTCCTTGACCAGGTCTTTACCGCCGGCAAAAAGCTGGTTGCAGAGATCGGGTTTCTGTCTGTATTCCGCGGCCATGAGCAGATCATCAGTCAGGAAATAAATCAGACTGCCTTCGAAAGTGGTCTCCCGCGACCCCGTGAAACCCAGAAGGCCGGTGTGAATCGCATCACCGTTTCTCAATCCCCCGGACACTATCAGAGGTTTCGGCAGCAGGCCTGCAAAAGTCTTTGTAGCTGTCGCTGTGAATTCCCAGCCCCAGCTATGGTCGGAACCGAGCATCTTCGGCGTTCCCATCAGTTGCCTGTTGATATTGCTGCAACTATCGTTCCATTTGAAATGACTGCCGAGAGTGATGGCGGGCAGCCATTGGCAGTCGCCCTGATTCTCCTTAACAACCATCATCCGCTGATTGAAATTGTGCATTACTGCGTGATTGTCTACGTGCAGTCCGGTTGCAGCTTTTACGTCCGCGGGCCAGTCGCCCAGGCCGATACGCTCGACGGCATAGCCGAATTCATACTTGCCTTTGATGTTTTCGGTAACCACGAAAGATTCGAAGTCTTTTTCGCCGAATGCAGCAAAGGTGCCCGAGACGCTCGGCCTGCCCCAAAACTCACCCGACTCAGCCGGATTTGCGAAATACGCAGTTGGCGTTATAAATATGCCGCTGTAGCCTTCGACCATGTGGGTCGGAAGTGGAGGTCCCGCCTGGCCCTGCCCGCATAGAACTAAAAGAAACGCCGCCGTCCCCCAAATGAACAGCCTGCTTCTGAGTCTACCCATCGTTCTATCCTCAAATTTCCGTGAAAGGGTTATCCAAAAAACAAAGAGGTGAATCTGTCAGTAGCTGCCCTCCTTTCTTTGCCAATAAAAAAGGCGGATTAAGAGAAACCTAGCTCTTAATCCGCCGGTACGGTCGAACGTGTTGTTATCTATCGCTTAGATCGAGTGCCACCTCTGGTCCTGCTTGATTTCAAAGGGCCCCAGGTCTGGATTAACCTCTACCTTGAACTTGCCCTCGAAAGCTGATGGCACCCGCCACGAGTACCGGCAGACGCCGCCTCAGCCATACTCGAACTGGCCTGAAGCCAGTTCTTCGCCGTTTTGACCTACAATCTTCAACGTCGGAGCCGGTGCCCTCTGGCCGTTCTTCTGTATATCCGTGTATTTTTCTCCGGTCTGTCCGAGGATCGAAAATCCGATGCTCACCGCCGGCCCACTGCCTTGAACATCGGCAAATATCTCGAATGGGGCCCCGGCTTTGACAACTTTCGCTTCGTTCGGCTCTACAGCAACGGACGATTCAGGTTTGCTTGTAATTTGCCAGGTATCGGTACCCTGCTTGCCGGTAAAGGTAATTCTGGTTATATCATACGTGCCAGCGGTTACCTCGACCGGGCCTGAGGAACTGCTTATCGACTCCGTCCCCAGTGCTCCGCCATCCAGCACCAACTCGCCCCCGGGATTCTCAAGTTCGACTTTACCTTTTGGACCGTCGGCGGTCGTACCGCCACCGCCGAGCGCATAGATCAGTGCAATGCCAGCGACAACAGCAACAGCGAGCGAGATGTAAACAACGGGCTTCTTCATAAATCGTCATGATTCTACTACAGCGTTTCCGGCCGTTACAAGCACAAAATTGTGCTGTTTGGCCCGAGGATAGCCGTAAACCACCCCCGGTATACGACGCGAAGCACCCGATTGGTCGTTTTTAGCCGTCTTTTTTGACCTGCCTATTCACACATATATCCGTCTGCAGACGCTTTCGCGGCTTGCTTTGCCCCGTAACGGTCCTTATAATCACTTTCGGCGGTACGGCACCGCTCCAGAGGATCACGCGTATATGGAGATTATGGGGCAGGTTATGGAAAATCAGAATCGCCCATTGCTGCGAAAACTTCCGTCGGTCGACGCACTTGTGTCTGATGAGCATTTTCAGGCCGCGTCCAAAGGCGCAGCCCGAAAACTGGTAGTCGATGCGGTCCGAAACGCCCTGGACGGTATGCGGCAGGCTATACTAAATGGTGAGTTCGACGAAGCCGACGAATCGACAATCCGGCAGAGTGTTGTCGAGCGGGCTGCAGAATCTATCGCCGCGGTTTCCGGTCCGCACTATCGACGGGTCGTCAATGCGGCGGGAATTATACTGCACACGGGCCTGGGTCGCGCGGTAATGCCGGCTGAAGCGATTGACCGGATAGATGCCCAGATGCGGGGCTATTCGCTGCTGCAGGCCGCAACGGAAACGGGCAAACGTTCCAAACGCGATGGGCGGATTGAATGGCTGCTCCGGCAACTGACCGGAGCCGAAGCCGCTACAGTCGTTAACAACAATGCCGCCGCTACAGCACTTATATTGAATACGATAGCCGCGGGCAAGGAGGTAATAGTCTCCCGGGGCCAACTGGTCGAAATCGGCGGGGCTTTCCGCCTGCCGGATGTGATGGCTTTCAGCGGAGCGAAACTGGTTGAAGTCGGGACCACCAACAAGACCCACGCACGCGACTACGCTAACGCAATCACCGAGGATACCGCCGCGATCCTCCGCGTGCATCCGAGCAACTATAAGATACAGGGATTCTCGTCGCAGGTGCCGCTGGAGGAAATGGTGGACGTGGCCCACTCGAACAACCTGGTCATGATCGACGATGTAGGCTCAGGCGCACTTATGGACTTTTCGCAGTACGGTTTCGAACCGGAGCCGACGCTGCCCGAATCCGTCGAAAAAGGCGCCGACATTGTCTGCTCCAGTGCCGATAAGCTTATAGGCTCGTCGCAGGGAGGCATAATACTGGGCAAATCGGAGTATATCGCCGCTATACGCAAAAACCAGTTCGCCAGGATTGTGCGCGTGGGCAAACTTACGCTCGCGGCCCTGGAAGCGACGCTTGAGCTGTTTCTCGACCAGACCACCGCCCTGTCGAAGATCCCGACTATCAGCATGGTTCTGCGTTCGCAGTCCGAACTACGTGAACGGGCCGAGGCTATCGTCAAAGAGCTTGCCGATGGAATCGACAAAAACGCTGCGGAAATCGAAACAGCGGACGGTTTCTCACAGATGGGCAGTGGCTCTCTTCCCGCCCAGAACATGCCCACGATTCTGGTTTCGGTCCGTCCGGCGGCTATGAGTGCGGAAGCATTCGCCACGGCCCTGCGAAAGAGGAAAACACCGGTCTTTACGCGAATACAGAACGACCGCGTGCTGATGGACCCGAGAACGCTCTGGGCCGATGACGACAAGATACTGATCGAAGCCGTAATCGATGTTCTGAGTTCCTGATTTCGTATGGAGAAGCCGCAAGTCAACATCACACTCGGCACGGCCGGGCATATCGACCACGGCAAGACGGCCCTGGTCAGGTGTCTGACCGGCTGCGACACTGATTTCCTCAAAGAAGAGAAGCAAAGGGGCATGAGTATCGATCTGGGTTTTGCCCCGTGCACGATCGAAGAACTGGAAGTCGGCATTGTCGATGTGCCGGGCCATGAAAACTTCGTCAAGACGATGGTCGCCGGGGCAAGCGGCATCGACGGGGTGATATTCGTCATCGCCGCAGACGATGGCGTAATGCCGCAGACACGCGAGCATTTTGACATTCTCACGCTGCTTGGCGTAAAGCACGGCATAGTCGCCCTGACCAAAATCGATCTGGTGGACCAAGAGCACCTCGATATTGTGACCGAAGACATTCAGGAATTCTTGCGGGGCACTTTTCTCGAAGACGCACCGATTCTGCCGGTTTCGAGCACGACCGGTCAGGGTTTCGGCGAATTTCTTAATTCATTGAAAGACCTTGTCGCCGGTATCGAGCCAAAGAAAGCGGATTCGCTTTTCAGACTGCCCGTCGAGAGGGCTTTTTCGCTGAAAGGTTACGGAACCGTGGTTACCGGAATCCCCGTGGCCGGAACCGCCAGAACAGGCGATGAGTTGACACTTTTTCCGCACGAAGCCAAAGGCCGGGTCAAGGCCATTCAGGTGTACAAGCGGGCCGGGGACGTCGCAATGGTGGGTCAGTGCGCCGCCCTGAACGTGCCTCAATGGGATTATAAGAACATCAGCCGCGGCGATGTGGTTACGGTCGGGGGCTATTTCCAGCCGCAAAAGTGGTTTCTCTGCGATCTTCGGGTTCTTCCCATAAACCGCGTTCACATTAAGCACGCCTCGACCATGAAATTTCACACGGGCACGAGCGATATCACCTCGACCGTCTACCTGCTGGAGGGCAGCGCCGCGACCGCGGGCCAGAAATGTCTCGCACAGATACGCCTCAACGATCCGGTGGTTGCGGCTCCGGGCGATCGGTTTATTTTGCGAACACCGTCTCCGGTCCAGACCGTCGGAGGCGGGATGATAGTAGAGGCGATACCATCACGTCTGAGGCGAAGCAAGGCAGAAGTGCGGGCCGAGGCCAAAGCCAGGGCCGCGGCAGCGACCGAACCGCTGACGTTCGCGGAGTACTGTATCAAGACCGCAGAAGGATACGCGGCCACAGTTGACGCGGTCTCGCACCGAACTAAAATGCCGCCCGAAAAACTCGAGCCACTTCTGGAAGAACTGCTGCAAACGCGCGTTGTCCACAAACTCAGCGAGAAGTTGTATATACACCGCGATGTATTGGCCGAGCGTATTTCGAAATTACTGGATATTGTCGCCGATTATCACGAAAAGCACGCGGAAAGCCCCGGCATAGCGCCCGAAGCGCTTCTGGAGGTCTCGAAACTTTCAAAGGATGTCTTTGACGGGCTTCTCGAAAGAATGCTCGGTGAGGGGACTCTGATTAAGAAAAAAGAGCTGCTGGCGCTGCCGACGCATAGGGAGCAATTCAGCGACCGCGAGCGGCAGTTGATCGAAACGGTCGAGACCATTTTCCGCAAGCAACTGTTCAATCCGCCCAGGGAGCAGGAGGCGGCGGCCGCAACCGGAGCCGAAGCCCGCGAAATCGACAGGATAATTCGTATTCTCTGTGAACAGCAGAAGCTGGTGCGTGTCGAAGGTATGTTCTTCCATGCCGAGGCCATCACCGAGGCCCGCCGCAGGCTCGTTGAGTACATAACCAAAGAAGGCCGGCTGGAGAGCGTAAAATTCAAATACCTGCTGGATACGACCCGAAAATTCGCCATTCCACTGCTGGACTATTTCGACAGGATTAACGTCCTGCGCAGAGTAGGCAATACACGCTATTTGAACAAACCGCCCGGCTCCTGAAAAGCTTCGTCCTGTTTGGCCTTATCCGGCCGGCAGCACACTTTTGCTCATTCAGCAGGGATCTTATACCCTCCAATTCACTTCACCGATGCATTGTATGTTGCGCTTCATACGGTTACAATTGCACCTGGCTTCGGTGCGTCAAAACAGATGAAATTGAAGTCAGGACAATAACCTGCGCCCGGTTCAGCGATTTTTTGTTTGGTGATGGAGGCATTATGAAGCGCAAAGCGAATCGTCGGGATTTTCTCAAGAGTACTGCGATGGCCGGGGCCGGTCTGGTCATAGGCCACAGCCGCTCCGCCGTGACGTACGCGGCCAACGAAAAAGCGAATATAGGGATAGTCGGCGTATCCGGCAGAGGAAGCTGGTTCGTCGGATGCATGCCGAGGATGTCGAACGTGGTGGCAATGTGCGATGTGAACGACTACAGGGCCAAACGCGCGTATGCGGACCACCCCAAAGCGAAGAAGTTCAAGGACTTTCGCAAGATGCTGGATGCCATGGGCGGCGACATCGACGGTATTACGGTCGCCACGCCGGATAATACACACGCGGTGATTACTGCCGCGGCGATGCGGGCGGGCAAAGGCGTTCTCTGCGAAAAGCCGCTCACACACAACGTCTATGAGGCCAGGCAGATGAGGCTGCTGGCCAGACAATTCAAGGTGCCGACGCAGATGGGTAATCAGGGGACCGCCAGCCGGGCCTTTCGCCGGGCGGTCGATCTTATCTGGGCCGGTGTTCTGGGCAATGTTCGTGAAGTGCATGCCTGGAATACGGGCGGAGGCGCCGGCGAACGTCCGATTCCGACCGAAGAACATAAACTACCCGAAACCCTGGACTGGAACCTCTGGCTGGGACCGGCCAAATACAGGCCGTATAATTCCAGATGGGCGCAGTGGCATACGTGGCGTGATTTCGCAACGGGCAATCTCGGCAACTGGGCCTCGCATACGATGAATGTTGTTTTCAAGGGCCTCAGGATCGACGACCTGTTCGAAAAGACCGAGGGCAAAAGTGACAGCCGTATCAAACTGCAGGCCAAGGTCTCAGGAATTCACAATGCGACATTCCCCAGATGGGAAAAAATCAAATTCCACGTCCCCGCACGGGGCGAACTGCCGCCGGTTACGATCAACTGGTACAACGGCGGGGGCAGGGCGCCGTGTCCGCGGGAAGAGATCGAAGAAAAACTGGAGCGGAAACTGGACTGGGGCGATGCCGGTGAAAAACGCTGGGCCGACCACGCCGGGTGTCTGCTGATCGGCGATAAAGGCATGCTGCACTCTAACGGCCACAACACCGAAATGACGCTGTTGCCCTCGAAGAAGTTCGCCGGATTCGAAGATCCCGAACCGACGCTTCTCCGCAGCCGGGGCCACGAACGCGAATGGCTCGATGCGGTCCAGGGAGGTCCGGCGGCCATGTCCAATTTCAATTATTCGGGACCCCTGGCCGAGTTCCTATTGCTGGGCAATATCGCCACCCGGTTCGAAGGACCGATCGAATTCGATCCCGTCGCGATGAAGATTGTGAACAACAGCTCGGCCGACAGACTGATAAAACGCGACTACCGCGACGGATGGTCACTCTAGATGATGAGGAGATTGATGATGAACGGCTCCCGTATTACGAAACTAACCATGCTGCTGTTGATCATTTGGACGGTTAGTACCTGGGCTCAGGTAACTCCGGATCAGGCCCGGCGTATTGAAAAGGCGATTCCAGCTACCGCACGGGTAGTCCCTGAGAAACCGCGCAAGCTTTTGATCTGGAACACGCCCTTTATGGACAAATCGCCGCACAAGGGCTACACAATCCCCCAGGCACAGATGGCATTCGAATTGTTGGGAGAGAAGACCGGGGCTTATGAGCCGGTGGTCAGTGATGACATTGCAATGTACCTGCCGGAGAATATCAAGCAGTTTGATGCGATCCTGTTCAACAACGCCAACGGCAAATGGATCAGGCCGACACCCGAGGATATGAAACGGCTGCGCGAATACGGGGCCAATCAGGACGAAGTCGAGAGTCTGCTTCGAAAGAGTCTCCTGGACTTTGTACGCAACGGCGGCGGTATGTTCGCCTACCATCATGCTATCGGCGGCAACACTCACTGGCCGCAGTTTCTGGAGTTGATCGGAGCCGGATATTGGGGCCATCCCTGGAACGAGGAAGTGGGCGTCAAACTCGAAGACCCGGACCACCCGCTACTGAGAACCTTCGAAGGCAAGGACTTTCGGATAGCCGAGGAAATATTCCAGTTTCGCGAACCTTACTCGCGCGACAAAGTTCGCATACTCCTGTCGCTGGACGTCAAGAATACGAACATGAATGTTCCGTGGATCCATCGTACCGACAACGACTTTGCGCTGGCCTGGGTCAAGTCGTACGGTAAAGGACGCGTCTTTTACGGCGCAATCGGCCACCGAACGGAGCACTGGTGGAACACGCGGATACTCGAATTCTATCTCGACGGCCTGCAGTTCGTCATGGGCGATATCGATGCCGACACGACGCCCAGTTCGCAGATCAGCCGGGGCCCCGAACCCGGATTCGAGAGCCTGTTCAACGGCAAAGACCTGTCCGGCTGGCGGGGCAATCCCCGGATATGGACCGTCTGCGACGGCGTAATCAACGGCCAGACCACACCGGAGAACAGGATTGCCGAAAACGATTTTCTCATCTGGACCGGCGGCGATGTCCGGGATTTCGAGCTTCGGCTGAAATTCAGAATCGTAAACGGCAATTCGGGAATATATTTTCGCAGTCTCGAACGGCGAAAGATGCAGAACGAAGCCCTTGTGGGTTGTCAGGCCGATTTCAGTGCCGACGGTCGATGGACGGGCGTGGTGATGGAGTATACGCGCCGCGGCATACTGGCCGAGCGGGGCCAGAAGGTGGAAATAGACGGTCAGGGTCGTATCAAAGTGGTCGCAAGCGTGGGCGATCCCGACCAACTGCTCGCGAAAGTAAAGAATGAGCAGTGGAATGACTATACGCTGATCGCCAGAGGCGGTCACATCGTGCTGAAGATTAACGATACGATCATGTGTGACCTGCAGGACAACGATCCAAAGAGAATTCCCGAAGGCAAACTGGCGCTGCAGGTCCACCGCGGACCGGACATGCAGGTTCAGTTCAAGGACATCCGTATGAAGCAGTTCTAAGAAGGTGGAATATATATGGACAAGCCTTACTACACGAAACACGGATTCAACGGTCTGAATTTCGTCGGCAAACTCGCGTTTCTGGGGATACTGTTCGGAGTCGGTACAGTTGTTTATCTGGCCTGGGCCCGGGGCGATTTTGTCCGGCCCGAAACCGAACCCGCCGGCTTTGTCGAGAGTGTGCGGTCATGGGCATCGGGTATACTCAAGATCGGCGGGATCGCACTGGCGGCGGCCTACGGGGCGCATTTCTTCCTGCCCAAAGCAAAATTCCAGAAGCAGCAGTTCTGGTGCGCCGAGTGCGGCAGATTCATTGGCTATACGGCCGAAAGGTGTCCCAGACCAGAATGCCGCTCGAACAAGTACACCACCGACGGCGAACTGGCCAGACAGCGTGAATTCCGCTGGGAAAAGCAAAACAAACAGGCGGATTCCTGAACCATCCACTGGAGCAGCCGAAAATCGGAGGCGACCAATGCTCAGACCGGTACTACTGTCGATCCTTACCTGCGTTCTGTTTTCCACGGTTTCGACGGCTGAACGGAAAACGGTCTTCCGTTGTGATTTTGACGCACACAACCTCAGCGGCAGCGGACAGGGCCGGCTCGCTCCAGGCAAAACCGGCAAATCCCTGTTTATCGAACTGGATACGCCGGGCACGCTCACGCGTAAATTTGTCCTGGATGCGTCCATGCTGGCCGGTAAATATATTACCCTTCGTGCTTCGGCGAAGGCGGCGGATGTTTCCGCTCCCCCAAATCCCTGGAACGGCATCAAAGTCATGCTCGTTCTTAACTGCGGCGGAGCCAACCAGTATCCTCAAATAGATATGCCGGTCGGCACTTTCGAATGGATAGAGCGATCGAAAAGTCTGCGTGTTTCGCGGCAGCTCGAACATGCGGTTCTGGTCGTAGGGCTCGAGTCGGTCAGCGGCCGGGCCTGGTTCGACAATATCGAGATACTTGTTGGCAGGCCGGAGCGAAAAGGACGACGCTTCGAAACGAAATTCACCGGTCACGATCTTCCCCGGCTGCGGGGCGTAATGCACGGACCCACGTTCCGGGCCGAAGATATCGAAGAACTTGCGACGAAGTGGGGCGCGAATCAGATACGCTGGCAGCTCAACTGGGTTCCGATGAAAAAAGCAGAAGACTGGGCGCAGGATCTGGACGCCTATGATAAGTGGCTGGATGGCGCTCTGATAGAATGCGATAAGGCGCTGGATGCATCTGAGAAGCACCGCATCCGCGTTCTGGTCGACCTGCATACCCCTCCCGGCGGCCGGAAAGAAGGCGGCATTTGCAGAATGTTCAGCGAGAAGAAGTACCAGGACAAGCTGCTCAGCGTATGGGACAGGATCGCCGGACGCTACAAGGGCAGAGAGATAGTCTACGCTTACGACCTGCTGAATGAAGCCGTCGAGGGGCCGGTGGCGCCGGAGCTGATGAACTGGCGTGAGCTTGCCACCGAAGTAACAAAGGTGATTCGCAGGATAGATCCAGCCAAGCCGGTCGTCTTCGAGCCGAGTCCCTGGGGAGGCCCCGACGGTTTCGAGACGCTGGAGCCGCTGGACGTCGACCGGGTGATCTACAGTTTCCACATGTATCGACCGCACAACTTTACTCATCAGGGCGTTCACAACGACAAGACCGGCATTGCGTATCCGGGCGTTATCGACGGGCAAATGTGGAATAAAGAGAGACTGCGAGAGGAAATGGCCGGTGTTATCGACTTTCAGCGGTACTACAACGTTCAGATATATGTCGGCGAGTTCAGTGCGATACGCTGGGGCGCCCCGCGACAGTGCGTACAACTACCTGCGGGATCTAACAAGCCTGTTCGAACAGTACGGCTGGGACTGGTCTTATCACGCATATCGCGAATGGGACGGCTGGAGTGTAGAACACGGAACCGATCGCAACAACCGCCGCCCCGCCGTCGAACCGACCAAACGAAAAAAGCTCCTGCTGGAATTGTTCTCGAAGAACAGACGGTGAAAGGCGTTACAGCTTTTTGACGGCTGCCTTGATGTCCTCGAATTTCTCCGCGGCCAGATCGCTGCCGTAGTTCCGCATGGCCGTATTAATATTCCGCCACGCAGTCCACAGGTTCTTTTTGCCCCTCGGCGCCGCCAGTTGAGCAGCGACCAGAGCCGCCTCGGCGTCGGCGAACCGGTCTATGGTCGAGTAATCCCAGCCGGGCATGTTCTTAGCAAGCGTAGCAAGCCTGGAAACGATGGTCTCGGTAAGCATTGCTCCGTCTTTTTTCGACGACTGCCGCGGGTCGCGACCGCCGACCCCCTGATGCGGAGGCTCACCCAGCAGCGACAAATCAACCGTGTCGGGATACAGGTTCATCATAAGCGAAGTCTCCCCCCAGGCGGCATGATCGCCGCCGTACCCTTTGTCGATGGCCAACCAGTATTCCGGCGTACCAAGTACGGGGATTCCCAGAGCCCGGGTCATGCGGACCGCGGCCTCTCTGACAACTATCTGCTGAGCCGCGCCGTAGTGACCGGTGAGTATAATAATAGCTTTGAAGCCGTCGCGGGCCATTTCGTGGCATAGCTGCTCGATCCAGGGCCGAAGCTGATTGGAAAAGACGCTGTTCTCCGGTTCCATGACGAAGGTGTGCGGCTCACTTAACCCGCCGACGCCGCCGTACAGAGCCGGCGAAACCAGCCCGCCTCCCTTGCGGGCCGCACGCACGCACAGCGCATGGGCTTTGAGAGCATCCACGCCTACGGGGCTGTGTACTCCATGCCATTCGATTGTTCCCAGGGGCTGAAAAATCGTCGCGCACGTCTTGCGGGCCTCCAGTATCTGGGCCGGTCGCAAATACTCCAGCCGCAC
Source organism: uncultured Pirellulales bacterium (assembly GCA_964406945.1). GTDB lineage: Bacteria > Planctomycetota > Phycisphaerae > Sedimentisphaerales > Anaerobacaceae > UBA2266. The sequence continues at coordinate 31,572 of CAYOTO010000024.1, forward strand.
CTCGCGAGGGGATTCGTCTGCTTTTTGCGCCCGTCCGACCGAGCCGCCCAGCATGCCCGCCCCGGCCGCCGCCAGGAACCGCCGTCTTCCTATCGAGCCCGCCATAGTCCTTTCCTCCAGAGTGCTCAACCTTCATTGGTTCGCAGCAGTTCGCCGCTTGTCTTGTCCCATTGCACCGTGCGAACGTTCATGCGGTGCTTGCCGTGGCAGTCCGTGCAGACCGCACTGTCCACATCTTTTACATCCGGTGATTTCTTGTGAAGCCTGGCCGCCATCTCCCTTGCTGAAGCGTCATGAGATGGATGGCATTTGCGACAGTAAGGCTCAATTTCATCTCGCGGAAACATTTTATCGGGCGGGGTAGTATTGTTCTCGTCGTTGCGGTGGGCAAAAGAATCTCCGTGGCAGTCCATGCATGAAATACCCTGCTTGACATGTGTAACCGCTATTGACTCGTCCTTATAATTGACGTGACACACGAAGCATGGGGCATTGACGCAGCTTGCTTTGGCCGCGGCCTTCTGCTCCTGTGTCGGTTCGTCCAGCAGCAGAGGCTCCGAAGTATCTACGACCAGCGGCGGGGGCGAGGAATTAGACGTGTTATCATCGTCGACAACCTGCCCTGATTCCTCAGGCTCTTGCGGCGCAGCGTCGGACGTACAGCCACTGAGCACCAGGGCTGTAAGGCATATCACAGCCATTGTCAAGATCGGGAGATAGCGATGTATCTTCATGTTGGTTTTCCTTCAGATGACGCCGGGCTGAAGGTTAGACGTATTCCCAGCCCTTGAGCCACTGGTAATTCTCGGGCAGATTGGCCCATGCACGGTTCATTGCCTCTTCCAACTCAGCTTTTTCCTTTACGTCCAGCAGGCGGCGCTCTTTGACTGCCAGTGCAATGTTGTCAACCTGCTGCGGCGTGATCATGCCGGGGATCGGGGCCGTTATCGCAGGATTGCACAGAATGTACCGAATTGCCAGTCTCGCTATGCGGTTGTCGGCCTGGAAGTACTCACTGTCGGGCGAGCTGTCACCCTTGAAGACGGAATTGGATGCAAACGGCTTGATGCCGAACCAGCCTATATCGTATTTCTGCAGCGCCGCCCACAGCCCGCTCTCATCGGTAACAAGCTTACTCTTGGCGGTATAGGGCGTCAGAATGACCTCGATCTGGTCGTGGTACTTTTCAATGACGCTCTTGAGGTGGGGTCTGTCGTGGGAGGAGAAACCGATGAATCTCGCCCGTCCGGTCTTCTTGGCCCATTCCAGGGCCTTGACCGCCTCTTCGACCTCCCCTTCGGTATGCTGACTGGAATCCACCAGCAAACTGATCCGCCACAGGTCTACATAATCCAGCCCGGCTTCTTTCATGCCTTCGTCCAGCCCTCTCTTGAGCGCCTCGGCCGAACGCCACTCTTTGAAGCGGCTCTCTTTGATATGCCAGGAGTAGCCGAAGTACATCTTATCCCTGCGGCCCTTCAGCGCCTTGGCGTAGGCCAGAATCTCCTCCCGGCAGCAGGCATCGACATAATTCATGCCGCGCTCCATGCAGCGATTAATCACCTCCAGCCTGTTCTTCTGGAAATCCCTGCGGTCGATCGCCATGGTCATCCATCCCTCCGGCTCGGTCCCGCCGATCACCTTGACCACCCGCTTCCAGTGCCCGCCCAGACAAACCGCCGAGACAGTCAGTCCCGTTCGCCCCAGCCGACGGTATTCCATATCCGGATTGTAGTTGAGGATTTTGCCTGTATCGACCTTCGCGGGATCCGCTACGGCGGCGATATTCACCCCGGCCCCGATAGCTGCGGCTGTGACGGCGGTATCACGCATGAAACGACGACGTGTGATTCTTTCAGCCATAATGCCAACCTCCTGTCTGGCTTTCTTAAACTGGCGAGGCGACCGCAAACCGCAACCATCTTCAAACCAGACTAATCGCAATGACGCCGAATTGCAAGAAACATCCGCGTAGCAGCAGCACCTCGCTGAGGTTATGAATACCCAGAAAATGGCCGCCGACCGTTCCAATTTTCTCTATTTTCGCTGCTTGATTTTGCCCTGCGGGCTGTTCTATAATGTTATTTTTGCAGTTCGCCCCGTCTTACAGGGTGTCAGCGGCGATTTTCACGCTGTCAGCGTCGCTGGACAGGCAATGTAAACAGCAAAGGAGGTTTTACGGCAAATCAAACGGTCAAAGGCGAATAATCCATGAACCTAGAGTTGGAGAAGTAAACATGCTAGAGAAACAGAAATTGACAAGACGAGAACTCCTCAAGAGTTCGGCCGCCGCGGGCGCTATAGCGTTAGCAAGTTCGGCGGCTCCTCTGGCCGAAGCCAGGGGCAGCAACACGATTAAGGTGGGCGTCATCGGTTGCGGCGGAAGAGGCTCCGGCGCCGCCAACGACTGCTTTAACTCCTCGGACGGAGTCGAGATCGTTGCACTGGCCGATGCTTTCGAAGATCGCCTCCAGGGACTCAAGAACAAATTCAACGTCCAGAACAACCGCTGTTTCGTCGGACTCGACGCCTACAAGAAAGTTCTGGCTATCGACGAAATAGACATGGTAATCCTGGCAACACCTCCGGGTTTCCGTCCCGTCCAGTACACGGCGGCAATCGAGGCCGGCAAGAACGTATTCATGGAAAAACCCGTCGCCGTCTGCCCGGCCGGAATTAAGATGGTCATCGAGGCCAGCAAGAAGGCCAAGGAAAAGAAACTGGCCGTCGTCGCCGGCACGCAGCGCCGCCACGAGCCCAAGTACGTCGAAACGATGAAACGCATTCACGACGGCGCCATCGGCGATATCGTTTCGGCACAGTGCTACTGGAACATGGGAGCACTCTGGGTCAAGGAAAAACAGGCAAACCAGAGCGACATCGAATGGCAGATCCGCAACTGGCTGTACTTCACATGGCTCTCGGGTGACCACATTACCGAGCAGCACGTCCACAACATCGACGTGATCAACTGGGCCTTCGACGCATATCCCGAACAGGTCTGGGGCGTTGGCGGCCGTCAGTGGCGAACCGATCCCAAGTTCGGCCACATCTTCGATCACTTCGGCGTGGAATTTTACTATCCCGGCGATGTTCGCACGATAAGCATGTGCCGCCAGATTGCCAAAACCAGCAACAGGGTCAGCGAACGAGTCGTAGGAACCAAAGGCGCCAGCAACTGCGCCGGTCACATCAGCGGCGAAAACGCCTGGGACTACGAAGGCCCCAACCCCAATCCGTACGTCGAGGAACATAAGGACCTTATCGCCAGCATCCGCAGCGGCAACCCGCTCAACGAAGGCGAAAGAATAGCCAACAGCACACTGTGCGCAATCATGGGACGCGAATCGGCCTATTCGAGGCAGATGTTCAAGACTTCCTGGTTCATGAACAGATGCACGCTGGACCTCGTGCCGTCGGATGATCTCAAGCTCAGTGATTCCAAACCGGTTCCGCCGGTTGCAGTGCCCGGAAAGTACAAACTGCCCGGACTCGGCGTGTAACTGAACTGAGGAAATTGAAGGTTGCTGAAAGATATAGTTCAAAGGAGACAACTGATGGCATCATCAGAAAAACTTAACAAGACAATCAGGAACGCTTCGGCGGTCGCGGGCGTTGCCGCGGTAGCCGGTGCGGTCGCAAACGCCGCGGGAACCGGCAAAATCAAGGTCGGTCTTCTGGGTTGCGGCGGACGCGGCAACGGAGCCATAAGGCAGTGCCTGCAGGCCGATCCGGGCGTCGAAGTAATCGCCACGGCCGATCTGTTTCACAACAAAGCAAAAAGCACCGCCGACAGGCTTAATCGTGAAGAGAAATTCAAAGGTCGTGTGAATATCGACGATGACCATGTCTTTTCGGGATTCGACTGCCATTTGAAGCTGGCTAAGTCCGAGTGCGATCTGCTGGTAATGGCGACCGCTCCGGCGTTCAGGGGCAGACAGATGCTGGCCGCAGTCAATGCCGGCAAGCACGTGTTTACGGAAAAGCCGGTCGCCACCGACCCGGCGGGCTGCCGCGAAGTGATGGAAGCATCCAGAATCGCCAAGGAAAAAGGCCTGGCGATCGTGTGCGGAACGCAGAGGCGCCATGAATTCAGCCGCGTCGAACTGATGAAACGTCTTCACGACGGAGAGATCGGCGAACTCGTGGGCGGCCAGTGCTACTGGTACGGCGGCGGAATCTGGTATCGCGGCAAGAACGACAGCATGAGCGAACTGGAATGGCAGTGCCACAACTGGTATCACTTCACCTGGCTGTCGGGCGATCAGATTTGCGAGCAGCACATCCACAACATCGACGTTATGAACTGGTGCTTCCAGGGACCGCCGAAGAACATCACGGCCCTGGGCGGCCGCCAGTGGCGCGACCACAGCAATCAGGCCAAAGAGGTCTGCAAACTGTACAACGACGGCAGCACCGAGGGCTGGGAAAAGTACGAAGGCAACATCTGGGATCATATCTACGCAGAGTTCGAGTATCCTAACGGCGCCAGATGCCTGAGTTTGAGCGGCCATTCCCCCGGCTCGCATCGCGTGGGCGAAAAGGTCGTAGGCACCAAGGGAACGAGTAACTGCAGCAACAGCTACAGCGGTGAAAATTCCTGGAAATACGACGGCAAGCACGTCAACGGCCAGCAGCAGGAGCATATTGACATGATCAAGAGCATCCGCGCCGGCAAGGTACTCAACGAAGGTCAGAGAATCGCCGAGAGCACGCTCACGGCCATCGGCGCCAGAATGAGCGCCTATACCGGCCGAAGCCTGAGTTGGAACTGGCTCATGAAGGCCAGCAAGCTTAATCTCGTGCCCGGACAGGAAGCGATGAAGCCCGGCGAAGGTCTTTTCCGCTCCGTTGCCACAGGAAACGATCCTCTGGTGTAATCCAGGTTGCAGGCAGAGTAAGTTGCTTACATTCAGTTTCAAACAGGCCCGTCATTATGGCGGGCCTTTTTCATGCGCACGCCGCTTGTAAACCGCCCTGCCACTGGCGTATAATGGTGGTCTACAGGATCATTCATAAGGAGGTACGAGATGTACAATAAGCTTCTGGCTTTTGCTGTTCTGCTGGTAACCGCCGCAGCTTCCGGCGGCAACCTGCCGCAAGTCGGCTTGTATCAAGTGCACGAAATCGTTCTTCGAGGCCCCGAGTACGGGCCGAAAGACAATCCCGTGGCCGAGGTGCAGCTTACGACGCAGTGGGAACACGAGAGCGGCATTGCATACGAAATAAGCGGCTTCTGGGACGGAAACGGCAGCGGCGGAATGCGAGGCAATGCCTTCAAAGTCAGATTCTGTCCGAATATGGCGACAAAGGCCCGACAGGCGGCAATATTGCCGACGATATGCGCCGCAACAGCAGATATTTCAAGAAGGTAAGATTCGCGATTACCGCCGACCGATACCCGAACCCCAACTGTAAGCCGTTTCTGGACGATTCCGGCGAACAGACCGACGACGGTTTGTATTCCCACAGGCCGAATCCCGCATGATTCTATCGCCGTCTGGATCTTGCGGTACGAACAGCCTGCGAACATGATCTCATCGCCGATATGATCCTGAACGGCCCTGACACCCGAGAATCACGTTCGGTCCTCGCCAAACCCCGCGACTGGTACACACAACTCAACACGACTCCGCCGTGGCACGACCATATAACTCTGCAGAGGAAAATAAAAAAGCTCCCTGTCGCGGCAGATTTTGTGGCCAGGAATTTCGGCAGAGGCGGCCAATGCCCGGTGATTGACGATGAACTGGCGTACGAAGGCAAAGGCGACGGCTGGAGGGAAGCAGACGTCATCGAATCGCACCTGGGGGCATTTATCGGTGGCGGTTACGGTACGACCGGCCACAAGCCCGCCAGCAAAAAGGGGCACTACTTCCACGGCGATTTCCATGCCTCCGAGCACAAAGCCGCCGACAATCTCAAATGGTTCCGCGCGCAGATCGACGGCAATATTACGTTCTGGAAGATGCATCCAGCCGAGGACAACGACCGCAAAGATTTAAAAGCTGCGATATTTGCCGGCATCCATCCGGATTTCCGCGCGATGCAATGGGCCGGGAGAGAATATCTTCTGGCGACAAACCGGCCCAAAGATCAGGTTCGGGCCGAATTGCCGGCCGGTAAGTGGCAGGTACGCCGATATGAGCTCATGAACATGGATATTCTGGAAATAACTGCGGCAACGCAAGGCCGTTTCATTTTCGACGCCCCAGACTCACGCGCCGTGCTCTTCCATTTCAAACGCACAGGCGATTGATTTAACGAAATCGTCTGCTGCAAGTCGGCATAACGACAATTCGATTTCGGGCCCGTCGAGGTTGACACAAATGCTCTGAAATGCTATGATATGGAATGGCCGTGCGGCTGGGAAGATACTGCCTTGAGGCCGGCCTTTATGGCGATTTGTCCTGGAGGAGATAATGCCAAATACCAAGCTTCGTGTGTCAGTTGCGGGGGTTCTTTCCGCAAGCATGATCTGCGTCGCGGCCAGCGGAGCCGGTTCCATTACCGGCCGCGGCCGATTCGAACAGATCGCCGGCAAGCCGTCAATGGGTTACCAGGAGTTGTACGAATGGGATTTGTTTCTCTCTCCGTCCGACGACTCGATGACCGGGCTTTTCCGCCGTCTCGGTGCTCCGCCCGGCCAGATGCCGACCGGCGACGGCTACTACAGAATCGATAACGTACCTGCGGGCACTTATTCGGTATATGTAAATCAACCCGACTTTTTCGCATCGCCGAAAGTCATTCCTAATGTCGAAATAGCTAACGGACAGGTGCGCACACTAAACGTCGAACTGGACATCGATTATTCCACTTACTTTCACGATACTGCCAATCAGCAGTGGAGCGGCTGGGAATGGGCATGGCACCAGACGTTTCTGGCCACGGGCACAAATGTCCGCGGCGTTTCTTGGAAGATGGCCGGCGGCAATGCGTACAATGGAAAATACGCCAAAGTCTCCATTCTGGAGGACAACGGCAATCCGAACCCGCGGCACTGGACGGAACTGGCGAGCAAGAACGACAACAACATCAGCGCCGATTCGGACGAATGGGTAAGGTGGCCCAGCGGGGTCGTTCCGCTTACGCCGGGCAGGAAACATGCCGTGAAGATCTGGATCGAGGGCGGTTTCGCCGTGTACAAGCGCGACAAGGATAGCAGCAGTTACCCGCACGGCAGGGCCTACAGCCACGATGGCAACCCGCAGAATTATGATTTGTGCGTAACGGTCTTCGTCGACAAAAACAATCAAACGGTTACTCATACCAGACTGTCGTCGGGACTGGGCGAATTGAGCGGCTCTGGAGGCACACGCTGGTGCCAGAGTTTCACCGCCACGGGCGAAGCTCTCGCGGCCGCGGATATTTTCGCAGCCAGCGGCGAGGCCGACATGACGCTCACCTGGAGAATCCGCCGGGACGGACCGGGCGGGCCTCAGGTTGGACCGACAAAGATTGCAACCGGTGCGTATTTCGCCAGCAGTACGGACCTGATCGGCGTCAGTTACAATCCCGACCAGATCCCGCTTGTCCCCGGCCGCAAATACTGCATAGAGATTACCGACAGTCAGTCGTTTACGCCCTACTTTCAGGAGTCCTGGCAGCGGTACGCCGACGGCAATGCTTATAAGGGTTCGACGCCGCTCAACGAAGACCTTGCGATGACGATTGTCGAATACATTAAGGGCCCTGAGCCGGAGATTGCGGATGTTGACCGGGACCTCGACGTGGACATGTTCGATTTTGCGGGGATATCGGCTTTTTTCGGCTGGCGGGGCCAGTCCGGAGCTATTCGTCAGGATCTGATCAGGGACGGCAGCGTTGATTTTCTGGAATTGGATTTCATCAGTCGGACCTGGCTTGATTATATCCCCCAGCCGCCCCGGGTGTATATCACCAGTCCGTCCGCCGGCGCGGAGGTTTCAACACGGGATGAGGTATTGGTCCTGGCGGACGCAACGGATCCGGACGGATTTGTTACAGGCGTGGAGTTTCTAGCCGGAGACGATGTACTCGGAACCGATAACGACGGCGCCGACGGCTGGTCGGTTGCGAAATTCTTCAGCGCCGGGCAGTACACGCTAACCGCCGTGGCAACGGACAACGACGGCATGACCGCCCATTCCGAACCGGTCGCGATTACGGTAAAGATGCCGCCCCGTTGAAGCAACCGTTGATCACCGGAGCGCAGCTAGCCGTCAAGCGACAACTTCTCTTCGGCCATGACAGTCGGTGCGCACTTGCTTGTTTCCTTCCAGGCCTCCAAGAGTCGTTTGCCCCAGTCATCGGTCTTGTTTTCCTCGGCCAGGAATTTAATGTATTCCCAGATTACCGACTGGTACATCAGTCTGACTTCGACTTTCGCGGTGTCGTCGGGAATATCCAGCTTAACGTCGTGCCAGTACTGGCCGTCCGCATAGTCTATGCCCACCGGTTTCGACAAATGCTCTGCGAAGGCCGCGTTGTCGAATCCTTTCGGCGGAATGCGGGTATCCTTGCACATAATGTCGTTAAGTACGAAATGAAAGCTGGGGCCGGGCTCTTTGCCGAATTTGCGGGCCTGCTCGGCGCTCATGCCGGGCTTGGCCTCGTAAACCACAGCCGTATCTGCGTCAAGCAAAGCCGGAACCTCAACCGCCCTGCCGAAAAGGGTGTCCTTTTTAGTACCGTAACGCCCTATTTCGCCGATAATCTCGTCGCCGGCATTGAGAAACCGCACGTTCAGCCACATACGTCGGCCCTCCGGGTACCCGGTGGGCAACTTGTGCCCGGTCAGATTCGTTATGCGAATATTGACTTCGCTCTTCGAAGGTCTGGTTACCTCCAGCTTCGCCGCATCCTTGAGCATCGCAAGCGAGCGCGCCTTGCCAAGCTCCAGGGCCTTCTTGTCCATGCCTTCGCCATCCCAGACCATGTACGTGGCGTCCTGCACCCACGTCGAGCCGCCCGCGGGCCCGTGCATCACGAAATACTCTCGCTGCTGTGAACCGAACCGCGAGGCCTGGCCGCCCCCGTCGACCTGCCTGTAATGGCAGGACTGACAGGTACCGTCCGCACCCTGCTTTGCGTAATCGCTGAGCAGCCACTCAGAATAGGTCCTCTCTACATGTCCGAACGCGTGCACAGGCTGGGTCTTAACGTCTTCTGCAAATATCGGATTTGAGATGTTATGGCAGGTTCCGCAAAGCTGTGACGAAGCGTGAAACTTAGATTTCATGGTCTGATGCGGCATAGCGCCTTTGCCGTCGCCGTAGGGCCCGCGAACCACGTTGGCGGGGTCGGCCACCATCATCGCATTGCCGTAACTCGGCGGTACATCCTGCACCAGTTCGTTCGCCCTGTCGCCCATGGGATCGACGAACTTATGGCAAACATCGCACGAAACACCGAACATGTCTTCCTCGTTCAGGGCGGAGCCGTCGACCGGCTTGGAACGGTCCTCCAGCCAGCCCCGCGGGGCATGACAGCGAAAACAGAATTCGCCTACGCCGGGTATATCCTGATTTGCGATCGTCGTGCTCGCCCGAAAGACAACATCCCGGGCCGCCAGAGCCATCATCGAACTCTGCCAGGAGAAGAAGGGATCGGCCGAACCGTTTTTCGTCTTTGCATGACACATTTTGCATTGCTGGACCTTGGCGAACTCAATACCGGATTCCTTCGGCTGCATGCCCGGCAAAAATACTTCGCCGCAAGCACCGGCGCAAAAAACCACAAGAATACCTGTAATAATGCCTATCCTGCCGGAAATCATCGTAAACTCCTTCTGATACCTTCAAAACCGCCCCATACTCCCGCCTGCATACTATATAGAACACCCACGAGGCCAAAGTAAACTACAAACCGCCCAAGTAAGACAAAAATAGTAATATTTTTTGTATTGATTTGGTACTTCTAGAACGGGGATTCACCTGCTATTATCCGGCGTTTCCATGTTAGAATCTCAGTGCGATGACAGGAGCATGAATGAAAGCGGATGTCTGTGTGATCGGGGGTGGCCCGGCGGGTCTGATGGCGGCTATCCGCTCGGCCGAAAACAGCGCCCGGACCATCCTTGTCGAAGCGAACAGCAGCGTCGGTTTAAAATTGCTCCGAACCGGAAGATTCAGATGCAACATCACACATATCGGCGGCATTAACGAATTCCTCAGAGCTTACGGGCCGTACCGGCGGTTTCTAAGCCACAGTATCCATGAGTTCGGACCGGAACGGCTCCGGCAATTCTTCGCCGATCGAGGACTCGCCACAAAAGCCCAGAGCGACGGATGCGTTTTTCCCGCTACGGACCGGTCAACCGACGTGCTGCGGGTGCTTGTCGATGCGGCTGATGACGCCGGAGTGAGATTCGTCCAGGGCAGGAGAATCGAACGCATAGAGTACGTGCAGTCCGGCTTTAAAGCATACTCGCATAAAGACACATTCAGTTGCGAGGCGGTCGTGTTGGCGTGCGGCGGCATGACCTGGCCCGAGACCGGCAGCCGGGGCGACGGATATCGTCTGGCACGGACCTTGGGCCACGAAATCGTTGAACCCAGAGGCGCCCTGGTTCCGCTGATTACCAACCGCCGATGGCCCCGCCGACTGGCGGGAGTGGGTGTGCCCGAGGTGTTGATAAAAGCCCACAAGAACGAGTGCAAAGTCCGCAGCGCAGGCCCTATGATATTTACTCACGACGGCATAGGGGGACCGGCGGTGTTCGATATCAGCCGCCTGATAGTCGAATGGTTTGACGATGCTTCGGGCGTCGAAATTGAAATCGATCTGCTGCCCTCATTGACCGCCGAACAGCTCAACGCACACATTCTCGAACTTGCCCGCGAACACCCCCGCAAAGAGTTGCTGCCGCTGCTGGCGCTGTTGCTGCCGCGTGCACTTGCCAGAGAGATATGTCTTATGGTCGATACCGAGCCGGCGATCCCGGCCTCACAATTGCCGAAGGCCAAACGCAGTGCAATTGTGCGGACTATCAAAGGCCTGATCCTCATGGTAAAGAGAACCCGCAGGCAGGACCGAGCCACGATAACCCACGGCGGCGTCTCTAATAGAGAAATCGATCCGGCAACGATGCAGTCAAACCTCCGGCCCGGCCTGTTTTTCGCGGGGGAGATAATCGATGCAGACGGACCCTGCGGCGGATTTAACCTGCAGATCGCATTCTCCACAGGCCATCTGGCGGGCTCGTCCGCGGCAGGTTTTGTCACGTCGCTTTGATCCCGACTGTTGTTTTTGGTGCTGTAATCTGGTATTTATAGGCAGCGCCGGCGCTTCGCGCGGGCGTTTCGTACTCAATCAGGATTTCTAGCATGGAGTTGAAATGCGCAATTTGACAGTGTTATTCGCAGTTCTGGGACTTGTTACGCCTGCAGGGCTTGTCGCGGGTCAATCGGCTCAAGGGCTTAGAAGTATTCGCCGGTTCGGTGTGCTGCCGGACAATACCCCCGCTGAAAACAGAATAAACCTCCAGAAGGCCATCGACTGGGCGGCCGAAAACGGTTCGGGCGTTTTCGTCGAGCCTTCCGCAAAGCCCTATCCCGTCGACGGCGGCGTAATTCTCAGGGCAAATGCCTCTCTGATCGGCGTTCACGGCCCGGTGGGCCGGGGCACCAGCAATCGCCAGGGGGGCCACCCCGTAGGCTCGGTCTTTGCGATTACCGACCGCGAAAACCCCTTCATCACCGTCCATCACGCAACACAGATCCGAGGCATACAGTTTTATTACCCCGAGCAATCTCGCACGGACCCTGCAAGAATTATCGAATATCCGCCCACGATTCAGTGCAGCAAGACCGAAGGAGCACAGGGAGTAACCCTGTCCTGCCTGACGTTCTACGGCGAATTCGTTGCGATGGACTTCGCCGCTAGCCGCAGCGCGATAGTCGAACAGATTCTCTTCGAGCACTGCTATGGTTATCCGCTCAGCGGCCGGTTCATCACCATAGACTACTGCTATGACATCCCGCGTATCCTCCACTGCCACATAAACCCGGCCAACATGAGGCTTTTCGCGGGCGGTTTCAGCCGCTCCGTCATAGATTCCGTGGTCGCACGCAAGACTTTCGCCTACAGCATCGACCATACCGATAACGCTCAATGCATGGACCTGTTTACATTCGGTACCTACGGCGGAATCTTCCTCGGACCCGCTTCCTATGGGCAGCTTACCAATTTCAATCTAGACTGCGTAACCGTCGGTATCCACAAATGCGGCGACAGCACCAAAAACCGCAACTGGCAAATCGCCCAGGGTTCCATTATCGCCAACACCGGCGGGAAAGTCGCCGATATTCACCCGATCATAGTCGAAGGACAGGGCCACACCGCCCTGACAAACGTCGAGGCCTTTTCGGGAGGTAACGGCGCCCTCACCACCCTCGACATTTCCCAGGACTACATGCTCGTAAAAGGCAGCGAGAAACTCACCATTACCATGTTCGGCTGTCGAATGAGAAATTACGCCGCCGACAAGCCGATAACGGTCCAGAATTCCAAGGCCGTCATCAGAGCCGCGGGTTGCCTCGACAAGAACGAGAACCTCTACGAAGCGACGATAGGCGACTGATTCAAACAAGTTTGAAGCCGATTGGCAATTAACCGCTAAGTACGACCGAACGTCTCGGTTGATTTGCGAATAGTACGAACTGACAAAGATAACTCAGTACCAAAAAAGGAAATTAATGGCAGAACGTCAGATTACGATTGATTCACAGGTTTTGTCTTTACCTGATCACATTGCGGACGTGCTCGAAAACGCAGCCGGCTGCGTTTATCCGCGAACTCGCGACGAAATACTCGAAATGGCGATGGGCGGACAAACCGATGTTTGCGAGGTGTCGTACGATACGCCCGGCCGCGGCCGTGTAGTGGAAGCAACGGTTACGCGCTGTAAGAACGGCCTGAGTATAAACTACACCGAGCCATACATGCGACGGCGCGATCCCGAGTGCATGGTGGTCGCCGATCCCGCTGAAACCGATAAAGAACGGTATTCCGAACGGTTCGGCAGTGATTTCGCCTGCCTCAGGGAGGAAACATTCCAGTGGCTCCGTGCTCAGCGCCTGATGGTTATCGCTTTTTCTCTCGGAGACAACCGGAGCCAGGGTGCCATGTTAATCGCCCCGGATAACGCCGGCTTCTTCGTCGGCGGCCTGGCCGACCTGCAGGGAATGATTCCGTTCGATCAGCTCTCGGGCGATTTCCGCGTGAAGAGCGTGATCTATCTGGCGCCGCCGTTCAGACACACCCACTTCGCCGGAAAACAGGTTGTAGTGCATAACCGCATGGAGAACCTTCACGAAGTCTTCGCATACAACCTCTATCCCGGACCAAGCGCCAAAAAAGGCGTCTACGGAGTCCTGCTTTCCATGGGCGAAGCCGGCGACTGGCCCACCCTGCACGGCTCCACCGTCCAGGTGGTTACTCCTTACGACAATATCTGCACAATTATGCACGAAGGAGCCAGCGGAAGCGGAAAGAGCGAAATGCTCGAGCAGGTGCACCGTCAGGCGGACGGTCGCCTGCTGGTGGGTCAAAACCTGGTTACGGGCGAAAAGCGGCATCTGGTGCTCAACCAGGCCTGCGCGCTGCGTCCTGTGACCGACGATATGGCCCGGTGCAATCCGAATACGGACAATCCGGACGGCTATCTGTGGGCCCGG
>CAYOTO010000025.1:0-44225 GCA_964406945.1 uncultured Pirellulales bacterium
ACTACTTTTCGATAGATACCGGAGGCTACGCCGCCGTCCCAGCCACAGACCCCAAACACATAGCACCTGCACCGGCACCGCATCATCCGCCATCCTTCGACCCAAATGCCGCCCGCTAGCCACCACCTCACTTTTCTGGTTTTGCATTTTGCGTATGGCTTTGAGCTTCAACGGCAACACTCCACTACCGGCCGAACTTAGATCACTTCCGCCGCATCGTCCGGTATCCAACCGTCGCTGCCGTCCGGCAGCCGGATATGAAACCACCCCCGTCTGTGCTCGATAACCTCGAATTCCAGCCCCTCGTGCAGCGGCTCCTTAAAGCTCGGCGCCGCATCCGCCCAGTCCGCCTGCCGCGCCACCACCTCCTCGGCCAGTATAACCGCCTCCCGCGTATCATCGGCCGCCTCCACCGCAACCGAAACCAAGAAACACACTGTCAAGACTAGACTTATAACGACACCCGTAACCGCAGCCGCACCCCGCCCCAGCCAGATCATCACCGTAAGCCCAACGCACAGTACCCCGAAAGACACGCACGCCATCAAATACCGCGTCCACAGCGAAAAATCGTAATGCCAGAAGAACAGCGTCTTAAGCACTCGTTTCTCGGCCCCGACGCCCACGGTGTCAATAATCTTGCTGCGGGCGAACGCCAGATTCTTGTGGATGTTGCGATCCGAGCCGTCCAACTGCTCCGCCCGCCGGTAGTTCAATATAGCCCTGCCAAGCTGCTCATTCAGAAAGTACGCATTGCCCAGATTATAATAGAGCCTGGCGTTGCGGATACCGCCGTCGTTTATGATCCTTTCGTAGCTGAGAATCGCTTTTTCATACAGCTTTTCGGCCTTCTCGGGCGCTTCGGACAGCGAATTGGCCTTCCTGAAGGCATCGTTGGCCTGCACGAACAGCGATTGAATCTCCTGCTGCGACAGCTTCTTGGCCGATGCTCCGGCCCGCGAGCCTAGCAGTAACAGGCAAATCAGAATGGACAGTGCTGCTGCTTTTTTCATCTCTTCGATTTCCTGTCTATGGTTCGGAGCAGTTCAACGATTCGAGCGGGATCGGCTGTCTGGGTTTGTAACTGGGCCGAAGCGTACCGTGCCGCTTCGCACGTCTCGAGGATCTGCTCGAACTTTGCGGCAGAGTCGTCGTCGCCGGTCTGCTCGACTATGATATCCCGACAGTCTCCAGCCGTAAGTGAACCTTTAACCCTGTCAAAACGCTCGGCGATGTAATGTTTCATTGCCGCGGCCAGCAGCTCATGCCGGTCTGCTTGTGCCTTTCGGGCCTTATTGATTTGGGCGGCGGCCCGGCTGTATGCTTTTCGCCGCTGTCTTGCCATGCGCTTCTGGGGGCTGGAACGGGTAACTAGTCGAGCAACGACGCTTACGAAAAGGCCCAGAAGAGGTATAGACCATACGGCCGCGAAGGCGGGATTGGCAACAGCAGCCGTCAGCGAGAACGACTGGTCTTCCAGGCTGGCCAAATCCTCGTAATTGGCGGCCAGGCCTTTCTTTATCGCTTCGACCCTTTTGTTAACTGGCGCAAAATCCCGGCCCTGAAGATCCGCCTGAGTCAGCACTTTCGTCGGAGCGACATCGAGCTTGATCGGCTCGGAAGTCGCAACAGTGTATTCACCGGCTTCGGGATCGAAGAATGCCAGCGGGATCGCCGGGATTTCCGTGACCTTATCGTTGTTGGCGCGTATCGTCTGGGTGAACACCTTCTTGCCGTTTTCTATACTCGGTGAGGCCGTTTGATCCGGCAGTTTGAAATTCTGCGCCATGGCCGGTATGTCGGAGAGCCGCGGCCACCGGACCGGTTCGAGAAATGAGCCGCTGACTTCGATTCTCAGAGTAATAGGATCGCCGACGTTAACTTTCTGCGCCGAACTCGACGCCGCGATATCATACTTGCCTATCAATCCGTAGAACTCCTCGGGCTTTCCCTGTTCGGGAAGGGCAAGCACGTTCAGTTGAAGCGGCCTGGACTGAACCCTGAATCGCTCGTACTTTTTCCTGGAGCCGAATATTCCGAAGTCATCGAACGGATCGCGGGAGCGGGCAATTCCGACCGCCACGTCGGTTGTTACCGATGCCGGGCCTACTCCGAAGGCCCCGGGCTGTTGCGGAATGATTATCTTGTCGATTTTGACCGCGTTGTAATTCTTTCCATTGCGAACCGTTCTGTACTGGCCGACCATAACGGTCGTTCCCAGACCGAGGTCCACCTCCTTTATCTGCGGGTCGGTCACGTCGGGATTGACAAACGTGAAACGCTCATCCTGCAGTATGGGGAAACTGAACTGAGGGTCCTTTATTTCAGCCGCGAAATACAGCACAACCGTCAATTGAACCGGCTGGCCCACGTAACATCTTGTCTCGGAGAGACTCTGCTCGATCTCCAGCTTGTCCGTCGTACCCGGCTCCAGAACATTTACGCTTACCGGGTTGGTCTTGTACTTCATGCCGTCGATGGTGACCGTAAGCGACGGTATTCGCAGTCGGCCCGGTTCGCTTGCGGTCAGCCGGAAGTTCATCGCCAGTTGTTTGGAGACGGTTCTGGTTGTCTTATTGTTGATGGTCTGAATTATCGTTCGCGACAAATCGGTGTTGCCGGCGCTGCGGGGTTTCAGGTGTGATATCGGAACAAGATCGACCTGTCCCGGCTTGTTGTCGCCATCTATGATAATCTGATATACGAACGGTGTGCCGGTATAGACCGGCTCCGAGTTGTCGATGCGAGCTACCACGCGGACTGCGCCCGAGCCGTTGGCTGCGAGAGCACCGGCTATTAAAATGACCGCTATAATTGTTCTGCCGGGCAAACCCATTTACCAGTCCTTTTCAACTCTTGAGCTTTGAGGCATCTGCAGCATCTGCCGCTGCTTTTTACGTTCCTGCTCTTTGTCGAGTATTTCCTGTGCCGTCACACTCTGCTGTTGCTGCTTCTGCCGTTCCTGCTGTTCTTTCTGCTGCTGCTGCTGCTCGTTGGGATCGGCGGGTTGGTTGGGGTCCTGTTGCTGCTGTTGTTGGGGTTTGTTCTGATCCTGGGATTGCTGATCCTGTTGCTGCTGCTGGTTCTGCTGTTGTTTGCGGTCTTCCTGCGAGAGTATATCGATGGCGTTCTCTATGTATTGAGCCGCCTTCTGTTCGGACTGCCATGCCCCGGGTCCTTTGCCCGCCGCGAGCTTTTCGGAAGCACCGACCTGATTGCCGACCGCCTGGGCCAGTTCCCGGGCCGCTTCATCCATCTTAGGCGGACGAGGCGTATTCGGGTCCTGCTGCTGCAGTTCCATTGTTACCTGCTCGGTCCGCTGCTTGATACTGTCCTGCCGGTCCTTCTGTTGAGCGTACTGCTCGTGGGTTTTGGCCTCATCGATCAGATTCTTTTCGCTCAGTTCGTTGGTCTTTTCGGTGTCACCGGCGAGCGTCTTCTGCTCGGCCAGAAGCTCTTTGAGTCGTTCGATAAGCTGTTTTTGTTTCTCGGCCTGTTTCTGCTGCTGCTGTTGCTGTTTGTTGATGCGGTCGATAATGTCCTTGATAGTCAGACGCGCGACTTCGATGTTCCTGGCGGCTTTTTTGTTCTCGGGCTCGAGTTCCAGAACCTGTCGCCAGAATTTTATGCTCGTCTGCATATCCTCGAGCGCTTTGTTCAGGTCGGAGTCGGCCTGTTTGGAACCACGCTGGAAATAGCAGTTGCCCAGGTTGTACTTTGCTTTGGCAACCAGGGACATATCCTTGCTCTCGGCCGCGGTTTCCCTGTAAAGTTCCATGGCTTGTTCGAGGTCGTCGAGGCGGTAGTAGCAGTTTGCTTTGTTAAATCGCGGTTCGACGGCCTGCGGTTCCGTGATCAAAGCCCGGTCGTAGGCGTCGATTGCCGCGGTGTATTCACCGGCGGAGAAGAGTTCGTTACCCTGCTCTATCTCAGGTCGTATAGAACCCGCGTCCGCCGACCACGATGCAGCCGGCAGCAGCAATGCAATCGTACAGACTACGAACAGATTATGATTTCTTCCTGCGTTCACTTATCATCGCCTCGGCAGTCAGCAGTACTATTGCCAACGCTATGAAGATCTGGAACTTTTCATCGTATTTCATCATCGTTACGGATTCAAGCTCCCGCTTCCGCGCCGAAGCTATCATGTCCGCGTAAATATCGTTCAGGTTGAATGTTTCGCCCGGCCGCACAGCCAGAAACCTTCCGCCGTCCGTGGCATATACGATTTGCCTGAGCGTGTCTCCATCGAGCTTCGTCCAGACCTGTTCGCCCTGGTATTCGAGAAAAGTCTTTGACCCGTCGGGTCCGGTGATCGGGATTCGCGAACCCTCATCCTCGTCGCCCAGGCCTATCGCGATAATTCGTATACCCTCTTTGGCGGCATTTTCGGCCGCCTGGACGGGAAAACTGTCGTGGTCTTCGCCGTCCGTGATGAGGATGATGTCTTTGTATTCGCGGCTGTGTCTGTCGAATACTTCCTCGGTCGCCTTGCGGATGGCGTCGCCTATCATCGTCCCGCCTCGGCTGGTGCTTTCGGTGGAGATATCGGCAAGGACCATCCTCACGAAGGCGTAATCCTGCGTAAGAGGGCACTTTACGGTGCTGTTGCCGGCGAAGGTTACGATGGCGATCCGGTCGCCCTGAAGCGATTCGAGCAGGTCTGTAATAGCCAGCTTAGACCGTTCGAGCCGGTTGGGTCTAATGTCTTCGGCGAGCATTGAGCGTGAGGTATCCAGGAGAATCACAACGTCCCTGCCGTGGCGTCTGATCTGCTGCGGCTGCGGATTCCACTTGGGCTCGGTCAGAGCTATGACCAGCGTTACGAATGCTATCACGAGCATAACGGCTTTGAAAACCTGTTTGCGCAGGCTTACCGACACGTTTATTTTCCTCAGCATTTCAGAACTGGCCAGCACTTTCAGCGTTTTGGCTTTGGCCCAGAACAGCCAGACGTATGCCGGGACCAGCAGCAGTGGTACCGCGAACAGAAGCCATAATGCATTGTAGTTGCCGAACTGCATTTCTGTGTTTTCAGCTTTCTACGGAATTTTTCGAAATATCGTACACGACGCCAGTATTTCCAGCAAAAGAAGGCCCAGGGCCGGCAAAGCCCAGCGGTCGAATAACTCTTTATACTGAGCGTACTGGACCGACTTTACTTCGGTCTTTTCCATTTTGTCGATTTCTTTGACAATCGAGGCAAGTGCTTCGCTGTCGTCGGCCCGGCGGTAAAATCCGCCCGTCTCCTCGGCGATTGCCTCTAGCAGTCCTTCGTCGAGGTCCTGTTGAGTGGGCATTTTGTATGTGCCCAGAGGCGTCTGGATGGTCGTGAAAGACTCCGAGGACCCTATGCCGATGGTATAAATCTTTATGCCCCATTCGGCCGCCATCGAGGCCGCGTTCAAGGGCGAATACTCGCCCATGTTGTTTCGCCCGTCGGTAAGCAGAATTATAACCTTGCTCTTTATCTTGAACGAATCGCCCGGATCGGCGCCCGGAGCGGCGGCTCCGAGGTTCTTATTTCGGCGGCGAATTTCCTCTTCGGCCTTTTTGAGTCTGGCCGCGGCCAGAGCAATCGCATCACCTATAGCGGTGCCGTCCTCATTTCGCATTCGCACGATTTCGGTTTTCTTGAGAAATTCGAGCAGTACATTGTGCCCCTGAATCAACGGGCATACGGTGTCGGCGTACCGCGCAAAGGTGATAAGTCCGATCAGGTCGCCAGTCCTTCCGGGAAGATCGTCATCGTTGCCGGCTATGAATTCGGCCAGGACTTCCTGCACGACTTCCAGTCGATTGCGTTTGCCCCTGTAGTCCATTTCGGCTTTCATGCTGCCCGAGCGGTCCACGACAGCCTCTATCGCGACGCCCTCGGTGGCCACCTGCGAGAGCACCGTGCCTTTTCTGGGTCTTGCCAGGGCTACGACCAGAAGTGCGATGCACGCCAGCCGCAGGACGATCAGAATGGGCCGCAAACGCGATCTCCACGAGACGGGGCATTTCTTAAGCGTCGAAACACTGGGAAACCTCACGGCCGCGGTGCGTTTTTTGCGCAGCATGAAATACGCCATTCCAGGCAAGATAAGAAGCAACAGTAGTGTCCATGGCGAATACAACTGCATCATGCTGCTCCGGCTGTTTCTTCTTCGGCTTCGGCAGTGAGCCGGTCGGTAACGTCAATTCTGCTTTGTTCGTCTTTGGTCTGCTCTATGAAGTCCCTGACAAGATCGAAGGTTCGCTGAATCTGTTCGGTCTGCGGTTCGTGTCTGGCGAACTTGACCAGGTCGCAATGCTTCAGGAACTCCTGCACAGTCTTCTTCTGCTGTTCGGAGAGGGCGTCGGTGGTGCGCAGTTCGTTCAGGAATTCTTCCGTTGTCCGCTCGGGGGCATGTAGTTTGAAGCGGTCTTCAATGTAATGTCTGAGTATGTTGCTTATGCGTTCGTAGAATTCTTTGATTCGGCCGGCTTCTACCAGATTGTCCTTGACCAAAGCCCGCAGTCTGGCGTAGGCGATTTCGTGGGCCGGCTTGAGAATTCTTACGAGTTCAACTTTTCTGCTCTTGAACCACAGCCACAGTCCGCCGGCCATCAAAACCAGTGGTAGGGCGGTTAGCGGCCATATCCACCATCGCGACGGCTCGGCCTCGACGGCGACCACACCCTCGATGTCGGCGATTGACAAATTTTCACGATCCTCGCCGAGCAGGGAAGTCACTTTGATTTCGAGAGGCTCGGTGGTAAGTTCGTGTTGTTTCTGGGGATCATTGGGGTCGTTGAATTCAAATGTGAATGCCGGCAGCTCGTAAGTTCCGGACAGGAACGGTTCGAGTTCGTAGCGATATGTCGAGACCACGTTGTTGTTTTCATCCAAACGGTCTTCGAGCCTGTCCCAGTCCACCAGGCCGAAGTTCTGCAGAAGCGTGTCGACTTTCGGCATATTCAGCTCGTAGGCCGGGGCCATTGCCGCTTCGAACTCCAGCAGCAGCGTTTCGGCAATGGTAATCTCTTGCCGGTCTACGCGAACATTGACGTTCAAAGGTCCGCGTTCGTAGTGCTTTTTCAGCTCGAATTCGGTGGCCTGCCGGGATTCAACATTGTCTCTGTCGCAACCTGCGCAGACAAACATGAGACCGCCGGCAAGCAGCATCATCAACAGAACGAGTTTTCTAGTCTTACCATTCTTCATAGAAACGGTCAGTCAGATGCCGCGGCCGAATCGGCTTCAGACCTTTCGGGCATCAGTTTGGATGAGTGTACGATTACGTTGTACTTGTCCATCATCTGTTCGATATAGGCCTGCTGCACGTCCTGGCGCTTGCGGTCGGACAGTGTCATCATAATTTCCTGGCGGACTTCATCGAAAGGTTTTTGCCGCTGCGGTTGTTTTTCCAGGACCTTCACAATTTCCCAACCGTTGGAGGTTTCCAGCGGTTCGGGAAGAACGCTGTTGGGTTCCGTTGCGAAGATCAATGCATTGAGCCCGTTGGCATCGCCGATTTCCGGCACGTCCGCTCCCGGCTGTACGGGTGCGGCGATGACCCCGCCGTTCTCGCTTGTGGCTGTGTCGGTTGAGAACTGTTGGGCGAGTTCGGCGAAATCGGCGCCTTCATCCAGTTGCCGGATAATGTCGCGTGCGGTGCTCTGTTCTTCGACTCTGATATGGCTTATCTGAGCCGTTTCGGGTTCGACATACTGATCTTTGTGAGCCTCGTAATAGGTTTTGAGGTCGGTTTCGGTGATATTGATTTTGGATGCGAGCTGCTCGGTTATAAGGCGGCTGCTGAGTATTTTTCGAGTGGTGTCCTCGATGGTTGATCTGACTTCGGGTTTTTCGGCGAGGGATTGGGACAGGGCCTGACGATATAGCACCTCTTCGGCCAGCCAGCTTTGGAGGAACTGTAATCTGGCCTGCGGGGACCTGTACTGACTGAGCATTTGTTTTTTCTGCTGGGCAAGCTGCTGCTGCGAGACGAACGCCGACATGGGGGCAAGCTGGTTTTCGATCGCGGACTCTATCGCGGCGTCCAGGTCGGCCTCGGTGATCTTTTCCGGTCCGATTTCAGCGACGACCTTGGAGCCGGCCTGCTCGCTTTGGTCATAACTTGTCCTGTCGAGCAGCTCGTAACGCAGTGCCGAAAACCTGCCGAGTTTTTCAAAACATTCCTTGATGCCCGCGTTGATTTCGGGTTCTAGCGTGTCCAGCTTGGCGGCTGTTTCGCTCCGGTAGTAATACGGTACGGCCTGTTCGTACATGCCGGCTTTTTTATACATCGAAGCGATCTGGAAAAGAGTTTTTGCGCGGTCCGATGTACTGAGGTCTGCGGTATTGAGATAGCTTCGCCAAAGTTCGGCGGCCTGTGCGTAGAGATTGCGCTGAGCGAGTTTGGCGGCCAGTTCTCTGGTCTGTTCGGGGGCAAGTGTTCCGTCTGATTGTCCGCCCGGTCGCGGTGAGGTTCTAAGTGTAACGAAGAGATTGGCTCCGGCCAGCAGGGCAATGATAAGAAGCAGAAGGACTGTAAGCCCGCCTTTGAGCGGGCCGCGTTTATTCTTCTGAGGTAAAGAGAAATCCAGTTTTTCTTCCATAGTCTGTGTCTCCGCAAGCAAATGGCAGTCGGTTGTCACTGGCGTCTGTGTCTCATGTGGAAAAATTGCACGAGGTCACGCATGTAGGATTTGTCCGTGGATATGGGTATGCAGTCGACGTCGATGGATCTCAGCATGTTCTTCAGTTCGTCGAACTGTCGGCTCGTGCCCCGGCCGTAGCGGTTGCGAAATCTGCCGCTGGACGTATCCACGAGTATTGTTTCGCCGGTCTCGGCGTCCTGGAATTCGATGAGACCGACCGGGGGCATGGCGATTTCGACGCGATCGCGCACAGGCACCGCCACGACATCGTGGCGTTTGTTGAGCAGGCTCAGCGGCTTTTTGAAATCGGTTTCGATGAAGTCCGAGACCAGGAAGACGGTTGCTCGTTTCCGGGTCACTTTGGCGATGTAGTCCAGGGCCATCGGGATGTTGGTGCGGCGTTCGGGCATTTTGAAATACAGCAACTCGCGGATGAGCCTGAGTATGTGGCGGCTGCCTTTTTTGGGCGGTATGTACAGTTCGATCTGGTCGGTAAATATCAGGAGTCCGACCCGGTCGTTGTTCTTGGCGGCTGCGAAGGCCAGGACCGCACAGAATTCCGCGGCAAGCTCGTTTTTGGTCTTGTTTACGGTGCCGAAATATCCCGAGGCGCTCAGGTCGACGGCGAAGATGGCGGTCATCTCGCGTTCCTCGGTGAACCTTTTGATGTACGGTTTTCCGGTGCGGGCGGTGACGTTCCAGTCGATGGAGCGGATGTCGTCGCCGGGAATGTACTCACGCACCTCCTCGAACTGCATGCCCATGCCTTTGAAGACGCTCTCGTATTGGCCGGCGAAACTGGCATCGACCGCTCGCGAAGTGAAAATCTGAATCTGTCTGATCTTTTTGACCAACTCTTCGGGGATCATTGGGTTCTTTCTCTCAGGTAGAGTGGTGCATTGGCAGATTAAGGCACTTCGATGTTGTCGAAGATTGTTTGTATGACGTCTTCGCTGGTTTTGTCCTCGGCTTCGGCCTCGTAGCTGACGATGACGCGATGCCTGAGCACATCCATGCCGATGCTCTTTACGTCCTGCGGTGTTACGTATCCCCGCTGCTGTATGAAAGCGTGGGCCTTGGCCGCGACCGCCAGGCATATAGTTGCACGAGGAGAGGCGCCGTAGTTGATGAAATTGCCCAGGTCGATGTTGTACTTTTGCGGATCGCGGGTGGCGCAGACGATATCGACGATGTAGTCCTTGATTTTCTCGTCGATATAAATCTCGTCGACTACGGAGCGAACTTCGGCGATTGCGTCGGGACTGATGACCGGCTTGAGGTCGAAGGTCGGGTTGGTTGCGGCCATTCTGTCGAGGATTTGCCTTTCCTGCTGCTGAGTCGGGTACTCTATCTTTAATTTCAGCATGAAACGGTCCAACTGCGCTTCCGGCAGCGGGTAGGTGCCTTCCTGCTCGATGGGGTTTTGAGTGGCGAGCACGAGGAAGGGATTTGGCAGCGAAAATGTTTTTTCGCCGATGGAAACCTGACGTTCCTGCATGGCTTCGAGCAGGGCGCTTTGGACCTTGGCCGGGGCGCGGTTGATTTCGTCCGAAAGTATGATATTGGCGAAGATTGGGCCTTTACGGGTATAGAATTCTCCGTCGCTCTGGCGGTAAATCTGGGTGCCGACGAGGTCGGCCGGGAGCAAGTCCGGGGTGAACTGAATTCGTCTGAAATCGGCGTCTATGGCCCGCGAAAGGGCGGTTACGGCCATAGTTTTTGCCAGGCCCGGAACACCTTCGAGCAGGATGTGGCCATTGGCCAGCAGGCCGACCAGCATGCGTTCGAGCATATACCGTTGGCCGACTATTATTTTGTCCATTTCGGCGAAGATATCTCTGACGAAGCTGCTCTTTTGCTGGACCAGATCCGAAATCTGTTTGACGTCAGTCGCCATACAGGCATCCTCCTATGAAAAAGAGTTTGTTTGCACCGACAGCATTCCTCAGCCCGGCCGCACCTGAAACGGCCGGGGCCACCCTCGCGAGTTTTTGAATTTTACGCAAAACCGCGGAAAAAGTTTATTATTATGCCAGAAAAAGCGGAGAGTTCAACTGTATCGGATAAAAACTTGCTGGCTGCGGGCGATTTCTTCGGGGGGTGAGTTGGGAAGCTAAAATTCTAGTTCAACCGCAAATAAGTTGGTCCGCCACGGGCAGTCTTGGCCTCTAAGTTGTTGCCCTGTAAGCCCTCTTCACCAACTTTTTTGCAGTTGATCCAAAATTCTAAATGATTAGAAAAGACTTATCCGCTCCGGGCGGTGGGGATTTGTGCGTGGCAGAACACGAAAACGCCCCAATGAGCAATCCGGGCTTGCTTGCTGCAGGAATTGGGGTATAATCGCCGAAACTGGGACAAAAGGGCCGAAAGCATGATGCCCGCGGGCGATCCGGCCGTTTTGGACTGTGGGAGCAGTGGCCGAGCGGCTTAAGGCGACGGTCTTGAAAACCGTTGTACCGAAAGGTACCGGGGGTTCGAATCCCTCCTGCTCCGTTCCGGTCTTGTTTGACGGGAAACTTGAGCGATGTGCAAGTAATTTTCAGCAATGACTTGCAGGACCTGAAGGGGAAATTTACTGATCTTATCTGTATTGGCACTGGCCGTCTGTGCCGCCACAATCCCAATTGCCCAAGCAGCAAATCTCATTGCGCACTGGGGGTTTGACGAAGTCCAGGGATCGGCTGCGTTCGATTCGCTCGGCGGCTATGACGGCATACTCTACGGTGCTCAGTGGACTTCGGGTGTGGTAGGCGGCGCAATTGACCTGGACGGTGTTGACGACTGTGTAATCCTGCCGGATAATGAACCGGTCTGGTTGCCCCGGCACGGTTTCTGCATCGTGTTCTGGATAAAGCCCCGGCGTCCTGTATGGGCTGCTGCTGCTAATGATGAATGGGTCGTAGATCTCAATCACGCCAACAGTTCCATGACGAGCCGCGAACTGGGCGTTGGCGTCGCTCGGGTACTCTACGAAAATGCACAGAGGGGGCGAGGTCTGGGGCTGGGAGATTATCGGCGGACCTTCGCGCCGCTTCGAACGGCAAAGCTCAGGTGCGATCATCGCTCCGTATGATCGTTTTGGGGATGATTTCTCATGTGGCGGCCGGCAGGAGCGCCACTTAAACGGGCTTCGTATTCGTTTTTTGGTTCGGATTATTGGAAAAAACCCGTATTTACCACGCTTTTTGGGCTTGGATGTGTGTGTTAAAATGGTGCTGCGACGAACGTGGTTGGCTCGAACAACACTCAGACAGCCCCTGGACCACTTTGCCCAGGATGGCTCCTTAAGCCATGATAACAAAAGGGGCTGTCTGATTCTTCATATCGGCGCAACGCAGGTCTGTTATGGCTCCGGACTCATCATGAAGGTCTTGCGGCCGTCCGAGACCGAAACCGCATCCTCTGCTATGCTCTCGATCCGCAGGTCCGCGATGCGATCAGACTGCCTGAGCCATTTCGAGCTGCTCCCGGCTTTTATCAGGACCATACTTTCGGCGGGGTCGCTCTGACAGTAGCTGATCCCCATCAGCTTAAGCTCTTTGGAATCCTCGGGCGTATCGGTTTCCTGCCGCTGCATGTGAGCTGCGAACTGTTCCGCCTGCTGAATCAACCTGGCGGAAAGCTGGGTTCTTTTACGGGCGGCTATTTTCTGCAGTTGAGATGCGTCGATCAGTTCTTCGCCGCCCGGAGCGGTCTCGTGATCGCGGGCCGCGAAGGCGTAGCGCCCGTCCACGGATGAACCGCCGGTGGCGGTCATCTGCTCAATGGCCATTGCGATAAAACACCCACAGAATAATGCCAGCGGAAGCACTATCATCAGCAGTTTCTTTTCCGACATGCGTTCGCTCCTGAGATTAGAACGGTATCCACCCAAAGTTTACGAATTGTCAGGTGGAATCCCAAAATCTCAGGAGAGAATAAAACAGAGCCGAGGCCGCCGTCGAAGCAGTGCCGCGTAAAGAAGGCTGAGATTCGAAGCGGTTGAGCCCGATAATGCGGATCAGGCTCTAACGATCTTGCCGCGTCCGGTTTTGACTGACGCAGTGGAATTGCGGGTATCCACCACGAGCTGCGCGTGCTTTACAATCCAGTCGTAATCGTACTGACTGTGGTTGGTCGAGATAAGCACCGCGTCATAGCCGGCGAGCATTTGCTCGGTCAGCGGCTTGCTCTTCATTTTCAGATCATGCTCACGCTGCTTGTGCGTACGGGGGATGTAGGGGTCGTTGTAGTCGACTTTAGCCCCTTTCTTGCGCAGCATTTCGATGAGTTCGATGGACGGCGATTCGCGCAAATCGTCGATATCGGGCTTGTAGGCCAGCCCGAGCACGAGAATCTTCGACCCTTTAAGGCTCTTGGACTTGTCGTTAAGGGCGTCCATCAGTCTTTCGATCACGTAGTGCGGCATTGCCGTGTTTATCTGGCCCGCCAGTTCTATGAATTTGGTGGCTACGCCGAACTGCCTGGCTCGCCATGTAAGATAGAACGGGTCGATGGGTATGCAGTGCCCACCCAAGCCCGGGCCCGGGTAGAAGGGGTGATAGCCAAAGGGCTTGGTCGATGCGGCCCTGATAACTTCCCAAATATTGATTCCCATTTTATCGAAGACGACCTTAAGCTCGTTCACCATCGCGATATTGATGCATCGGTATGTGTTTTCGAGGATTTTGGCCGCCTCGGCGGCTTCGCAACTGGATACCGGAACTACTTCGGTAATCGCCAGACTGTATAGTTTGGCAGCTATTTGCCGGCATGTGGCCGTCAGGCCGCCGACGACTTTGGGAATGGTCCTGGTTGTGTAGCTCTTGTTGCCCGGATCTTCCCTTTCGGGCGAATAGGCCAGGTGGAAGTCCTTGCCGGCCTCGAGTCCGCTCTTTTCCAGAATCGGCAGCATTACATCGCGGGTTGTTCCCGGCCAGGTGGTGCTCTCCAACACTACCAACTGGCCTTTTCGCAGGTGTTGGGCGATCTTTTCGCAGCTTTTCTCGACAAACTGCATGTCGGGTTCGCGATTCTGAGTCAGGGGCGTGGGTACGCAGATCAGTATCGCGTCGACCTCCGGCAGTCTGGACATGTCGGTCGTTGCGTTGAACAGCCCGGCATCGACAACCTTCTTGATCTGCTCGTCGGGAACGTGCTTGATTATGCTTCTTCCGCTGTTGAGCACGTCCACTTTGTCGGCGTCTATATCGAAACCCAGGACCTGCACGCCGGCAGTTGTGTATTCTCTTGCAAGCGGCAAACCGACGTAACCTAGCCCGAGTATGCCGACCTTGACGGTCTTATCCTTTATCTTACTTGCCCATTCTTTCATATTTATACGCCACCCCGGATTCTAAAGTAATATGATCGTTTCATCGCGCAGATATTACCCATTCGACAGAATTGTGCCAACAACAATGCAAAAACTTTGCCGTCGGGCATGCAAAAGCTGCTCCTTATAGTCTTCAGTTGGACAGCAGAGCAGTGAGTTTGCATCTACAGCCCTGCGTCACGGGTCGGTATAGGACTTCATAGAGGCTTGCCGGTCCGGCCGTTGCGGTTTGTATAGTAAACGTCCATCGATTGCGCTTGGCCTTGGCCCCATAATTCTCCTGTGGTTCCGGGAATCCGCCTCAGCCCAGTCGGGTCGATTTGTCCTCGAATGTAAAAAATCACGCGATTTTTGCGAAAAATCCGCTTGCAAGAGTCGAAATATGCGCTATACTGTGAAATTCTGTTGTGACAGTTGCGGGTGTAGCTCAGTGGTAGAGCGTCACGTTGCCAACGTGAATGTCGTGGGTTCAAATCCCATCACCCGCTTTGCAGGATGCCCGGTTTTTCGGCATCCTGACATAGTATCGGCGAGTTACCGGCTAGAAGGGTAGTTTGGCGTTGGTCTCCGATACGTTTAGGCGCCGCCTCAGCGAGTGCGGTGCTGAAACTGTGAAGACCGGCTGCGGGAATAAAGTTCCCGGAAGCCGTTTTTATTTGAAAAGAAACAGGGTATAGGAGTAGGCCGATAAAATCCGCGGGGCAGGCAGCACAGAAGCTGGAGATTATCACAGTTGAAAACGGGAACGCGGTTCTCAAGGCCTGTAATTCAGGAGTACAGCAATGGCCCAAGAGCAAGAAACAAAAACCCCGACAAACAAGGTTACCATCGAGGACGCCGGACCCTGTAAAAAGAAGGTTATGGTGGAAATACCGGAAGAGAAGATCAAAGAGGCCGTGGACAAACAGTACGAAGACCTGCGAAAAGGGGCGGAGGTCCCCGGTTTTAGAAAAGGACGTGCACCCCGGCGGCTGCTGGAGAAGCGTTTCGGGAAAGAGGCGAGCGAGCAGGTGAAACTGCAGTTGCTGGCCGAGGCGAGTGAATCGGCTATGAGCGACAACAAGATTGACGCACTGGGCGATCCGGACATCGATTTCGAGCAGATCGAACTGCCTGAAAGCGGTCCGCTGTCGTTTGACTTCGAAGTCGAAGTAAAACCCGAATTCGAACTTCCGGACCTGGAAGGGATCGAGGTTGCCAAGACGAAGCTCGAGGTCAGCGAGGAGCAGGTCGACCGGGAGGTCGAGCAGTTGCAGCGTCTGGCCGGTGTTTGGGCGCCCCGCAAAGAGGATGCTCCCGTCGAGGCCGAAGATCAGGTTATCGCGGATGTGGAGTTGAAGGTCGAGGATGTAGAGGAAGAGGAGAAACTCGACAATATCGAGATTTATGTGCGCAAGAATGGATTTGTGGCGTCGATACCGGTCGAAAACCTCGACGAGTTGCTCATAGGGGCCAAGGCCGGAGATGAAAAGACCACGATTGTAGAGGTGCCGAAGACATACTTCCGCGAAGAATACCGCGGCAAGAAGGTGGATGTAAAGATCCATATCAAGGATGTTAAGTACCTCAAGCCGGCCGAAATAGACGAAAACCTGCTGAATCGCTATCAGGCTGAGGACGAGGAAGACCTTCGCGATAAAATCCGCGATATGCTTGAAAGCCGTCTGGAGCAGCAGTCCAGGCAGGAAATGAGCGATCAGATAACGCAGCATCTGCTGGACAAAACGGATTTCGACCTGCCGCTGAGTGTTGTCGCGCAGCAGGCCGGGACGCTGCTGCAGCGCCAGTATACGAACCTCCTGATGCGTGGCCTGCCTCGCGAGCAGCTCGAAGAGCAGATGGAGGAACTGAAGGCCGGCAGTGAAGAACAGGCCATACAGCAGCTCAAGACCTTCTTCATCATGGACAAGGTGGCCGATAAGCTCAAAATCGAGGTGACCGAGGAGGAAATCAACGGCCACGTCGCTCAACTGGCGATGCAGCGCGGTCAGAGACCGGAGCGTCTGCGTGAAGAAATGGCCCGCGATGGGTCGCTGGCTCAATTCGGACTGCAGGTTCGCGAGAGCAAGTGTATTTCCAAGTTGCTGGAGTCCGCGAAGATAGTGGAGAAAGAGCCGGAAAAGCCGAAGAAAGAGAAGAAGTCCGGCAAGAAATCGGCTTCGAAGTCCGAAAGCAAATCGGGCGGCGACGAGAAAAAAGGCTCTAAAGAGACCAAAAAGCAAACCGAGGACTAGAATCGTCCGATGAAAAATGGGTCTGCCTTACGGTCAAATATCTGTAGATACTGTCTAAATTAGTCAAGGAAGTAGTTAATGTCTGCAAAACATCCTGCAAAGAAGCTCTTTGACATGGGATTCAGCAATCCATCCGGGACGATTATGAGACCCGAAAACACGGGTGTTTACAATCAATACGGCGGCGCATACCAGCGATATCGTCAGATGAGCCTGGACGACATGCTGCTGGACAACCGTATCGTCTTCCTGATAGGTGATATATCCTACGCCAGGGCCGCTGAGGTCATCATGAAGATGCTGTATCTGGATAACCAGAAGCGGGGCAGCGAGATAAGTCTTTATATAAACTCGCCCGGCGGAAATGTTGACGATACTATGGCTATTTATGACACGATTCGGTTCGTTGGTTCTCCGATCGCCACCTACTGTATAGGTAGAGCCCAGTCGGGGGCGGCGGTCATACTGGCGGCCGGCACCAAGGGCAAGCGGCACGCTCTGCCGCACGCCAAGGTCATGCTTCACCAGCCGTGGGGCGGTGTTACCGGGCAGGCGGCCGACATCAAGATACAGGCCGACGAGATACTCAAAGCCAAAGAAATGATTAACACGATACTGGCCGAACATACGGGACAGGATATCGAGAAGATAGCCGCCGAGACCGAGCGAAACAGGTATATGACCGCCGACGAGGCCAGAGAATACGGGTTGATCGATACCGTGCTTCACGAAGAGGAAGAGGACAAGAAATCGGAAGATAAGAAGTCAGACGAGAAGAAGTAAACGGCCGGCAGGCATTTGTCCTTTAGATTGTGTAAACTGACGGGGACCGACCAATTATGGCACTGAATCAGAATCTGGTACCGATTGTAATCGAAAAAAGCGGACGCACCGAGCGGGCGTATGACATTTATTCACGGCTGCTTAAAGACAGGATAATATTTTTGGGAGGTCCTGTCGACGACGCCGCGGCCAACCTCATCGTGGCGCAAATGCTTTTTTTGAGCAATGAGGATACCAAAAGCGACATACATTTGTACATCAACTCCCCGGGCGGATCGATAACGGCCGGCCTTGCGATTTACGACACGATGCAGTTCGTTCGCTGCGACGTTGCGACTTACTGTGTCGGGCAGGCGGCGAGCATGGCGGCGGTCCTGCTGGCCGGAGGTCATGCGAAAAAAAGATTCGTGCTGGCCAACAACCGCGTGCTCCTGCATCAGCCGCTTATAAGCGGAGTGCTGGAAGGGCCCGCCACGGACCTCGACATCGAGGCCAAGGAGATTCTGCGGCTGCGGTCGCGTCTGTATGAAATTCTGGCCGAACATACTGGTCAGAAAAAGGAGCGGATCGAGAAGGATTGCGATCGCAACCTGTGGCTTTCTTCGGAAGAGGCGCTTGAGTACGGTCTGGCCGACCGGGTGCTGCAGAAAGCACCGGAGATCATGCGGAAGCACGGTAAGGAAGACTGAGTTTGAAAGGATGTAAGCAGGTGAGAACGGTAGCTTTTCTGGCGGCGGGGCTGGTTTTGCTGAGTGCGGCCGGCTGCAACAACGCGGGCAAGAAGTCCGATCCGATGGAGCAGAAAGTCGAAAAGCTTACCGCCGAGAACGAACAGCTCACCGAAGAACTCTCCGAAGCCCGCACCAGAAACGAAAAGCTGGAAAGACAACTGCAAACCCTTTCGGGCCTGCCGGAGAAGCTCGAACCGAGCGAACTGTATCCTCTCGATACGGTTAAGCTCACCAGCTATACCGGTTTTTACGACAAGGACGACGACGGTCGCAAAGAAGTGCTGATCGTCTACGTACAGCCGCTCGACAATCAGGGCGATGCGGTCAAAGCGGCCGGGTCCGTCGAGGTATCGCTGTGGGACCTGGACACCGAGGCGGCCCAGGCAAAGCTCGGATCGTGGCGGGTGGACCCCGAGCAATTGAGGCAGAAGTGGTTCTCCACGTTTATGCGCACCAATTACCGGTTAATCTTCCCCGTAGGCGATATCGTCAAGGACTTCGACAGGCCGCTTACCGTGAAGATGAAGTTCACAGATCACATCACCGGCAAGGTCTCTCAGGACCAGCACGTCGTCGAACCCGACGATGAATAATATCTGCTGATTTGTCTTGCCTGTTAACCGTTTCCGCCTAAAATATCGCCATGGAGAAACTGCGCAACAGCATAGTGCACGGCAACTGTATTGACGTTCTCAAAAAAGCCGAAGAACCTTTTGTCGACCTCATCTTTGCCGATCCACCGTTCAACATAGGCTATCAGTACGACCAGTATGACGACAATCTGGAGGCCGAAAAATACCTGGCGTGGAGCCGCCGGTGGATAGAGGCCTGCCGCGATGTGCTTAAGCCTCACGGCTCGTTCTATCTTGCCATCGGCGACAAGCACGCGGCCGAACTGAAGATAGAAGCCGAGAAGCTGGGCTTCGTGCTGCGGAACTGGATTATCTGGCATTATACATTCGGCCAGCAGATGCGGACCAAGTACAGCTTATCTCATACGCACATTTTCTATTTCGTCAAAGATCCCGCGAACTTCGTCTTTAATGACGCCGCAGTGAGGGTAATTTCGGACAGACAAAAGAAATACCGCGATAAGCGGGCGAATCCGGATGGCAAGATGCCCGACGACGTTTGGGATGAGTATGTCCGCATCTGCGGAACATTCGGCGAGCGAACGGGTTTTCCGTGCCAAATGCCCGAGGCGCTTCTGGCCAGAATTATCAGGCTGAGTTCCAACGAGGGCGACTGGGTCCTTGATCCATTCAACGGTTCGGGCACAACTGCTGTGGTTGCACATAAACTGCGGCGCGATTACACGGGAGTCGATATCAGCGAGGACTACGTCAAAGCGACCAGAAAGCGAATAGAGAAGTCGGAAGGCCTGCCCATAGAGGGCGAAACGCCGGTGTGGTCCCGTCACGCCGAAGATGAACTGCAATGGCTGTACCGCGAGAATAAGGTGCCCGATTATCAGCTATCCAGCAACAAGATGCTGCTTTCACTGTTTACGCGCAAACTCAATGCACGCCTGCAGCGGGAGAATTTTTTCACGGAGGAGGACGTAATCGAACGGTTGAAGTACATGCGCAGGCACGGCAAACTGGCCCCGCTCAAATCCGATCTGGCCGGGGCGGGATAGGGAGGTATTGCGGTTGAATTCGAGGAAATTGGGGCTGACGGCGGGCTGTTTGGCGGCGTCGGCGGTGCTGCTTACCGTTATTCAGCCTCCGTTGGGGTTTTCGTTTCTGGCATGGGTTGCGTGGGTTCCGTTTGTCCTGGTTTGCGCGGCTGATATGCCGCGAAGGAGCCTGGGGGTGTTCGCATATCTGATTTCGCTGGTCTACTGGCTGGGCAATCTTTACTGGCTCGTGCCCGCAACAATGGCCGGATGGCTTGCGTTTTGTTTTTATCAGGCGTTTTTATGGCCGATAATGGCGTTTTGCCTGCGCTGGTGCTTCAAGAAGAAGATTTCGCTGCTGCTATCACTGCCGGTACTGGTGGTGGGCTTCGAAAGGCTGCAGGGCATGTTTCTGGGTGGGTTCTTCTGGCGATTTCTGGGACACAGTCAATATGCGAATACTACGCTGATACAGTTTTCGGACATACTTGGCGCCGGCGGGGTTTCCTTTCTTGTAGCGCTTGTTAACGGCCTGGTAGCCGATTCGATCCTTGCTTACAGAGATAAGCGGCTTTTTTCGCCCCGGCAGCCGGCTAAAGCGGCGATTGCGGGTTCACTGGTGGTGCTGGCGGTAATTTACGGCCGCTGGAGGCTGCGGCAGACGCCGCAGTTCGTTGAGGCGGGCCCCATGGCGGCCGCGGTGCAGACCAACATACCGCAGTCCGTGAAGGAAACTTACCAGGCCGGCTGGCAGATATACGACGACCTCGAAGCCCAAAGCGAGCTTGCGATAGAGGCGGGAGCCGAGCTTGTTATCTGGCCCGAGACGATGGTCCAGGCAACACTTAACAAGGCAATTCTGAGGATAATCGGGCCGGATTCGAATCCGCGAAGGTTTCACAAGGCGATTTCCGAGCATGCCGAGGGCGGTGCGTATGTATTGGTGGGGGCCTACGCCGGGACCCCCCGAATAACAGAAAACAGTAAGATAAAGCTGATTGAGAAATTCAACACGGCTTATTTGTATGACGACCAGGGCCGGCAGGTGGATTTGCGCTATGACAAAATCCATCTGGTCCCGTTCGGCGAAGTGATGCCCTTCAAGAAAAGCGCTCCGTGGCTGTACAGCGTTCTTATGTGGTTCACCCCTTACGACTACGATTATTCGCTCGATTACGGCAGCGAATACACGGTCTTTGAACTGGAGCCCGAACAACAGGACCGGTCCGGACCGTATAGGTTCGGCGTACTGATATGCTATGAGGACACGGTTCCGGCCATTTCGAGGCGGTTTACGGCAGGCGAGGAAGGCCGCAAGCGAATCGACTGGCTTGTCAACATAAGCAACGACGGGTGGTTCGTTCGTTTTGACAACGGCCAGGTCAAGCCCAGCGCTGAACTCCCGCAGCATGCGGCCGTGTGCGTTTTCAGGGCTGTCGAGAACAGGCTTGCGATCATTAGAAGCGTTAATACGGGGATAAGCTGCCTGATCGATTCGGCGGGTAGAATTAGAGACGGTTTCGCCGATGGAAACCTGCCGAAGAAGGCGATGTCCCGGACCGGGGTCGAGGGTTGGTTTATGGACCGGATCCCCATAGATTCCCGGACGACATTTTTCTCCAAATACGGCCCTGTATTGGATTTTTGTTGTACAGGAAGCGTTCTTTTGCTCATAATAGGGGCGATTTGTACGAAGATTCTACGAACCGGGAAGCGAATCCGGTTGAGCAGGAGTTCTAAATGAAGCACTCGCGGAGTAAATCTGTAAGTTTGACATCTCTAGTGGCGTTTTTGTCCGCAGGCAGGCGGGGCTTTTTGGCGGCGCTGCTGGTTCTTGGGGTTTTGCTGAGCGGGTGCGAGGAGTCCGAGAGGACTGCGGCTCCGACGGTAACCCGGGAAAAGCCCGTCGTTGCCGAACCGGCTCCTGCTTATAACACCAGCAAGTACATGCCCGAGGCGTTTCGAATCATCCAGGAAGGTCTTAACGACGAAAACGCTCACGTTCGCAGCAAGGCCATTGAGGTCGTCATTGCGACCAGGCACATTAGACTGATGCCGAAAGTTCAGGATATGATGCACGATCCGGTCGTTCCGGTTCGTTTCCTGGCGGTGGTGGCGATGGGCGAACTGGAATACAGGCTCGCGGAAGATGATTTGCTGAAATTGCTGAAGGACCCGGATGAGAATGTGAGGATCGCGGCCTGTTACGCACTGGTGCGACTGGGGCACGATCAGTACGCCAAAGTCATACGGCAGGCCCTGGCCAGCGACGACCAGAATGTTCGGGCCAATGCCGCGATGCTGCTGGGCAAGCTTGGGAACGAGGAAGACGCCCGTTGGCTGTGGTGGACCCTGCAGCGGAACGATTCGAGCGATATGGTCGTGCTTCAGGCGGCCGAATCGCTGGCCATGCTTGGAGATGAGAAGATATATCCCAAGTTATGGACCAGGCTAATCAGTCGCTATTCCGACGACAAGGTGGTTGGCATCCGAGCGATGGGGGCGCTGGGCACCGTGGATGCGAAGAATGCGATAATAGGCATGCTGTCGGATCTGGTACCGGAGGTGCGGCTGGCCGCGGCCGAACAGTTGGGCAAAATGGGCGAGCCGATAGGCGAGCCTGAGGTCCTTGCAATATTCACGGGTGATGCTACCAAAGAAATGGATCAAGAGGGTTTACGCCGGGTGAAAGTGCTGGCTGCTTCGGCGATCGGGGAGATCGGCACTAAACCGCTGGTGAAATACCTGCCGAAACTGCTGGAGGACGAATCGGTTTTTGTGCGTCTGGCGGCGGCAAAAGCCGTTTTTCGGGCTGCTATGAAGAATTAACGCAGGATTTGAGTCGGATCTTTGGCAAAGATTGATCAAGGTTTGCCGGTCGTCTTATTTGCCCCATTTTGCCAGATTTAACTTGACCTGATGGGTGTTTGGGCGTACAATAAATGTTGCCCCTAGCATTAGGATTTGGGTGTGTCTATCCTGCAGTGAACCGGCCCAGGAATTTGACGGAGAAATACTTAAAACTGCGAGGTGGGTGAAGCCGTACAACCGGCCGTCATGCCGGAAACTACGGCGAAGTCCTTAACTGAAAGGAGCTTGTTTTGAGCACGCTTACTAAGATCTTGATCGTCCTGCTGACGATTGCGTCCATCTTTCTCTGCGGTATTGTTGTAACGTATGTTGCCACCGCCAGCAACTACAAGGAGCAATATACGATGCAGAAGCGGCAACTGGACGCAGCGCAACGAGAAAGAGATAACGCCGTCGAGCAGCAGGCGCAAGCGGAGCAGGCTGCCACCGAGCGTGAGAACGAACTTAATACGCAGATCGCCTCGCTTCAGGCCACAGTCGATGAGCTGAAGAATCAGCTTGTCGAAGCGGACCGCGAGGTATCGAGACTGCGGGCTCAGGACGATACATGGAAAGCGCTCGTGAAGGATTTCTCGGATAAGACGGGAATGCAGGTCACTACGCTCAACAACACACTCGACAGGCTGCAGAAGCTCGAATCGACCAAGATCGAACTGGAGAAGCAGAACGCCGAGCTTACAAGAACGGTTTCGGAATTGATGGCCGAGAGGTCGACTCTGGCCCAGAATAACAATCGCCTTTCCGAAGAAAAGAAGCAGTTACGGCAGAAGCTGGATATGGTAATCAGGCAGTATGGCAAGACCATTCCGGAAACGCCCACCGGCGACGCTCCTTCGGCAAATGTCGCACCGCTGCCGGATCCGGCTCCCCAGCCGACTACCAGCGATATCGGGCTCAAGGGCAAAATAACGGCTGTTGATTTGAAGAATTCGCTGGCCGAGATCTCGATAGGTTCGGCCAACGGCGTCAAGCCCGACATGAAGCTCCACGTTACCCGGGGTTCGGAATTCATTTGCGATCTGGTCATACTTGATGTTGACGCAGACAAAGCAGTTGGTATCATCGAGCTGGTTAGTAAGCAGCCGCAGAAAGGTGATACCGTCAGTACTAATCTTTGAACATCACCAGGCCCGGTTATGCCGGGGCGAAGTGATAAAGCGTATGTGAGGATGAGATTATGAGTCCCGCAGGACAAAGTCGCGGCAAGAAGGCTGGCATACCGGACAATGTGTACACGGTGATGCTTGCACTGGCTTTTCTGGTAACGGCGGCCACGGTAGGCTTCGTGGTCTACATGTGCCACACTCAATACGGGACAATCTTCAAAATAACGGGCCCTTACGGATAAGCCCGCCGCATCCGCTCTTTGCATAGCATTCAGTCGACAATGGAGAAAGGAGTCTTGCAGTGTTCCTGGACACCGTCTTGGGTTGGTTCAGTATGGATATGGGTATCGACCTGGGTACATGTACTACCCTTGTTTGCGTCCGGGATAAAGGCATCGTCCTGAATGAACCCTCCGTAGTCGCAGTTCGCAAAGGGACCAACATCGTTCTTAACAACGGCGAGGCCGTCGGTCTTGTCGCCCGCGAGATGCTCGGTAAAACTCCGGGCTCGATCACCGCAATCCGTCCTCTGAAAGACGGCGTCATCAGCGATTTCGAAATCACCGAGGCCATGCTGAGCTACTTTATCCGCAAGGTTCACGGTCGCGGAGGTCTGGTGCGCCCTCGGGTGGTTATCGCGGTTCCCAGCGGTATTACAGCGGTGGAAAGGCGAGCTGTTATCGACAGCGCCGAACGGGCGGGGGCCCGCAAGGTCTATCTTGTGGATGAGCCGATGGCCGCGGGAATCGGGGCCGAACTTCCCATCACGGACCCGACGGCGTCGATGATCGTCGATATCGGCGGCGGAACGACGGAGGTTGCGATCATGAGTCTGGCCGATATTGCCACCGCTGAGTCGATTCGCGTCGGCGGCGACGATATGGACGAGGCGGTAATCAATCATCTCAAGCGGACGTACAATCTGCTGATCGGCGAAGCAAGGGCCGAAAAAGTAAAGATACAAATAGGTTCGGCGGCTCCTCTGGAGGAGGAGTTGACGATGGAGGTCGCCGGGCGGGATACGATTTCGGGTCTGCCCCGCAAGATCGTTATTACCAGCGAGGAGATTCGCGAAGCGCTGCATGATCCGATAGCCGCGATCATCGATGCGGTTACGACCACGCTCGAAAGGGCCGAGCCGGAACTGGCCGCGGATTTGATCGAAAACGGCATCCATATCTGCGGCGGCGGATCGCTGCTGCGAGGCATGGATACGGTTCTGGCCAATGCAACAGGGCTTAAGGTGGGGCGGGCTGAAGATCCGCTAAGTTGTGTAGCACGGGGCACCAGCGTGTATCTCGAGAATCTGGAACTGTGGAAAGATACCATGGATCACAGCGAGTACGGCTGGGAGTAGATTCGTGGTAATTGACCGCTGCGGATTCCGAACGGATTGAAGGAATCCGGCTGCGGAATATACGACGGCGACACGACAATGGCAAGGAAGCAAAGGAGAATCTCCAGGCGCATGTTGTTCACCTGGCTGCTGCTGGGCGGGCTTATTCTCCTTTTCACGCCGCAGCGGATCACCAACAAGCTCCAGTTCGCTTTTGCCAGGGTATTCAGTTGGCCGCTCAGCGCCGGCAGAAGCATAACGCTTTCCAC
Organism: uncultured Pirellulales bacterium; assembly: GCA_964406945.1. Taxonomy (GTDB): domain Bacteria; phylum Planctomycetota; class Phycisphaerae; order Sedimentisphaerales; family Anaerobacaceae; genus UBA2266. Next base: position 24,891 of record CAYOTO010000025.1, read on the forward strand.
CGAGACCAGTCAGCAGTCGAATGATTTCGTTAGCCGGCGCGAATACGAACAGCTCAACAACCATTACCACAATGTGGTTCAGCAGAGGGATCATCTGCTGCGGCGGCTCAACCAGTATGCGGGGCTTAAGCAGCTTCCGGTCTGGGAACGGGCGAATTTCGTTCTGGCCGATATAATAACGGCCTCGTATCAGCGCGAATGTGAGCTTATTATCAACAGGGGGCGTGAGGACGCAATAGCCGCCGGCCAGTACGTCCTGGCAGATAACAGCGTGATCGGAATTGTGTCCGATGTTTCGATGCGGACTGCAAAGGTCAGACTTTTGACCGATCCGGATTCGAAAATCGCGGTTCGGATAGAGGGCGGCAAGACCGGGCGACTTATGCAGGGCTGCGGCAACAATCTGGCGCGCGTGCGGTTACTGAAAGAACGTGTAGAGGTGGGTGAAAAAGTTTTGGCCGGCGAGAAATACGGCTATCTCGACTGCGCTATGGTTGCCGGCAATGTGGTAAAGTGCGAACGCAATCAGAAAAGCCCGCTGCTTTGGGATATTATTGTGGAACCGGCTTGCGACATGCACGCATTAACGAGCGTTGCGGTCGTTGTGATGAGACAGTAGTTCAGAAGACAAGGTGGTTACAGAATGCATTCTGAAATGCACTGGTTACGCTTTTCGATCATCGTGCTTGTTGCGGCGTTGCTTCAGGTATCTCTGGTACAGGCGTTCGCAATAACCGAGGCGAATGTAGCGCCCAGTTTGCTGCTTGCGCTTCTGGTTTTCTGTTCGATTCACTGCAATTCTTATGATGCGGTCATTGCATCCTTTTCGATAGGATTTGCGGCCGACATAGTGGGTACCTCGATGGGGCCTCACATCATAGCTTACGGCATCATCGGAACGGTTCTGGCCGACCTCAACGCGGTCATATCCATGCGGAGAATGCCTCAGCAGGGGGTTACGATATTCCTGGTGGGTCTGATAAGCGGGGCGATGGTGCATGTGCTCAGCTTGCTCCAGGGCCGACAGGTACTATCGGCGTTGCCCAGGGATCTGCTCTGGGTTCCTTTGTACACGGCAATAGTGGGGCCGTTTCTGTTTTTGCCTCTGGTCTGGTGGATGAGAGTCAGAGCCGTTCGCATCAAGCCGTTCTGACCGGGCTGAGGGCTTACGCGTTGCTGAATGGGGGTGACTGTCTTGCGGGTCGCGACCGGAGACGCTACCATAAGATTAACCGGGTCAGACGCTCTGGTTGTATTATTGGAGAGCGATGTTCGATAGGCGCATCAAAATATTCATCTATCTGACGGCGGCGCTGCTGGGCGTCTGCATTCTGCGTTTGATGCAAATGCAGTTGCTGGCCGATTCGTCGCTTAAGGACAGTATTGGCGATCTCAAAGCGAACTGGGAGAAATCTCAGCAGTTTAAGACCATTCGCGGCAGAATTCTCGACAGGCGCGGCCGCGTTCTTGCGAAGGACGATGCGAGGTTTTTCGTTCATCTAAACTATAGGTTTGCGTGCATGCTGGACGATCGGGTCAGGCGGGCCGAGGTTATCAAGGCGGGCCAGAGCGCAGTCCAGAAGCGGCAGCGGATGCTCGAAAGACTGGACGAACTCGAGCTGGTAATTGACAAATGCGGTCAGTTGAGCGGCGAGCGGGCGGATGTCGCCCAACGGGTAAAGGAGGTGAACAACAGAGTATGGAACCTTCGGGCGTTCGTGGCGTGGGTTCGCAGCAAGCCCGATCCCAACTTCGTGGCCGAGTACGGCGGCAGCGTAAGCGCTGTGCCTTTTGGTCGCGCTATGGCGGATCTGGAGAACAGATTTCCAGATGAAAACTTGCGTTTGCGGAAGATTATAGATGTCAATGACCTGCCCGAGTTAAACAAGAGCTTCGATGTGGCGGAACTGCCCGGAGACGACGCTCTTTTTGCCGCCCAGATCGAGTTTATGGACGTCGAGGGCGTCGAGATTCTGCCCAAGGCCACAAGGGTTTATCCCTACGGTTCGGTTGCTTCTCACAGCATCGGCTGGGTAGGACCGGCCACTCAGCAGGCGGACATAGAGCTGTTTGCTCACGACAAGCTTCTGAGCTATCTCAGTGGAGAAGTATGCGGCCGCGAAGACGGCGCCGAATATGTCTGCGAAACTGTATTGCGGGGCAGACGCGGCGAAGAAGTCCGGGATATCGACGGTAATGTCGTTCGACGCGCCGAGACCAGGTTCGGCCGGGATGTTGCGATGACTCTGGACGTCGAGTTGCAGCGCAGGATAGAGGAACTGCTAGTCGATCCGGCTTCCAACATGAATGCGGACAAGCCCTCGGCCGCGGTCGTAATGGATGTTTCCAGCGGTGAGATTCTGGCTTTGGTTTCCGTTCCCAGCTACGATCTGAACCGGGTCCGGCGGAGGTACGGTGAGCTTGTGAGGGACCAGAGGCGGCCCCTGGTGAATCGCGCCACAAACAAATTGTACCCGCCGGGATCGGTTGCAAAGCCGTTCGTCCTGATAGCGGGTATGGAAACGGGCAGGATAACGGCCTCCGAAGTTATTTCCTGTCCGCTCAAGAAAGCACCGCATCCGTGGCCCAGTTGCTGGATTTTTCTTCAGTCCAACAGTTGTCACGATTATGCCGGCCCGAACAACGCCAGAAACGCCATCAAAGGAAGCTGCAATATTTACTTCTCCCATCTGGGTGACAGACTGAATCCGAGACGGCTTCAGCGGTGGCTGTATAGATTCGGCTACGGCAGGCGTGTGCTTCCTTCGCCGACGATACTGAGCGACGAAAACAGCAGGAATCTGCGGCAGGCGTCGGGGCTGATTTCAAGCTCGCGGCCCCGGGGCGATGTTAATGATGTGAACGACCTCCCCCCCATACTGAAGCCGCAGCTTAAACAGTTCGGTATCGGTCAGGGCAACTTCAGGGCTACGCCTCTGCAGGTGGCGACTGTAATGGCGGCGGTTGCACGCCACGGAGTGTACAAGCCGGCCAAATTGTTCTTCGGAGGCAAACTCGACGAGGGGCAGTACGAACCGGTGGAACTGGATGTTTCGCCCGCAACAATGAACGCCGTATATGACGGCATGAGGGCCGTCGTCAACGAGCCGGGCGGGACGGCTTACAAAGTCTTTGCAGACGCCGGATTTGACGAGTATGGTTTGAAAATATACGGTAAGACCGGTTCCACGGAAAGCCCGGAAAATGCCTGGTTCGCAGGATTCGTAAGCGATGCCGCTCAGAAAAAGCTGTCGATTGCGGTAGTTGTCGAAGGCGGCCAAAGCGGCTCTCATGATGCGGCTCCGCTGGCGAGGGAGATCATCCGCATGTGTGTGGAAGAGGCGTACATCGGTACTACGGTAAATTAGTGGGGGAAAACGGGATTGGCGATTTGTGGGGGGACTCTCGGAGAGCCGGCGTTCTCAGTCAGTCCAAACGGATACTGATCGGGTTATCCAGCTTGGAAAGCACCTTCTGCATCGCTTCGAAAAACTTCGTATTGTCCGGCCAGAGTATGCCCGAATCCTGTGGGAAGGGCTTTTCCAGGCGTTCAAGAAATCCGGCGACCGTAGGGCGGTCCAGTGTCTTCGCGGAGACGCCCAATCCCAACTTTTCGACGTAATAGGCGTTCATGATCTGTTCGAATTGGCCCGGGATTGGTTTTAACAGCATGCGTTTTCGCAGATAAAGGCATTCGCTTATCAGCGAGAAACCGGCCGATGCGATTACGCCTTTGGACGAAGCGAGGTCGGCCAGAAAACCCCTTGTCGATGTTTCCTTATAGATCATGTTCTTGTGCCGATCACTTTTGTTGAACCCATAGACAAAGAACCTGTGATCTTCGAATGCTGTGAGGACCTGTCGAAGTTGCTCCTCTTTTTCCGCGGTCGTCCAGTAAACGACGATGTGATCGTGTTCGACGGCCCGAACCTCGGCGACGGCGGGGCGGACGATTGGAGGGGCAAGTACTGCGTTGGCAACTTTTAGAGGAACGTCAAAAAAGTTGAGGATAAGATAGCACGCAGGCCCGGGATTGAAGCACTCGACGATGGCTTTGGCGTTGAGGTAGGTAAAAGTCGTGTTTCTTATGTGGTCCAGTTCGCCGAGCGTCAGCACGTGCTGGTGGTCTACGCTGATAAGCGGAACCTGATTTTTCCAGGCCCACCAGGCAGTGAACGGTTCGAAATCCGTGAACACCAAATCCGGTTTGAATGGTTCGAAGTGCTGCTTGAAGACCTTTTCGTTGGTTTTTACACACTCCGGCAGGCTCAAGAAGTTATGCCTGGCGGTCGCCGTTTTGTCTATTCGGCCGTTATTGAATACGAAAGACAGCCCGAACACTTCCTTGACCCGGTCTCCGAAGTACTGTCTGAGATATTTCAGCGATTTTCGGCATCCGGCGAACATGACGTCATGACCGGATTCTATCAGTCTCTGGCCGATCAGATGCGACCGGCTGCTGTGGCCGAAGCCTTCTCCCGCTACTCCGTAGATTATTCTTGCCATAGAAGATTTGCATTATCAGAGTGTTCGTATGCCCGCAACCAAATGCCGACCGTGGCGAGTATAGCGTCAAAGCGTCTGCGGTTCAATGTCTGACGGAGTTGAATTTCTCCAGATATTTGAGCGTCTTATCAACTATCTCGCCCGCAACCGGTGCGGCCACCACGCCGCCGGTGTAGGGCTTTCCGGCTTTTTTGTTGGGCTTACGAACCGATACGAGTACGACTATCTGCGGGTTCTCGGCCGGTGCGCCGCAAATGAAAGATGCGACGTAGGCGTTGTCGGAATAGCCCCGGCCGTCGGGTCTGGCGATGTTGGCAGTGCCCGTTTTACCGAACAACTGCCACTTATCATTCTTTGCTCTCCTGCCGGTTCCTTCGTTTACCACCCTTGAGAGCGCTTCGGTAACCAGCCATTCGGCGACCTCGGGCTTGATCAGACAGGCGACCGGCGGCATCGGCTCGCACTGTTTTATGACGTTTCCCTTGTTGTCGATATTGGCCTTGACTATGTGGGGCTCGACCAGACGCCCGCCGTTGGCCAGTACGCAGAATGCGCGGACCAGTTGCAAGCCTGTAATCGTAATTTCCTGCCCGAATGGAACGCGTGTTTCGCTGTAGCCGTCCCACTTGTGCAGCGGTCTGACCGTGCCTGTTCGCTCGCCGGGCAGATCGATGCCCGTTTTTTCGCCGAATCCGAACATTTTAAGCCCGTCGTGGAGTCTCTTCTTGCCAAGCCGCTGGCCGAGTTTGGCCATGCCGATATTGCTGGATTTGATCAGAATCTCGGCGACGGTGAGATTGCCGAAACCCCTTCTGTATTCGCCTATTCTGCCGAAGCCTTTTCCGCGGTAATTGCCGTTTTCGCAGAATATGGTTTCGTTCGTATTCACCACTCCGGCATCGAGCGCCAGGGCAACAACTATGGGTTTCATGACGCTTCCGGGCTCGAACTCGTCAGTAATCGTTCGGTTTCGCAAATTGTCCATATCCCCAGGCAGGATTTCGCCGGGATGAAAATCAGGCAGCGACACCATCGCCAGTATCTCGCCCGTCTGGGGGCGGGCAACTATGGCGATTGCCGATTCGGCCTGGGATTCTTCGTATTGCTCGAGCAGAGCGGTTCTGGCGAACTGTTGAATCGTGGCGTCGATTGTCGTTACGATTCCAGTGCCGTCGACGACGGTCGAGTGCTGCTCTTTGAGCATGATCGGACGCCTGGCCACGTCCGCATACACAACGTAGCTGCCTTTTGAGCCTTTCAAGAGAGAGTCGAACCGCAGTTCTATGCCTTCGATTCCGCGGTTGTCTGCGCTGGTAAATCCTATGGGCTGTGCTACAAGCGGGCCCATAGGGTAATTTCTGTGCCACTGGTGTTGTACGCCTATGCCCTGCAGGCGGGTTGCGCGGCTGCACTGATTCGGATCGGCGCCGGCGAAGAGTTTCACGTACCGGCGACTTGTGCTTTCGTTGATCAGCCTGGCTATCCTCTGGGCGTCGATATCGAGTATTTTGGCAAGCTGCTCGGAAGTCGCTTCGACATCTTCGATCATTTTAGGATCGGCGAAGATCAGGGGCACCCTCGTACTTGCGGCCAGCACGCGTCCGCGACGGTCCAGAATCACCCCTCTCTGCGGTGTGTATTCGGTGTAGGACCGCTGCTGCCTTATGCTGGCTTCCAGATAGTGATCTTTGCGGTTATACTGAAGGTGGAAGCAGCGGGCGCCCAAGGCCAAAAAGACGGCGATGAGCAAGCCTGCAATTACTATCGCTTTTTTAGTGCCTTCCATTTTTCTTAATCCGGATTCGCAAAGCGCACGTTATTCCTCGCTGATTTTCTGGAGTATCGATCCGGGACTGAGAAGGTTCTCCAAGTGCAGTTGCTTCTGCCACAGTTCATGCCGCAGCCGGTTCTGTTGAGCACGCAGGGTGCAGAGCCTGTAAAATGCTCTGTTATTGCTTATGCGCAGATGAACTGCTGCTATGAGAGTTGCGGTCAGGAAGAAAACAACAAAGACAAAGCAGAATCGTGAGAGCATATTCTAGAGCAAAAATCGGCATGGCTTTAGCAGCCACGCCGATTACAAGTATAAAGGTGTTTACTCAACAGGTAACCTCAAGCGGGTTCCTATCTTGATCTTGTCCGGATCGGGAAGCGTGTCGGCATTGAGCTTTGCTATTTCGCGATAACGGCTGCCTTTGCCCAACTCGTTTTTGGCTATTTTCCAGAGGTCTTCGCCTTCTTTGACGGTGTAGACCCTTGTCGGCGTGGAGGAACTTGTCGCGGTCGAACTCGATTCGCCTCGGCTGGATCGTATCCTCTCCAGAAGGCTGGGAATGCGGTTTTGCGTCGAGGCTGTCTGAGTTCGGGGCAGGGGGGGGATTTCCAGCTTTTGTCCGACCTTGATTGTGTCGGGCGATTCAAGCTCGTCGCTGTTAGCTTCGAAAATCTTCTGGATATTGGCACGCACGTTACCCCTCTCAGGACCGTAGTGTGTTTTTGCGATAGACGCGAGGGTCTCACCGGAGGCTACAATATGAACAGTCGGCTTGGGCACGGGCGCCGGGGCCGGTTCCGGGATCGGCTGAGGTTCGGCGGGGGTTGCGTCCATGGTGTCTACCTCGATACGAACGGTCGAGGGGATCTGCGGTTCCACTGCTTCGGGCATCGCCGGCTCGACCCGATTGGCAAAGACGGATTCCCGGATCGATCCGGACTCGACTTCTTCTGTGTATTGCTCCATGTGGAAATCGGGCATGAACGGCTCTTCGGAGGCGGCAAGCGTCTGCTCCTGGGCGGTTTGTTCTTCTTCGGTTTCTTCGAGTTGGACAGGGATTGCAAACCGGTCCTGCTCGGCCGGCTCGTCGCCAAATTCGGAAACAGCCGGTTCTTCGGCGGGTTCTTCCGACGCCAGTTCCTGTGAGTCCAACTCCTGTTGAATCAGACGCAGTCCCTGCGGATTGACCGGCACGTTCATATCCTGAATGCTCAAACTGTTGCCGTCGGAACTTTCGCGGTTCAGGCTCGGCAGTCCGTTGATTATGAAGGCTATGATGAAGATGAACACCAGACCGAGTAGTAGCCCTATTTTAGCATCAGAAGTCATTTTGAAGCTCCTTACCTGCTTTTTTCCCTTTGCTGGCTTTTTGTGCTATACGCAGCTTAGCACTCCTTGCCCGTCTGTTACGCTCGATCTCGTTTGGAGTCGGCACAATCGGTTTTTTCGTCAGGACCCGATATACGCAATCCTGCTTTTTCTGCCGGAAATCGAGTTTCACCAGCCTGTCTTCCAGACTGTGAAAACTTATGATAGCGACGTAACCGCCTGTTTTCAGTAACGACGAGGCCGCACCCAACAGCTTTTCAACGCTCTCCAACTCGTTATTGACCGCAATCCGCAGAGCTTGGAAAGTCCTGGTTGCCGGGTGTATGCGCGGCTTCTGCCTCTTGCCGGGCCGTTTAAGAGCTCTGGCGACTATTTCGGCAAGCCGGCCCGTGGTTTCAATAGGCTGAGTTTTTCGCTGCTGAACAATAAAACGTGCGATACGCCGAGAGGCCCTGTCCTGGCCGAATTTGAATATCAAATCCGCCAAAGTCCTCTCGTCCGCTCTATTGACTATATCGGCAGCGGTAGTCTTTATTCTTTTGTCAATTCTCATGTCCAGGGGCATATTCGTCTGGAAACTGAGTCCCAGATCGGGGTCGGCGAGCTGAGCCGAGCATATTCCGAGGTCAGCAAGTATGAAGTTGACCTTTTTAATGCCCCTTTCCTTAAGTTGATGCTCGACATGAGCGAAGTTCGAACGCAGTAGAATCACGTTGCAGGACAGGGTTTTTAGAGTCTCTCGTGCCTTTTCGAGTGAGTTTTCATCGACGTCGAAGCCGACGATTGTGCCGGCAGGGCCCAGTTGTTTGCCGAACAGATAACTGTGACCTCCGTGTCCTATGGTCGCATCGACCATCACCCCGTCCTGAGGTAGTTTTATCTGTTCAAGTAATGGTTCGGTGAGAACGGGAATATGTTCTACAATCGAACCGTTATCTTCCATCACAGTCATTCGGGGGGTTATTATCCGCGGCCCGGCATTCAATATCCGTCTACATCACCGCAGCGGCGGCGCTTGTTTCGGCCAGTTCCCGCATTTCGGGTGAAAAACTTATTCCCGCGAACATCGGGTCCAGTTGTCGCACCCGCTGCAGCCTCTCGCTGAGAATCGCCGCGGAACTGAGCGTCCGTTCGTCAGCCCTTTTGTGGCCGCTGAGGTTTTGTGAAACGACCTCGAAATGGTCTGTCTGTGTACCGATCATTTTGCCTCCGTTCAAAAATTTAAGTTTTGTCGATCTGATTCTGCAGGACAGTGTGCCGTGCCTGCGACACCTGTTTCTGGTATTGAGCCATGTGGTCTGCGACGTACTGTTCCCAGCGTTCGGTGTTCCAAAGCTCAATATGATCCCTTACTCCTACGAGGGTTACCTGGTCTTTCAGTCCTGCACGATTTCGCAGTCTTTCGCTGATGAGCAGTCTTCCCTGTCCGTCGAGTTCCACTTTGTTTGCAAGTGCGAAACTCATTCTTTCGAAGGCCACTGCTTCGTCCGGAGCGGTCGTTCCCGGCGCCAGCGCCAGGGCCAACTGCTCGAAGTGCTTCTCGGGGTACAAGCACAGAATGCCGTTGGCACCGAGCAGGAGGTAGAAATTACTGCCGTGTTTGTCGGCGTCAATCTGGCTCCTGAGCTTGTTGGAGATGAGGACTCTGCCCTTGTCGTCTACTACGTGCTGAAATTCACCTGTTAGTAACAGCATGGCATTAGTCCCACTGAGCACAACTATGATGGGAAATACTACCACCTATTACCACTTATCGTCAAGGACTATTCTCTTTGCCCACACACTTTTCGGAAAATTTTTACCGCGGACGTGAAGTTTTGCCCGGAGGCCGTGAATTGCGGCCCAGAAGCTGCTTAAAGAACTTCAGACGACTGGCAGGCCTCGTGGCGGATATTAACAAGTGCATGTGAGATTTGTTCGTATGCATCCAATTCTTATCGGTCCCTGACAACAGAGACGCCGATCTACGAACGAGTCTACGCATTATTGCGGCAGTGGTGGTAAGAAGTGGGAGAGCCCAAGCAGCGGAATAGATGGCAGGTGGGGGCTTTTACCGGACTGTGAGAGCGGCAGGTGCGCACGAAAACAGCGGGCGATGGGAATCGAACCCACATGACCAGCTTGGAAGGCTGGGGCTTTACCATTAAGCTACGCCCGCGTTAAAGCGATATAGCATCGTAGCTGATTTTCCATCGGTGTCAAGGCCAAACGGTCAAAAACGCTGTTAAATTGCCGCTTGGCCGAGGCAGCAACAAGTATTACAATACGACCTCGTTCAACAAATCAGCAGATGAGGTGTAGAAAGAAATGAGTATTTCCGAAGCGGCATCGGCGGCGAAGGCCGCCTCTGTAAAACTGGCGGCGGCCGCAACCGCCAACAAGAACAGTGCTCTGGAGGCGATTGCACGTGCTCTGGAAAATCGGGCGGATGAAATTGTAGCGGCCAATGAAGAGGATATGAGCCGGGCGCAAAAAGACGGACTGGCGGCTCCTCTGTTGAAGAGACTGAAATTCGACAAGAAGAAGATAGCCCAGGTTTGCTCGGGCATAGCAAGCCTGATCGAATTGGAAGATCCGGCCGGCAAGACTCTGTCATGCACGGAACTGGATTCGAATCTGGAACTTTACAGGGTCAGTTGTCCTATCGGCGTCATAGGCGTGGTTTTCGAATCCCGGCCTGACGCACTGGTCCAGATTTCGACATTATGTCTGAAGAGCGGGAACGCAGTTCTGCTCAAAGGCGGCAGCGAGGCGGCGGGAACAAACAAGATTCTCGCTGAAACGGTCGCCGCGGCCTCGGAAGACGCCGGTATGCCCTCGGGCTGGATTCAGCTGCTCGAAACCAGGCAGGATGTGGCCGAGATGCTCGCTGAGGATCACAGCATCGATTTGCTGATTCCCCGCGGCTCCAACGAGTTCGTCAAATACATAATGGATAATACGAATATCCCGGTTCTCGGCCATGCAGACGGTATATGCCATGTTTACGTGGATTCCGAGGCCAATCTGGAAATGGCCGTGCGGGTTGCGGCAGATTCCAAGTGTCAGTATGTTGCGGTATGCAACGCGGCCGAGACACTGTTGGTCGAAGAAGCCGTGGCTGAATCATTTCTGCCGGCATTTGCCCAGGCTGTAGCAGACAAGGACGTGGAACTGCGCGGCTGTGAGCGTACACAGGCGATAATCAGCGCCAAACCGGCAACAGATGATGACTGGAGAACAGAGTACCTGGACTATATTATTTCGGTTAGGGTGGTAGCCGGGCTGGACGAGGCCATCGAACATATCAACACATACGGCTCCGGGCATACCGATGCCATCGTAACCTCCAGTCGCGAAAAGGCCGGCAAGTTTATGGACCTTGTTGATTCGGCGGATGTCTTCTGGAACTGCAGCACGCGGTTCAGCGATGGGTTCCGATACGGACTCGGCGCCGAGGTCGGCATAAGCACGAACAAGATACACGCCCGAGGCCCGGTCGGACTCGAAGGTTTGGTGATATACAAGTGGAAGCTGATTGGAAGCGGCCAGATTGTAGCCGACTACGGCGCAAAAGAAGGAAAGACGTTTACGCATCGCAAGCTCGACAAAAGCTGCGATATCTAACTTACGCGGGAAGGTCGCAGCGCAGTTATGAGAGATTTTTCCAGGGCAAAACGGCTGGTTGTCAAGATCGGCACCAATATCCTGACCAAGGACAGCGGTGTCGACGCCGCATACGTGCGCCAAATCGCGCGGCAGGTCAGCTCGATACTGGAGTCCGACAGACAGGTTCTTATCGTCAGTTCCGGAGCCATCGGAATGGGGGCGGGTCAGTTGGAGGTCGAAGGGCAGGTCAAGGGCATGAAGATGCGGCAGGCCTGTGCCGCCATCGGCCAGCCGCTGCTGATGCAAGAATACCGCCGTTCATTTATGAAATACGGCGTAACCGTTGCGCAGGTACTGCTTACGGCCGAGGTTCTCAACAACCGCAGAACTTACCTGAACCTTCGCAACTCGATTGAAACGCTGCTCAAACTGAAGGTTGTGCCCATTATCAATGAAAACGACAGCGTGAGCACCGAGGAAATAGGTTCGGCTTTCGGCGACAACGACAGGCTGAGCGCTTTCGTTGCCAGCAAAATTGACGCCGACCTGTTGATCATGCTCAGCGATATAGATTCGCTCTATGACAAGAACCCGCGAAAGTACGAAGACGCCAAGCCCATTCACGCTGTTTTCGAGATAACGCCGGAGATGGTGAAGAACGCGGGGGGCAGGGGCAGCAAATACGCTACCGGCGGAATGAAGACGAAACTCGAGGCGGCAAAAATCGCGTCGAACTCCGGATGCAGGATTGTGCTGGCCAACGGCAGGCAGAAGGATATTATCTCACGGATTGTGGCCGGCGAGGAAATCGGGACGATTTTTGTGCCCGGCAAGAAGCTCAGCAACAGGGCGCGGTGGATAATAAACAGCACGCCGTCGGGCACCATAAACATTGATGCAGGTGCGCTTAAGGCGCTCGCCAGACGAAAGAGCCTGCTGGCCAGCGGCGTTGTTTCGGTCGAGGGCAGTTTTGATGCTGGAGCGGTCGTAATGCTGAATGATAAGGCCAAAGCGGTTACGGGTATGGGCAGTGCCGAGCTGAGGAAGGTTGCGGGAAAGCACAGCAGTGAAGTTCAGCGGATACTCGGGGCCGACCGCAGGAGCGAAGTCGCAATACCCGAAGATATCGTTTTACTTGATTATTGAATTGGCCGTTGACAGGTAAGAACGCATTCGCAATAATCTGTAACCACTCATCGCCGGAGTGGCGGAACTGGCAGACGCGCGGGATTCAAAATCCCGTCCTGGCGACAGGGTGTGGGTTCGAGTCCCACCTCCGGCATTCTGCGCTGAAGTTTTCTCGGATCTCATCGGTGTCCGCTAAGAGGGCACAAACGGGGAGAGTTCTCTGAGGCGTTCGATGATTTTGGGCATCTTCTCGCTTGTGAAATCGACCTCTTCTTCGGTGTTGTAGCGGCTCAGGCTGAATCTGATCGAGCCGTGGGCCGCAGTAAACGGAACACCCATAGCCCGCAGGACGTGGCTGGGTTCGAGCGAACCGCTGGTGCAGGCCGAACCGCTGCTGGCACATATTCCGAACTGGTCCAGCATCAACAAGATGGCTTCGCCTTCTATGTATTCGAAGCTGATGTTGGTGGTATTGGGCAGGCGATGTTCTCTGTTGCCGTTGACGCGGCAGTCGGGACATGATTCCAGAATAGATTTCTCGAGTTTGTCGCGCAGGTCTTTCACGCGGTTGTTTTCCTCCTCGATGTTGGTGGCCGCCAGCTCGCACGCCTTTCCAAGTCCGATTATGCTGGCTACGTTTTCGGTTCCGGCCCGGCGTCCACCTTCCTGGTGTCCGCCCAGCATGAAGGGCGAAATACGAGTTCCTTTGCGGACGTAAAGCACGCCGACCCCTTTGGGGGCGTGCAGTTTGTGGCCCGAAAGGCTCAGCATGTCGATTCTGCTTTCGGCCATGTTCACGGGGATTTTGCCGACTGCCTGGACACCGTCGGTGTGGAATACGACGCCCTTGTCCGTAACCATTCTGGCGATATCCTCGATGGGGAACATGACGCCGGTCTCATTGTTCGCATACATTATCGTCACAAGGGCGGTTTCGTCGTCGAGTTCGAACTCGAGCTGTTCCATGTCGAGCATGCCTTCTTTATCCACGCCTATTTCTATCACGGAATAGCCGTGGTTCTCCAGGTCTCTGACGACCGACAGGACCGCGGGATGCTCTACGCGGCTGGTAATGACCTTTCGTCTCATGGGCTGGGCCGCGAGAGTTCCCTTGATGGCCATATTGTCGCTTTCGGTGCCGCAACTGGTGAAGATAATCTCGCTGGGATCGCAACCAAGCAGCGATGCGACCCGCTCTCTGGCCTCGCGGAGTTTGTGAGAGACCTGACCGCCGAAGCTGTGCATGCTGGACGGGTTGCCGTAAAAGTTGCAGAAATAGGGCTTCATTTCTTCCAGAACTTCTTCGGCCACTTTGGTGGTGGCGTTATTGTCAAAATAGATGGTATTCATTTGCTATCCTCTATGGTCATGGGGCTGCTGGGCCGATTCCTTCTGTTCCTCCACGAAGAGATCTTCGGACACGAATTCCCTGAGCCTGGCCTCGACGACGTCCCGCATGGTGAACTCTGCCAGTCTGCACTGGGCGCACATGCCTCTAAATGCCACTAGGACCTTATTGCCTTCGACGTCGACCAACTCGATATCGCCCCCGTCGGCCCTGAGCGCCGGCCGAATCTGCTCGTCTATCGTTCGCTCGATCAGCCTTATCTTCTGGATGTTGGTGAGTCTGGCCGGTCTCTTCGCCACCGGGGCAGGTTGTTTCTTCATTTCGGGCCGGGCCCGTTCGATAATCTTCTCGATTTCGCCCTTGCAGCCGCCGCATCCGCCGCCGGCCTTACAGTAGTTCGTAACCTCCTCGACGGTCGTTAGACTGTTCTCGCGAACAACGCGTTCGATTTCATGCTCGGTAACGCCGAAGCAGGTACATACCACCTTGCCTTCCAGTTCGTGCTTGTCGGCGCCGCCGCTTCGGTAATTGTCGATAGCCGCTTCGAGGGCTTCCCTTCCCATGACGGAGCAGTGCATTTTCTGCTCGGGCAGGCCTCCGAGGTAGTCTGCTATGTCCTTGTTGGTCACAGTGGCCGCTTCATCGAGAGTCTTGCCCTTTATTATCTCGGTCAGGACGCTGGAGGTGGCGATAGCGCTGGCGCAGCCGAAAGTCTTGAACTTGGCGTCTTCGATCTTGCCGTCTTTGTCCAGTTTGAACGTGAGCTTCAAGGCGTCTCCGCAGGCCAGCGAGCCCACTTCGCCTACGCCGTCCGGATTCTCGACTTCTCCAACGTTTCTGGGGTTGAAGAAATGATCTCTGACCTTATCTGTATAATCCCACATGGTATTTATCTCTGGCTTTCGTTAAGTGCCTGTTCGAAATCAGTTTTGATATCATCAATGTGTTCGGTTCCAACCGAAACTCTTATATAATCACTAGTCACACCGGCCGCAAGTTGTTCGTCTTCGGTAAGTTGCTGGTGCGTCGTACTGGCCGGATGAATGACGAGGGTCTTGCTGTCGCCGATGTTCGCCAGATGGCTGGCAAGCTTGACGGCGTTAATAAACTTTACGCCCGCCGGGGCGCTGCCCTTTATACCGAACCCAAGGATGGCGCCTGCACCATTCGGCAGGAACTTTTTCGCATTCTTATGATCGGGATGCGATTCCAGGCCTGGATAGTTGACCCAGTCAACCTCGGGTCGTTCTTCGAGCCATTTTGCAAGTTCCAAAGCGTTTTGGCTGTGGCGTTCCATTCGCAGATGCAGCGTTTCGAGGCCCTGAAGGAACAGGAAAGCGTTGAAAGGCGACATGCAACTGCCCATGTCGCGCAGGAACTGTGTACGGGCTTTCAGTATGTAGGCGAGATTGCCGAATGATTCGACGTACTTAACGCCGTGATAACTCGGGTCCGGTTCGACCAGATCGGGATACCTGCCGTTGGACCAGTCGAAATTGCCCGAGTCGACAATCGCGCCTCCGATACTGGTGCCGTGTCCGCCGATGAACTTGGTGCAACTGTGGACCACGATGTCGATGCCGTGCTCGATCGGCCGGAAAAGTATCGGTGTTGCGACGGTGTTGTCGCAGATTACGGGCATGCCGTTTTGGTGAGCGATGTCGGCGATTCTGTCGTATTCGAGTATGTCGTTCTTCGGGTTGCCGATTGTTTCAATATACAACAGGCGCGTATTGTCCTTGATCGCTTTGGCGAAATTGTCCGGATCTCGGGGATCGACGAACGTTACTTCAATCCCCAGTTTCGGCAGTGTATGGCTGAACAGGGTTACAGTGCCTCCGTACAGGGAGGTCGATGCGACAATATGGCCGCCTGCGCCGCATATATTGAAAATGCTCACATATATGGCGGATTGTCCCGAGCTTAACGCCAGCCCGCCGACACCTCCTTCCATTGCCGCCAGTCTCTTTTCAAGAACATCCGTGGTCGGATTCATAAGCCTGGTGTAGATATTACCGAATTCCTTAAGGGCGAACAGATTTGCCGCATGATCAGTGTCTTTAAAGCAGTAGCTTGTGGTCTGATAGATCGGGACCGCACGGCTGAGGGTCGCCGGATCCGTTTCCTGGCCGGCGTGCAGCGCCAACGTCTCGATGTGTCTGGGTTGCTCTGACATACGTGTCTTCCTTTCCTATTTGGCGGGAAGAATTTCTACCATTCTATCCAATGCCTCGCGGGCTCGTGCCCTTATATCTTTTTCAACTGTTATATGGTGCTGCATGTTCTCCAGGGAATTGAGCACCTTGTCTATTGTGATGCGTTTCATATTCGGGCAAACAGCTCTGCCGCTTGCCGGGATGAATTCTTTGTCCGGGTTTTCCTTCTTAAGTGTGTGAATTATGCCGCGTTCGGTGGCAACTATGAATTGCTTTTGAGGGCTTTGTTTTACAAACTTGAGCATTTGACCTGTGCTGAGCAATTCGTCGGCCAGTTTTTTCGCCGGCTCGGAGCACTCGGGGTGCATTATTACGACGGCTTCGGGGTGCTCGGCGATGGTCTGCTTGAGGTCTTCTTCGGTGATGTAAACATGTGTGGTGCAATAGCCGGGCCAGAGTATGATGTCACGACCGGTTCTTTCCTTTACAAATTGGCCCAGGTGCTGATCGGGGACAAATATGATTCGCCGGTCGGCCGGAAGTGATCTGACCACCTCGACGGCATTCGCACTGGTGCAGCAGTAGTCGCTTTCGGCCTTGACTTCGGCGGTGCTGTTTACATAGCAGACTGTCAGGGCGTCGGGGTTTTCGCTTTTGAGTTTTCGGAGCTGCTCAGCGTCGATCATATCGGCCATCGGGCAGCCGGCGTGTTTATCGGGAAGAAGCACGGTCTTTTCAGGCGACAAAATTGCAGCCGTTTCGGCCATGAAAAGAACGCCGCAGAAAACAATGACGTCGGCGTCCGTTTCGGAGGCCTTGATGCTCAGGCCCAGCGAATCGCCGCAGAAATCAGCCATATCCTGGATTTCGCCGGGCTGGTAATTGTGCGCAAGTATAACCGCGTTGCGCTGTTCTTTCAGTTCACTTATCTTCTCAAGTGCTTTTTCGCTCACTCGCAATCTCCTGCCTGTTTTGCGGCCGCCGCGGCGGCACATAAAACCGTTACTTCTTTTTTGTGTATACAAGGTCCGGTGCTGAAGTTGTTACTGCAACCCTGGGCGGCACTGATTCCTTTATCCAGACATTTCCGCCAATTATGGCTCCCTTGCCAATCGTGACATCACCGAGAATCGTCGCCTCGGCGTATATTGTTACGTTGTCTTCTATCGTCGGGTGCCGCTTGCCTCCTTTGACAACCCTGCCGTTTTCGTCTTTGCGGAAGCTCAAGGCTCCGAGTGTGGCGCCCTGGTATATCTTAACATTATCGCCTATGACTGTAGTCTCACCTATTACCACCCCGGTGCCATGGTCTATAAAGAAATTCTTGCCGATGATGGCTCCCGGGTGAATATCGATTCCGGTTTTGGCGTGAGCGCACTCGGTCATAATGCGCGGAATCATGGGTACTTTTTTCAGGTGGAGTTCGTGGGCGATTCTGTAAGTTCCGATTGCGACGATGCACGGGTAGCTGATCACGATTTCCTCGTACGACATCGCCGCCGGATCTCCGTCGTAAGCAGCCTCTACATCGCCCTTGAGCAATTGGCGTATTTCCGGCAGCCGCTCCATCAGATCAAGCGTAACGTTTTCGGCCATCGTACGGCAATCGCAGTCCTTGCATTCGTTGATGCGGCAGCGGTACTGGTACGCACGTTTGACCTGTTCCTGCAGTTGATCGTGTATCTGGCAAAGAACGTCGCCGAGTACGAAGCTTACGTTCGCTCTGGTAATCTTCTTTCTGCCGGTATGGCCGGGGAAAAGCACTTCGAACAACAGGTCCAGCACATTTATGATTTCGCCACGGACCGGCAGATTCGCGGCGTCGATAAAGTTTATGCCCGAATCGCCTTTGTACGTGTCGAGAATTCTCTCGACCAGCTTATCAGTCTTATTTCTGGTAAGTTTCTTCTTCTTCTTCTTCATGCCTGAATCCCCTCGCCGGCCCGGTTCATTCGAACATCTCCGTGGAGATGTATCGTTCGCCTGTGTCCGGCAGCACCACAACTATCGTCTTGCCGCGGTTTTGGTCTCTGCCGGCAAGCTGAATTGCGGCCCACATTGCGGCGCCCGAGCTTATTCCTACGAGTATCCCCTCCTGTGAAGCCAGTTTTCGAGCTGTTTCAATGGCGTCTTGGTTGGATACTCTGACGATCTCGTCGATTAAATCAGTGTTCAAGACATCGGGTACGAAGCCGGCGCCGATTCCCTGAATTTTGTGCGAACCGGGCTTACCCCCGGAAAGCACAGCAGAGTCTTCGGGCTCGACGGCAATTGCTTTTATGCTCGGGTTCTTTTGTTTCAGCGCTTCGGCGCAGCCCGTTATCGTACCTCCGGTGCCGACGCCGGCGACGAAAATGTCCATTCTGCCGTCGCAATCTTCCCATATCTCCACGGCGGTCATTTCCCGGTGAATCTTCGGATTCGCCGGGTTGATGAATTGTTGCGGCATGAACGCATGCGGTTCTTCGGCGGCGAGTTGGTTTGCCTTTTCAACGGCGCCCGACATGCCGCGATCGGCGGGCGTGAGCACGATCTTCGCCCCGAAAATCTTGAGCAGTTTGCGGCGTTCGATGCTCATGGATTCGGGCATCGTCAGTACGAGCTTGTATCCTCTGGATGCGCAGATGCATGCCAGGCCTATGCCGGTATTACCACTGGTGGGCTCGATTATAAGCGTATCGGGTCCGATCTGCCCCTTTTTCTCGGCCGACCTGATCATTGAGAGGGCTATTCTGTCCTTTACGCTTCCGCACGGATTGTAAGATTCGAGCTTGGCGAGTATAGACACGCCGCCCGGAGCCAACCGGTTGATCTTGACCAACGGCGTATATCCCACTGCGGCTGTGATGTTTTCGAATATTGCGCTCATCCGAATCCGCTCAGATCTGATAGTCAATGTCTGTGTTGTTTTTTGCTCGCTCGGCGAGGTCCCGCAACGTGATGGCTGACAGAACGCCTTCTATTGCTTTTTGAACTTCGACCCATACGTCTCTGACGACGCAATCTGCTGCTCTGGCACACTGATCCTGGTTTTCCACGCACTCGACCGTGGCGACCGAACCCTCCAGGACACCGAAGATTTCATTCAGTTTAATTTTCTCGGGCGCTCTGGCGAGCATGTATCCGCCTTTGGAGCCGCGAATGCTCCTGACGAACCCCGCCGACTTGAGAATCGCGATAAGCTGTTCGAGATATTTTACCGATATCTCCTGGTGCTTGGCGATGTTTTTAAGCTGCATCGGCTCGCCGTCGTTGTTTCGGGCCAGATCAAGCATCGCCCTTATACCGTACCTTGTTCTAGTAGACAACTTCATATATGGCGTCTCCTGTAATTCCTACTAAGAAGGTGGTATTTTATACGATTCCACCCTGGCATGGTGCAAAAAAACCAGAAAAACTGCCGGAAATCGAGGATTTTATCCAAATCGCACAATTTTCATAGTAGTTTTTCGGGGATTTGTCTTCTTCAGGTGATCTGAGCGATTGCGACCGGGCGGCTGGTGGGG
>CAYOTO010000026.1:0-42773 GCA_964406945.1 uncultured Pirellulales bacterium
GCGTTCCTCTTGATATCTACGCATTCCACCGCTCCACCAAGAGTTCCATGCACCCTTACTTGCCTCAAGAAAGGCAGTTCGTCAAGCAATTCCTCGGTTAAGCCGAGGGATTTCACACGACGCTTACCTTCCCGCCTACACACGCTTTAAGCCCAGTGATACCGAACAACGCTTGCCACCTTCGTATTACCGCGGCTGCTGGCACGAAGTTAGCCGTGACTTCCTTTGGGTTAGATCAATACGCCGAAGCGCACTTTCTTACCCCTGACAGTGGTTTACATCCCGAAGGACTTCTTCCCACACGCGGCGTCGCTGCGTCAGGCTTTCGCCCATTGCGCAAGATTCGTTACTGCAGCCCTCCGTGGAGGTCCGGGCAGTGTCTCAGTCCCGATGTTGCGGGTCAACCTCTCAGTCCCGCTACCCGTCGTCGCCTTGGTGAGCCGTTACCTCACCAACAAGCTGATAGGAGACAGGCCGCTCTTATGCCGATAAATCTTTGATCATGAACCCGTCAGCTCATGATATTATTTGGTATTACCGCCCCTTTCGGAAGTTCACCCGAAGGTGAACGACGCTATCCCAAAGCACAAGGTACGTTACCTGTCCATTACTCACCCTTTCGCCACTAACTATCCCTTAGATTACTCTGTAGGATAGTCCGTTCGACTTGCATGTCTTAGCCACGCCGCCAGCGTTCGTTCTGAGCCAGGATCAAACCCTTCAGTTTGATTCGTCGATCCGTCCGAAGACGGTATTCGTCTAAAGGCTCAACACTTAGACATATGCATCGAAAGTGCTGAATTTGTACTCTTGTAAAGACCACTGCGTTAAGCATATATCCCGCAGGGCCGCACTTTCGCTGCTGTCATGGTGTAACTGTTAACTTGTAAAAGAACCAAAATATAAATGGCGCAGTGCCTACAGTAATAGGTACTGTGCCATCAAGGTGTTCACATCATATCGCAGAAAAAATCAGAGTCAACTGTTAAAATCAAATTTTCTCAAAATTTTTCTGCAAGGCTTTGTACCCCACTGTAATAAGCACTATTATATAGTCGTCAAACCGCTTTGTTGTTTTTAGAAAGGAGAAGAGAAAAATGTTGAATTGTGCCGGACGGCGTCAGTTTGTAGCAAGAGGGGGGTATGCACTGGTCCTTGGTTTACTGGTCGTTTTCATCCTCGGCATGATCGTCTACTGGACCAGAATGCACGGCGACGTCGTGGAAATCGGCGTTGGCAAGTCGGACATAAATCCGCCCTGGCGCCAGTGGCACAAAATGAAAGTCAGATACCGAATACAATGTCGAGGGAGAGTTGATAATGACAAGCGACGAGAAGAACTTCAGGCGTTTCACCTGGAGCGGAAAGGCTTCGCAGGATTACGCGCCGGGGCTGGATGGTCTGCCGTTTGGTCTGTAAAATACAGGCCACCTGCAGTTGTCGCGTTTTCAGGCGATAAATGGCATCGCAGGGAGAGTTTATCTTGCTAACGCGGCTTTTTAGAGTACCATAGCGGCATGGTTAAGACAGCCAAAATCGAGATTCAGACCAGGGGCAATTGCCATGTGGTTGATATTACGGACGAAGTCCGGACGGTTCTGGGCCAATTCGAAGAATCCGAGGGTACACTGACTGTTTTCAACGTAGGCTCCACCGCTGGAATCACCACGACGGAATTCGAGCCGGGATTGGCCAAATTCGACCTTGAGGCGGCTTTTGAAAAGATCGCGCCGGAACACGCGCGGTACGAACACGAGCAGACCTGGCATGATGATAACGGTCATGCTCACGTGCGGGCATCGCTGTTGGGCCCGAGCCTGAGCATTCCGGTTGTGGACGGGAGCCTGGCCCTGGGCACCTGGCAGCAGATAATACTGATTGATTTCGATACGCGGGCAAGAACCCGAACGATTGTCTGCCAGATGGTGTATTAAGAGCCTGTCTTTACAACAAGCCGCCAGAGCATCAGGCGCCTGTCGATTGCCTGCGTCGGTTTCGAGAGGTATCAGGTTGGGAATGCTCCTGGTTATCAGGAAAACGGCTGTTTTTCAACATTTACCGGTCCACGGACGCTGTGGTCATGCACGGCGGGCCACCGGGCGATTAACGGAGCCAAGGGATATGAACACTTCGGTTATTAAGAAAATTAGTCCTTTTCTTGCGGTTTTCGGTTTGATGTGGCTCTCAGGCTGTCAGGAAGGCGATAAACGCAACCCCACCACGCTGATTCCGGACAAGGACCTGGGAACCACGATAGGTTCTCTTGCGGAAGTCTACTCGCCCGATACCGTGGTAGTAGAGGGATACGGTCTTATCGGCAAACTCAGAGGCACGGGTTCGGCGCAGTGTCCGACTCAAATCCGAAGATATTTGCACCAGTACATCTCGGGAGAGTTTCCGAACCGGGCCGTGGATGTGGACAGCATGATCGCCAGTCAAAACTCGGCCGTTGTAAGGCTCGAAGGCGTAATGCCCGCCTCCGCAAGGGCCGGAACAACATTCGATTTGCAGGTGGAAGCCCTGGAAAGCACGCAGACCACTTCGATACAAGGTGGCCGGCTTTACGGCGCGGATTTGTGGATGAAAGGTGCTTTCGGGGTCAGCAGCGACACTTTCGCACAGGCCAGCGGTGAGATTTACGTCGATCAGTTGAGCGGGTCAACCCGCAAACGAAGCGGCTATATTTTAGGCGGAGGCAGGGTTACCAAGCCCTTCAAAGTGGCCGTTTCCATGAATGAAAGCGATTACAGACTTGCCAGCGCGGTTAGAAACCGAATAAACGCCCGCTACGGGCCGGGCACCGCAAGGGCCCTTTCCCCGAAAATTATACAGATTACCGTTCCCGCCAGATATTCGAAGCAGAAAGCCAGATTTGTTGCAATGCTCTCGGCCACCTACCTTAGCGAGCAAAGCTACGACATAGTTGTCGAACGGGCAAAAGCCTACAGTCGGGCGCTGGCCGAATCTGAAAACAAATACGCCGCGGAGATAGCTCTGCAGGCCATAGGAACGCCCAGCCTGCCGTATCTTACGAATTTGTTGTCCAATCCGGTTGAATCGGTGCGTTTCCATGCGGCCAGGTGCATGCTCTTCATGGGCCGCGACGCAGGCCTGGATGCGCTCCGCAAAATAGCCATGGATTCCAACAGCGAGTTGCGTTTTGATGCTCTAAAAGCGATTGCGGCAGGGGCCAAACGCAGCGATGCGGCGGCAATAGCTATACGGCTTCTTCGCGACAAAGACCTTAGAATGCGGGTTCTTGCCTACGAAAAGCTGATCGAACTCGACGATGTTTCGATAACCCGCACCTCGGTTGCCCGCGATTTCTATGTCGACCAGGTGCCGCTGACAGGAGCGGCTATGGTCTACGCCGCCCGCAGCAAACAACAGAGGATAGCCATTTTCGGGGCCCCGATTCGTTGCGAGCAGAACATATTTCTTCAGTCACCCGACAACACTGTGGTCCTGAACTCTCCTGAAGGCCAGGGCTATGTTTCCTTGATCCGCAACGACCCGGACCGGCAAAAGGTAGTGCAGGTCCGCAGTTCGCATAACCTCGCCGGCGTTATCCGGGCCTTGGGCGATAATGTGCCTGAAGACGGGCGGGTATCGGGAGGGCTTGGTCTGCCCTACAGCGAGATATTGCCGATTCTCAAAAAGATGTGCGACGAAGGTGTCGTAGATGCCAGATTTGCAGTAAGCGGCCTGCCAAAAATCGGTCAATAATCAAGAAAAAGCTGGATTTTGACCGATAATAGCGTTACCTAAGGTGCTTACTTTGCATACCTATGGATGGGTATCAGCGACAAGATACAGCTTGTGGTACATCAGGAAAAAGGATGAGATTAAAGAAGATAATCCTCAATGGATTCAAGAGTTTTGCGGATAAAACGGATTTTTCCTTCGAAGCTCCGATTACGGCCATTGTCGGCCCGAACGGGTGCGGCAAGAGCAACGTCGTCGACGCGGTAAAATGGGTTCTCGGCGAACAGAGCGTCAAGAGCCTGCGAAGCGGCCAGATGGCGGACGTCATTTTCAGCGGCAGCAGCAGCAGAAAGCCTATGGGCTCGGCCGAAGTTACCCTCATTATGTCCAATCCCGAAGGCAGTCCGGGCCGCTTGCCCATCGATTCCGAAGAAGTCTCAATTTCGCGAAAAATATACCGTAGCGGCGAAAGCGAGTACCGGATCAACAAAAAAACATGCCGACTGAAAGATATCCGCGAGATGTTCATGGATACGGGCATCGGCACAAGGGCATACAGCATTATCGAACAGGGCCAGATAGACCAGGTCCTGAGTGCTTCCAAGGTCGACCGAAGGGCGCTTTTTGAGGAAGCAGCGGGGATCAGCAAGTACAAGGCCCACAAAAAGGAGGCCCTGCGCAAGCTGGACAGGACCGAGCAGAACCTGCTTCGGCTGGCCGATATTCTCGGCGAAGTAACAAAAAGGCTGCGAAGCGTAAAACTGGCCGCCGGTAAAGCCAGGAACTATCTGGCCTATACGGACAGACTCAAAGAGCTTCAAGTCAACTATTCGCTCGTCGAGTACGACAGAAACTGCACCCTGCTGGCTCAAAAACGCGAAAAGCTGGACTCAATACAGGAGCAGTTCGCCTCGGTCGCATCGGAGGTTTCAAGAAACGACAGCCTGATAAGCAGGCTGGGCAATGAAATCATCGAGACCGAGCACAAACTTAACCAGGCGAGCAATTCGCTTGTTTCGGTTCAAAGCCGGATCGAGCAGCAACTTCAGCGGATCGAGTTTCTACGCAGCCGCAGCGAAGAACTGCAGCAGCGGAAAAAAGCCGCTACCGATCAGATAGCCGGGCTCGACGAGCAGCGGGATGAACTCAGGGCCGAACTTCATGAGAAAAAACGCGAACTGAATAAGTGCGATCAAGTGCTGGAGTCGCACAGTGGAACCGGCAAAGAGCTGGAAGCTGCGATTTCCGAGTTGAACGCCGAATGCGTTTCGCTTGAGGCTGAACTCGAGGATGAAAAATCCGGGATTATCGATATTGTACGCAGGACGGCCCAGTTGCACAACGAAATCCAGAGCATTTCAGTTTACCGCAATAATCTGGCCAGTCAAAAGGACAGGCTTGCCGGCAGGGCCGAGACCGCCAGAGCCGAGCTGGAATCGCTGCTGACGGAAAAGGCACAGAATAACGCCCGGCTCGAGGATATCGAGAGGGTGCTTGGCGAACTGGAAGATAACCTGGAAGCGAAAAAACGCAAGAGGCAGGAGATCGAAAAGGACGTTACGGCGGCAAACAAAAGACTTGCCAACAGCAAAGAGGCCCGCAGCGCACTCAACAGCGAATTGGGCGTATTGACCGACATGGAGCGGCGATACGAGGGCCTTACCGCGGGAGTCAAAACTATTCTGGAGAACCAGTCGGGCGAAAATGCCAGGCTGGATTATGTAGAGGGGATACTCGCCAACATTGTTGAAGCCGACATCGAGTACGCAAATGCCGTCGAAGCGGCTCTGGAAGGCAAGACGGACGCGGTGGTGATAAGCGATACGGAGCGTTTGCTGGCGGATGGCGAGACGATAGAACAACTGCAGGGCAGGGTCGATTTTCTTGGAACCGACAGAATACAGCCGTTTGCCGATTCGACGGATTTCTCGCAAGTCGATGGGGTACTCGGCAGGGCGGTCGAGTTCGTCAAATTCGACGGCAGATTCGGCCCGCTGATCTGGCAATTGCTGGGCAAAACTCTGGTGATCGATTCCATGGCCACAGCCCGGACTCTGGCCGCAAAGCTGGGCGGCGGGTACGCCTTCGTTACGCTCAAGGGCGAATCTCTGTGTGAAAACGGCGTCCTCAGGCTCGGGCCACTCGGCAAAACCACGGGGCTGATCTCGCGAAAGAGCCGCATGCGGCAGTTGAAGGAGTCCATCGCCAACATTACGGCCGAAATCACGGAGCTGGAAGGCGATATAGACAATAATATCCAGACCAAAGAACATCTCGACAAGCTCTGCAAAGAACTGCGAACGGCGATTTACGAGGCAAACACTGAAAAGACGCAGGCTAAATCCAGCCTGGCCGGCCTGGACAAGGATATCAAGCGGCTTCGAGAGGAACAGCCGCTGATCGCCGGAGAAATGGATCAGCTCGAAGGGCAGATCAACAAGAGCGTGCAGCAGGAATACGATTCGCAGCAGAAGCTGCAGGAGCTCGAAACTGTTAATGCCGAGCGGACAGACCGTATCGAGGAGCTGGAGACGCAGCTTTCCTCGCGCAAGGCCATGCAGCAGGCCAAAGTCGGCGAATTGACGGAGTTGCGGGTCATGCTTGGCCAGATGAGCGAGCAGAGCAAGGCCCTTACGCAGCTCACGGCCGGCATTGAAAATCAGCTCCAGACCAACAACCGTGCCGGTGAAAAAGCACGCGAGGAAATCGCCACATGCACCGAACAGCACGCCAGAGCACAGAGCGACATCCTTGCCTGCGAGGCGCAAGTCTCCGAACTGTTCGTAGCCAAAGAAGGCTGCCAGGGCAATAACCGCCGGCTACAGGAGGAAATTCAAAGCCTGACGGCCGAACAGCGCCGGGCCGAACAAATGATACGCGACAAGCGTCAGCAGAAGGGCGACATAGAAGAGCAGATAAGCAGGCTCAAGGTCGAGTTGGGCCAGTTGGAGGTCAAACTCGAAGACCTTGTTGAGAGAGTTCAGGAAGAGTTGCAGATAGATTTGAGACAGGCCTATCAGAACTTCACCGAGGACGATACCGACTGGCGGCAGGTCAAGGATGAAATAATCGAACTGAGAGGCAAGATCGAGCGGCTGGGCAACGTCAATCTCGATGCCATCGAGGAGCAGGAGAATCTCGAAGAGAGGCACGAGTTTCTTACGACCCAGTTGGAGGACCTGAACAGGAGCAAGGCCCAGCTCCAGCAGTTGATAGCGAAATTAAACAAGCAGAGCCGCGAGAAGTTCAGAGAGGCCTTTGAGGATATCCGCGCACAATTCCAGCAGATATTCCGCAAACTCTTCGGCGGCGGCAAGGCCGACATTCTCCTCGAAGACGCCGAAGACATACTCGACGCCGGAATCGAAATCGTCGCCAAGCCGCCCGGCAAGGAAACACGAAGCATCTCGCTTCTGAGCGGCGGTGAAAAATCAATGACCGCCATGGCTCTGATGTTCGCGGTGTACAAATCGCGGCCGAGTCCGTTCTGCTTCCTCGACGAAGTCGATGCGGCCCTCGACGAGGCCAACAACGAGCGATTCAATATTCTGCTCAAGGAATTCGAGAGCGACTCGCAATTTATCGTGATAACTCACTCGAAACGCACGATGAGCATTTCGGATGTGCTCTTCGGCGTTACGATGCAGACCAGGGGCGTAAGCAAGAAGATAAGCGTACGATTCGACGATTACGACATGGAAGACGAAGAAGAGCAGGCGGCCTGAGTAATCTGCGGCTTGCGGACGTGAAAAGCACACTCGTTCATTAGATGGCGATGCTGCACGGTTGTCGGGCGTCGCCATTTTTTAATGACCTGTCCTATGCTAACGGGGTGTTCAATAGCGTCCTGTAATTGCAGACGGATTATTCTTGCTGAAAACAGGATTCTATTGTGGAACAGCAATTTGTAGAAGAAACCGAGCGGTTAAAGGCGGCCTGGGATAACCGAGACGCGGCCACGCTGCGCGACTACCTGGTGCAGGACGTCGAGGATCCCCGGATAAACGCTCAGAGCATTCTGGCCAGACATTTTCTGATTCGCCGGCTCTTCGGCGACAAGTATGCTGCTCTGGAGGAGCAGGAGCTTCGTTTTGCGATTGTGGTGCACTGGCTTCGGAAGACATCCGAACGCATCGAAGGCGCCGCTCAACTCGGCAAAATGCTCGATGCGCTTCTGGACGGCGCCAGCGAGGCAAACGGCGAGAGAATACCGGAGTATGTGATTGAGACTTTCGATTTGCTTCCGGCCGAAATCGGCCCGGCAATGATTCCGGACTACGTCAGCGACGGGCTTATTCAATCGCAGATTGACATAGATGACGAACCCGTCGCGGATAATGTCTTGTGGACTTTCGGGCGTATATGGCGGCAATTCATGGACCGGGAAAACGCCGGGAGAATCTCGGTCGTAGAACCTGCATGCGGCTCGGCGAACGATTATCGCTTCTGGGATGCGTACGGAGTTGCTCGTTTTATCGACTACTGCGGCTTTGACCTGTGCCGAAAAAATATCGCGAATGCTCGTGAAATGTTTCCGGATGTCCGCTTCGAAGCCGGCAATGTGTTCGAGATCGCCTCCGAGGACAACGAGTTCGACTGTTGTGTGGTAAACGATCTTTTCGAGCATCTTTCGGTTGCCGCGATGGAGCGGGCGATACAGGAAATCAGCCGCGTTACGCGAAACGCAATTTGCGCCGGTTTCTTCAACATGGGCCGGGGAGTCGATCACGACGTTCGCCCCCGCAACGGCTATCATTGGAATCGGCTCAGCGTAGACCGTACGCGGGCATTATTCGAGGACGCCGGCGGAGAAGTTGAAATAGTGCACATCCACGAACTGCTTAACGCCCATTTCGGCTTTTCCGAGATCCAAAACAAGGGCGCTTATACGTTCGTGGTGCGGCTGTAAGAATCAGCAATGAGGACGGGATCACTCCGCGATTGTAAGTCCCCTCCAGGCCTGTTAGAATTACGGTCGACTTTTTGGATTTCCGAAAGAAACAGACTGGCGGCCCGCAGCGGCAAGAATCTTGTGGTGGATATTGAACTGACCAAAGTTGGTTCTGTGTTGAAATAGGGTGCGTGGGCCTGTAACATCTGGTTTTTATCGTAATTCCGGGGTAAAAGAATGACATCCAGACTTGACAAACGGGTTTTGAAAAACGGCATGGTTGTTCTCGGCGAGCCAATGGAAGCGGTTTCTTCGGTTGCGTTCGATATCATGCTGCCGGCGGGGGAATCCATGCTCGAAGAAGGCTATTGCGGTGCGAGCAACGTTATCGCGGATTGGATCTTCCGCGGCGCCGCCGACCGGGACAGCAGGCAGCTCAGTGATGAGCTGGACGGCCTTGGCCTTCACAGACTCACTTCCACAAACAGCAGCCATATAACCGTCGGCTCGGCACTGGAAGCCGGCAATCTCGCAGCGGCCATCGACCTCTACGCCGATATAGTGTTAAAGCCCAGACTCGACTCCGAACAGTTCGAGCCGGCCAGGCAACTTGCGATGGACGCCGTTCACGGCCTGGACGATGACCCCCGCCAGAAGGTGATGCTCAAGCTGCGGGAGAATTTCTATCCGAAACCGCTTGGCCGCAATACCGTCGGCGATATGGACCAGCTCGCCGCGCTCACGCCCGATAAGACCCGCCAGATGATAAAGACACATTTCAATCTGTCGGATTCCATCTTCTGCATGGCCGGAAAGTACGATTTCGAAGCGGTTTGCGAACAGCTTGAAAGGCTTTTCGAGATGCAGCAGCCGCCGGCTCCGGCACCGCCGCAGCCCGGAAGAACGGGCGACAAATACACACATATCCAAAACGAAGGGGCGCAGGTTCACATAGGCCTGATGACCGGGACGGTAACCGTCAGCGACGATGACTATTACAACGCCCGCACGGCCATCGCCGTGCTTTCGGGCGGGATGAGCGCGAGATTGTTTACCGAGGTGCGGGAAAAACGCGGCCTGTGTTATGCCATCGGGGCCAGGTACCACGGCCTGAAAACCGCCGCCGGAATTATGTGCTACGCCGGCACCGCACCGAACAGGGCCCAGGAGACACTGGATGTTATTATCGGCGAATTCGAGCGACTAAGCGAGGGCATCAGCCCCGAGGAACTGGAGCGGGCCAAAGTCGGGTTGAAATCTTCGGTGATTCTGCAGAGCGAATCTTCGAGCAGCCGGGCCGGAGGTATCGGCGCAGACCATTACATGCTCGGCAGAGTCAGAAGCCTGGACGAGATAAAGAGCCGAATTGACGCCGCCACCGTCGACTCGGTGCTGAACTTTCTGCGAACCAGAGAGTTCGGCGATTTCACCGTTGTCACAATAGGACCGAGAGAACTTGCTGTTAAAAAGAGCGACTGATGGAATTCAAGACTAAAACCCTGTCCAACGGCCTTACCCTCATAGGCGAGATAAACGAAAACGCCGAATCCGCGGCGGTCGGCTTCTTCGTCAAAACCGGATCGAGAGACGAAACGCCGGAAGTTAACGGCGTATCGCATTTTCTCGAGCACATGCTTTTCAAAGGCACCGAAAAACTCGGCCCACTGGAAGTCAACCGGGCATTCGATGACACAGGCGCCCAGTTCAACGCCTTCACGAGCGAGGAATGTACGGTCTACTATGCGGCCGTACTGCCGGAGTATCTGTCCCGGGTCATAGAGCTTTGGACGCAGCTCATGCGCCCGGCTCTGCGAGACGCCGATTTCGACATGGAAAAGAACGTGATCAAAGAAGAGATCGGCATGTACAAGGACATGCCCAGCTTCGATGTGATAGACCGCTGCAGGACGCTGCACTTCGGCGAGCATCCGTGCGGAAACAGCGTTCTCGGCAGCGAGCAGAGTATCGACGCATTGACCGCCGCCCAGATGCGGAGCTATTTCGAAAGCCGCTACGCCCCCAACAATATAGTCTTTGCATGTGCCGGCAATTTCGACTGCGACGCCGTATTCGATCAGGTCGAACAGGCCTGCGGCGACTGGGTATCACATGATGCGCCCAGAGAGCTTACGCACTCGGCGGGAACCAAAGCAAAGCAGCGTGAGGAAAAAGCCGGCCTTGTCCGGGAGCATGTATGTCTGATAAGTCAGGGTGTTTCGGCACAGGACCCGCGAAGGTTCGCGGCTTACCTGCTGGCGAGCATTGCCGGCGACAGCCTCGGCTCCCGCTATTACTGGGAAATCGTCGACAAGGCGATGGCCGAAGAGGCGTCGATGCAGTTCGGGGCCATGGACGGAACCGGCGCTTTTTACACCTACGTTCGCTGCAGCAGCGAGAACACCTCCGGGGTTATGAACACCGTCGAACGCATACTCGCCGAGTTGAAACAGGGAGTCACTGAAGACGAGCTTGCAAAAGCCAAGAACAAGGTTCTCAGTTCGCTTGTTCTCAAAAACGAGTTATCGATGGGCCGGCTGGTGGATCTTGGCTTCAACTGGTTATACCTTGGCGCTTATCGGCCGGTCTCGGCGGACGTAGAGGACATCAAAGCCGTCACCACAGGCGAGCTTCGGCAACTTGCCTGTGAGCTGAAATTGGACGATTTCACCCGTCTGGCGCTCGGGCCTGTCAGTTCGCAATAGACCGCTCGAAGACTTATTTGCCGACGGCTCGCAGAAAACAGAACAGCGATATCAGGAGGACCAGGTATGCAGACCAGACGCCAATTTCTAAAAAGAACAGGCGCGGCCGCCGGATTAATTTCGGTCGCCGGTTGGCGGCTCGCCGCAGCAGGACGCAGCCGGTCGAGAAAACCCAATGTGGTTCTGGTCATGACCGACGATCAGGGCTACTATGATCTTGGCTGTCACGGAAACGACGAGATCGACACACCGCATCTGGACCGCCTGTACAGCCAAAGCGTCCGATTGACCGACTTCCATGTCGATCCCACGTGTTCGCCTACTCGCGCGGCTCTGCTGACCGGCCGCTATTCAACCCGCACCGGCGTCTGGCACACTATTATGGGCCGATCCCTGCTGGACAAAAATGAAGTTACGATAGCCGACGCCTTCAAGTTCGGCGGATACAGAACTGCAATATTCGGTAAATGGCATCTGGGCGACAATTACCCCTTCAGACCCCAGGACAGAGGCTTCGACGAGGTCCGCATCCATGCCGGCGGCGGGGTCGGACAGGGACCGGATTATTTCGGCAACGATTACTTTGACGACACTTATCTGCATAATGGGACATGGAAGCCTCATAAAGGTTACTGCACGGACGTCTGGTTTGACAACGCGATGAAGTTCATGGCGGCCGACAATCAGCGGCCCTTCTTCTGCTATATTCCCACAAACGCCGCCCACGGTCCTTACAATGTCGCGGACAAATACAGCAAGCCCTACCGCGAGAAGGGCGTTCCCTCCGGCCGTGCCAATTTTTACGGCATGATAACAAATATCGATGAAAATATGGGAAGGTTGATGGCTTTCCTGAAAGAACATCGCCTGGCGGAAAACACGATTGTCATTTTCATGACGGATAACGGCACCTCGGCCGGTCCGAATGGTGATATGCGAGGCAAGAAAGGCTCCGAGTACGAAGGCGGCCATCGCGTACCGTTCTTCATTTATTGGCCCGGCACAGACCTCAGTGGCGGCAGGGATGTCGAGCGACTTACCGCTCATATCGACGTCATGCCGACCCTGCTGGACCTTTGCGGGCTGAAGAAACCCCACGCGGTCGGGTTCGATGGCAAAAGCCTGGTTCCGCTGCTTCGTGGTCGACGATGGCCTGACCGTACACTTCTGGTTCACTCCCAGCGAATCGACCATCCTCGGAAGTGGCGCAAGAGCGCAGTTATGACGGATCGCTGGCGTCTGGTGAATGGCAAAGAACTGTATGACATCAAAGCCGACCCCGCTCAGAAGAAGAATATCGCCGGCGAGCATCCTGCGGTGGTTGAAGAACTGCGCGGCGAGTATGATAAATGGTGGCAAAGCCTCACGCCCGAGTTCGACAAGTACTGCCGCATAGTACTTGGCGGCGAGGAAAATCCGACCCGCCTGATGTCTCACGACTGGCATTGTGGCAATGTGCCGTGGAGCCAGGGGCATATACGCCGGGGAACGGCCAGCAACGGATTCTGGGCCGTCCAGATCGCAGCGGACGGCGAATATGAATTCGATCTGCGGCGCTGGCCGATAGAAGTCGATGCACCCATTACCGCATCAATCCCGGGAGGCAAAGCAATCAAGGCTCGAACCGCAAAGCTCGCCGTTCAGGACATCGAGGTCAGCAAAGAAATACCGGCCGATGCAAGGGCCGTTACCTTCCGCGTGCAACTCAAGAAGGGCGATACGAAAGTGCAGACCTGGTTCGAAGGCGAAGGCCAATCCAGGGGTGCGTACTACGCGTATGTCCGCCGCGTTTAGATCTTGCGCATTCGCGGGTGCACGCATTGGCGCTTGATTGACAGGGTTTTCTCTGATACACTGGTAGGTACCAGGAGGTCATGATTGTGGCTAAGGCCAAAAGCACAAGCAAAAAGAAGACCGGCAAAAAGAAAGCGTCGAAGAGCCGCAGCTCCACGGGCCGTAAATCCAAGAAGAAGACGGCTAAAAAATCCGCCAAAAAGAAGAGCACCGCCGCGAAAAAGAAAACGCGATCCAAGCGCAAAAGCTCCAGAAAGTCCGCCGTGAAGAAGAATGCCCGTAAAGCGGACGAGGAAAAAGACGACCAACAGCAGTCAGGGAGGATTGTTGAAAAGATGGAAACTAAACGAGTTGAAGCGAATCAGGGGGATACCGAAATCCCCGAATTCGATTTGAATCAACAAATCAGAGCGCCGCAGCGCCAGGCAAGCAGCCGAAAGAGGAAGAAAAAACAATCCCCTCGCCCGCAAAGGGCCGCCACGGGCGCCCGGCAAGACGCTGTGCATAAACGCCGGGTGGAACGCACTGCTCCGCAATCGTCGGCCAAGCAGAATATCATCGCGCAAATCGTCGCCAGAGATATACAGAATCTGCGAAAGAGCAGTCGTTGAAATCGCGTTTCTATGCGACACCGCGCAATTCATGCAGGTCCAGAGAACATCGCGTTGCGAATCAGCCGCTGGTTTAGAGCCTAATAGCACTTTGTTCCGAAAAAGTCCTATAAGGGGGTTCGCTGCGCATAGTCTCCAGGCCGCCGGGCATCTGCAAACGGTTACCCGGCAAGTCCCTCACCAAAATAAATCCTCACAGTTGCCGCCCTAATGTATTTGGGTTTCCGTTTTTGCCGTAATTATCGGACCCAAGTCGCAGGCTGGCTTCGTTCGGCATTCGACCCGGTCATTTAATTCTTGACAGCATCGTGCCGATTCGAGGCTGTACGGTATCAAAGGTCGGAAAAGCGCCTGCCTTCGATGATATCCCGGCGGTATCACGAAAACGCCAATACCGGAAGGCTCGTGCATGCAGTCCATCCGGAATTCAGGACTGCTGACATAACGTAGGACCAGGCAGTAACAGCGAGCGATATAGATGTCTGACTGTCAAACAAGATCGCACATTACGACAATATGGTCAATCGTGCTTATCACTCAAGTTCTTCCGTCTGCCGTGGTATGTGCGGCTGATTCGCCCGCCGGCGAATCGGACGAACTCTTCGATATGTCTCTGGAAGAGCTTATGGAGGTCCCCGTTGTCGTATCCGCCTCGCGTCAGGCCCAGCCAATGGACGAACTTGCCGTGCCGGTTACCGTCATAACGGGCGAGGACATTCATTACAGCGGCTTGACCGACATCGCCGAACTGCTTCAGTTCGCTCCCGGCGTCGACGTGCTTCGGGTGGATCGAAACAGATATGCAGTGGGAATTCGCGGGCTGCACGAGATGTACTCGGACCGCGTTCTGACGCTGATCGACGGCAGACTTGCGGACGACCTGACCTCCGGCGGACCGCAGTTTTCGCGACTGCCCCTGCTGGTGGAGGACATAGAGAGGATCGAAATCGTCAGGGGTCCGGGCGGTGCGGCCTGGGGCGCTAATGCGTTCACCGGCGTAATAAACATCATCACAAAGGACCCGAGCGACTGCCGGGGCTGGTTCGGATCAACGAAATTCAACCATTTCGGCGACAGCTATTCACAAATCCGCTGGGGCGACAAGGCAGGCAAATGGCGATGGCGACAATCCGCCGGCTACGAAGATTTCGAGTCATCCGATGACGCCCTGCATGACGACAATTTCGTGTCGAATGATTTCGCCCGCAACTGGCGATTTAACGGGGAAAGCATCTATCAGGCCAGCGACGATACGAAGGCGACACTCGGGTGGGGCTATTCGCATCAGAACACGGGAGATTTCGAATTCGGCGGACGTTCGCTGGGCAAAAACGGTCGAAACGACCTGCTTCGTGCATTTGCCAGACTCGATCACGCCTTCGAAGAGGATGTAACCGGCTATCTCCAGGTATTCAGCAATTATTCCAACATAAAAGATCCTTCCCTGATCGAATACACCGAAAACGAGAACAACCTGGAAGGTCAGATTAACTTCAAGCCCGCCGAGGACCATGAGATGAGCGTCGGCGGCAATCTGCGGTGGATACGCATAGATGGTGAGCGAACGAAAGATCCTCAGCAGTTCATCTACGGCGGAGTTCCCCTAAGCGAATACTGGGCCGGCGCATTCCTAATTGACCGCTGGCATACCACGGACAGGCTGACTCTGGAAGGTCAGCTTCGCACCGACTGGTATTCGGCCACGGAGACCGATTGGGCCGGGCGTTTTACCGCTCTCTACGGCCTTGACGAGGCTAAAGATCACATATTGAGACTTAGCTGGGCAAGGGCCTTCCGCGCTCCTGCGATATCCATTCGCCAGGGCCTCGCAAGACGCATCCCGCACCCGCTGGTTCCCGGAGCTTTCCTGCTGAACCTTATCAGGCCCAATAAGAACCTCGAAAACGAAAGTTCCTATTCCCTCGAAGCCGGCTACACGGGAAAGCTCGCGCCTGGCTTGACACTTAGAGTTGACGGCTACTATCAGCGTTTTGAAAACCTCATCGGTTTTGCCACCGTCCCGGATCCTCTGGCTCTGGGCCGGACGTTTTTTACAACGTCTAACATCGACGGCGCCGACTCGTGGGGAGCCGAAACCGAACTGGCTATCGAAAACAAGACCAGCAGATTCTCGCTCTGGTATACGTACAACGATTTCGAAACGGACCGGGCCGGTCAGCCGTTGCGGGCCTATTTGCCCGCTCAGCACAAGGCCGGTCTCACCGCCCGATGGTTCCTGGACGATAACTGGACGATAAACACAAACTACCGTTTCGCTTCACGAACAGAAGGCAAACACGCCAACCCGCTCAACATCACAAGTCCGGGTCGGTCCCACAGAGTCGATCTGACCATTTCCAGGAAACTGCCTCAGTACAACGGCGAACTAATGTTCGGCGTATTGGACATTTTAAATACGGACAACGATCCCGTCTCGGCCGTAGGCGCGCTGACCGCCCACGAAACGCCGGGAAGAACCTACTTTTTACAGGCCCGGTTCAGATTCAAATAGACAACTATGTGCAAGTACAGAAAAAACATACTGCTCACAAGTGTATCGTTTGTGCTGCTGCACGTGTCTTGTTTTACGGGCAATTTGGAGGCCGGCAGCGGCGAGCCGAACGAGGCAGAGGCCCTGTTCGATATGTCCATCACCCAACTGATGGAAGTAGAAATCGAATCAACGGCCACGCTCACCAAATCCAAACCCCGAATGGTGCCTGCCGCGGTCACGACGATTACCGCCGAACAGATTCAGGCCTCAGGCGCGCGTAGCCTCAACGAATTGCTGGATATCTACGTGCCCAATCTGCAGTGGATACGCCATCACTGGGAGGCCGATCATCTCGGACTTCGCGGAATCATCAATGATCGCGACGACAAATATCTGCTGCTGGTCAACGGTCGGGTTATGAACGAGCGTACCCACTACGGCGTTATCAGTGAACGCGACCTCGTAATGTTGCAGGATATACATCACATCGATGTTATCCGCGGACCAGGTTCGGCGCTGTACGGCCCCGGTGCCGTATCTATGGTCATAAGCATAACCACATACAACGCCGACACCTTCCAGGGCACGGAAATCACCGGACGCGCCGGCGCGATCGAGGAATTCTACTCCGGCGAATACAAGCATGGCAGCCGTTTCAAGGACGATGACGGCGGTGTCTTCTACTACTTCGGCGTCGGCAAGTACCCGGGAGCCGACCAGGACGACGCCCCGCAGGTGTTCGGATTCGACTTCCCGCAGGATTCCTTCTACTCCTGGAACCCGGCCGATCCGGGACCGACGCTTCCGGCCGACGGCTATCAGGCGGGCGACCCATTACGCAGCCCGTCCATCAATCGCGACGGCGAAACACATCGCAACCAGCCCCCGATCAAGATGCACGCTCAGGTGACGCGAGGTAACTGGGATATGTGGGCTCGGTATACTCGCGGCGGTAAGCAATTCACCTGGCCGCAGGGCGTACTTACCCATCATCCGTGGGGGTGGGGCGACTGGGTATTGCCCATTCAGCAACATTCATCGGGCTACCAGCAGGCCACGGGTTACGTAGGCTACAGCGACGAGTTGAGCGAGAAGACCGACATGGAACTGGCGTTCAGCTACGACATGATGGACTTCGAACGGGTCCTCACGGGCGGACTCAACGAGGCCTACCGAGAAGACGAATACTATTTTAAGGCTATGTTCAAGCACGATCTCTGCGAGCGGCATAAACTGGCCGGCGGACTCGAATACAGCCATGAAGAATTCGGCTTCCCCTCGCCGGGCTGGCCTCATCTGGATAACACGGTCAACGGCCGATTCAGCGGCGCCGGACTTCAGATGCCGCGATGGTCTACCGATATGGTCTCCTTCCTGGGCGAGCACCAGTGGACTATAAGCGACACTTTGTCGAGTTTCATCGGCGCCAGGGTCGACGATCATACCTATACCGAGAAGATGTTCAGCCCGCGGGCGGCCCTGGTCTGGGCGCCGAATACTCAGGACACTTTCAAATTCATCTGGGCCAGGTCCGTGCGGGCTAATTTCGCTGAAGAAATGCGAGTTCAGGTAGACAGCGGCAACAGCAGCAACAGCCGCCCCGAAAAACTCGACAGTCTCGAAATCCGATATGAACGGACCCACAGCAAAAACCTCGACCTGGCGGCGTCTTTCTTTCTGCATTACAATCTGGAGCTTATATCGCACTCCAGCGGTCAAAACGTCCCCATAGGAACCCAGAAGGAATACGGGTTTGAAATGGAGGCGACCTACCATACCGACCGCACGCGGGTCATGGTGTCGCACGGTTTTACGCAACTGTATGATTTCCATCTGGAGCCCGGAATGTCTACGGTGATCAGCGCCAGGCCCTACGGATACGGCAAGGATCTTGCAAACTGGTCCAATCATGTCACCAAGCTGGTCGCAACACATGAACTCGACGACAAATGGACTCTGGACGGTTCGTTGCGAATCTACTGGGGTTTCCCGGGACTTGAGGATTACGTGGACTACACGCTGAACCCCGCGGGCAACAAGACATATCCGGCAATAAACCCCGGCTGGGAGCAGGGTTACCGCGGCAACTATTATCTCAACCTCGGATTGCAGTATGAGCACTGCGAGAATCTGACCGTCCGCGTCGACGGCTACAATCTGCTGGGCATATTCGACAGAGATCTTAACAAGCGAAACTATTTTGCAAGCATGGGCGACTTCAGATCGCACGCGCCCGCGGTCGCTGTCAGCCTGATATACAAGTTCAAATAAAGGATACAATCATTTGATATGGCGCGATAAACTGGTGTACTTTAGGTTTAGGAAAGCACACTGATGTACGGTAAGAAGCGAACGAAAGTTGGGAGAGGTCCGAGGGCGGCGATTCTGCTGTCTCTGACGCTGATTGTCGCCACGTCTGCACAGTCTGCGCGCGGAGACACAGCCAAAAGGCGTGAATACCAGGTCAAGGCTGCATTTCAATATAACTTCCTGAAGTTCGTCGAATGGCCTAAGCAGGTGGTCGACAGCAATGTTCCGATAACCATAGGAATCATAGGGGAAGATCCGTTCGGCAAGGCGTTCGAGCCGCTGAAAAACAAACTTGTCGACGGCAAAAAAGTCGTGATCAAACGATTCAAAGGCTACGCCGAACTGGCGAAAGAAGCCGATGATCACAGCCCGGTAAAGCACCCGGAATTGAAAGAGATCAGAAAATGTAGAATACTGTTCATAACAAGGTCCGAAAAAAGCAAACTAAAGCAGATTCTTAAGGCCGTGTGCGGCAACAATGTTCTGACCATAGCCGACATGCCGGGCTTTCTGGAAGCCGGCGGGATGATAAACTTTCTGCTGGAGAACAAAAAAGTGCGTTTCGAAATCAACGCGGTTGCCGCCGAGAAAGCCAAACTCGACATCAGTTCCCAACTGCTTCGACTGGCAAAACGAGTGATAAAGGAAGAGTCCGAAGCAGCCGATGTCTAATGTCGTTAGAACCCGACGCCGCATTTCAGAGGAATGGTCAAAAATGCGTTTTCTACAAAACCTGTCAATTAAGCACCGACTGACGGTCATCATCATGGTCGCCTGTTTCAGCACTCTGCTGATCGTCGGAGGCTTTTTTGCCGCTTGGGAATGGTCCAACACGCGCCGCGACATGGTCAGAGACCTTTCTATCCATGCCGAAATGCTGGCCGAAAACTGCCAGGCGGCCCTTATGTTCAATGACAGAGCCGCCGCCGAACAAACTCTCAAATCACTCGAAGCCGAACCTTCGATAATAGCCTGCTGCATTCGAGACACAGATAAAAAGCAGTTCGCCACATATTTCAGTGAGAATGCACAAGACGTCTCATTTGAAAATCTGTATTACGACGCCGATGCCCGCCACGTATTCGAGGGCAATACACTCACAATTCTCAGACCAATCACGCTGGACGGAGAAAATATAGGCATTATTTATCTGAAAGCGGACCTGGGTCAGATGTACGCCAGAATCTGGCGGGATACGGGGACAATCGGTATACTTATAATCCTCTGTTCGATTGCGGCTTATCCGGTCTCTTCCTGGCTGCAGCGCATTATCAGCGGGCCCATTCTCGAGCTCACTACAGCGGCAAGAAGAGTTTCCGAGGACAAGGAGTATTCCGTTCGCGTAAAAAAGACAAGTAACGACGAAGTAGGTCTGCTTGTCGACTCCTTTAACGACATGCTCGTGCAGATCCAGCAGCGCGATTCGGCCCTTGTCAAAGCCAATGAGGACCTCGAGTCAAGGGTGCGGGAGCGTACGGCCGAACTGACCCGAATCAACTCCCAGTTGGAGGAATCGGTGGAAAGGGCCAATATGCTGGCCAAAGACGCCATCTTTGCAAACCAGTGCAAGAGCGAGTTTCTCGCCAATATGAGCCACGAGATAAGAACGCCGATGAATGCTATCATAGGCTTCACGGGCATTCTGGCCGACGATCAGGACCTCAGTGAAGAGCAGCGCGAGTACGTCGGCATTATGAGCGATGCGGGCCAGAACCTCCTGACGCTGATCAATGATATCCTCGATTTCAGCAAGATCGAAGCCAACAAACTCGAAACCGAACTGCTCAACTGCTCTCTCGGTGAAATACTCAATGCGTTCGAATCTCTGATGAGACCGAAGGCCGAAGAAAAGGGTCTCGAATTCAAGATCATCGAACACGGCGGACTGCCCTCGCGGATTTGCACGGATCCGGTTCGGCTCAGACAATGCCTCATTAACCTTGTCAGCAATGCGATAAAGTTCACCGAAGAAGGGCACATACACGTGAACGTCAGCCTTCAGGACGACGAAAGCAAGCCGCACATTCGTTTCGACGTTGAGGACACCGGAATCGGAATAGCCGAAGATCGCCTTGACCATGTCTTCGAACTGTTTACCCAGGCCGATGGCAGCCACACGCGCAAATACGGCGGGACCGGGCTTGGACTTGCAATCACCAAGCGTCTTGCCGAAATCCTGAACGGTCGCATAACCGTAGAAAGCGTCGAAGGCCGGGGATCCGTCTTCTCCCTCATATTGCCTGTGGGCGTCGAATCGCGAAAAATGACTCAGATGGACAGACACAACCTGTCCGAAGAAATTCAGGCCGAACAGCAGGAACCGCAGTTCCGGGGCCGCGTGCTTGTCGCCGAAGACACTGCCACGAATCAGGTGCTCATAAAAAGTCTGCTCAAACGTTTCGGACTCGAAGTGACCATAGCCGAGGACGGCAGGGAGGCGGTCGATGCCGTGCTCGAAAAGTCATACGATCTGGTCTTCATGGACATGCAGATGCCCAATATGAACGGATACGAGGCAACCAAGGCCATCCGCAGAAACGGCCGCGAAATCCCCATAATCGCGCTCACAGCCTACGCTCTCAAGGGCGACGACACAAAGTGTATCGAGGCAGGCTGCAACGATTACGTCAGCAAGCCCATTGACCGCAAAGAACTTACAAGGGTTCTGAACACCTACATGCCACAAGCCAAGGCCTGCACGACTGCCGCGGCCGATTCGAGCAGCAACTGAACCATCGACCCGCCGCGGAGCATCAGAAGCAGGCCGTACACTTGGCCCCCTCTGCCGGCGCACTGCAGATTCATCTCCGACCGGCACATCTTTCTCGCCCGACTGCGCCCATCGTACGAAAGCTCTGGATAATCTGAGCCAATAGCGTTACAATTACGCTCAATATCTGTTGCACAACGAGGTTTAGTATGCTGTATCTCAATGAAAATGACATTCTCGAAGCGGTTCGATTCACCGCAATGGTCGACGAAATGGAACGGGCGATGCAACTCGAGCCCGAAGCTTTCAACATGCCGCCACGACTGCATGTCGACCGCGGCGAGAATACACTCCTCCTGATGCCGTGCTTTATTGAGGACTGCTTCGCCACGAAGTTGGTCAC
This sequence comes from uncultured Pirellulales bacterium, assembly GCA_964406945.1. Classification (GTDB taxonomy): domain Bacteria; phylum Planctomycetota; class Phycisphaerae; order Sedimentisphaerales; family Anaerobacaceae; genus UBA2266. The sequence goes on from CAYOTO010000026.1 coordinate 21,621, forward strand.
TCTGTTCCCGGGCAACCCCGGCAGGCAAGTTCCAATGCTCAACGGCCTGGTAGTACTGAATGACGGCCGAACCGGGGCGCCGCTGGCAATCATGGACGGACCTTCTGTAACGGCGATTAGAACCGCCGCAGTCTCCGCCGTCAGCATTCGTCATCTCGCGCCCGAATGCGCAAAGACGCTCGGAATAGTAGGCGCCGGCGTGCAGGCCTTTTACCAGGCCCGAATTGCGTGCGCCGTCCGCGACTTTACAAGACTCTGCATTTACGACATCAATCGACAAAATGCCGAAGCACTTGCAAAGCGGCTGACCGATACTCTCGATTCCGCTGATATTGACGTGGCCGAATCCAGTGAAAAACTGACCCGAGCATCCGAAGTCATCATAACCGCGACCACAGCGACCGAACCGGTGCTACCGAACAGTGCCGAATTGCTCGCCGGCAAACATATAGCCGCAATAGGTTCCTACAAGCCCCACGTACGGGAAATCCCCGATGCTGTCTTCGCGCTTGTCGATGAAATATATGTCGATACCCAACACGCCATCGAAGAATCAGGTGATTTGATAATTCCGCTTCGCGAGCAGCTCATCCGGCCGGAAGCCATAAAAACCCTCGGTTCGTACCTCAAGACCGACCGATGCGACGATAAACGCAAAAATCAAACGACTTTTTTCAAATCGGTGGGAATGGCCTTGTTTGACGTATGTGCAGCCAGATTGGTTTACAATAGTGCACTCGCGGCCGATTTGGGCCGTAATTTGCAATCTTGAAATTCCTGAACCATTACCAATGGAGTTAGTCATGGACAGAAGAAGCTTCCTGAGCAAATCCGGTATCAGTCTGGCCACTCTCGGTGTCGGTTTGATGACAGCGGACCGCAATCACGCACTGGCTTCGGGTACTTCCAAAGACCGGCCCAACATATTCATGATAACCGCCCACGACCTCGGCAGGCATCTGGGCTGCTACGGCATCGATACCGTCAACACGCCGAACATAGACCGCCTCGCTGCAAAAGGCATACGCTTCGCGAACTACTTTGCCGTCGATTGCGTCTGCAGTCCCAGCAGAGGCGGATTTATGACCGGCAGATATCCGCAATCCAACGGCCTTATGGGCCTGACTCATCAACCCTGGGGCTGGAGCCTGAACAGGAATGAACGTCATCTCGCGGCTATTCTAAAAGACGCCGGCTACCACACCATTCTTGCGGGCCTCCAGCACGTGACTTCCGGAAATCCGCTCGAACTCGGTTACGACAAACACATCTCACCTCGCCGCAAAGCCGAAGAAACCGTCGACGCCGTCGGCAAAGTGTTCGCCAAAGCACGGAAGGGCGGCAAGCCCCTGTTCATCAAAGCCGGTTTCTTCGAAGTGCATCGGCCGTTCACCAACGGAAAGGACACCGAAAAGGGCGTCTATGTGCCGCCGTACCTGGCCGATACGCCCGAGGTTCGAGAAGATCTGGCACAATATCAGGGCACTATCCGCTTTTTTGACAAATGCGTCGGGCGGATGCTGGATTCGCTCTACGAAAGCGAGATTGCCGATAATACGCTCGTAGTGTTCACGGCCGATCACGGCATTCCCTATCCGCGGGCCAAATGGTGCCTTTACGATGCAGGCATAGAAACGCCCTTGATAATGTACCAGCCGGGCACGGCGATGACCGGCGGCAAAGTATACGAAAGCCTGATGAGTAATGTCGATCTGCTGCCGACACTGCTGGATACCGTCGGAATAAACATTCCCCATAACGTCCAGGGCATCAGCTTCCGCAAGTTGATCGCCGGCCGAACGAGCAAACCGCCTCGGACCGAAGTCTACGCCCAGCGGACAAGCCACGCCCTTCGCGACAACACCTCCCGGACAATTCGCACAGATCGTTACAAGCTGATTCGCTATTTTGATCCCGGCCGCGTGGTCCTCTATCCCGTCAAGGCCGTACCGCAGGACGTCGCGGCACACGTCGAAAGACCCAGCAGAAAGGGCACCAGACCTGTCGTGCAGCTTTTCGATATCCAACAGGATCCGCAGGAACGAAATAACCTCAGCTCCAAGCCTCGCTATGCACAAATCGAACGCGAACTGTCGGACAAATTGTGGCGATGGATGGAAGAGGTCGGCGACCCCATTTTGCAGGGTCCGCTGCGCACGCCTTATTACGAAAAAGCAATCTCCGATTACGAGCGGTTCAAGCAGCAAAAGAGCCGGTAACTGTCCACGGCGGTCAATTGCTGATTGATACGCGTATTCCTATTTGCTGAGGTTCTTGAGATAGAAGTGCTCGTCCCCGGTGTGCCAGGGCTTCGAGCATATATCGATATCGCCGTCGCGATCAACATCGCCGGCGACCGCCTCGTGGCACGGTTTGCGTGCAACCACATGCTCGACCCACTTACCGCTCACCGGGCGACCGGCCTTGCCCGCCGTGTTCTCCCATATATAGCATTTGTGCCGCCTCTTAGCCGACAGCGGACCTCCGCCTGAAAACACGTCGCTGTCGCCGTCCCCGTCGAAATCCGCGACCACCAGCGAATGAAAATCCTGCCTGTCGCCTTCGTCCTTGATGATGTGCCTGGTCCACTCACCTTTGCCGTCGTTCTCGAACCACGCCACACGCCCGTCGGGATCGTCCGCTTCGGCCTGCACGAAATCGTTATCGCCGTCCGAGTCCATATCCACAACCCATGTTTTCAGCGCAATGCCGTACCTGTGCTCCTCGCCGAATTCAATATTGGCGTGTTGTTTCCAACTCAGGCCTTTGCCGTCCAGGTTTTCATACCATGCCCGCCCGGTGACCACATCGTTGTCGCCGTCCCCGTCCATATCGCCGACCGCCCGAGGCGAAACACCACCGTGGATTTTGTGCTCCTCGGCAGACATTATCAGATGCTCCCGCCATTTATTCGTCGGGTCCTGCGGTATTTCGTACCAGTAGAGTCCCGTTCGGTCGCTGTTGGCGATTGCATCCATTTTCCCGTCGCCGTTTATATCGGCAAATTCCGAATCATGGGAATATATCGCACCGACATCGCACACCGTGAACGTCTCGCTGCGCGGCTTGCCCGGATTAATCAATATCTTGCTGCCGCAGTAAATATCGATCCAGCCGTCGCCGTTCAGGTCGTAAACACTGCCGCCGACATCCGTGTGTCCCTTTCCGACGAAATGCCGAACCCACTCATCGGCGCCCTTGTATTCCCACCACCAGATGCGACTGCCCCCATGACTGGCTTCTCCGGCTATATAATCAAGGTCACCGTCTTTGTCAATATCCGCCAAAGACGTCTGCCCAAGCTTGCGACCTATGTTGTCGATGCGATGAACCGAAAATCGCGGAAACGCCGCCTCGGCCTCACCGGCGTTCATAACACACATCGCCATAACCAGCACAATTGCCACGCTGCTCAAGATTCTCCGAATACCCACATTCGTCTCCTTTATCAGTTGCCTCGATCCGGCAGAGCCGCCTTCCAGCCGTCTTCGAGCATGGCGGCCAGCTTCTTGATATTGCCTGCATACTCTTCCTGACTGGCCACGTTGACGTTTTCATCCGGGTCTTTGTCGTGATCGTAAAGTTCGCGGGCCAGCACTTCGCCGCTCTTGCGGTTCTGCCATTCTGTATAGCGGAACCGCCTCGTTCGCATCGTGTAGCCCATGACTTTCCCACGCGGATACTGACTGAACGCCGCCTTCTTCCAGGGCCGGTCCGGATCCTCAACAAGCGCAGCCATGCTGAACCCGTCGAGATGTCCCGGGGCATCCAGCCCGCACAATTCACTCAACGTCGGGTAAATGTCCACATACTCGGTCAGCGCCGAAGTCTCGCGACCGGCCGTCTTCATACCCGGTACGCTCAGTAGCATAGGCACATGAGTGTCTATCTCGAAATTTGTATGTTTGCACCACCCCGCATGATCGCCCAGCTTCCAGCCGTGGTCTCCCCACAGGATTATAACGGTGTTCTCGCGCAGGTTTAATCGATCAAGCTCCTCCAGCAGCCTTCCCACTTGGGCGTCGGCATAAGATACGCACGCATAATAACCGTGGATCAGTTTCCGCGCCAGCTCTTCGGAACAGGGACCTTTCTTGGGGATGCCGTAGTAATTTCGCAACTCGCCCCAGTTAGTCGTCGCATATCCGGGCGCGTTTTTTGGAACGAAGGGATTGTCTGCCATTTTGATATCGTCCGGCCTGTACATGTCCCAGTACTTCTTCGGCGCGTTGAACGGCAGATGCGGCTTGTAAAGACCCATCGCCATGAAGAAGGGTTTGTCCTTGAGCTTGCGCAACTGCTCAATTGCATAATCCACGTTGCGCCCGTCCGGATAAGCGTTGTCCGGCACATCGGCCGCTTCGAAGGCCGGACCGCGACCCTTCATGGCCGGAAACTTCGCATTGTACCGGTGCATCTGCTCGATGGCCTCTTTGGTTATATACCCGCGCCCTTCCCATTCGCCTTCGGGAAAGGTCCCGGCCCGGTAGGGCGGCTGACTCCAACCTTGCAGATCGTCGCTCGGATGGTGGTAAATTTTGCCGATTGAAAGCGTGTGGTAGCCGTTCTTTTTGAAGTGCTCCGGCAAAGTAACGATGTTCGGAACCGCCTTGCGAACCGGGAGCGAATTGCCGTGTATGCCGTTGCTGTCCGGCCTCATACCGGTCAGCAGACTTGCCCGCGAAGCCCCGCAAACCGCCTGCTGGCAGTACGCCCGCCGAAAAAGCAGTCCCTGCGAGGCCAGTCGGTCGATATTGGGCGATTTGATATGTGTTTTGCCGTAGCAGCCCAGTTGCGGCCGCAGATCGTCAACCGCCAGAAAAAGCACATTCATTTTGCGCTTGCGCGGCGCCGACCTGGCAACCGGACCCAGCAGGGGCCCGAATGCTGCTGCCGCGGCGCCCCGGCTCGTAAGCGAAATAAAGCGGCGTCTGTTCATTTGACTGCTCATTTTGACCGGCCTCCTTGTATGTAAGTGCATATTGTCGAACACGGCCAGTTTACCAGAGCGTACGACCGCAGACAAGCCCGCATGCCGCGCCCGCTGCGACTTCCCTCCCGGCTGAAAGCCGTTTTTGCCCGTGGAGCCGTTAAATTCCCCCGGATAACCCTTATTTTCTTGCAACCGATGGGACCGCACGGTAAATTAGTCGAAATCAGCTATGAACGGCCCCAAGAATGGCCTCGTATTGCGGCTTATAGACGCAAAAACAGCCAGGCTGGGCGCGTTTCACTGGTAGACCGGAGAGGTGGCCGAGTGGCTTAAGGCAACGGTTTGCTAAACCGTCGTACGGGTATAAACCTGTACCGGGGGTTCGAATCCCCCCCTCTCCGTTTTCCCGTCGGAGAGACAATCAACGACATCAACTAAACGGGCTGCGACAGAAATTCCGCGCAAGGATATAAAAACAACCCGGTTTATGCAGTCAGCAGGAACCAGAGCCTATATTCTGTGATCTTCGCGGACGATTGTTCGCGAGCCGCCGTCCAGGTTCGCCGACCAGTCTTTAGGCCCGGCAATCTTCTTGAGCTTGTCCAGTTGCCCGATGGATTTCAGTCGCTGATAGATAAGCTGCCAGGCGCAGTCACTGTCTGCTCGCACCTCGCACCTGTCCTCGCGCGAGCCCCCGCACGGGCCGTTAAGCAGCCGCTTGGCACACCGCGTAATCGGACAAATGCCGCCGTAATCGCCCAGCACGCACGAGCCGCACGCAATGCACTTCTCGGTCCAGACGCCCCTCTCTTCGAGGATTCCGATGAACTCGGTATCCAGCCCGGCATATACCGGCTTGTGCATATACCGTTCGGCAATCGCCTGAACGCCCGCACCGCAGCCCAGAGACAGGACCGCATCGTTGCGGTCGATGGCTTCGGCGGCCTTCTCGATGAAAATATTGTCGCACTGTCGTTCTATTGTAAGCTCTTCGACTTCCAGGCCGTCGCCTTTGAGCTTCGAAGCCATCCTGATTGCCGAGGCGACGATGCTGACTTCACGCTCACCGCCCGCCAGACACACCGTGACACAGGTCCCGCAGCCGAGCACGAGCACCTTCTTATGTTCACCGAGTATCTCGATCAATTCCGGTATGTTCTTTCTCTCTGCTACTATCATGAAACTTTCTCCGTTTGTTCTGCTGCTTCTTTGCTGGCAATCGGGCTTGGCCCCAGTTTGCGAACCGTCTCGACCATCTCGGTAATTATCTCGGCTATCGGCCTGGCCATCGCCGCCGACACATTCACCATGCGCAGACGATCCTCCTCGAGGCCTATCTCACCGAGCAGAACCTTTGTTGTATTCACCCGTTTCTTGGCGTACAGGTTGCCGTCGGAGAAGTGGCATCCTCCTTCCAGACAACCGGCCACAAGAACACCGTCGGCGCCGCGTTCGAACGCCTTCAGAAAATATTCCACCTCGAGCCGTCCGGTACAGGGGGTCCGCACAATCCGAACATTCGGCGGATACTGAATCCGCATCGAACCGGCTAGATCCGCCCCGGCATAGGCACAATAGTGACAGCAAAATGCCACTATCCTGGGTTCAAAATCATCTGCACTCATATCGTTCTTTCTAATCATTCAAAAATAAACAGCACCACCGGTATATAATCGCTGTCAACCAAGAAGTTCTTCGAGCATTACCTCGAATCTGTCACTCTCGAAATGATGCAACTGAATAGCCCTCGCCGGGCACTCGGCCGCACAAATCCCGCACCCCATGCATTTGGCCGCCTCTACCTGCCCCTTACCGTCCGCATTGCAGAAAGGCGCGCCGTATGGACAGGCGTGAACGCACGTCATACAGGAAATGCACTTGTCCTGCTGTACGAAGGAAACCTGGGCGCTGACATCCAGGTGCGTCTTGGAAAGCACCGTCGCCGCTCGTGAGGCCGCCGCACGCGCCTGGCTAATATTTTCATCCATAGCCTTGGGCGAATGCGCCAGCCCACAAAGGAATATACCCTCGGTCGCGAAATCGACGGGGCGAAGTTTAACGTGCGCTTCCAGATAAAAGCCGTCGCTGTTAAGCGGTACTTTCAGCATGTCTGAGACCCGCTTGTTGTCTTCGCGGTCGGCGACAATGCCGGTGCTCAGCACAACCTTGTTTGCCTCGATTTCCAGCGACTCGGGAAAGTCCGGGCTGTCCAGCATCACCTTCAAGCCGTCGGAGTCGCTCACCTGCGGCGGGTTCTCCTTGTCGTATCGAATAAATACCACGCCTGCCTCGCGGGCCTGCTTGTAGTAAATCTCCCTGAATCCGTAGGTCCGCACGTCCCTGTAAAGCACGAATACGTTTGCATTCGGATCGGCTTTCTTTATGCCCAAAGCATTCTTAACAGCCGCCGAACAGCAAATCCTGCTGCAGTACGGCCGCTCGTCGTTTCGAGATCCGACGCATTGAATCATAACCACATTCTGTCCGGTAGCCTCGAAAGAGCCTTCGTGCAGCATCTTCTCCAGCTCGACCTGCGTCATAACATTACTGTTTTTGCCGTACAAGTATTCCTGCGTCTCTGCCTGCGCTGCCCCGGTTGCCACAATAATGGCTCCGCCCGTAATCTCTGCCTTATCGCCGTTGCTGGTTGTAGTGACGATAAATTTGCCGATATGACCCGATACACGAGCCACATCAGTTTCCATGTGCAGTTTGATATTCTGGTTCTTCTTGACCCGCTCGGTCAAGTCAGCAACAAAGCCGCTTATATCTTCATGTTCCAGAGTTCGATGGATATCCCCAAGGTGTCCGCCGAGTTCGCTCTGCTTCTCGATCAGATGCACCTTGAACCCCTGCTCGGCCAGCGACAGTGCCGCCGCCATGCCGCTCAAACCGCCCCCGACCACAATTCCTGTTTGATTGACCGAAAGCACCGATCCTTCCAGAGGATGAAGCCCGCGGGCCCTGGCTATGGACATCCTGACCAGTTCGATAGCCTTGGCCGTGGCCGCTTCCGGATCGTTCGCATGAACCCAGGAACACTGGTCACGAATGTTGGCCAGCTCGAACAGATACGGATTAAGGCCCGCCTCGCGCAGAGTATCCCGGAAAATCGGCTCATGCGTTCGGGGCGTACAGGATGCAACCACAATGCGGTTCAGCCTGTGCTCGGCGATAAGCTCCCGCATCTCCGAGAGACTGTTGTCCGCACAGGTGAACATGGTATTCGTCGCCAGAACCACGTCCGGCTCGTCCTTAATCGCGTCAGTTACTCTCTCGACATCTACCACCGAAGCGATATTTATCCCGCAATGACAGACGAACACTCCGACACGCGGCTTTTCATCCGTCACATCGTGCTCGGCCGGATAGGCCTTCTTCGTCGTCATCGTATTTCTGGCCTCGGCCAACAGTTCCATCGCCTTGGACGCCGCACCGCTGGCCTGAGTAACCGTCTCGGGAATATCCTTCGGCTCCTGGAAAGCGCCCGCCACGAACACTCCCGGCTGCGAAGTCTCAAGAGGCCTCAACCTGTCCGTCGAGCAGAATCCGTATTCGTTAAGCTCGATCCCAAGATCGCTCGCCCGCTCAACCACTGTCGCACTGGGCTCCAGACCGACCGAAAGCACAACCAGGTCGAATTCCTGCTCCGCGACTTTGCCGTCGGCGCCCATGTGTTTGACGCGCAGGTCCTTCGAACCGGGCAATTGCACGATCCGGGACGGCATGCTCTTGACGTAATGAATACTCTCGCTGCTCTTCGCTCTTTCGTAATACTGGTCGAAGTCCTTGCCGTGGGCGCGAATATCCATATAGAATATCGTCGCGTCCAGATCCTTAGCGTGGTCCATAGCGACCATCGCCTGTTTCGTAGTAGCCATGCAGCAGATGCTCGAGCAGTAATCGTTGCCGCACTTCGAATCGCGCGAACCCACGCACTGAATCCACGCAATTCGTTTCGCTTCCCGCCCGTCGGAGCATCTGAGAATATGTCCTTCAGTCGGCCCGGCCGCCGAGAGCATCCGCTCGAACTCAACCGTCGTCATCACGTTCGGGTAGCGGCCGTAGCCGAATTCGCCCTTGGCCTCCGCCTGAAACTCATCGAAACCCGGAGCCATGAGCACCGAACCGACCTCCAGTTCGACCTCCTTTTCGCTCATCGCATAATCTATGGCGTCGTGTTCGCAGACCGCTGAACACTCGCCGCATTCCGAACACAATGCACAATTTAGACAACGCTCCGCCTCGGCAATAGCCTGCTCTTCGGTCAGTCCCTGCTCGACCTCGGCAAATCCCGTCTTCCTCGTTTTCGGATCCAGTTCTGCACACTCGCTCCGGGCCATCGCCGTCACATCTCGCGTATCCGCAAGCAACTCGTCATCCATGACTCTGACCGTTTCCTCGAAGCAGCCGACCCCAATGGGCTCGCCTTTGATATACCGTTCTATTGACTCGGCCGCGCGTTTGCCGCCGGCCACCGCTTCGATCACGGTTGCCGCGCCGCTTACGATGTCCCCGCCCGAAAATACTCCGTCAAGCTCCGTAACACCGAAATCATCGCAAAGCACGTTGCCCCACTTGTTTACCGGAACATCGGGCGATTTCTGCGCGAACTCCGGATCTGCCCCGCTGCCTATTGCCAGAATCGCCGTATCGACCGGCATGTCGTACTCGGAGCCCTCGATCGGAACCGGCCTTCGCCTGCCGGACTCATCCGGCTCGCCAAGCTCCATCTTCACGCATCTGGCCGTCTGCAGCTTGCCGTTGCCCTTAAACTCCACTGGAGCACAAAGGTAACGAAACTCGATGCCCTCGTCCTGGGCCTGCTTTATTTCTTCTTCTGACGCCGGCATCTCGACCGCACTTCGCCTGTATAGAATGCTCACCTTTTCGGCGCCCTTGCGAAGCGAAACCCGCGCCGCATCCATCGCCGCATCTCCGCCGCCGATCACCGCCACGTTTCGGCCGACCTCAACGTCCTCGCCGCCGTTGGCCTTACTCAAAAACTCCAGCGCCTGCACGACCCCGCCAAGTTCCTCGCCGTCCACTCCCATGCTGTTTCCCCGCTGCGTCCCGATCCCGACAAATACCGCATCGAAATCCTCTCGCAGCTTCTCGAAGGAAATATCCTTGCCGATTCGGCAATTATAGACAAACTCCACTCCCTTGCGTCGAATCAGTTCGACTTCGTAGTCCAGCACATTTCGCGGCAGCCGGTACTCCGGAATGCCCCATCGCAGCATGCCGCCCGCCGCATCGCGCGCCTCGTATACAGTCACCGCAAAGCCGGCCTTGGCCAAATCGTCGGCAACCGTCAGTCCCGCCGGGCCGGCTCCGATCACGGCGATCTTTTTCGCATCGGCCGCGGGCTTGACTTCCTCGGGCATCTGCAATTCGCCGGATTCGATCTGCTCCATCTCTTTGTCCGACGCAAACCTCTTCAAAAGGCGGATTGCAATCGCATTGTCGGCATTGGCCCGCGTACACGCCGCCTCACACGGATGCGTACAGACACGCCCGCAGATTGCCGACAGCGGATTCCGCTCGCGAATCAGCGCGACCGCCTTGATATATTCCTTCTTCTTGATCAACTGCACGTAGCCCTGCACGTTGATATTCGCCGGGCACGTCGTCTTGCAGGGGGCATGTCCCTTCTTCTCGATCCCGAAGACGTTCGGAATCGCCTGGGCGTGCGTTTTCGCCGCCGCCTTACGCTTGCCCATCCCGCGATTGAACCGGTCCGGAATCTCGACCGGGCAGACCTTGCTGCACTCTTCGCACGCCGTGCACTTGTCCATATCCACGTACCGGGGATGGACCTTCACGGTCGCCTTGAAATTACCGGGCGTGCCCTCCAGTTTGGCAAGCTCGGCCAGCGTCAGTATCTCGATATTCAGATTCCTGGCACACTCGACCAGCTTCGGCGAAACGATGCACGTCGCACAGTCACCGGTCGGAAATGTCTTATCCAGCTTGGCCATCATGCCGCCGATAGCCGCCGAACGCTCAACCAGATACACCTTGAACCCGCTGTTGGCCATATCCAGAGCCGCCTGCACGCCGGCAATACCACCGCCCTGAACGAGCACAGCACCGGTCATTTTCCTGTTATCTCTAATCATAGTCGTTACTTCCGTCTATTATCCCGCCGCCCGCTAAGCCGCATCGCCCACTGCATTAATCAAATTCCCGGCCGAAACCATCAACTTATCGAAACCCAACCGGGCCGCCGGAATGCCCAGACACAACCCCAGCAACTGAGTCACGTAAACAATCGGCATATCAAAACGTCTGCCGGTCTGTTTGGCAATGTCCGCCTGACGCATATCCAGGTTGATCTGACACATCGGACAGGCCACCGCTATGCAGTCGGCCCCGGCATCTTCGGCCATCGAAAGAACCGATTCGGTCAGGCTCACAACGATATCCGTCCGGCTCATCGCCAGGCCTCCGCCGCAGCATTCGGTCTTGTGAGGCCACTCGAGGGCCTCCGCGCCCGTCGCACTTGCGATTCTGTCGAGCGAGGTCGGGTTCTCCGGGTCGTCGAACCCCGTAACCTCGGCCGGCCTTACCAGAAGACAGCCGTAGTAACAGGCGATTTTCAACCCGTCCAGCCTCTGCTTCAGGGCCGCCCGAATCCCGTCTATACCCACGTCCTCCAGCAGCACTTCCATAAAATGTCGAACGCGAACCGAACCGTCATATTCTCTGCCTACGGCCTGAGCGACCTGCTTGCGCATATCGAGATCGCCGTTGACCTCGTAATTGCACGCCTTCATCCGGTTGTAACAGGCCGCGCAACTGGCGACCATGTCCAGATTCATATCCTTGGCCTTTGCCAGAGTGGCCGCCGAAAGTGACGCCGCCAGAACCCTGTCGGTCTGGTGACCGGCGGTCGCTCCGCAGCAGCTCCAGCCCTCAGGCTCGATCAGTTCCATCCCCAGCGCCCCGGCCACTTCAATCGTCGAGGCGTGCATGTCTCTCGCCGTGCTCTCGGCCGAACATCCTGGAAAATATGCATACTTCATTTCGCGCCTCCCTCATCCCTCGACTTCTTGAATATCCGCTTCACTGTCTTACGGTCCGCGCCCCGCGGAGGCAGCAGTGCTATCTTTCTCTTTTTCAGCATCGCCGGGAACTTGTCCGTATCGGCCATCAGCTTGCCCGAGCACATCTTGTAGGCCGCGACCATGGCTATGTCGTACGTTCGCCCGAACATCTCAACAGTCTTGAGAAACGCCTTGTTGAACAGCGGCGCATTTCCCTCGCCTTTACTCGCCCCGCGCTCGCGCCCCAGCCGCCGCAGCGCATCCATGACCGCGGCGATGTCGATGCCCATCGGGCACCGCGCCGAACAGGTCTCGCAGGAAACACACATCCAGAGAATATCGCTGTCCAGCAATTCATCGCCTTCCCTCAGGTGCAGTCGACGCATTATCTCCGCCGGGCCGCGCTCTGACATCTTGCTCACCGGACACCCGCCCGTGCACTTCTTGCACTGATAACAGACGCTCAGATCCACCCCGGCGATTTCTTCGACCGCCGAGGCAAGATCCGAACCCGCCTTACCATTACTGATTACTACCGTCATATCAGTTACCCAAATCTAACAAGTAAACGTCAGCCGCACGCTGACTGCAAATATTGGTTTCAGTCTTAATCTTCCGCCGCCGCGTCATCCGTAGACACCTCGCGGCTGCCCGCAAGAGCTCGCATCTGCTTCGGCATTACCTTCCGATAGACTTCCTGTGGCTCACAGACCTGCCCCTCCACCGTCAACAAATCTTCGACCTTGATTCCGAACAGCCGCTCGTTTTCCTCCAGATACGGAAGAATCAAATCCCAGTCCGCATCCGTCAGAGCTGCAAACGAGCCGCCGTTCAGTTGCTCCTCGATCAGGTGCCCCTGCGGGTCGCGGATATAAACCGCACCGCCCGAAGCCAGCGAAAACAGATTGCTGCCCGGATAAGGCTCTTTCAGTCCTATGACTTCCCCCGCCTCGCCCAGGCTGATACCGTTTACAATCACAAAACCGCCGCCCGCCAGCGGGTCCCCGGCCATGAACGACTCACCCAGAAAGTCCAGAGCAGTCCCGTTTATGACTACCCGAGGCCTGCCGACGGAGTTGATCATCGGTCTGCCCGCGGCGTTGCCTTTTACAAACACACTGCCGCCCTTGGCCCCGTACATGAACGTCTGGCCCGTATCGCCGTGAATGACGATCGTGCCGCGTTTCACAATCTGACCGACCTGGTCCTGGGCGTTGTCGTGTACGTTAATCGTCAAACCGTCGATGCCCGAGCCTAGATAGTCGCCGTTGCTGCCGTAAACGTCTATCACGACACTGTCCGTGGCCGGGCCCAGCCCGCAGCCGATGTACCTCTGGCCGCGGCACCGGAATACGATAAAACGCTTCCAGCCCTGCATGTACCCGTCCATCAGCAGGGAAGCGTCGCAGTCCTTTCCCTCGGCCGCGAAACCGCTGGCGTCTATCACAAGTGTGGTCTCACCGGCCTTCGGACCGCGAAGGCTGTCCCGACTCTCGAAGTCTACCAGTCTGAACGAGCCGGCCTTCGGCGCATCGTCCCCCAGCCCGGGCAGCGATTCGAACAATTCGTCCAGAGTGCTCCGCACAATATGCAGAAAATGGCTGCGTTTCTTCGATCCGGTCGAGAACTTCCTGTCATTCAAAAGCGTCAGAGCCTCTATAGCCGTCCCCGTGCGTTCTTGCTGAAGGCCCGCCCGGCCCACCGAACCGCACACCGCCCTTACCTGATCGAACGACCACTCCGCCGCGTGATCCTTCACGTATTCGAACAGCCCGGTCGCATCCCTGGAATCGAGCAGTTTCTCGATCTGCTTGCGAATATCCTGCCCGGCCTCAGCCGCCGGCGTCGAGAAATCACAAGGCTCGGCCGCCTTCGGCATCTCAACATCCACTCCGAATTTGTCCGTACACGTCATGCGAATTTTGCCGCTGTCGTCTTTGGCAAGATTGAACATGAACGTCCCGCCGTCGGTATGGCTGCCTCCGCGTGCATTCCAGTACTTGTCGGCCACCGGACAAACCCGCTTGTCTTCCTGAGAAAGACTCAGCAATGTAGCATCAATAGCCTGCTTCTCGGAACAGATCAGCCCGACCTGCACCTCTCCATCGTGAAATGCGAACACCTGGGGCCGCAACATCGCCGTATCGGTTATTCCCAGTAACTGCATCCGCTGCTGGCGGGCTATATTTCGCGCGATAATAAAGAACCACGGCCCGTCCGGCGAACCGTGAATGTGGGTCGCCTGAATCGCCCGGTATGCCTTACGCTTATCTTCGTCCAGCCTGTCGAAGTCCAGCTCCGTCGTCGGCGCCAGCGCCTCGATAATGTACTCCAGCGGATAATGGTAAGTCCGATCCAGCAGGTCGAACATAAGTGCCGACACCTCGGTATCGGTCAAAAACTGCGGATAGATATTGCGTTGATGCAGATACTCGCTGACCGAGTGATAGTTCGCAAAGTCGCCGTTATGGACCAGCGCCATATTGATTCCGGCGAACGGATGCGCGCCGCCGGGATGCCAGACGCGTCCCTTTGTCGGATACCGCTGATGAGCTATCCACACGTGAGCGCACAAATCGTCTATCTTATAGTACTGCGTAATCGCCTCGGCGTATCCCACCACCTTCAGGATCATGATGTTGCGCCCGTGGCTCATCACAAACGCCCGCTGATCGCCCATCGACGCGTAATAATTCTGGTTCAGCCTGAAGCTGTTCTGGTTCACGAACTCGTCTTCGGCCTCACGGCGGTCCATACCCTCCAGAGCGTTCTCTTTGATGAAGCCGTCGAGAACCGCGTCCTTGACGCGCACGAAATATCTCACGACGTCCGGCGGCTTCACTTCCAGGCCCGGCACCTCTTTCCAGTCGTCGACCGTTTCGAGCATTCCCGATGCCGCGATCTCGAAATTCGGCTCAATAAACTCGGCCTCGACCTGATCCTTTGCACTCAAATCCAGAAACGCCACGTGCAGCATGTAGTATTCGTCCAGAACCTCTCGACTGACACCCAACTGCTCCGGCACGAAGCCGACCGCCGCGATGCCGCCGCCTTTGCCGTTGCCCCGGTTGTGCATCTGACGTGAAGGTTCGTGAATATGTCTGCCCGCCACCGGTTCGCTGCAGCAGAAACCCACCACTCCGCAGCCGCCTTCTTCTGCGCTTTTGCGGACTTTCCGCGGCAGTTCCATACCCGAAATCAGCCGCTTCTTCGATGCCAGCAATTTGTCTACGTAATTGTTGCTCATCCGTCGTGCTCCACGTCGTTTGTATAGTCCAGATGCATCAGAAGGTCCGTCCGACCCCGAAGTTCCCGGATACTCTTCAAGCCCAGCCGCTGGAGAATGTCCACCAGCTCCTCGTACCACGCATTATATAGATTCACCAGTCGCTGCGTGCCCCATTCGATATTCATCTTAACAGAAAGTTCGGCGTCCGTCGTGGCGATGCCCCGGGGACAGCCCCGACCGCTCTCGCATCTGGTGCATCGCACACAGCCCAGCGCCACAAGCTCGCTCGTCCCGATGACAACTCCATCGGCCCCCAGTGCGATCGCCTTGGCAATGTCGTGGCTCGTACGAACTCCGCCGCTGGCAATCAGTGCAACGTCGTCGCGGACCCCCTCGGCGTCGAGAAAGCCGTGAACCTTTGTAATGGCGTACTCCAGCGGCATCGCGATATTCTTCTTCGCTATGTCCGGAGCCGCACCGGTCCCGCCGTACCCGCCGTCGATATGCACGATATGAGCACCGGCCGCCTGACTGCCGACCGCGACCATGTCAACATCCGTCGGCGTCGAAACCTTCGCCGAAACAAGCGCACGACGATTCAGATGCTTGATCCAGTCGATATGCTTCATGTGGTCTTCGATGGAATATACGCTGTGGAACGGGAACGGCGAAAACAGCGATATACCCTGCACCGCCTCACGCATCCGGGCCACGTACACCGTGTTCTTGTCGCCAAGCAAATGGCCGCCCAGCCCGGGCTTGGCCCCCTGAGCGTACTTGAACTCCACTATCGGAACCCGCTGGATAGTCTCCTCGCGAACCCCGAAAAGTCCCGTGGCAACCTGCGTAATCACATGGTCGTCATAAGGCCGCATACGCTCCATGTACCCGCCTTCACCGGTGCACGTAAAAGTATTCCACGCCACACACGCCCGGGCCTTGGACAATTGCGTAACATTGCTGACTGAGCCGAAACTCATCCCGCCGCCATACCACGGCACATCGATCTTGATTCTGGGCCGGCCGTCATTGCGCTTGTTCAAATCGATGCTCAGATCGATTTCGTCTTTGCTCACTTGCACCGGCGGCTTGTCCGGAAATTTGAGTCGCAGCTTGTCGAAACCGCCCCCGGTCGCCCCGGTCTGATACTCATACCCGTACTTCTCGTCGGGCGAGTGCCCGGTCTCGGCCATCTTCCACGTCGCCAGAATCATATCCGGCGTCCAGCGGTAATCGCCCAGCGCCTTGAGCATAGGATTCTCACCCATCTTCAACGCGCCCGTCGGACAGTGTTCCACGCAGTAATGGTCCGTCTTTTCGCACTTCGGCCCGATGCACCTGCCGTGCCGGGGCTCCTCGAAGTACTTGTAACCGTCCGTCAGAACGTGAACGTCTTCCGGACACAGTTCCGCGCATTTGCCGCAGCGAATGCATTCGTGCGTCCGCGTCACGAAGTACTTCGATATCTCGTTTCGGAACCGCACCTTCGCCGGCTTCACATCGCGAGAAACCTTGACCTGCTCTACACGTGTGTCCAGCGTCTTCGCCGGCAGCACGCCCTCAAGCATTTTTTCGTTTACCGAAAAGTTTCCCAAAGGTTTCCTCCTCGATTTTATCAAAAAACATTGCTCTGCCGACATCGCCACGCAACCGCCGCGCCTCGCGAATCCCCATCGCCCCCATGACCTCGATCAACTGATCGTGCCACGCCGCGATAAGATTCGTCATGCGCCCGACCCCGTAGTCGGCATCTATTTCTTCCAACTGCGCCGGACACGGCAGGCCCGCCTCGCAGCCGTCACACAAATGACATTCAAGAGCGATCAGCACAGGGAGTTCTATCGAAACCAGATCCGCCCCGCATATAATCGCCTTCGCCATGTGCTCCGGCAGGGCGATCCCGCCTCCGGCGATCAGCGTAACTTCGTCGCGATGCCCGTTCTCGATTAGCGAAGTATGCACCTCGCGTATCATATCCTTGAGAAACCGCGGCTCCTGAGCCCCGATTTCGTTGCCGTTCAAATCGGCTTTGATGTGAATTACTTCCACCTCATCGGCCCCGGCAAGCTCAACAGCCCGCCCGCAGCCCATCTTGTCAAGCCGCACGCGCACGCTGACCACTATGTCAGGGTTAATCTTCTTGATTTTGCCTATCCGCTCCAGAACGCCGTCCCCGTCGCAAAGCTCCACGTACCGCGTACTCTTAATCGCTTCATCCGCAATATCGTCCCCGTCCAGCAGAAATCCGCAGTGATCCAGAACGCTTTCATCGCCTTCCAGCGGCCAGTCACCCGCCCGCGCCAGTGAAATGATCTCGGTTCGGACCGCGGTTTCGCGCATCAGCGGACCCAGATCCGGCAGACTGTACTCAGACGGCTGAACGTCGAGTATCAGCGGCATTTGCGTGGTCAGCATGGACGGCATCCTGTTCGACAACTCCATCCCGTCGAACGAAAGGTATCCCGGTTTGCGGCCGATATCGACCGCCGTGCTGATATATTCGCGACCGTGAATCCCATCCCGCGTCGGCCTCACGATCTCGCTCATGTCCGTCCACATCGAATCAAACCCCGGACCGGTATGTGGCCCCTTGTAGCCGGCGCCCGATACCGGAATCTTCGCCGTCTCGGCCTGCGTCAACGTTGTCCGGATTATGTCCGGCGTCCAGTATTCGTTACCAAGACTTTCGTAAACCGGATTTACACTCAGTCGCAGAAGGCTCTTCGTGCAGTTCTGTACGCACGAAAAACAGCCCATACACTCGAAAAACAGCGTATCGACATCGCTCAGCGTCCGAACGTATTCGGATTCTTCGCGATAGCGGTCGTATATACAGGCCTTTTTCACGCAGTTATGACACCGGCAGCAGTCCTCACGCCAGTCCACAACTCCGAACTTGCCCACCCTCGGCCGCCTCGGCGGCATCGGACGCGTCTCAATATGATACTTCTCAGGCATAATTATCTACCCTGTCTTACAATCCCGCGGCCGACAGAATCTCGTTCACACTGCCTTCTTTGCCGCCGCTGATAACATGAATTCCCCGCAGCCCCTTCATATCCTTCATCTTGCCGATTATCTCCGCACAGATCCCAACGCCTTCTTTGGCCTGGGCCTTCGCATCCCCGGCCTTTTCCAGCCGCTCGACAATGTCGTCCCCGATTACAAAGTCAGTAAACCTCTCGCGAAGCTTCCTCGCCTCCTCCGCACTGTCCAGCACGTGAACTCCCCCGAGAATCGCACATTTGTCCGTAATCCCTTCATCGTTTACCGCTTCGAGCCACTTTCCGAACGCTTCGACGTCGAAAATACCCTGGGTTTGAATGAATTTCGCCCCGGCCTCGACCTTCTTGGCCACCCGCAGCACATTCAGTTCCATGGGCTGCATGTAGGGATTTGCCGCCGCCCCGGCCGTAACCGAAAAATCCCCTTCGATCTTCGTACCGTCGAGCAGCAGGCCGTCATTGTTCATCGCCTCTATCGCCGCGATAAGCTGGATGGAATCGATATCGTAAACATTCGCTGACTGCGGACAGTCCGTCAGAATCTGATGGTATCCGCTCAGGCAAAGCACATTTTCGACACCCATCGCCGCCGCCCCAAGCAGGTCCGATTGCAGCGCGATTCGGTTCCTGTCCCGTGTAACGAGCTGATAGACGGGCTCAACCCCTGCCCCGAGAGCCGCCGACGACCCCGCCATGCTGCACATGACGATTCCATATGGATTATCCGCCACGTTGACTGCCGCAACCTTATCGCCGCACTCCGAAACCGCCTTCTGGGCCGCCGCCATGTCGGCGCTGACCGCCGGAAGATACTCGGCCGTTATAATGAACTCCCCACTCTTGATCTTTGCTGCCAGTTTGCCCATTCGCTTCTTTCTCCAGGCCTCTTATAAGCTTATTTCTGTTCGAGTCCGCCCGACATACCGCGGACATGGACCGTAATCTCATATCTGGTCTTGCTGCAATCCCGCTGCGACTTCATCTTCGTGCCGGGCCGGAAATCTCATAGCTTTCCCGTTAGACAGTCGCCCCCATTTGCTTGATCTTTGTTCCGAACTGCTCGATCTTTTTCACTGCCCCGTCAACCCCGTCGCCGTTAAGACCGACGAACGTCATGCGGCCTGACCCGACCCCGATCTCCTGCAGCAACTCATCGACCGCCTTTGCCCGTTTGCTACCGCGAATCGTGCCTTCCAGATGCTGACATTCGCTTGGCTCACAGCCCAGAAGCACCGCTCCGTCGGCCCCCGTCTCGAACGCCTTCATGAAATACGGAACATCCACCTTGCCCGAGCAGGGCAGTGCCACCGCCTTGACCTCAACACCGTCAAGCGCCTTGCAGCACCGCAAAACATCCTCACGTTTGAAGCCGTTCGAGCAGTAGAACAGATAAATCTTCTGCTGGTTGTCGTCCATTTTCTGCTTACCTCATAATTACAGCATTCGTACAGGCCCGCACCCGCGAACCTCGAAGGGCTGAACGTCGCCGACGCTATCCTGCGGGCGTTCGCTGGTGGCCGGGCTTACGATACATGGAACTGTCTTGGCAGGGCCCCCGGAATGTCACATTTTTCTATCGCCCTTACCCGGCCGGAGTCGGCGCACACCAAAACCGTTTCCCGGTGTTCGGACGCAGAAGAAGACGCCACCACTAAGCCCTTCTTTTTTATCGCAGTCCAAGCACACTGATCATAACCGAAACAACCCCCATCCCCTCACCCATCCTCCTAATAGCAAATATTAGATTACCTGATACTTAAATTGCGTTCGTTAATACAGTCTATTCGTTATTCTGATACACTCGGCAACACGCCGGGGAATCTCGTTCACCGCTTCTCAACGGCAGAAGCAGTCTCACTGCCCCGTCAGAATTGGTGCTGCCGCAAAATTTCACACAACATTATCCCTGCCCTAAACGGAATTTAACAAACTGTGCGTATTCTGAATTGAAGCAGTTGCAGTAAAAGGAATGTCTGCAACTGAAAGAACATACGCTGCGGCAGGAATGCCGCCCGACAGATACGAGGACCCTCTGATGTATACGCGATTTAACGTATTTGAAACGCTCCAGATAGCCGAGCGTATCGAACACAAGGATGCCGAATATTATCTTTCGATGGCCCAAAAAGCCGCGGACGCTGAGCTGCGCACCATCTGCCTCAAACTTGCAAACTGGAAGGTAAAACACGAGAAAGTCCTGGAGAAGCGCCGAAAAGACTACTCCGAAAAAACCGGCGAATTCGGAACATTCGACCCCGACGATTACGTTCTGAGCAATCCCCAGGCGATGGCCGGCCTGGCCAGTCTGGCCGACAAGCAGCGAGTCGCACGCAATGCAGCCCGTTGGACCTCAACAGCCGATCTCTACCGCGAAGCCGTAAAGCGTGAACGCGAGACAGCCGTTTTCTACGAGGGCTTGAAGCACTTCGTAGCGGACCCGGCCTGCGAAGAGGCTATTACCGAGATTCTGATGGAGAAAAACCGCCACATCGCCCGGCTTTCAGAATCCGCAATCGCCTGATCTGCCGCAAAATCTGGCGACATCTATTGCCGTAGAAAACCGAATTGACCCGATTCAGCATTTTTAACTGATTCCGATTTATAGATAGACAGTGATGTACGTTGGATTGGAATTTACCAGAGACTTTGTCTCCGCACGCCGGCCACGAATCGAATATGGCCGCCGAAGCCCTCTTCCTGACCGATTTCACGCAGACCACCAACAACCCTGCGCAAGATGTGTCGTAAATCCCCTCCGTTATCCCGCGGTTGTCCCTGCCCCGCGTTTCCTGGCTGCCGAAGATTTTGGACCTCGTTTCTTGGGCGTCTTCCTGTTCGCATCGACGAACTTCTGCATCTGAAGCTCTGCCTCGTCGGCCCTTGCGGGCGAGCCGTCCATCTTGGCGAAGGCATCCACGAGCTTCACCAATCCCGCAT
>CAYOTO010000027.1:0-42607 GCA_964406945.1 uncultured Pirellulales bacterium
AATCGCAGGGCAGGATGAATGCTTCTATGCCGGTTCAGTATTTGAAGGGGGTCGGGCCGGCGCGGGCGAAGGTGTTCGAGAAGCTGGGCGTCGAAACTGTCGGGGATCTTCTGGAGTATTATCCGCGGGACTGGAATTTCGCGCCCGAGCCGGTGAAGATAGCGGATCTCATGCCGGACGACACAGTGACTCTGGTGGGGCTGGTGGAATCGACGGATTATCGCAGTTGGCGTCGACCTGCGATGTTCGAGGCGATGATAAGCGATCAGACGGGGGTGTGCCGCGTCGTATGGTTCCACGGCGGCTACCTTCGCAACCAGTTGAAGCCCGGCCAGGTAATCACCGTTTCCGGCAAGGTGGGGCTTTACAAGCATCAGCTTCAGTTGACCAATCCCAAATTCACGGTCCTGGACGAAAAGCAGGACGTTGACCCGGTTTCGCAGTTCAGCGGCGGGGTCTATCCGGCCACAAGCAAGCTCAGCAGCAGGCAGATCAAATGGATTATTCGGCCACTGCTGGAGAATATCGACGAGCTGGTGACGGAGCTGTACGACCTGAGCTTTATGCGTGAAAACAAGCTGATTACCCGCAAAGACGCTCTTAGGTGGATACATTCGCCCGACGACGAACAGCAGCTTGCCAGGGCCAAGCGCAGGCTCAAGTACGACGAGCTTTTTCTGATGCAGTTGGGTCTGGCCCTGCGGCGGTACCGGGCTCAGCACTTCGCGCGGGCAATCCCGTGCAAATGCAGTGACAGGATCGACAGCAGAATTCGCCGGCGTTTTCCGTTTCTGCTGACCGAGGACCAGAACCAGGCTGTCGGCGATATAACCGCCGACATGGCCAGGGACGAGCCGATGAACCGCCTGCTTCAGGGTGACGTCGGATCCGGTAAGACGGTGGTGGCCCTTTATGCGGCGCTGTTGGCTGTGGCCAACGGTCGGCAGGTTGCGATTATGGCGCCGACCGAGATTCTCGCATCGCAACATTATCTTAGCATGGAGCGATATCTGAAAGGCAGCAAGGTCCGGCGGCTGCTGATTACAGGCGGGCTGACCGGGAGCAAACGCACGCAGCTTCTGGCCGAGATCAAGGAGGGCAAATACGACATTGTCGTCGGTACGGTGGCGCTGCTTCAAGGGGACATAGAGTTCGACAGACTGGGCCTGGTTGTTATCGATGAGCAGCACAAATTCGGCGTTCATCAACGGGCCGGACTGCGGAAGGAAAGCAGCCCGCACTGTCTGGTCATGACGGCCACGCCCATTCCGCGTACTCTGGCGATGACCGCGTTCGGCGATCTGGACGTTTCGGTTATCAAACACTGTCCGCCCGGCAGGGGCAAAGTCATCACCAGATGGGTCGACCCCGACGACCGCACCGGCGCGTATGAGTTCATTCGCGAACGGCTCAGAGCCAGAAGGCAGGCGTATTTCGTATACCCGCGTATCGTATCGACGGACGAGAACGGCCTGCTCAAGGCCGCGACCGATGAACACCGCAAGCTCAGTACGGAGATATTTCCCGAGTTTTCGGTCAAGCTGCTGCACGGGCAGATGTCGACGGCGGACAAGCAGCGGGTGATGGACGATTTTCGCAAGGGCAGAACCGACGTTCTGGTCTCGACGGTCGTGATCGAGGTGGGGGTGGACGTTCCCAATGCGACGATAATGGTGATCGAGGAGGCGGACCGCTTCGGCCTGGCCCAGCTTCACCAGTTGAGGGGGCGGATCGGCAGGGGATCGGACAAGAGCTTCTGTTTTCTTTTCGCCGAGACCGACAACGAAATCGCCCGCAGCAGGCTGGAAGTCATGACGCGGAGCAACGACGGGTTCGAAATCGCCGACCACGATCTGCGCATCCGCGGTCCCGGCGAGCTTTTCAGCACCCGCCAGCACGGGCTGCCGGATTTGAAAATAGCCAACATAATCGAAGATTACGATCTGCTGGTAATGGCCAGAAAGAATGCGTTCGAGCTGGTACAGTCGGATCCGATGCTGACCGAACCGGCCCACAGGAACATCCGTAAGGCCCTGATCGAAAAATTCGGCGAATCTCTGGGCCTGGCGGATGTTGCCTGACGAGCGGATTCAGGGAGAATCGGGCTTGCCTAAAGCTCTTTAGCTGCCTATTTTAACGCTTAAGGCGGTTTTGCAGGCTCGGGAGTGTAAGGTAATGGGCGGGTTGTAGTGCATCAGATGGGGCGGTTTTTGCCGTTAAAGCATCGAAAAGTCGTGCAAAGACGGCAGGCATCGCTAAAATTGTTGGCTGCCCGGGACGGACTCGAAAACATCGCGGTCCGGCAATCGGGTTGCCTTTGCTGATTTATTATGAAGCTTACGTTCAAGAATAAACGGCTGGAGCGCTTCGTATTCGGCGTGAATGTTATCGGCGCGGTGCTTGTGACCGCTTCGTTCGTGGCGCTGTTCGGGTTCCATGAACCGCTGCTGCCGGCTCCAATTCTGTACACAGTGCAGTTTGTGCTGCTCGGCGTGTTCCTGCTCGAGAAAGCGGTGCGTCTGTTCAACGCCGAATCGATGGCGGATTACTGGCAGGCCAACTGGTTCGAGGCGCCGCTGCTTGTTGCTCTTGTGGCCGTACTGATCGGGGCCGGCCGCGGGTTCGCCGTGGACGATCCGCACGCGGTGCGGCATTCGGCGGTGGGCGTCTATCTGGTGTTGCAGGTCCTGTTCAAGCTGTGCAAGACGACCATCGGGCTGGTAGCCACCGGCCGCAATCCTACAAGAATGCTTATCGCCAGTTTTGTTGTGCTGATCATCGTCGGCGCCGGGCTGCTGAGTCTGCCCAGGGCAAGCGCCTGTGAGAATCTTTCGTTTGTCGATGCACTCTTTACCGCCACAAGCGCCGCCTGCGTGACCGGGCTGGTGGTCAAGGATACCGGCCAGGACTTCAGCATTATGGGTCAGTGCGTGATTCTGACTCTGATACAGCTCGGCGGGCTGGGAATAGTCGTGTTCGGTGCGGTTTTCGCGCTTCTGCTGGGCCAGGCGTTCAGCGTTCGCGAGAGTGTGGCGATGCAGGACCTGCTAAGCGCCCAGACGGTGGGCCAGATCGGCAATATGATCGCGTTTGTCTTTTTCGGCACGCTGGTGTTCGAAGTGATAGGTGCGGTCGGCATGTACGGCATGTGGGAGAATGTGCCGAACTGGCAGGGCGCCGTGGAGGGTCAGTGGTTCTGCAGTATTTTTCATTCTATAAGCGCGTTCTGTAACGCCGGCTTCAGCCTGTTCTCCGAGAGCATGATAAACTACAACGACGGGTTCCGGGTGTATCTGGTGGTTTGTCCGCTCATAATTTGCGGCGGTCTGGGTTTCGGCGTGCTGTACAACCTTGCCGATATAACGGGAAACAGGATAAAGCGTTTTTTCAAGCGGCTGACCGACAAGGAAGCGAGATTATCGATGGAAGTGCCGCGGCGGCTTTCGCTGCAGACCAAGGTGGTGCTGACGGTGAGCACAACACTCATAATCGCAGGGGCCCTGATGCTGCTGCTGTTCGAGTATTTTCGCGGGCCCCAGAGATCGGCCGGCGGCCATGTGCTCGCGGCGGTATTTCAGTCGATAACGGCGCGGACCGCCGGGTTCAATACGGTAGACATCGGCGAAATGTCGGACCCGAGCAAGGTGATCCTGATTCTGCTGATGTTCATCGGCGGCTCGCCCGGTTCGACAGCCGGCGGAATCAAGACGGTGACACTGGCCATCATAATTATGACGGTCGTAACGGCGCTTCGCAAGCGATGGGAAGTGGAAATGTTCAGACGCTCTGTGCGGACAACGGTTGTCGGCACAGCCATAGCCGTTACAATGCTGTTTGTGGTGGTGCTGTTTACCGTAACGCTGGCGCTGAGTATTACCGAGAGAGCGGGCGGCTTCGGCATGTCGGACATAATGTTCGAGTCGGCCTCGGCGCTGGGGACGGTCGGGCTATCGACGGGCATAACGCCCGCGCTTTCGACCGCGGGCAAGCTGATAATCATCGCGACGATGCTCATCGGCAGGCTCGGTCCGCTGACGCTGCTGGCGGCGCTTACGTTCAATCTGAAACCCGTAAAATACAACTATCCCGATGAGGCGCTGGTTGTCGGTTAAAGTGGAGTTTATACGATGAAGAGTTTTGTAGTGATCGGACTGGGCAGGTTCGGAACGAAGCTTTCCATCGCCCTTGCGATGAGCGGGGCCGAGGTGATCGCGATCGACAAGAGTCGCGACGAGGTGGAACTGATCCGGGACCAGGTGAGTCACGCGGTTCGTCTTGACAGCACCGACGAAGAGGCCCTCAAGGCCCAGGGTGTGGACAAGGTTGACGTGGCGATAATCGGCATGGGTCAGCAGAGTTTCGAGGCGGCGATTCTGACGGTTGTGAATTTAAGGCAGATGGGGATTACGCAGATTTACGCCCGTGCCGAGAGTCCCACTCAGGGCGAGGTCTTCTCGAAGGTCGGGGCCACGGACGTTATTTATCCTGAAATCGAGTCAGCCCAGAAGTGGGCTTACAAGCTGATCGCCCCGCAAATAGGCGAGAAAATCGACTTCGCGCCCGGCTACAGTCTGGCCAGGATAAAGGCACCGGCCAGCTTCGACGGCAAGACGGTGATGGACCTGCAGTTGAGACAGAAGTACAACGTGAACCTGGTGCTGATCAAACGCGGCGAGCATGGAAAGGCGAAAAAGCAGGAAAAAGGCGCGATCATCAACGTGCCCATGCCAAACACGCCCATTTACGAGGGCGATATCCTGATGGTCGCCGGCTCCGATGCCGACCTGGCGAAACTGCCACAGGAGTAGCGGCAACTACTACCAAATGGCCGGACTGACCATACTGTTCGGCTATGGGGCATTATCAGAGGTTTGACGCCAGTTCGAAGCGAGCATCGCGAAATCCACGAAATCCACCCTTTTGTCCCTGTTTGAGTCGACTCGCTCATAATAATCGTTTTGTTTCGATCCTTGAGCTGCGAGCCAAAAGTGGCTCAAAGCGGCGAGGTCATACATATCTACCGTGCCGTCTACAACCGAATCGCCCGCCAGTGGGTCGGTGTTGAACACCAGAGTGAAAGGCTCCGAAGCTTCATATTGACCCGATGCATCGTATAATTGCCATGTAATCCAGAGCAGTTTGCTTCCATCGACCGCTTGGTAAGAAATATGCATATGAGGGTCGCGTCGCAGAGCATGAATTTCGCTGTGATTGAAGAACAGGCCAATCCGGTCAACGGTAAACTGCGGGTAGTCTTTATGAACCGCTCTAAGGCCCGATGAGATCGCAACGCACTCGACGATTATTCTGTAATCCTGATTGGGTGTTCCAACCAGACATCGATTAGGATCGTACGTGTAGCCGGATGCGGGGTCGGTATTTTGAAAAGCATCGAAGCCGGGTTCGCCGATACGCCATTTGTGGTCGGGAAAAATGCTCTGGGACAAAGGGTAATACCAGTTAACGTAGGAAGGTGTTCCACTGCTGCGATATTTTTGACGACAATCCACAAAAAGCCTCTTATCGTCCTCGGTGCCATGAATGCCGTCCTCATTTACACCTATAATCAAATGGTCCAAGGGACACTCAGCACAGACGTGAACAGGCACAAAAGACAAAACACAGGTCAAAAATACGTATCGCTTCATTGCGGTTTTCCTCGAAAGGTCATGCTAAGGATTTGCAGGCCACGTCGGAGCGGACTCAGGGTACCAGTAGCACCTGCCGGGCCATGCGTAAGTATCTTCGAATTTGAGTGTTTCGACATGTCCGTCTACAAACAGGTAGTTCGATCTCTTCATGTGACGATCCCATGCTATGAACGTCTTAGCATATTCGACTGAACCTTCCCACGATTCCGGATGAATGTGGTCAGCCAATTGAAAATTTTCCGTATCCGGCGCTTCGCTGATCCAGATGCAGTACATGGGCCTGTGGACCGAATCGACGCGATTATACAGGTTTCTAGAACCACCGTATCTGAAGCAGACAGGATCTAAAAGAGCGTTGACGGCAAAACTCGAGTAGCGTTTGTCCTGCTGCTCGTTGAGAGGTTTTTCCCAGTCTACGAAGTTTTTCGATCTATCGCTTGGGCAATGAAACAGCAGTTGCTCTCGCGTGTAACTCGACAGGACCCTGAGCCAGTACTGATCGTGGTCGGTAATATGACAAGAGCTCGGGGGCAGGCGATAGTCGCTGTCTACAAGATACGCCTGAACCGCAATTCCAATTTGGCGCATGTTAGCCGTGCACGCGATTTTTCGGGCCTGCTTTCTCGCTCTGTTCAAAGACGGCAACAAGACGGCCAGCAGCACAGCTATGATCGAAATCACCACCAGAAGCTCGATCAGAGTAAAGCCTTTGGGCCTATGGACAATCAAATTATTACCGGGGCAGTTTGCACCGCCCCGGTTAGAGTTGAATCTATTTGCGCGTTGCATTTTTCCCTCTATTCTTCAGAAGCGGGATTACTCCCAGACCCAGAAACAATAGAGATGCAGGTTCGGGAACCGTTACAAAGGCAAATTCGAAGTTATCGGATGCTGTGTACAGACCGCCTGCATCATAAGCTGAAAACGTTGCAGTAACTTCCTGACCAACAAGCGGTGTAAGCCAAAAGCAAAAATGCATGTGTTCATGAATTCCCCAGGCATCTTTATCCGACAGCCATTCCTTACCGAGCTGATAAGTGTCGCCGTTATCGACAAGCGGCACGACTGTATCGTTTTCTGAAAGCAGGAAGAAATCATCCGAAGCGACGGATGTCCCTTCTCTCTTCAGATGAATATCCCATGCAGGGGTCGTACTTTGATCGGTACTTGCAAGATTCCATTTTCCCTGCGGGCCATGAGCAGAATGCCATCCGTTTATGTGTTCGTAACCGGCCGGATCACCGTAACCTCCTGACCGGCTGTATTCAAAATCGCATTTCCAGAGCAGTTTTCCCGAACCGTCATCTTTCATGATAACGCTGCCGGAGTCAATTACCGGATGGAGCTGAAGGAAAACATCATCGTTTGCGCCCCGCCAGTTCGGCCAACCCGGTGTCGGACTGACTGGATGAACAGGCGGCACGGAAAAGAACCACAACTTCTTATCGTCGGTCGGGTCCGAGTCAACAGCCAGATCCGGATTTCCCGGATCAGACCAGTCAGGTCTCCACGTCGGATTAACTCCGATGTGAGTATGGGCTACGGTGTGCGTTGCAGAGACTTTATTTACAAAAGTACATAATGTAACCAACGCTACAATAAGTTTGAGTTTCATTACCTTCTCCTTAATCGAAGCTTGGTTTGCAGAATACGCGCGTAGAAGCATCCTGTAAAAACGGCTCACATTTTCCAAACTGTGACGGAGAGGTTAAGCGGGCGGAGCTCTTGGTATGATATGGATTGTATTGCGGACTGTGGGTGGGTCATCAAAACAGCGGCTAACTGCGTGCGCAAGTACGTTGATATGGGCTGTTGTTGTGGGTGACTCATGTATGATTTTTGCGGGATTGATAAACGTGTTGCAGCAGATCGGGCAACGATCGCAATCATGATGCTCGCAATCTGCTTCCCCGGCGACGTGCCACCACAAGAGCGCACCGGTTATATCGGCAACGAATATCGCCAGTACCAGAAAAGATACATATTGTCTCAATTCCGCTTTCACGTCTTAAGAAATTCTGCCGAACATTCGGGGCCGATACCCTCAATTATTATTTTCTGCCTTTGAAGAATAAAACCTTTCTTCAGGCCTTTAATCAGGGGACCGCACAAGTCGTGTAAACAGGTGATTTTCCCGCAGTTTGTGCATTTGAAATGCGGATGGCATTGGTGGTCCGTACACCTGTCAGCCAATTCATATTCCCACGCTCTCTTTTCGACGCAGGCCTTGTGCACTATCCCTTTTGCACAGAACTTCTCCAGGATTCTGTAAACCGTTACTTTATTGGGATTCTTATTCTTTAGAGAATCCAAAACGGCACCCCGAGAGACGGGATGATCTGCCTGAATGAGGACGTTCAGGGTTGCAATTTGCATTTCGGTACAGTTGAAACCATGATCCTTCAGTATTTCTTCCGGTTGCTTCATCTTGGTCGTTCCAGTTCGTTTTTGAAGAAAGTGCAACATAGTTGCAATTATAACACAAGAAAAAAACTCGTCCAGGCTTTTTTCCGGGCTGTTTGCCAATTTGCGGATCTGCTACGGATTTCTAAGGCAATATGCACAGATGAGAGTACATGCTTTGGCAATTTTTCGGGGCAGAATCTTCGATTTTGGCGTCTCAAGCAGGGATCTGCGGATGGCGGGCGGCTCCAAGGGATGAGAATTTCAGACCGGCCGGTGTTTTCGGAGGAGGTCGAGGAAATTCTGCATGTCCTCGGGCAGGGGGGCCTCGAAGCAGACGTGTTGGCCGGTGGTTGGGTGTCTGAAGCGGATTTTTGCCGCATGCAGTGCGGTTCTTTTCATGACGGGTTCTTCGACGGTCGGTTCTTCGTCCTTGAGCTGCCAGGGGTAGACGAGCTTTCCGTCGTACATGTCATCGGCGACGATCGGGTGCTTGAGGTGCGACAGGTGCACGCGGAGCTGGTGGGTCCGGCCGGTCTTCGGCGTCAGGCCCAGCAATGCGAAGCCGCGGAATTCCTCGAGCGTTTCGTAAAACGTGACGGCTTCTTTGCCTGTGACCGGGCGGATGGCGTACTTGTCGCGCATGTTCGGGTGCACGCCGAGGGCGATGCTTATGCGGTCGGCGCTCAGTTCGGGCGTGCCGTGAACTATCGCAAGATAGGCCTTCTCGATCGTGCGGTCGTGGAACTGCCTGCCTATCTTCCACTGCGCTTCGTCGTTTTTGGCGACGATAAGCACGCCGGTGGTGTTGCGGTCGAGGCGGTGGACTATTCCGGGTCTGAAGTTCGCCTGTCCGCTGGAGAGTTCGTCGCTGTAGTAAACGAGTGCATTTACCAGAGTGCCGCGGTTGTGGCCGCGGGCGGGGTGGACGATCATATCGGCGGGCTTGTTGACGATGATCAGATCGTCGTCTTCGTAAATGATGTCGAGCGGAATGTCCTCCGGTATGATGTGCTTGCTCGGCAGCTCCGGCAGGGTCATGTCGATTCGGTCGCCGTGATTCAGTTGAAAACTGCACTTGACCGGCATGCCGTTTACGCGGACCCCCCCTGCTTTGATTGCGCCCTGGATCTTCACGCGGCTGTAATTGCTGAACCGCCCGTGCAGGTACTTGTCGATCCGCCGCTCCTTAATCGAGTTGCCTACGTAGACTGTGAACTGATTTTCCGACATCACCTTCGTCGATTACTTTACTGCTCGTTGGCGTCCGCTGCTGACGGGGCGGGCTTGTTGGGTGCGACGATCTTTTCGGCAACTTCGGTGACGGCTTTGATCACGGCGTCCTCGACTTCGTTTACGTCAGCCTCCGTGGCCGCTTCGGCGATATCCTGTTTTACGGCCGATGATACCGCGTTCGTATCGGGCAGATTCATTTCAGGTGCAGCGTCGTTGACATCTTCCAGAAGCGACTCGATCGGCGGCATCCCGGGGATGTCGGTCGGATCGTTCGGATCGGACGGCTGAACCTGCATTTCAATCGGCTTGGGCGGGAAAGTAACCTTTGTCGACAAATCGCCCATTATCTCGAGTCTGTTTGCAGCCGCCGCGGCCGCAACCGTGCCTTTGTATTCTTTGCTGGTCGCAACTTCCTGATAGACCTCTCTGGCCGTGGCGAAATCTTCGAGGTGCTCGGCGCAAAGCCCTGTGCCGTACTTTGCCCTGGCCTGCAGCGACGGGATATCGGGCGCCTCCAGCATAGCCGACTCGTATGCGGACTTTGCCTGATCCATCTGGTCCTTCATGTCCGCCGGAGCCACATTGGCGATGGTGTAGAGCATCTCGGCCCGCAAAGCGTCGCCGGCCTGTATGTATGCCATTGCCGCGATCGAGCCTTTCTGCTGAGCGGCGAAGTTCAGCAGCCCCTGAGCGGAGGTGTTAAGAACCGAGGCATTGTCCAGGCCCTGGGACTGGCCCTGGATTATCATGCCCTTCTTCTGGGTGATGTCGGCCATGAGGGTCGTCAGTTCCACCTGGCTCTGAACGATAGCCGGATCACGGAAGTACACCTTCCAGACGAAGAATCCCGCCACGATCAGAACCGCAGCCGCCGAGCCTATCAGCCAGTACTGGTACTTTTTGGCCCATTCGGGCAGATGTGTAAGCCAGTCGGCCAGTTCGTTTCTTTTTAAATCATGCCGATGATCAGATTTCATTCATTTCTCCGTATTAGTCGAAAGGGGCGTCAGCCCGACCATACCTGATACGCACGTCCTCGGAAAACATAGACCGTCATTCTAGCAAATAGTCTTTTGTCTTGCAAAGGATATGTCTGATAGTAAAATTTTGGCTGTTTGGTTCATGGAAAGGACTCAAATGTCGCGATTGGCGCCTTGGGGCAACTCAGCAGCGGCTTTTTCCCCGTCGTATCTGATATTATCGCTGATACCGGCCGTCTTGTTTGCGTTTTCGGTCCGTGCACAGACCCCGCCCGGGCTGCAGGGCGTCTGGGACAGCAACCGTTATATCGGACTCGACGAGGTCGAGCCGGGTATGGAGGCGTACTGCCTGACTGTTTATGGGACCCAAGGGATTGAGCGGTTCGGGCTCGAAGTAATCGATGTGGTCAGGGATGTGGAGCCCGGCCGGGATGCGATTCTCGTAAAGGGCATCGATGAGCGATTCCTGCATACCGGTCCGGTGGCCGGCTGCAGCGGTTCGCCGGTTTATATCGACGGACGTCTGGCCGGGGCGCTGGCTTTCGCCTGGACCAGCGCCAAAGATCCGCTCTACGGGACCACCCCCATAGCCGAGATGCTGATGGTCGGCGAGGGCAAGGGACCTCTGGCGGCGCAAAGCGGCGGTGCAATCGCCCGCACGAGCGTTTTTGATTTTTCCCGGCCGCTGGATTTTTCCGCTCTGGATAGACAACGGTCGGCGGCTCAAAAGCGGTCGTCGGCCGCACTTAGCAGGCTGCCCTGTCCGGTTCTGGTCTCGGGCGTGGGTTCGCAGGCCGTGGAGCAGTTGCGAAACTATCTTTCTCCGCTGGGCCTGGAAGTCTACGCCGGTGCCGGTGCGACCGGAACCAACGACAACGCCGGCGATCTTGCTCCCGGCGGATGTCTGATGCTTCCGCTGGTCAGCGGAGATATTTCACTGTCGGTCACAGGTACGGTTACCGAGGTGCGGGGCGAGAAGATTTACGGATTCGGGCACAGCTTTCTGGGCTACGGCGGCGTCGATCTGCCGATGGCCGGCGGCCGGGTGCATACCGTCGTCAGCAGTCTGGTTCGCAGCTTCAAACTTACCAGTCCCGGCCCGATTATCGGGGCGCTGCGCCGCGACGAGGCGGCCGCGATTTACGGGCACCTTGGCGCAAAACCGGCTCTCATACCATTGAGAATAACGGTGGATCGCTACAACGACCCCGAAGTACGCACCTATGACTGTTCTGTGGCAAGCAACGACCGCTTGACCGCCGGGCTGGTTCGATCCGCCATCGCCGGTGCGGCCGCAAGGCAGGGAGATTTTCCGCCCGAGCATACGGTGGAGTACGCGATGGATTTGAATCTTCAGAACGGATGGGAAATTTCCTTCGAGAATATCTCCACGGACATGATGCTCAGCGAAGTTGTGACCGAATATACCGGCACGATCGAGATGCTCATGAATCACCCGTTCAAAAAGGTCCCTATCGAGTCAATTTCGACCCGCCTGCGGATTACGCCCGAAAGCGAAACGGCCCATATCTGGGCGATGAAGCTGTCGGATACGACGGTCAAACCCGGAGATTCGGTCAAGGTCGATGTCACACTGGAAGGGATGCGTTCTCAGATGCGGCATCACGATTTCACGCTGGAAATTCCCGACCACGTCGAGCCGGGAAAGTACAATCTGACCGTCTGCGGCTCGTACGGTTACGAGCAGTTCGTTCGGAAGAAGGTTCCGTATCGCTATCTGGCCCACAACATGTCCAGCCTTGTGGCGGCGCTGAACGAGATGCTAAATATCGACCGGGCGCGGCTGTACTGCATGCTGGAGCTGCCCGATGACGGGCTGACCATCGAGCGGTCGGAACTGCCCGATCTGCCCAAAACAAGGGCGATGGTGCTGCAGAGTAATACGCGGACGCTTCGAACTCAGCCGTACCCGCACTGGATTCAGAAAAGCGTGGATATTGATTCGGTCGTGATAGACAAGCAGACCGTACAGATAAACGTAGAGAAATAACAGCTGCTCAGGATGTTTGAGACGGCCTGGCAAGTTTTCAGGGAATCTCGTTATGAGAATTGGTGTTCATTCCGGTGCTTTTGTGTCTGCCATACTGGTTCTGTGCCTTGCGGCCTTGTGCCCGGCGGTAACAAGCAAGATAGTCCGGCACGAAAGCAGCGCGCAGATGTCCGCCGGCGAGGTCGAGAACGTCGTGATCGGATCGCGCGGAAGCATCGAGCTGGGTCGGTCCGTCGAGGTGCTCGTGGACGACTTCGGGCCGGTCTGGTCCATTAACAGTATTGTCGTCGTCGGCGGTGAGTTTTACGTGGGGACCAGTCCGAACGGCGGTGTCTACCGCTACAGCATGGGAGAGTTGGCCAGGATTTATCCTCAGCCCGATGAAATGACGGTAAAGCTCGTCCCGGCCGGGTACGTCCGGGCAGACGCCAATGACGCCAACGAGCCCGAGGCGGAATTTCTGACGAACGAACATATATTCGCGATGCGCAGGGATATCGCGGGGCGGCTTCTGGTCGGAATAAGCGGCAAAGAGTGCAGGTTGTGCAGACTCGAAAAGGGCCGGTTCGTGAGCATATTCGAGCCCGAAGACACCATGTACATTTTCGCGATTCTGGTGGACCCGTCGGGCGATATTTATCTGGGCACGGGTCCGCAGGGGATAATCTACAAGACCGACTCTTTCGGCCGCAAAGCCGAAGTCTTCTACGACAGCCCGGACAAGAATATACTGTCCCTGGCCGCCGGAGACGACGGGGCGATTTATGCCGGCAGCGATACGCGGGGGCTGGTCTATCGCATTGAAAGCGGTTCCGGGCGGGCCAAGGTGCTTTACGACAGTGAACAGCCCGAAATTACGGCGCTGCTCAGAGGTGAAGACGGGCATTTGTACGCTGCGGCGACCTCGGCCGAGGCTGTGGCCACGCAGAACCGCTTTTCGTCGAAGGCCCCGCAGGCAGGCAAACCGGAGAGCAAACAGCCCGAATCCGATAAACAGTCCGAGAGCACGAAGCTGCAGATTCCCGACACGCAGGAGCAGCCCGACGAGAAGAAGAAGAATGGAGCAGTAAGAATTCCGGGCATAGCGGCTCCCAACAAGGGCAGCAACATTTACCGGATTACGAAGGAAGGATTCGTAAAGGGCGTATTCAGCGAGAATGCGGTTCTGTTCTGCCTTCTCGAGCGGCAGGGCAGGCTGCTGATAGGCGCGGGCAACCGGGCCAAGCTGTTCAGCGTGGACCCGGCCACCGAAGACGAAGCCACCCTGTTCGAGGATGAGCAGGCCTCGCAGGTTACCTCGGCGGCTCTTTTCGACAAAGATGTGCTGATCGGCACGGCCAATCCGGCCAAACTTCTCAGGCTCGAAGCGGGCTACGCACCCACCGGCGAGTACGTTTCGGATCTGATCGACGCGGGCCAGCCGGCGAAGTGGGGCAAGTTGCAGATAGAGGCCGACATACCGCGCAACTGCAAGGTCATGGTCTGTTCGCGAAGCGGCAACGTGCAGGACGTGAACGACCCGACGTTCAGCGACTGGACCGCGCCGCTGGAGGTGACCGGCCCGGTACAGTTGAGATGCCCGATGGGCCGGTTCTGCCAGTACAAGCTGATTCTGCTGAGTCCGGACAAAGACCGCACGCCCGTAATCCGCGAAGTAGCCGTGGCCGGCACCGTTGCGAATATCGCTCCGCAGGTAACGGCGGTCAGCGTAGGGCGGCTCGACACCAAAGGCAAGGAGGGCGTGTTCAAGATCAATTTCAGCGCGACCGACTTCAACAAGGACACGCTCGTTTACAAAGTCGATTTCCGAAAGGTCGGCAGGACCGGATGGATCGAACTTACCGACGATCTGGAAACCCCTTCTTTCGAGTGGGACGGCAAGACCGTCGAGGACGGCAGGTATGAAGTCAGGGTGATTGCCTCTGACAGGATGAGCAACACCAGCGAGACGACCCTTACCGGCAGCCGCGTCAGCGAAGCGGTCGTTATCGACAACACGGGACCGGCCATAACGGATACGTCGGTGCAGGTGGACAAGGCCGATGCGAAGGTCGAACTCAAGGCCGTCGACCGGTTCAGCTCGGTTGCGGAACTTCACTATACCGTCGACAGCAACGAAAAGTGGGTCGGCACGGTGCCAAATGACATGGTATTCGATACGACCGAGGAGAGTTTTACGATTGTTATCGAGGATCTCGAACCGGGCGAGCACGTGGTCGCGGTGCGGGCCAAAGACGCGGCGGGAAATACCACTTACAAAAGTCTCGAAGTGCATATTGCCGGGGCCGAGCAGTGAACGAACCAAAGACCAGCAGCAGCGAGGCGGCGGTGCGATACGTTGAATTTGAAAAAGTCGTGAAGGCGGTGGAGGCGGCGTGCGTGGCGGCTGCGCACGAGTTGCCGGGTGATGTGCTCGAAGCGCTCGAAAAGGCCGCTGCGGCCGAGTCGAACGCAGGCGCCGGGCGAATACTGGAGCAGTTGATCGAGAACGCCCGCATTGCGACCGGTGAAAAAATACCGCTGTGCCAGGATACGGGACTGACGGTTGTGTTCGTCGAGCAGGGCGTAAAATGCGTTGTGAGCGATGATGCCGGGCGGACCGTCGATGATGCGATAAACGCCGGCGTCGCGGCCGGTTACGACAGCGGCTATCTGCGAAAGAGCATCGTGGCAGAACCCTTGAACCGGCGGCAAAACACCGGAGCCAATACGCCGGCGGTGATTCACCATTTCCCGGTGCCTGGCGACGGGCTGAAGATAAGCATCATGGCCAAGGGGGGCGGATGTGAAAACAAGAGCCGGTTCAAAATGTTCAGGCCGACCGCCGCACGCGACGAGGTGGCCGACTGGATTGTCGAGGTGGTCGGGTCCGCCGGGGCCGATGCCTGTCCGCCGTTCGTCGTGGGCGTAGGAATCGGGGGCAATTTCGAGTTGAGCTGTCTGCTGAGCAAGAAGGCCCTGCTGCGTCGTCTCGACGAGCACAACGGCGACGACTTCTACGCACAACTGGAAGCCGATCTTCTCGAACGTATAAACTCGCTCGGCGTCGGTCCCCAGGGCCTCGGCGGCGACACCACCGCCCTGGGTGTGTTGGTCGAGACCGCCGCCTGCCACATCGCATCACTGCCGGTGGCGGTAAACATCGAATGCCACAGCCACCGGCACAAAACGGTTACATTATGAGCATGCCCTTATCATCCGGCGCATAAAAAAAGCGGCCGATCCCGAGGGAAACGGCCGCTTGTGCTATTTCAATTTATATGCAGTTACTGGGCGCTCAAATGTCGCGTGCCCCAGGATGTGTACGCCGCCCAGGCTATGTCCTCGTTGTTCGGCTGGTCTTCCGAAAAAGCCTGCTCCTTGAGGCCAAAATCGACGGTTCGTTGGTCCTTCCACTTTCTGTGGTCGGCGTGACCATCGGCATATCCTATAGGCGTTCCGCCGTTGTGTCTGATCGGCGGCGGGTCCCACCAGCGCCATCTGCTGCTGTAAGCAGTCCAGCCGCCCATCGCGCGGCGTCCGGTACCGCCGTCCTCAATGAACACGCCTCTGTAGGCCGAGTTCTTGATTTCGGAGCGTTTTTTGATCATCTTCGCATCCTGCATACCATTGCCGCTCCAGCCCTTGCAGTTCATCGCATCGAAAACACCGTAAAGACGCGCTTCGTCTTTGCTGGTCTTGCCCATGGGACATCTGTATACTTTCCAGTTGTTTGTATACGGAAAAAGCGCGCCGTCCTTTATGCACTGGATTTTTTCACGCAAGGTGGCCGCGTCGTAGTCCCGCAAAACCCAGCTTTTTTCGCCCTGATGAAGGCCTCCATACTCTCCGACGTCGCCGTTGACGATCCTGTCGTCATTTTCATCGGCGTACATGATCCACGCCAGCGACAACTGTCCGATGTTGTGCAGGCACACCGTTCGCTGGGCCTGCTCGCGGGCGAGCTGCAGCGAAGGCATGAGAATGGCCATCAGTATCGCGATGATGGCGATTACCACGAGCAGTTCGATGAGGGTAAAACCTTTTGTTAGTTGTTTATACATATACCGGTCTCCTTAGTAGTCTTTGAAAGGACGGATCCACTCTGGCCAGTCTTCGGCAGTGACACCTCCGGCCTGTGTCCAGGGACCGGCTGTGTTGAAGCTTCTGTGCCATTTCAGCGTCCAGAGTTCTTTCAAGCCTACTTTGCGGACCGACCAGTCCATGAACGCCGCATTAAGAAATCCTTGGTGGCGATTTATGCAGCATCTGGCCATATTATTGCCTGACCATGCGGCGAATTCGTTCTGGGCCGGGGCATGGGTTTCCAGCGGCCAGAGGTCAAAACGCAGGGCCTCGATAAACCAGGGTACATTGTTGGCCATCCTGGTGCTGCCGACAGTTTTCCAGCCGTCACTTTTAGGTCTTCCACCTTCGTAAGTACTACTGTCAGGTATGAGGCAGTAGCCATTTATTCCGTAGCTGCCGGCGATACCATTTGGCGCGCCGTTCATGTTATAAATACCCCACGCGTTGAATATGTTGAAGTTTGGGGTCACATTACCGTTTCTGTCCTGTATAGGTTTCTTGGCGCTGGGACAGAACCAGATTTCGTTCTCCTCCCAGTCCACGTATTTGGGTTCGAGATATCTGATCCACCAATAGCCGGGCGTTCCCGGGTCTGATGCCCAGAATTTGCCGTCATTATCGCCGGTATACATGGACGCAATGATGTTCCACTGCCTTAGATTGGCTATGCAGTTAATCATCTTTGCCTGTTCGCGAACGCGTCGCAGGGCGGGCATTAGAATTGACATCAGAATCGCAATAATCGCGATTACCACCAGCAGTTCGATCAGAGTAAACGCTTTTCTTCTGGTCATAGTCGAAACCCTTTACGTTTGAAAGACAGATAGCATTCTTCTAACCTGATGTGTAAAAACAGCCACATGTTCCGTAAAATGGGGGGTTTTCGGCGATAAAGCAGCCAAACCTACCTGCTGTGATTATATCGGAAACGCTGGTCTTTTTCAACAGTATTCGGGCATCCCGGGTGGTTTTCCGGCGTCTGACGGCTTGGCGTGTGTGTTTTTATCGGGGGCGATTCGCGGCGGAAGGGTTTGCAGCAGTGTTATCGGTGTTATTTGGCCTTCAGTCGGTCATGGCAGAGGTTTGCCATCGTGATGTACTGCTGGGGCGTTATCCGGTCGGGGCGGCTGGTGGGATCGACGCCGGATTCCTCGAATACGGTCTGCCAGTCCGAAATCTTCGCCAATTCGCCGGATGCCAGCTTCGTACAGGCCTTTACCATTTTGCGGCGGTGGCCCATGAAAAGGCTTACTATCCGCGAAAAAAGGGCCGCATCGGCTATTCGGCAGGCCTTCTGGCTGTCGCGGCGAAAGCTCACCATGGCCGAGTCCACCTTGGGTTCCGGCCAGAATACGTTGGGTTTTAGCACGCGGATCATTTGGGCCTGGCCCGTGGCCGCCAGGAACACCGTCAACGGCCCGTAATCGGCCGTTCGAGGTGCCCCGGTCATTCGGTCGGCAACCTCCTTCTGGACCGTTACGTGCATCTGGTCGGCCTTGACGGGACCGGATACGAGGTTGAGCATCAGCGGCGAGGCGATATTGTAGGGCAGATTGGCCACCAGCATGAATCGCCCCCTTTGCCTGCTCAGTGCATTCTCGACGGCCTGGATCACCGGCTCGGCAACCGCATTCTTGTTGCGCAGTACATCACAGTGCAGAATCTGGGCATTGGGCTTTTCGGCGACCGTTTGCCGGGCGATGTCGATCAGGCGATTGTCTATCTCGACGCCGATAACCGCCCCGGCACGCTCGGCGAGTGCTTCGGTCAGCGATCCTGTTCCGCAGCCGACTTCGAGCACAACGTCTTCCGGTCCGATGCCCGCGGTCTCCAGGAGCAATCGCATGAGATTGAGATCGATCAGGAAATTCTGGCCGAACTGCCTTCGCGGCCCGGTCCCGGCCGATTCGAGCAACTGGCGGATTTGCTGCTTGGTGTGCATCGTCCTCAGGTCTTCGTTGCAGAAGCTGCGCTTGCACGGCGATCTCTGCGGCGTCGCGTCGCGGCCATCTCGATCGCCGTTCGGATTGCGGCTTTCATGCTGGACGGATCGGCCATATTCCTGCCGGCGATGTCGAAGGCTGTTCCGTGGGCCGGCGAGGTCCGGATAATCGGAATGCCGATTGTTACGTTTACTGCGTGATCGAACGCCAGCAGTTTTATCGGGATCATGCCCTGATCGTGGTACATCGCGACCACGCCGTCGTATTTGCCCCTTATGGCTCTGAGAAAAAGGCTGTCGGCCGGGTGCGGACCCGAGCAGTTTATACTCTGTGCGCGGGCCAGGGTTATGGCGGGCTTTATAATCCGGTTTTCTTCGTCGCCGAACTGGCCGCCCTCACCGGCGTGGGGATTCAGAGCCGCAACGGCGATTCGAGGGTGATTGATCCCGAAAAACTCATTTAAGGCGTCGTTGAGCAAGTCTATCGGCTCGAAAACGCAGCCAATGGTGAATTTGTGGCGGATTTCGAACAGAGGTTCGTGGATGGTCGCCAGGGCAATCTTGAGCGGGCCGGCGACGAACATCATGACCTTGCGTTTGGATTTGCACTCGGAGGCGAGCATTTCGGTGTGTCCGGGCCACTCGCTGCCGGCCAGATGCCAGCTTTTCTTGCTGATCGGCGCGGTAACCACCGCGTCGATTATGCCCCTTTTTGCGGCGTCTATTGCGTCCAGGCAGAATCGCATCGAGGCTTCGCCGGCCACCCGGCTGGCGCCCCTGATCCAGGCCGGAACCGCATAATCGTCATAATCGGCGACCATTACCTTGCGGGGATAATCGCGGCTGATTTTTTCGTGCTGATGGCGGCCCCAAAACGGTTCTATTTCCGCCCGGTCGGCGGCGTAGCACAGATGCTCATTCATCCCGAAGACGACGAACTTGGCGGATCGGTGGATAAACGGATCCGAAAGCGCTTTTACCACGACCTCGGGCCCGATTCCCGCCGGATCGCCCATTGTAACGCCTATGACGGGTTGTTCTGCTATCGGGATGTTTGGTTTATCGGTATTCATCGGACTATGGACCGGAATGAACGAATGAAGCCCCTAGAAGCCCATTTGTCTGAGGCTTTCGGTCGTAAGCGACTGTTTGCGAGGGAGTATTTTGTCCAGCCGGTTCAACACGGTTTTTACGACGATGTCGGTCTCGATGTTGGCCGAATCGCCGATTTTGGCGGCGCCGAGTGTGGTATTACGCCATGTTTCGGGTATAACGGCTACGCTGAAGCCGCTGTCGTCAATACTGCTGACGGTCAGGCTTATGCCGTCGACAGCGACCGAGCCTTTGACGATCATCTGGTCCAGCAGATCGGCCCCGGCGGTGAATCTGATATCGGCGTAGTCGCCGCTGTTGTCTATCGCCGCAAAGGTCGCGATTCCGTCCACATGGCCCTGCACTATGTGGCCCGCCAGCCGGTCTCCTGCCTTCAGAGCGCGTTCGATATTCACCGGGGCGCCCGGGCGAAGCCTGCCCAGATTGGAGCGATCGAGGGTCTCGGCGCTCAGATCGAATTTGGCCACAGGTCCGTCAATCGAGGTTACGGTCAGGCAGACGCCGTTTATCGCGATGCTGTCGCCGATTTCGCTTTCGGCGGCTATCTCGCCCAGATCCGCGGCGACAACTGCGGTGCGGCCGGTTCTCGCGACCGACCTGATTGTGCCTGCCGATTCTATGAGCCCTGTGAACATGATTCGCTTTAAGTTCTTATGCAGTAGTGATTTAATCGATTTACCGGTATATGCTATTGACGGTGCGGGCAAAAGTCAAACAAATGTTGTCCGGCGCCGGTATGGCGATATTGAATAGTTTGATTTTAAGCCGCTGAATTGTTATTATGATCGGCGGTTCTTCTTGAGCCCCTTGCACTGCGTAATTTCGTTAACAGGTGGTATTGTTATGGATAATGTTTGGCTTAAAGTGGCTGCGGTGGCCGTTGTGGTTGTCGCTGCTCTGATAGGTCTGGCCGCGTTTACCTCGGGCGACGATTCGCCGCCGGCGCCCAGGCCCGAGCCGCGAACAGACGACGGGCCTAAAACCGTTTACGACCAGTGGGAAGAAGACGAAAAGAAGATGGAGGCCAAGCCCGGCGCCGCCGATCTGCAGACAAATGACGGCACCAATACAACCGCTCAGCAGAACACCGAACCCGCCGAAGATGCCAACACCGCTGTGGCGCAACAGTCGGCGCCGCGTACTCCGGACGTTCCGCCGGAACCCGAGGGCCAGCCCCAGTTCAGACAGCTCGAATCCGCCCAGAAGTACGACGCTGAGAGGCTTTGGAACTGGATCAAGCAGAAGCGGAAGATGAGCAGGCTGCCGATGCTCGGCGCCAAGGAAATGACCGACAAGTGCCGCGAATTGATGAGCAGATATCCGGGCACGGAGTACGATTACAAGTGCAGGCGCGTTCTGCGGGATCTTCCGGTGCGTTACCGCAAGATGCATGACATCACCGAAGAAGAGATGGACCTGTCGAAGTTTTACAACGGGGGCAACCAGTAGCAGTTCAAGGAGGACACCAGATGACCATTGCCGCCACGACAGCGAACATACCCGTCATTTCCATA
Organism: uncultured Pirellulales bacterium; assembly: GCA_964406945.1. Lineage (GTDB taxonomy): Bacteria > Planctomycetota > Phycisphaerae > Sedimentisphaerales > Anaerobacaceae > UBA2266. Next base: position 20,919 of record CAYOTO010000027.1, read on the forward strand.
AATGCCGATTGCCTTCCCCAGGCCTGGGAGAAGGCGGTCCTGGCGGTATGGGACCGGGGCATCGAGGTCAAGACTCAGTACGACAAGCCCGAGGACCCGCCCAGCAGGGATGCGACTGTTATGATCGCGGTAAGCAACCCGTTTAACGAGCCGCGGATACACAAGAATTTCCCCGGCGGGCCCGAGGAGCTGGAGGCGTATCGACAGGAAGTGGTCGAGGGTATTCACGACCACTGGATCGATGCGGCGGCGGGCAAATGGACCTATACCTACCATGAGCGGCTGTTTTCCTACTGCCCGGTCGAGGACATCCGCGATGCAGACTCGGCGAAACCGTTCGCGGCGGTCGACCAGATTCAGTATATAGTCGATTGCCTCAGCGGCGCCGGACACAGCCGGCGGGCCCAGGCGATTACCTGGATGCCCACCGCGGACCCGCAAACGGATGATCCGCCGTGCCTGCAGAGGATATGGTGCAGGTTGATCGCGACCGGCGAAGGCCAGTGGTCGCTCAACATGAACACACACTGGCGCAGTCGCGACCTGTACAAGGCGTGGTTCATGAACGTCTACGCACTGACGGACCTGCAGAAAAGAATCGCCGAGGGCATCGCGGCAAAGACCGGCGAAACAGTCACGGTGGGCAGATACGTGGATATAAGTGATTCACTGCACATATACGGCAGCTACTTCGACGAGGTGGCGCCCGAAATAGAGAAGATGCGAAGCGCCGGCTTTGGCGACAGGGCGTGGGACAGCACCCACCCGGCGTTTGCGATGATGACCGAGGAAGCCAGGAACAAGCTGGCTCAGGATCCGGACTGGTACGCCAGGGCAAGAGGCTGAGGACCGGACGTTAATTGAAAGGTGTTTTGGGGTATTTGAAATGGTATTGATTGTAAATGGCGAAAAGGTTGAAGAATCGGCGATCGAGCGGGAGATCGAGCGTCTGAGACCTCACTACGAACAGACATTTGCCGACCAGCCGGCCGAGGAGCGGGAAAAACAGTTGGCCGAGTGGTGCAGGGAAAACGTTATCGAGCGGGTGCTGGTCAACCAGGATGCGAAGAACCAAGTATCGGAGGTTCCGCGGGAAAAGGTCGAAGAGGTCCTCAAGCAGATAAAGGAGCAGTACAAGGACGAAAAGGAGTTCGAGAAGGACTACGACGAAGAAGCCCGCAAGAAACTGCTGGACGACATCGAGCAGCAGATCAGGGTCGAGCAGAGACTCGAAGCAATATGCAAAGAGCTGCCCGAGCCCTCGAAAGAAGAGATCGAGGCTTTTTACAACGAGAACGCCGAAAACTTCCGCACGCCCGAACAGTTGCGGGTTGCCCACATGGTCAAGTATGTGAACTGGCAGACCGACGAGGCGGCGGCTCAGCAGGCCCTGCAGCAGGCCAAGGCCGAGCTGGACGGCGGCAAGCCTTTTGAAGCGGTTGTCGACCGGTATACAGACTGCGGCGATGCGGGGGGCGATCTGGGCATGGTTACGCGCGGCCAGATGGTCGAGGAATTCGAGGATGTTATCTTCAACCTCAGCGAAGGCCAGGTAAGCGATATATTCCGCACGCGGTTCGGTTATCACATCGCCAAAGTCTACAGCAGAAAGCCGAGCGAAATTGCGGGCCTGGACGAGGTTAAGTCCCATATCGTCGAGGCGCTTAGCCAGCAGAAAAGAGAGAAAGCCATAGAGCAGTTCGTCGACGAGCTGCGAAGCAAGGCGACGGTCGAAGAGGCCTGAGCCGGCAGCTTCCCTGTACTGTCGTTTAAGAGTTTATTGGAATAAGCCAGAAAAAAGCCCGGGGCAATTTGCCTCGGGCTGTTTTTATATTAGACTTTAAGTGAAGCAGGACAGGACATCGAAAGTTGTTTGTTCCTGTTTACAATAAATGGTCAGGGCCGGCAAAAGGGCCCGACCGGTGTCCGATATTTATCGTCGGATGCGAACAGATACTGGCTCTTGTGCTCGCGTATGACGCGCGGGCGTGTACGAATGTTATGGGGGGCTATGTAAGTTTCTTTCCGAGTTAGCCTCTGCGTTCCAGGCGCAGAGGCTATTTTTACGCGCGCTAATTGGTGGGGGGTGTACTTCGAAGTCGCTTTATCTTGAGACTAGGCCGACTCCAGGCAATTCGATGGCTGTTTTGAGGAATTTACTAGAATATTTGGGTTGACACACAAGATATCCCTCCTAGAATTGATTTTCGACAAGATGTAGTGTAGTCTTGCTAAGTCGTGAGGAGTTTTATCCTTGGTGCCGTGGCGTTCCGGTACGCAGCGGTTGTGTTCTTCGGTTCGGTGTCGGCTATTGGGGTTCGAGATGCAAAGAAATGAGATGTCCGTTCTGCAAGGAAGACCGGGATAGAGTAGTTGACTCGCGGAGCAGCGAAGGCGGTCGGGTTATTCGCCGCCGGCGTCAGTGTCTTTTGTGCGAGCGGCGTTTCACGACCTATGAAAAGATAGGCGAGAGCTTCAAGCTCTATGTCGTAAAGAAGGACAACTCGCGGGCTCCATACGAGCGAGATAAGATAATGGCCGGCTTGCGTAAGGCCTGTTACAAGAGGCCCGTATCGGCCGAGCAGATCCAGCAGATAGCCGATAAGGTCGAAGAAGACATTTTCAAAGAATGCGATAAGGAAGTTGCATCGTCGTTCGTCGGTGATAGCGTGATGCGTCATCTGCGAGAAATCGACAAAGTGGCCTACATTCGATTTGCGAGCGTTTACAGGGATTTCATGGACGCGGGCGAGCTTATCGAAGAAGTCAGCCACGTAATCGAGCATAGCGAACCCAATGAGCAACTGAAGCTGTTCGGAGGGTGATAAAAGAATCCGGAACAGCAGCTTGATGCATGGACTTGCATCGGGAACGGTTGGGGGCCGGTTTTTTTGCATGGAGGCAAAAGCAGGCAAATGCGGTCGCAATTGAAAGTAAAAAAGAACGGCGGGGGCGTCGAGGAATACTTGCACACGAAGGTAATCGGTGCGATTAATAACGCTCTGAGCAGGTCCGGTCGGGCGGATGTCTACACGGCCGAGCAGCTCGCGGACGTGGTTACCTACTATCTCTACCACAAAAGGCGCCGCAACAGCGTCGACAGCATGGAGATACTGTCGATGATCAAGGCCGTTCTGACCAGCACCGGTCATGACGAGGCGGCTGTCGCTCTCAGTGAACATCACATGAACCGCCGGATACGCCGCCGGCGGGTGGATGTGATTTCGGTTCACGTGCGGGAACTGGCCGATGCCCAGGCAATATGCGGTATCGAGACCGCCAGCAGCAGGAGCCCCTGGGATAAATCGATAATTGTGGACGATCTGATGACCGAGCACGACATTCCCCAGCAGACCGCCAGGACCATCGCCTCGATGGTCGAAGAAAAGGTCTTCAATATGGGTATAAGCGTCGTCCCGGCCAGCCTGGTCAGGCAACTGGTCCTCAGCGATACCGCCGCAATCCTCCACGCCGAAGAACAACTTCAAATGGCCTGAGCCGGTCCACAGGCCGGGTCCGCTGTTTGTGGCAAACCCCTGAAATTCATGCGCAGAAAGGCATTCGATTATGCGAAAATTAATGATATCAGCATGCCTGCTCGGAACCGTCACGCTCTTGGTGGGCGTCTCGGGCTGTAAGAAAGCCTCCGAACCCGTTTCGGAGCCATCGGGCAACCCTTTCGTTGGTACATGGGTAATTGACTACGATCGCTCGCTGGCTGAGGCTGCCAACAGCCCGAAATACACGCCGGCGGATGCCGAGAAGATGCCTGCAATTATCCAGAAGCTGATGGAGCGGATGAAAATCCAAATCAGCGACACTGAAATCGTATACATAATGGGGGACCGGCGGCAGGCATTGGCTTATACCGTAATATCGCAGGACGGCGACGGGCTTGTCGCTGAAGCACAAGCCGGAGACGAGAAGGCCAGTGTGACGTTCACACTCATTGACGGCAAGTACATGAACTTCAAGTCTTCGGCTTCCGACGATATGGATTACTACATCTGGAAGCCTGCAGAGCAGGTCAATGGGTCATCGAACTGAAAAGGCCCGGGCGTTAGTGTCGCTCTAAGCAGTCCCAGCCAGCAGGAATTGGGCGCGTTCGAGAATTTGCTCTGAAGCTTCCTCGTCGCCGATTTCGAGCCAGTTTACATTTGGGAAGGTTTTGAACCAGGTTCTCTGGCCCTTGGCGAGGCGGCGGGTGTTCTTCTTTATGAGTTCGACGGCTTCTTCCAGCGTGGTCCTGCCCTGGAGGTGGTCGATAATTTCGGCGTATCCGATTGCGCACGCGGCCTGTTGGCTCAGCGGTTTGTCCTCGGCCAGCAGGGATTTGACCTCCTCTACCAGGCCTTTTTCGATCATCCTCTTTGCTCGTGCGTTGATCCGCATGCTCTCGATTGCGCGCTGTCTTCGCAGGCCTATAATGGTCCAGTCGTGGATCGGCTCCTGTGAGTCGAACTGTGTCTGAAAGGCGGAAATGGGTTTGCCCGTCAGTTCGTGCACCTCCAAGGCTCTTATTATGCGTTTGGCGTCGTTCGGGTTTATCCTCCCGGCGGCCTCGGGGTCCACCCGGGCCAATTCTTCGTGGAGCTTGGCCAGTCCCTCGGATTCGGCGCGTCGGCGAAGGGCCTGGCGTATCTTCTCGTCGCTGCCGGGTCCTTCGAACAGGCCGTAGAGCAGTGCCTTTATATAGAGCGCGGTTCCGCCGACGGCTATGACAGTCTTTCGGCGGCCGCGAATGAGGTCAATCGCCGCACTTGCCCCGTCAATGTACGCGGCCACGTTGAACGACTCGCCTGGTTCGACCACGTCTATCATATGATAGGGAACCAGCTCCCGGGCTTCGGGCGGGGGTTTGGCGGTGCCGATATTCATTCGCCGGTAGACCTTCATCGAGTCGACGCTGATTATCTCCGCATCGAGTTCGCGGGCCAGGTCGAATGCCAGTCTGGCCTTGCCGGAGGCCGTTACGCCGATTATCAGAATCATTCGAGGTTGCATGATTTCCCTGTTAAAACTTTCGCGAGCGGATATAATACAACTTTCCGCCGGGAACGCAAATACCACGGCTCTCAGGAGTACTCATCCCGATGCCAGCAACCGAGAAAAACGATGCCGGGTTCAGCGTTTTGCTGAGTCAGAAGGCCGAGTTTATAAACGGTCTGTTGGCCGCGGCGCTGGAGGAGCAGGCCGACATTGAACCGCTGCTCAAGAAAGCATTGTCTTATACTCTGCTTGCTCCGGGCAAGCGGGTTCGTTCGGCGCTGGCGTTATGGTGCTGCGAGCTGGTGGCGGGCCAGTGCAACCGTGATGCCGAAGCGGCTGCGGTGGCGATTGAGATGGTGCATACTTACTCGCTGGTGCATGATGATCTGCCCGCGATGGACGATGATGATTATCGGCGCGGCCAGCCGACTTGCCATAAGGCGTTCGACGAAGCCACGGCCGTGCTGACCGGAGATGCGCTGCTTACGCTGGCGTTCGAGGTACTGGCAAAACGGGTCGTCGACAGCGGTGCGGCTGTAAAGATGATATCCGAGCTTGCCGAAGCCGCCGGAGGTGCGGGTATGATAGGCGGTCAGATGGCGGATCTAGACGCCGAGGGAAAGACCGGCACCAAACGCGAGCTTGCCTATATCCACACCAACAAGACAGCCAAGATGTTCCGGTGTGCAGCGGCGGTGGGGGCTATCGCCGGGCGAGCCGGCCGTGAGCAACTGGAGGCGCTGAAACTCTACGGCATGCGCATCGGGCTGGGCTTTCAAGTGGCCGATGATATTCTCGATGTTTGTGCGTCCAGTGAGCAGTTGGGCAAGACCGCGGGCAAAGACGCCAGGGCGGGTAAGATGACCTATCCGGCGGTCGTTGGGATGGAGCAGTCGAGAGAATCGGCCGAGCGGCTCTGCACAGAAGCGATCGACGCATTGAGCGATTTTGGAGACGGGGCGGCGGTTCTGCGCCAGCTTGCCCGGGCGCTTCTGGCAAGAACCAGGTAGAAAATTACTAAGGCCGCAAATTTTTTTCATCCACGCCGAAGATCAAAAACACTCCTCGCGGCCGCGGCGAGTCCGGCGACTAACAATACTGGTATTTGCGATACATATCCTGCAATGCTCCCATATCCTCCAAATATACGCTGGTGTGAGAACGCGCAGGGTCCGTCAAGCCGACAATACAACTCTATTTTGGTTAAGGAAAAAACGCAGACCCTGTCGAACAGAGAGTATGATCAGTTATTTGGGGGATATAGTTATGGCGGTCGGCAAATTACCGATGGGAACGATCTATTTGATTCTATTTACCCTGTTTCCAAACGCGATTAGCGAACCTGAAGAATGCAGGCCTGCGCCTGACATTCATACTACTTGCAAGTTGGGTTGCTGTATGGCCAGAACCATACGGCCTCCGCCTTGAATCGCAGTGCAAGTTGGCGAGTTTTACGTGGTGGAAAAGCGCTGCTGAACAGAACAAAACAAACCCGGGCCATGAGCTTACGCTTGTGGCCTGCTTACATTTATGCCGGTCGGCGATTTCAATAAATGCGATTTACGGTGCATAAATGAACTTCGGCTATGCCGGACGGCTATTGAATGGACGTATACGTGCGATACAGCGGCTGGATTTGGACGGTTTCAAGGGCATAACGCCGGGTGAGGCGGACGCCCATAAATAGCTTTACAAAGAACGGGTTCGGCGTTAAGTTGTTGTATCGCAAGAGATTAAGCGTCCAGGCGAAAGCCGCTGTCTGAAATGCCGCGGCGCAGGCAAAACAGGGGTTCCGACGTATCAGTTAAACCGGTAGCTATGAGCACACTACTCGAACAGATCAACAGTCCCGCGGACCTGAAATCGCTCGAGATCAATCAACTTGACAGGCTGGCCGCGGAAATACGTGAATTCATAATAGAGTCCGTCAGCAACACCGGCGGGCATCTTGCCAGCAATCTCGGGATGGTGGAATTGACGCTGGCAATGCACTATGTGTTCGATTTTTCCCAGGACAAGCTGCTGTGGGATGTTGGGCATCAGTGTTACGCCCATAAGATAGTTACTTCCAGGCGGGAGCAGTTCAGGCGGCTGCGGCAGGCCGACGGCATAAGCGGTTTTCCCAATCCCGACGAGAGCGAATACGATCTTTTCAGGGTGGGTCATGCGGGCACGTCGATTTCGACGGCTATTGGCATGGCTCTGGGGATGGAACACCGGGGCATAGACGACAAAATCCTGGCCGTGGTGGGTGATGCCAGTATCGTAAACGGCACCAACTTCGAGGCGCTCAATAATCTCGGACTCGTCAAGCGCCAGATGCTGATCGTGCTGAATGATAACTCGATGGCGATTGATGCGACGGTAGGCGCTCTTGCCAAGTACTTCTCGCGAATGCGGCTCAGCCGTACATACGAAGACGTACGCAAAACCACGAGCAATCTGCTTCAGCATCTGCCGCTTATCGGCCGCAGCGCCGACGGGGCGATCGAGAGTATAAAGAAGGGCATTCGAATGGCTCTGCCCGAGAGCCGCATGTTCGAAAGCCTGAACATCCCGTATTTCGGGCCTGTGGACGGACACGATATAGAGTCGCTTATCAGGCTGTTCCGGGCGATGTCGCATGTGAACCACCCGGCGATATTCCACGTTCATACGAAGAAGGGCAAAGGTTTCCATCCCGCGGGCAAGAAGCCCAGTCAGTTTCATTCGACCGGGCCTTTCAAAATCAACGGCCACAGCGTGGAAGCGAAGACGCAGAAGAAGCATCAGACATTCACCGATGTTTTCGGGGCCGGTCTTGCCGAGCTGGGCGCGGCCGATGCGAGGATTGTTGCGATTACGTCGGCCATGTGCGACGGCACGGGGCTGATGGAATTTCGCAAGCGGTTTCCGGACAGATTCTACGACGTAGGAATAGCCGAAGGAGCGGCGGTCGATATCGCGGCGGGAATGGCCAGAGCCGGGCTGCGACCGGTGGTCTGCATATATTCGACGTTTCTGCAGCGGAGTTTCGATCACATATTCCAAGAAGTCGCTCTGCAGAATCTGCCGGTAGTGTTCTGCGTGGACAGAGCCGGTTTTGTGGGCCCGGACGGTCCGACGCATCACGGCTTAATGGATATCGGTTATCTTCGCATGATGCCGAACATGGTTCTGACCGCACCGGCCGATGAGGGGGAGATGAAGCTGGCGCTTCAGTTTGCGCTGGAAAGCGACGCTCCGGTAGTTGTTCGCTATCCCAAGGATGCGGTCCCGGCTCAGGCGAATGTCCGCAGCGCATGCGGCAAGGAGTTCAAGCTGGGCAAGTCGGTAGTAGCAAGGCGGACGAAAGAGCCTGATATCACCATAGTCAGCTACGGCTGCCTTTTGGAGGAATCGATTGAGGGTGCCAAGCTGCTGAGCAAGAAGGGCATTTCGGCCGATGTGATTAACGCCCGTTTTGCCGCGCCTATAGACGATACTATTCTGGATATCGTTGCAGCGGGCGGTCCTGTCTTGACGGTTGAAGATCATTTCACGGCCTGTGGATTCGGTTCGGCAGTGCTCGAAGCGGCGGTTGCCAGGTGCGGCCGGACGCGCCAGGATGCAGGAGGCCAGAGCACCGAGGGGCTAACTCAACTCAATTCGATACATCTTTCGGGCGTGGGGCGCAGGTTTATAGGACGCGACTTGCGCGGTAAACAGCTTATGGAATCAGGCCTGAATGCCGATGAAATAGCAAAGGCAGCGAGGGATATGCTGATTTGCTTGCAACGGAAATAATGCTATGCCTGAGGCTAATTCTCTGCCGAAAATAGTGATTTTCGGCGATCCATCGAAAGGTCCGGTTGCGGAGGCAACACAGGTTTTTGCCGATTTCGTGCGCGACAAGGCCCAGATACTGTCCAATTGCGACATAGGTCAGTGCGGTGCGAAGCTGCTGGAGGACTGCCGGTTCGCGGTGATATTCGGGGGCGACGGGAGCATTTTATCGGCCGCCAGGCACCTCAGCAAATCCGGAGTGCCCGTTGTTGGGGTTAATATGGGCAAGTTGGGGTATCTGGCTGAATTCAGCGTGCGTGAAATAGAGGCCTTTTTTGATGATATAGCCTCCGGAAAAGCGCCGATAGAGAAGAGAATGATGCTCTCATGCCGCGTTTTTCGCGGTAAAGAAGAGCGTTTTCACTCGGTCGCGGTGAACGACGTGGTAATCACGGCGGGTCCGCCATTCCGCACTATTGAGCTGGAAATGGCGGTCAGAGACCGGCCGGTGGGCGGTTTCGTGGGCGATGGTCTGATAATCTCGACTCCGACCGGTTCCACGGCCTATAACCTTTCAGCGGGTGGGCCGATTGTAGCCGGTTCTCTCGAGGCGATGGTTATGACTGCGATTTGCCCGCATACGTTGAGTTTCCGCCCTCTGGTGATTGATACCCGCCATCCCATAGAGGTTCGCGGCGTCCGCTTAAATGACGGTACGACGCTGTCGATAGACGGCCAGGTGCAGGTGAAGCTCACTATAGACGATGTGGTCGTTGTGGAGCGAAGTCCGGGCGACTTTTTGATTGTGAACAATCCGCTTCGCAGCCCGTGGGATACGCTTGCGGTAAAGCTCAACTGGGCCAGAAAGCCCACGTACAAGACGGACGATTCTTCGTCCTGAAGGGCCTGCGAACACGGTTCAGGACTTCGGTCGCGCTGAACACAGCGGCTCTGGCAGGTGTATGCTTAATTAGCTTCCGGCATACGGGCGGTATTTGCATGTTCAAGATGGGAGGTGCGAATCATGGACATACAGGTTTCTAGAACATTTATGAGGATTTTCAGACCCACAGCGGTTGTCTGTGTGATTGTGGTGGCGCTGTCGCATGCGGGTTTGGCGGCAAAACGCAGCCATCGCAATCCGATTGGTTCGTCCACGGTTCCGCCAAGCGCCTACGAACAAGGCTCATTCAAAAGCCCGAATCCCATGGGCGACAACGGCAATTCAATCATTACCGGCAACGTCCGAGGCGGCAAGGAGTTCAGGGCGGACGTACCCTACGGAAGCACAAGAGATTTTCGAGGTACGCTTGGTTCGACGACTCTGGATTCGTTTCGCAGATCATCGGCGGGTTCGGAGAGCTTCGGACTGCAGAACAGGAACACTTTTTTCGGCGATTATTATCGGCGGTTCTACTCCGAAACCGGCAGTGTGGCCGGCCAGGAGGTCGGCAGGCCGGGCGTGTTCAAGCCGTATTCGGGACCGATCGTGAACCGGGCGCCGGATGCTTTTGGTCTGCAGGATCTGGAAAGCCCGACCATTGAAACCGACGTATCGGCGATGCGCCTGGGTCCGCTTCAACGCTCTCCGGAGCAACTGGAGAAGCTCATAAATGAAGAACTGGGCGGCCGCGCCGAGGCGCGGGGTCTGGGACGCGAACTCTATCAGCAGCAGTTGACTCGCCTCAGGCACGAAATCGAACAGTTTCGCGATGAAGCGACCACAGCCGACAAGACGAGCGATAAAGGTCTGATGAAGGACGATTATCTCGAACCTGACAAGGTCGGACCTGTCGATCCGGAGGCTAAGCCTCTTGACGGCGCGAGCCTGGGCGAGTTGCGGTCGGTTCTGCAGAAACTGCAGTCCGAAACCGAGAGCAGCGAACAGTACGACGACGATGAAGTTTCGCCGGCGGAGCGTTCGACCGAGAAGCTCGAAAAGCCTGGCAGGATATTGAAACTGGAAGAACTGTTTACCAGGATTCGCAAGCTCGAGCAGCAGATGGCCGCCGAGAAGGCCGCGGGGACCGGCGAAGAAGCGGACGCTGCGCCGAAGTCCCTGTCGCAGAAATACCTGGATATACCCGAGAACTACAGCAACGCCCCCAAGAATTACCTGAACAGGGCGTATGATCTGGAGAATGTCAAAGAGCAGACGGACGAGCAGCGTGATGATCGGCAGGCCGGATCCGAATCAACCAGCAAGAAGATAAACGATCTGTCGGATGCGGAGATTGCAAACAGGGCCCAGGCGATTCTAGGCCATAAAAGCGTAGAGGACCACTCCCGGGCCAAGTACCGACAGTACATGAGCGCCGGTGAGACTTATATCAGGGCCGGCAGATATTATCGGGCAGCCGATGCTTACGGACTGGCGCTGGTATACAAAGAAGACGATCCGCTGGCCAACGCAGGCAAGAGCCACGCGCTTTTTGGGGCCGGTTCGTACGTTACAAGCGCTCTTTTCCTGAGTCGCGCCCTGGAGGACTTTCCCGCTTATCTGCAGCACGAGGTCGATCTTGCCGGATTGCTCGGGGCGGATATGATTAACAAGAGGGTCCGCGAAATCAAAGAGAGGCTGAGCCTTGTCGAATCGGCGGAACTCGAGTATGTTCTGGCGTACGTATACTACAGGACGGGCGACATGAAGAGCGCCGGGGCGTACATGGATGCGGCTTACGAAGAGCTTGCGATGAACGAGGGTGTCAAAGCACTCAAGGCGGCGATCGAAGGAGCCGTTGCCAAATAGTAGAGATTGCTCAGGCGTTTCACACATTATGGCGAGGAGGCCGGTTTGATTGCTCCAACGTCAGGGATGGATCCGGAGTACATAAGGAGCGTGTTGTGCGAGGGAGGGGTAATCGCCCGAAAGCTGGCTTTGTTCGAGCATAGGGCCGAGCAGGTTGAGATGGCCTGTGCGGTTGCCGCCGGTTTTGGTGGGGGCGGTCACTTGGCGGTCGAGGCCGGTACGGGGGTCGGCAAGAGTTTTGCATATCTGGTTCCGGCAATCGATGCAGCGCGTCGCGGGCTGGGAAAAGTTCTCATCAGCACCTACACGATTACGCTGCAGGAGCAGTTGATCAACAAGGACATACCTTTTCTGGCCGAGAGCATGGGCGGCGAATTCAGCGCGGTTCTGGCCAAGGGCAGGGGCAATTATCTTTGCAGGCGGCGTCTGAGCTACGCGCTTCGCCGTCAGAAGGGTTTGTTCGACGAGAGAGCCGATCAGCTCGAACAGATAAGGGACTGGGCCGGCGAAACCGAAGACGGCTCACTGAGCGATCTGTCGTTTATCCCCCGCAAGACGGTCTGGGACGCAGTCAAAAGCGAACACGGCAACTGCAGGGGCAGAAAGTGTCCTCATTACGGCGATTGCTTTTACTGGCGGGCCAGGCGATTCCTCGAAGGCGCGGACATAATCGTCGCCAATCACGCACTTATGTTCAACGATCTTGTCCTGAAAGAGCAGAGTGTGTCGCTGCTGCCGGACTACAACTACGTTGTCGTCGACGAGGCCCACAATCTCGAACACGTCGCCGAGAACCAGTTCGGGATTGATATCAGCAATTACCGCGTGCGGTTCACCCTGGACGGGCTGTACAACCCGCGAAGCCGCAAGGGACTGCTGGCCTATCGCAGGTCTGATCCGCCGGCCGTGCGGGCAATAGAGATGATCGCGGAAATTAGTGAGCAGGCCAGGCGATTCTTCGCGGACGTAGTTCAGTGGTACAGATACAACCGCGCCGCCACAAAGGGCCGGTGTCACCGCGATTTCGTGGAAGATACCATAAGCGGGCATTTGAAGCGACTAAGATCGCACCTTTCTAAAATGGCCAAAGAGTGCGAGGATTCCGACGAGAAGTACGAATTGCTGCGTTACGTCGACAGATGTGCCTCTCTGCACGAGGACCTTGCGAGTTTTATGAAGCAGGAGCGGGACGATTACGTGTACTGGGTCGAGGGGGCCGAAAGTGCGGGCGCCGCATCCGCGGTATGGGGCGGCATGAGCCGCGCTGTCTATCTGAAGAGCGCGCCGATAAACGTTGGGCCGGACATAAAGAGGAGCCTGTTCGATATGTACGAGTCGGTGGTGCTTACCAGCGCCACTTTGAGCAGCGGGCCGGCCGAGGCGCATATCGATAAACGCGGTTTCGAGTTTTTCGCGAGCCGAATCGGTCTGGGCGATTACGAATCGCTGAAGCTCGGCTCTCCGTACGACTACGCCAATCAGGTGACTATCTACATAGAAAAGGATCTGCCCAATCCCAATGCCCCGGATTTCATTCAGACCGCGGCCGAGGCGGTAAAAAAATATCTTCGCCGAACCGGCGGGCGGGCGTTCGTGCTTTTTACCAGTTATCGCATGCTCGACGACATGGCCGAGGAACTGGAGGACTGGTTTTTCGAACAGGATATCGAGCTGCTGCGCCAGGGCGGCGGGATGCACAGAACGGCGCTGCTGGATCGGTTCAAGGGCGGGGGCAGGTATTGTCTTTTCGGTACGGACAGTTTCTGGCAGGGAGTGGATGTGCCGGGCGTGGCGCTGAGCAATGTCATAATTATGCGGCTGCCGTTTGCCGTGCCGGACAGGCCTCTGCTGGCGGGGCGGCTCGATCAGATCCGGCAGGGCGGCGGCAATCCGTTTTTCGACTATCAGCTTCCGTCGGCGATTATCAAATTCAAGCAGGGTTTCGGGCGTCTGATTCGCAGCAAGACCGACAGCGGCATAGTTGTCGTTCTCGATTCGAGGATAATCCACAAGCGCTACGGCCAGCAGTTTCTAACGGCCATTCCGCAATGCCGACTTAAGACGGTGAGCCTGGGCGAGTCGATAACGGATGATGAGCCAGGCAAACCGCAGAGCGGCTCATAAATATGGCTCTTCCACGGAATTTGTGGGTCCGAATTCAGCCAAATTGACTCGGCAAAACAGCCTGGGACCCCAGATGCACAAATTTCCCCCCTCACGCCCCAAATTTGAGCATCCGCCCAAACTGTTTTGCCGAGAACAGGCCCAATTCAAATCGATCCGGAGAACCGACGGCATTGCCGTTGTCATATCTGTTTTCTTTGCAGATTGTTTTCAGCAGGAGATATTTTCTTCCAGCGCCGTCAGGATGGTGCGGGCTTTGGCGATCTTGTTTCCGTTTGGCCCGATCCAGTTTACCTGGGCGTTTGTTTTGATCAGGTCGGCGATTTTCCTGCAGGCCAGTAAGACGGTGGCGTGATTTTTGTTGCCCATGAATCGGCCGATCTCGGACGAAGACATTTTGGTGTGTTTTCTCGTCAGATACATGCTGAAGTGCCTGGCCAGGGCGACCGTCCTGTCTTTTCTGGAAGAGTGAATGTTGGCCGGAGTGGTGCCGAAGTAGGTTGCGACCACCGATTCGATATCCGAAACGTGAACTATCGGGTCGGTCCGGGCCAGATGTTCGCTGAGCACTTCGCGAGCCATGGGGAGCGTGATCTTTTCCTTCTGCAGCGATGAGAAGGCTATCAGTTTGAGCAGGGCGCCCTCCAGCTCGCGGACGTTCGTTCGCAGATTCTGGGCGACGTATTTGATAACACTTTCGGGGACCAGCGGGCCTGATGTTTTGCCGTTATACAGGCTGGTCCGGCTCATCTGGTCGGCGTACTGTCGGCAGATTTCGCACCTGGTCTGCAGGTCTGGCGGCTCGATCTTGACAATCATTCCCGAGACGAATCTGTTGACCAGTTTCTCGGACAGTTCGCCGATCATCTTGGGATGGGCGTCGGAGGCCAGAACCACCTGCTTGCCCGCCAGACTGATTGTGTTGAATGTATGCAGAAATTCCTCCTGGGTAGAAGGTTTGCTGGCCAGGAAGTGAATGTCGTCGATGGCGAGCAAATCCGTTTTCCGCATGCGACGGCGAAAAGCCTCCAGCTTTTTTGTCTTCAAGGCCAGCACGAACTGATTGGCGAATTGCTCCGCTGAGAGATACAGCCAATTAGTTCGGGGTCGCTTCCGACGCACCGCATTGCATATCCCTTGCAGCAGATGCGTCTTTCCGACCCCATACCCTCCGTGGAAGAACAGCGGATTGAATGGACTGTTTTCTTCGTTTACTGCTATTTTTGCGGCGTTGTAAGCGAGTTCGTTGGACGAGCCGACTATGAAAGTGTCCAGTGTCAGCTTGAGTTGTTCCTTCCCGGGCGCGGTTTTTTTGGCGGGGCGTGCGGCAGGGGCATCCACATTCCTGGCCTGGGAGTCGAGTTGGCTGCGTTTCTGCGTACCGGCCAGTTCCGGGTCTATGGTAAAAGTGACTTTGACCTTCTCGCCCGTTACGGCTTTTGCAGCTTTGGTGATATCGCCGGCGAAGTGTTTCTCTATCCAGTCCGAAATAAAAAGATTCGGCACGCCGATTTTGAGGTATCCGCCGGCCAGTGTCAGCCTGGTGGAATTCTCGAACCAGATTCGGTACTTCTGTTTGCCAATCCTTTCGGCGATCTTGTCTGCGATTTCGTTTACACATACCTGTGCCGAGCGGAGCTTCTCATCCGTGACCGTGCTCTGCATCAATATCTCCCCTGTTGCACTGTTAAAGGGCTCTGGTTACCTGACTTGGCCGACAGGTCTGATAAAGGAGGTGTTTACAGGCCTGTCATGCATGGCTCAACTGAGTACTATTATTTGCAGATGGGCGAACAAATCAACGCCATTCTGGCTGGTTTGTTTTCCACTTGCTACAGGTACATGCGGTTATTGAGTTTACGCGCGAAAAAAAAATGTTTTTCACAAGTTATGCACAGCGCGGGTGGCTTTTGAGGATAATTTGTGGATTGTGCCTGTGGCGACCGGCTGAAAGTCTGGTCGGAGTTGCGACCGCGCCTGTCATTACTGTAAATGCGTTTTTTTTGAGGTCGGCGAAGGGGTCACTTTGGCGTGAATTACGTCTTAAGGGCAGAATCGGACTGTTGTCCGAGAAGTAAAGCATGATTTATACACACCAGGGTTTTCCATAGCTCAGACTTTGCGGATTACCGCGGCGTAGGCGCCGTCGTGGTCGAACTGCTGTGCCGCCGGCAGGATCAGTTGTTCTTTTTCCAGGGCAAAATCGCTGTTTTCAGCAAGGAAAGCGGCTATCAGTCGGCCGTCTTCGGCGTTCTGGATACTGCACGTACTGTAGCAGATTTTGCCGCCGGGCTTTGTCAGCAGGGCGGCTTTTTCGAGCAGTTGCCGCTGGGTGCGGGCGAGTTTCTCAATGGCGGTGGCGCTGATGCGGTGCCTGACTTCGACGCGCCTGGCCATTACGCCGGTGTTCGAACAGGGGACGTCTAGAAGCACCGCGTCGAAGGGGCCGTGAGTACCGACAGCGGCCTGCAACCGGTTCCGGTCGACGGTGCTGATACTTGTAATGCCGAGCCGGGCGGCGTTCTCGGTTACTTTCCGCAGGCGCTCGGTGTCTATGTCGGCGGCGAGTATTTGGGCGCGGTCGGCGGTTGCCTCGGCAATCTGGGTCGCCTTGACGCCGGGGGCCGAACACAAATCCAGAATGTTCCAGTCCGGCTGGGGCTTCAGCAGCTCTACGGCCCGGTATGCTGAGATATCCTGAATTACGAACAGGCCATCGTCAAAGCCCGGCAGCGTTGTTACGGCCCGCGGGCTTTTTAGCTGTACCAGAGATTCATCCGGCGTGATATGAGCCTCGACTGAAGCTTCTGTGAGCATTGCAGCCAGTCGCTCGGCGGTTGTTTTAAGCCTGTTGGGTCGCAGGTAAATGCTGGGGCGACGGTTAACGCCGAAGCAGGCGGCAATCGCTTCGTCAAAGCCGAATTGTTCGAGCCACTGTTCGGCCAGCCATTGCGGCAGGGAAAACGCGGTGCTCAGGTAGGCTCCGGGGTCGGCCTGCGGGTCGGGCAGGATTTCGGTGTCGAAAGTGCAGCCGGACGAGGGGGTCTGTGGGATCGTCGAGCGGCTGTTGCTTTGCGGCAGCGGTGCGGATCTTTGGCTGATGCTCCGGACGCTTTGACGCAGAACGGCGTTGACGAATCCGCTTTGTTTTCTGCCGGCGACGGTCTTGGTGGTTTCGACGGCCTGATCGACGACTGAGTAGACGGCGGTTTGCGGGCAGTAGATCAGCTCGTAAATCGCCACGCGCAGAATACCGAGCAGTTTGTTTTGAATACGCTTAATGTCGCGGCCGGAGACTGAGGATATAACGCAGTCTATTGCCGCGGTATTTCGGATTGTGCCGTAGACCAGGTCGGTGGTCCGCTGTTTTTCATCGGTAGCGGGCAGAAGGGCCTCGAGGACCGATGCTGCGTATGTTCTGTGGGGATCGAAGCGGGTCATCGCCTCGGCTGCGACGGACCGGGCGGTTCGATTCTGCGATGAGCTTTTCACGTTTGCACGCTGCTTATTGATGTGAATTTATCGCCGGGTCGGCAGTGCCTGCCGTTTACGAAGTCCGCAAAACTCATCGGTCGACCGCAGGCGGGTCTTATCTGCTTTATTTTCAGGGCGTTACGGCTGCAGATTACGTTTAGATCGTCGTCGAGCGTTCCAGGCTCGGCTGCCTTAGGGTTGGTGTGTTCGATTACCCGGGCCGATTCGAAGCAAACCTTGGTCCTTTTGCCGCCGGATTTCGGCTCATAGACGGCCGAGGCGCCGGGCCAGGGGCTGAATCCGCGGATTTTGCGCTCGATATATTCTGCGGGCTGGCTGAAATCGAGATGACCGGCGGATTTGTCCAGTTTCGGTGCGTATGTGGCGGCTGAGTCGTCCTGTTCTGTGTAGGTTGCGGCGCCGGCCTCGATGGCGTCGAGGGTTTCGATCAGCAGCGGAGCGGCTGCCTGGGCCAGTTTGTCGTGCAGTGTGCCTGCTGTATCGTCCGGCGCGACGGGCATCGAGTTGCTGGCGAGCATTTTGCCGGCGTCCATGCGTTCTTCGACGCATATTATCGTATTGCCGGTCTCGGGCAGGCCGTTGACTATCGCCCAGTTGATGGGCGCTGCGCCTCGAAGTTTCGGCAACAGTGAAGCGTGGACGTTGATTATGCCCTTGGGCGGCATTTCGATCAGTTTCGGGCCGATTTTCTGGCCGAATGCGATTACCACAATCAGCTCAGGCTCGCAGGAGGCGATTCGGTTGAGCACTTCGGGGCGGTTGACCCCGGCTGCTTCGAGAACGGGTACCTGATGGTCGTCGGCCCAGCGGGCCACGGCGGTGGGTCTGGTCTTTCCGCCTCTGCCGGCGGGTCTGGCGGGCTGGGTTACCACAAGGCGCAGTTCGTGCGACGAACGCTGGATTGCGTTCAGGCATTCTATGCCGAATTCGCCGCTGCCGAGATAGACTATTTTCATATCGGCTCCGTCCGTCGGATTCGCTTAAAAGCCCCCACCGAGGGTACTAACGGTTCTTATCGTACTCTTTCTGCAGTCTCTTCAGAGTTTTGCGATGGGCGATTCGAGCGGCTGAGGCCATGCGGTCGGCGATTGTCATGCCCTCAATGTGGTCGTATTCGTGCTGCAGGCACCGGGCGTAGAGGCCGTCGGCGTCCTCGGTGAATTCATTTCCGTCGAGATCGGTGGCCGTAACGCGGCAGGTTTTATATCTGCGGATGCGGGTGTACATGCCGGGGATCGACAGGCAGCCCTCTTCGTGGACTTCCAGGTCGTCGCTGGTGGGAGTTACTGTGGGGTTTATGTAGACGCGGAGGTCTTCGCGGGAGCCTGTCAGGGAGATTACGAATATGCGAAGGTTTACGCCCGCCTGCGGCCCGGCCAGGCCGACGCCTTTGTTTTTGAACATGATATCGGCCATTTTGTCGGCGAGCCGGCGGATATCATCGTTGATCTGCTCGACCGGCTCAGCCGGTTTGCCCAACACCGGGGTCGGATAACGCGTAAGTTCACATTTCTCCACATCCATATTAAATCCATCCGCAAACAGTGGTTTCAACGATCTATCGGCGCAAAGATTCTACTCATCGAATTCGTCGCCGATAAAGGTTGTGCCCAGATAGGTTTTTCTCACGAGTTCGTTTTTGATTATTTCGGCCGGCGATCCTTCGGCGAGCACCTTTCCATGGTCTATGATGTAGGCTTTGTCTACGACTTCGAGCGTTCTTTCGACGTTGTGGTCGGTTATGAGTATGCTCATGCCGGATGCTTCGAGCCGGCGTATTTCGTTCTGCAGGTCCTGCACGGCGATTGGATCGACGCCGCTGAACGGTTCATCGAGCAGAATTAGCGACGGTTCGGTTACCATGGCCCGTGCGATTTCGAGTTTTCTTCGCTCGCCTCCGGAGAGGAATCGGCCCTGGGTCTTGGCGACTTCGCGCAGTCCGAACTGGTCTATGAGCATGTTGGCCCTGCGGTTGCGTTCGAGCCTGGTCAGCGACATGGTTTCGAGGATTGCACGCAGGTTGTCGCGTACGCTCAGACGCTGGAAAATGCTCGGTTCCTGTGAAAGATAGCCGATTCCGAGCCTGGCCCGTTTATACATGGGCAGTTTGGTTATATTTCTGCCCTCGAAGATGACCGCACCGCTTCTGGGCCTGACCATTCCCATTATCATGCGGAAAGTCGTGGTTTTTCCGGCGCCGTTTCTGCCCAGCAGGCCGACGATGTTGCGCTGTCCTATGCCTATGGAGACCTGGTTGACGACAGCTCTGCCGGAGTACTTTTTGACCAGCGACTGGGTTTCTAAAAGGGTCGTGCTTACCATTTATGCCTCATGCTGAGTGCGGTTGCAATCGAAGCCGGGGGGTTGCCCGGTCTGATTCGTATCGACAAAGCGGCATTATAAGCAATAGCGGCACCGAAAGAAAAGGTCTTTTCGCCGGTTTGGCAGGGGCAGGCGGTGCTTATGCGCATCTATGGGCCTTTCAGGCTGCCGCGGGGTTGATTTGGGCACAGCGGAAATCACCTTTTGCTGTCGTGTAGGCGTCGATCGTGCGCTCAGCACTCGTTGTTGAGGAATTTGATCAGTTCTTCTGGAACGTAGCGCCTGGCGTAGTCCATTATATCCTGAATCTGATCGGAGCCGAGGTCCTTGCTTATCTGACGGTTGTTGATATCGACCACGACGATTATTCCGTAAGGGCCGCTGACCGGCTGTCGGGCGGGCCCGGCTTTTTGTACGAAGGTAGGTTTGATCTGCAGGATCAGATTCTTGTCGCCGGCGGGCATCTCCAGGTGCAGATTGAGGTTTCTTACGCTGCTGCGCCATAGTTCCTTGTTTAGATTGGCGGCGACCAGGTCGGTGCTGTTGATCTCGGCGGTGTCGAAGACCAGTTCGTTTACGACGCCGAAGCGGGCGAGTTTCTGTTCCAGAAAGCGGCTTTTCAGCTCGGCCAGGGCCTCCTGTACTACGGCTGTGCTGTCGTCGAGCTGGAGGTTGTGAACCTGGTCGACGAAAACCCGCTGCGGAAAGCCGAAAACGGGCCCGCGCGGGCTCAGGACGAAGGTGGGAAACTGCATGTTTTTGCCGTTTGGCAGGGGGAAGGTCTTCTGCAGATTGAGCTGGTTGGGGCCCGAAAGCAGCGTTTCGTACAGGCCGCCGAAGCGCTCGATAAGCCAGTTGCAGTAATCCTGGAGCGGCTGGCGGTGGGTCTGCAAGGTAAGGGGCGGGCGAAGGTCGAGGCCGTACTTGATTATATGCTGCGAAATCCGGTTTGTCGTGAATTCATAATCCATCTTTGTACCCTGCAATTCATACGGGGATATCTGAACATTGGGTCAGTCTAGCCCGGAAGAGCAGATAAGTCAATCTAAACGCGCGGGAGTGGGTCAGTAGCGGCGGGTGGTGGTTTTTTGGGGGGTTTGGGTGTTGATGAAGAAGTATCTCAGGGCGTCGATGGGGTGGTCGTAGATGCCGTCTTTGAGGGGCAGCTCGCCGGAGCCGGTGGGCCGGTCGGGGTAGTGATAGCACCGCATTGCCTCGATGAGGCGGCTGCAGCGAGGGCTTATTACCAGCGAGCTTCGGCCGTCGCCGGAGCGAACTGCGCGGCGGATCAGTTCGATGCCTTCGAGAATGCGGCTGCGGCGGTGGCGGATAGCGATTCCGTGGGCGCGGAGTTCGCGGACGGCGCTTGTTCCGGTTACATCGTTTACGCTCTGGCCCGCCGGGTCGCAGAAGGTGGCGGCTATCTGTTCCTCGCGGCAGGGGGTGCGGGCCTGCATCTCGGATGCGTGCACGTCGATTGTGGCCCGGCTGCGGACGTATTCGTCGATTACGCGGGCCGTGCCTTCGGAGTCGAGCTGTATCCAGAGGCAGACGAACGGGTTGACGAAGCCGAAGTCCAGACTTCGATACAGCGGCAGGTCGGGGTCGTAGTCGACCGGGGCTACGTGGATGTCGGGATTGAATTCGTCGAAGACGACGTTTTCGAGCGATGGGCGTTTGCAGAGCATTTCGGATTCGAAGCCAGCGCGGCTGGCGCGGCGCATCTGGGTTATGCAGTCGTCGATTTTGAGATAGCCGTCGGCTTTTTTGGCCTTGCGGCCGCAGTCGGACCAGAGCGGACACTGGGAGCAGGTTCGGCCGGTGCATTTTTCGATTACTTCGAACATGCACCATTTGTAGACGGGTGTGCCTTGCCGGGCGGCGGAAGCGACGACTTTCTGCATGAGGCCGTAGGGGCGGTGCATGGTGCTGATGATTTCCATGGCGGCCAGCAGGTCGGATTTGCTCTGGGTGGTGAACTGGGCGGCGGTGAAGACTTCTTCGTTGAACAGCTCGACCTCGTCGCAACGGAGTTTCTGGATGTGCTGGCCCCGGACGCTTTTTGCCGACTGGGTAAGGACCTGGACGGCCGAGCCGTTGGCGAAGCGGCATTTCTGTTTGCGGATGGGGCCGGCGAGAAGGTCTTCGAAGTCTTCGTCGATGAATTGCGTAAGGTAGTCGTACATGCGGGAGGCCTGCTCGCCGGAGCCGCCGAGGATGCGAATCTGGCAGTTCGGCTTGAAGACGCAGTCGAGCAGTGTGGCGA
>CAYOTO010000028.1:0-39702 GCA_964406945.1 uncultured Pirellulales bacterium
AGGTGACGAAACTGTCGCTGCTGCTGAAGGTGCTGGAGGGCGAGAAGTCCCGCGAGCTGTTCGCAACACAGCGGGCAATGGCGAGGCCCACGTGGACTGGATGGCGTTCAGTGCGGCGTATTTGGCAGGGACGGGCTAGGGGCGGGAGGAAGTCGATACACTGGATTAGTTTTTTTTGTTTGTTTTTACTTGACACGGCCTTGATCAGGGGTTTATTATACTATTATTCGCAATGGCGAGTATTCGAGTGAGCAAAACTGTTTGCGGAGATAATCGGTGCGGTAACTGCGGAGGCCGTGTGGGGCTCCGAGGCGTTATTATACTATACATTGCCGGGCCCGAGGGCCGGGCGAAAGGAGAGATTCTTATGGTTGGGAAAATGATTGTGGGGGTTTGTCTTATGGCTGGGTTGGTGTCCGGGTCGGCGAGTGGTGTCACCGTAACGAATTTTCATAGCGACGACATAATCGAAGCAGAAGAGGTTTACGACATCGTAAATGTCTGGGAGAATGCTAATGTTGTCATGACCGGTGGGAGCGTAGGTGTTCTCTACGCATTTGATTCCAGTACGTTTACGGTGTTTGGTGGCGAGATCGGACAGGATTTGGTCGCCGTAGAATCAAGCAGCATATCAGTGTGGGGAGGCACGACAGAGTTTGCCCGCGGGGTATTGACGGGAACCAGTGCATTTGAAATAGGGGGAGGAATAAGATCCCTTGTTGTGGATGCCAGGGACGAAACAACCATAGACGTGTGGGGGTACGGTTTTCAGGAGAAACATAATCCTCGCGGGTACTACATAGTAGAAGGGTATTGGGCTAATGGGTCGCCTTTCTGGATGAACATGTCGGATGACGCATATGGACGTAGCCACTTTCATGTGATTCCCGAGCCAGGGAGCCTTGGGTTGTTGGCACTTGGCGGAATACTGCTACATCGCCGATATAGTCATAGACCGGCAGCTTGATTGGCCCTGACTGCTCCGCACTGGAAGGACGCTTGCATTATTTGGCCGGGTTGCCTGCACTTTGTGGTGTCGCACCCCGGTTGTAAAAAAGGAGGACATCTCATGCGCAAAATAAAAAGGAGCGTTGTAGTTCTGTTGCTGGCTTGGGGTATGGCCACAGTCCCGATCTGTTTCGCGAACGTACCGTCGAGTGATTCTCTATATATAGGCAGTCCAGCCTGGTTTGCAAGGTTCGATTCTGGTGGGTACTGCGATTGGTACAACTGGGGAGAGTCTGACATCCATGAGGTTGGCACGTACCATGAGATGTTGTCCGGTGAGTGGGGCGCTGCGATCTATTATGACGGCATTGAAAGCGCGCCGAAAGCGACGTGGCTCACGGACCAATTCGTTTAGCCGAATTGGACTACCAACAGTAACTTCGCGCCGGTTAGCTGCAATGCGTGGGATAACTACGACAATCCCGTTCCCCCCAACACGGAAGCGTACTGGGATCCACCACAAGGGAACCGACAGTACGTCACCGCATATGACACGGGCCAATCCAAGGTGAGTAATTCCGATATAGAGATTACAATTGACTATGAGGTCGTGGATCTAGGAAGCGAGCATTCTCCTCTCGGGCTTCGAACTTTCAAAAACGAACGCGGGTACGTGGAAAGCGAGCGTTATGTCCTGCTGCAGACGTACACGATCAGCAATATAAGCGCCGGCGATATAACCGGCATCGAGTTTTATCAGATGCTGCACGGCCATCCAGCTGACGAAGGAAATGCAGAAGTCTATTCAGTCTACGAGGCTTATCCGCACAGCGATGCCCTGGCCAACTATACACCGTTTGGTGCGGCGCACACGGTGGGCAATTTTCAATTCGATATTACTCAGTGGAATACGGGCAATGGCGAGGCGACTCACGTGGACTGGCTGGCGTTCAGTACGGCCCAGAAACCGGACTGGGTGGAAAACGGGTATTATGAGGGAGGGCATTCATACGACCCATACTGCCCGCCGGAAGGCACTCACAAGACTGTAGAAGCTGGTTCGTTGAACGGTCATCCTTACAGTTTCGGCGAGGTTGCCGGTGCGATGGGTTGGAATCTGGGCACTCTTGAGCCGTCTGCGTCGGTCTCTTTGACGATTGCCGTGATGTTCGGCGCCGGGCCGATTGTGGTTGATAAAGCTTCGTGTGAACCGCCGGTCGGCGTGGCGAACTGGAAGTTCGATGAGGCAAGCGGGACCACCGCAGTCGATTCAATAGGCTCGAACGACGGTACGCTCACGGGAGATCCGATTTGGGTAACGGGGCATACGGGACTGGCAGGCGACTATGCGCTGGATTTCGACGGTGATGATTACGTTGCGCTGAAGTATCCGGTAAACGTGCTGGCAGGAAGGAGTGTGACCATATCGGCGTGGGTGAAGCCGGCGCCGGGATTATATGGGGGACATGCGTATCCGATCGTCGCGCAAAACGGCATTAGCCCGAAGAAATACTGGCTCTATCTGTCCGGCTACAAACCGGCTTTCTATCACGGTTCAACAACTGTAGAATCACCAATGGGCCTAGACAATGAGTGGCACCACATTATGGGAACATATGATGGCGCACTCATGCGCCTGTATGTGGACGGCTTGCAGGCTGGGCCGATGGCGTCGTGCAATGTCGATGGAGTTTATGAGGATGTCTTTATTGGTTCTTCGGGGCCTGTCACCAATAAATACTTCAAGGGCCAAATTGACGATGTGTGGATTTATGGGTGTGCACTGGACCCGACTACAGACTGCCTGCCCCTGTGCCATAAGGACTATGGCGAGTGGGCGCACGTCGGCAAGCCGGCGTGCTGGTGTTTTCCGCGGCAGTGCCACGGTGATGCGGATGGGCAGATTGAGGGCGGAGGCAAGATTCCTCTTTGCGCAGTTTCGACGAATGACCTGAACATACTCATGGCGGCATGGCAGATTCCGGAGCCGCCGGACGGACCTGGAATATCAGGAGAGCCGGATGTGTGCGCTGATTTCGACCATGCGATTCAGGGCGGCGGCAAAGTCCCGGCTTATAGAGTCGGCTCGAACGACCTGAATATTCTTGTTGCCAGTTGGCAAGTGCCGGAGCCGCCGGATGGGCCGGGGATACCTAGCGATTGTCTCAGTTGCGCGGGCGCCGGCACAATGGCCTTGAGCGGAGACTTCGAGACGTTGACGATGGATGCCGTGGCAAGCGGGACAGATTTTGCAGCGATTACGGCCTGGTTGGAAGAGGTATGGCTGGACTCGACGGTTCTGGAGAAGGTTGATGAGGACCAGTTAATGCGTTTGACGGAGTCTATTGCCGAGCTACTGGAGAAATAGTGCCTGTCGTCAGGCTATCTTCGCATCTGGATGAATTTGAAGACGTCGCCGCCGGCTCCGCAGGCGAAGCATTTGTATATCTGCTTTACGGGGCTGACGTTGAAACTCGGGCGGTGGTCTTCGTGGGAGGGGCAGAGGCCGACCATTTCGCGGTCCTTGCGGGTGAGGCTGAGGTGCTCGGAAATGACGTCTATGATGTCATTTGCCTGCTGGACTTTTTCGATTGTACTTCGGTCGTATAAAGGCACTTTGGTTAAAGTAAGAAGTTGAGAGTAAAGAACGGCTTCGTCTGTCAGGGCATTTGGCGACTTCTGTAGAGCGTTCTTTTTAGGTAGCCAGATGCTTCGCTGCGCTGAGCATGACAGCGCTGGCGGGGCATGACTTTTTATGCGGGGGCCAGATGCTTCGCTACGCTCTGCATGACAGTGGTGGTGGGATTGGCGAGTTCGGAGTTGGGAGTTCGGGGTTGGGAGTGGGCTGGCGCGTTGACGAGGGACGAGGGGCGATGGCGGGGCTGGATTTTTTGTGCGGGGGCCAGATGCCCTTCGGCAGGCTCAGGGCTGGACTTTCGCTGCGTTCGGAATGACGAAAGTGGAAGCACGAAATTCGAAACAAATACGAATGCAGGCTGTGGATGAGGTAGAGGCGCTTGCGGGGCTTGACTTCTTATGCGTGGGCCAGATGCTTCGCTTCGCTCAGCATGACAAAGGTGGTGGTTGGGTTTGCGGGGGTTTGGAGATTGGCGAGTTCGGAGTTCGGGGTTCGGAGTTGGGAGTGGGCTGGCGCGTTGACGAGGGGCGAGGGATGAGGGGGGGTTAGTTCGGAGTTTGGGGTTTGGAGTGGGCGGGGGCGTTGACGGGGGACGAGGGGATTGGCGATTTTCTTCGTATTGGGTATCTGGTGTCGTCTGGGCGACGGGATTTTTTGTCCGTTCGGACGACCCCCTTGCAGGCAAGAGGGTCATTAATAACGGCTTTGGCGGTTATGTTCTGAGGACTTCGCCGAGGTCGTCTATGTCTTTTTTGGCGGCGGCTTTTGCGGATTTTGCTTTGCCGCCCCGCATTGCTTCGAGTTTTTTGACGGCCTTTTCGTGGAGCGCGCCGGGTTGTCTGGCCTTGTCGAGCATGTCTTCGATGGAGATTTTGCCGCTGTCGTACAGTTGCCAGAGGTGGTCGTCGAGGAGCTGCATGCCGAGCTTTTTACCGGTCTGGATCGAGGAGTCGATACGATAGGTTTTGTTTTCGCGGATGAGGTTCGCTATTGCGGGGGTGACGACCATGAACTCGTATGCGGCGACGCGGCCTTTGCCGCTTACGACCGGGCACAGCGCCTGGGCGAGTACGGCGATGAGGTTACTGGAGAGCTGGACGCGGATCTGTTCCTGCTGGTTGGTGGGGAACACGTCGACGATACGGGTGATGGTTCCGGCGGCGCTTGTGGTGTGGATCGTGGAGAAAACGAGGTGGCCGGTTTCTGCGGCGCGTACGGCGGCTTCGATGGTTTCGAGGTCTCGAAGCTCGCCGACGAGGATGACGTCGGGGTCCTGACGCAGTACGCGGCGGAGTGCTTCGGCGAAGCTGGGGACGTCGATGCCGACTTCGCGCTGGTTGATGATCGATTTTTTATGGTTGTGGTAATATTCGATGGGGTCCTCGACGGTGACGATATGGTGGTCGAGGTTTTCGTTGATGTAGTTGATCATGCAGGCCAGCGTAGTGGTTTTGCCGGAGCCGGTCGGGCCGGTAACGAGGAAGATGCCGCGGGGACGCCGGCACAGCGCCGAGCAAATTTTCGGCAGGCCGATCTCTTCGAAGCTCATGATCTTGGTCGGGATAAGACGAAGGACCAGTGAGATGTTTCCCTTCTGGCGGAATACGGCGACACGGAATCGGGCCTGGTCGCCGAACGCGAAACCGAAGTCTGTTCCGCCCTCTTCCTGGAGTTCCTGCTGGTTTCTTTCGGGTGTGATACTTTTCATGAGCGAAGTCGTATCGTCGGGGTCGAGCACCTTTGTTTCGAGAGTTCTAAGGCGTCCGTGTATGCGAATGACCGGAGGCCTTCCCACGACGAGGTGAATATCGGAGCCGTCCTGCGTGACGCAGGCCTGGAGTAATCTGTCCATGTTGACTGTTGCCATGTGTTGTCCTCAAGTCAGAAAATATCTGGTCAGCTTGCGATCATTTCCTCTGTTTGTGTGGTCTTTGCTACTTCTTCGGGCGTTGTGATGCCCTTGTATATTTTGTAGATTCCGTCGTGCATGAGCATTTTCATTCCACCGGCGATTGCGGTTTTTCTCAGTTCGGTCGTAGTCGCCTTTTTGAATGCGAGTTCGCGGAGTTCGGGGGTGAGTTCGATCATTTCGAAGATACCCAGTCGACCTTTGTAGCCGGTTCCCTGGCACTGGCTGCAGCCGGCGCCTTTGTAGAATTTATGTTTGGCGGCTTCTTCCGGGCTGATGTTGAGCAATCTGAGGTGGTATGGGTCGGGGTCGGGGTTTTCGGTTTTGCATTTTTTGCAGATGACGCGGACGAGCCGCTGGGCCATGATGGCCTGGATGGAGCTTGCGACGAGGAACGGTTTTACGCCCATGTCGATCAGACGGGTTATTGCGCTGACTGCGTCGTTTGTGTGGAGGGTGGAGAAGACGAGGTGACCTGTGAGGGCGGCCTGTATTGCGATGTCGGCGACGACGCCGTCACGAATTTCACCGACGAGGATGATGTTGGGGGCCTGGCGGAGCATAGCTCGGAGGATTTTGTCGAATGTCAGGCCGATTTCATCGCGAATCTGGCACTGGTTCATTCCGGCGAAGTTGTATTCGACGGGGTCCTCGGCGGTGATGATTTTTTTGTCGGGTCTGTTGAGTTCCTGCAGGGCGGCGTAGAGGGTGGTTGTCTTACCGGAGCCGGTAGGGCCGGTGACCAGGAAGATTCCGTTGGGGCGTTTGATAATTTTCTGGAATCGGTCGTAGTCTTCGGGTGCGAAGCCGAGCGCTTCGATACCGATGTTTACGGCGTCGGGTCGGAGAATACGCAGGACGATGCTGGGGCCGTGGGTTCCGGGCAGCGACGAGACACGGAAGTCGATGTCCTGGCCGTCGATTTCGCGTTTGATGCGGCCGTCCTGGGGGAGGCGTTTTTCAGCGATGTCCATGCCGGCGAGAATTTTGAATCGGGTGACCAGGGGCGCCTGCATGTTTTTGGGTATGGAGTCTTTTTCGAGACAGACGCCGTCGATGCGGTACCGTACGCGGACCCTGTCACCCATGGGTTCGATGTGGATATCACTGGCTCGCATGTGGTAGGCGTTGTCGATGATGAGGTTTACGAGTCTGATGATGGGGCCTTCGTTATCGTCTCCGGCGGCTTCGGCCTGGAGGGTGATGGCCTGGAGTTCGTGGCCGGCTTCGGCGAGTTCGGCGGCGGTGGCGTCGATGGAGTGTCGGAGTCTGTCGTCTTCGACTTCGTGCTGTTCTTCGACTTCTTCTTCGAGGTATTCGCTGATTTTGCGTGGGACGGTGAGGTAGCATTCGAGTTCGGTGTTGAGGCGGAACCTGATTGCGTCGAGACTTTCGAGGTCCATCGGGTCGCCGATGACGAGCTTGAGTTTGCCGTTGTTCATGGCCAGTGGCAGGACGTTGTGGCGTTTCATGAGATCATCGGGTACGATCGAGGCGGGATTGGAGGGGATGGGCGCTCGGTCGAGGTTTACGTACTTCATTCCGTACTGTTTGGCGATGGCTTTGTAGAGCGTTTCTTCGGTTATGAGGTCCTTTTCCATTAGAACCTCTCCGAGGCGTTTGCTCTCGGCTTTGCCCTGTTTGATCGCCTTTATCAGGTCTTCTTTGCCGACGATTCCGGCTTTATAGAGGATTTCACCCAGATGTCTGCGTTTTTTGGCCATAGATAACCTCGTCCATTGGTTGCCCCGGGGATGCCCCAGCAGTGTTATTATAGCAAGCTGGGGTGGCTAAGTCAATGGTTGAGTTGTAGTCGGAGCATGTTTATGGCTGTAAGGGCCGCTCGTAGCCTTACGGCCGAGCGTGGCTGCGGGAATATGTTGCGTGAGACGGTGCAATCGTCGGGTGTTGCCACGGCGATGAATACGAGGCCGAGGGGCTTTTGTTCGGTTGCGCCGGTGGGGCCGGCTATGCCGGTTACAGCGATTGCGTAGTCTGCGCGGGCGTTGCGGCGGGCGCCTGCGGCCATGGCGCGGGCCACGGGGGCGCTTACTGCGCCGTGCTCGTGGAGCAGGTTGGGTGGGACTGCGAGTTGGGCGGTTTTGGCGTGGTCCGAGTAGGTTACCCAGGACTGGCTGAAGAAGTCGGAGGCTCCGGGGGCGTCTGTGAAGAGTTTTGCGATAAGTCCGCCGGTGCAGGATTCGGCGACTGTCAGTGTTTTGCCTGCGCGGGCCAGTATTCGGCCGGTTGTTTCGGCGAGGGTCCGGTCGCCTTCTGCGAAGATTACGGGGCCGAGTTTTTCTCGGAGGGTGGATTCGTCGCGGGCGGCGAGTTGTCGGGCGCGGTCTTTTTCGGGGGCGGTTGCGATTATGTGGAGTGTGATTACGCCGCCGGATGCGGTTGAGTTTATGAGCGGGTTGCGGTCGCGGTCCATGAGCGGGCCGAGGGTCTGGGCGATGTTGGATTCGCCTGTGCCGTAGACCTGGAGTTTTTTTATGACGATGGCGCGGTTGGGTGTGAGTTCTCGGAGGCGGGGTGCGACGGAGTCGGCGAACATTTTTTTCATTTCGTGGGGGACGCCGGGCATGGCGAAGATGAGTTTGTTGTTATGCCTGGCGGCGATTCCGGGTGCGGTGCCGCGGGTATTGGGCATGGCGGTTGCGGCGGCCGGCAGCATTGCCTGGATTTGGTTTGTTTCGGCCATAGGGCGGTTTCGGTCGGCGAAGTATTTGCGGATTTGTTCGAGCAGGTCGGGGCGGAGGCGGAGTTCGCTGTCGAGGTATTTTGCGAGGACGTCTCTTGTGATGTCGTCGCGTGTGGGGCCGAGGCCGCCGGTGATGAGGATTACGTCGGCGTCTTCTGCGGCCAGGCGGAGGCTGCGGAGGATGGGGTCTATGCGGTCGGGGATGATGTATACGGAGGCGGTCTGGATGTCGAGGGCGAGCAGTTCGGTGCTGAGCCAGGCGGCGTTTGTGTCGATGGTGCGGCCGCTGAGCAGCTCGTTGCCTATACTGATTATCGATGCGGTGGTCATGCTCGGTTTCCAACTTTTGGCTGAGTAATTTGTATTCTTGGGTATTGTTTAGCGTATGGGCGAATAAGAAAGAAGTGAAAAAGTAAGAAGGTAAAAGTAAAAAGCTGTTCGAGTTCGGAGTTGACAGGGGATTGGCGATTTGTGTTCGGGGGGTAAGTCAGCGCGAGGACGCCAAGACGCCAAGGCGCGAAGATTATAGAATATTCTTGTTAAGCGGTATAGCTTGATCCGTGCGGACGCAAAGGACGGCGTTTGGGAATGGAAGATATGGCTCTTCGACGGAATTTGTGGGTCCGAATTCAGCGAAATTGACTCGGCAAAACAGCCTGGGACCCCAGATGCACAAATTTCCCCCCTCACGCCCCAAATTTGAGCATCCGCCCAAACTGTTTTGCCGAGAACAGGCCCAATTCAAATCGATCCGGAGAACCGACGGCATTGCCGTTGTCATATCTGTTTTCTTTGCAGCGTGTTACGTGATTTTTCGCCCGCAATTTGCCCACAGATTCTGCTGAGGAGGCTGAAAAAGAAACGATTCAGTGAAGAACAGATCGTCAGGATTCTGCGGCAGGCCGAGGCCCCGGATCAGACAGTTGCTCAGGCGTGCAAGCAGTACGGCATTTCTGAGCAAACCTGGTACCGTTGGAAGAAGAAGTTCGGCCACAAGGATGTCCCGGATGTGCGTCGATTGCGTAAGCTGGAGAAGGAGAACACCCGGCTAAAACGGCTTGTGAACGGCTCCACGGGGGGGATCGGCGATATGCCCCCGCTCGAATTTAAGAAACGTTGGTTGGAAGAAAACCCTCAGTTTACGGGGGCTCTGCCCCCCGGCTGCCGGGATTTATCGCTTAGGGCATCAAAGCAGGATGAAAAGACGCAGAGCCGGACAATCTCGACATTGCGATACCATCCGGCTCCTGCTGCGATGACCGGCCGACGCTCGGATTGCGTCCGGCGCAGAGCCCTGCCCTTCGGCCGACAAGCACAGGATATTCAGAAACAGAACAGTTGCAAGAAGACTAGTAAACAGTACAATACAAATCGGAAATCCTAACCATTAAAATGGCCCTAAAAAAGAGGTACAGTCACAGCTATACTGAAATTATTGTGCAGACCAAAATCGCGAGGATTGCTGCGGGACCGAATTTCATAGGTGTATCCTTCGTTTAGAGAATGTACTGGTTTTAAGCAGATGATAGCTGAAAACAGTCTGTGGATCAAGGCTCTTGGCGGTCGGGGGCGATGGGGGGGCAGTATGAATCTGTGCCACAATGAACAAGGTGCGGCTGGCAATCTTGTTCGAGAGCCAGATCCTTCGCTGCGCTCAGGATGACATCGGGCTAAATGGGGGTATTTTCGTACACCCGCGCGGAGGGGCCAGTATAAATCAGCGGCAAAACGAACGAGATTCGGCTGGCAATCTTGTTCGAGACCCAGATCCTTCGCCTTTGGCTCAGGATGACATTAAGGAGGGCACTGAGTATTTGGAGCTTGTGGGGCTTTCGGGGATAGCGGCAAAAGACGGAAGTGCGTCCAGGTGTTTTCAGGTCCCAACCGCCGAACAAAGTGGCAGAGGGATTGTATGAAAAGTGTGGACGGTATGAATTGTGTGGATTAGCCTGAGGGCGGATCGGGTTTTATCAAGAGCCCGGGGCTCGGGCCGATTCGCACACGGGGGCGAGGCGTCGCGTAGGTATGAATGATTAGTTAGCAGGAGCGAAACAGTGATGAAGGAGTTGAAGCCATGCAAGTACCTCTGGAAATCGTATTCAAGAAAGTGAACAGAACGCCGCAGATAGATCAGCTTATTTCGGATAAGGCGGCCAAACTGGAGAGAGCATGCGATCATCTGTCGAGTTGTCGGATAGCGATTGAGAAGCCGCAGGAACATCAGCAGCGGGGCAATCCTTACCGGGTCCGGATCGAGATGACGGTGCCGCCAGGGCACGATCTGGTGGTGGCCGAAGAGTCGAGCAAGGGTGACATGCACGATCCGCTTTCTGTTGTTATCAAGAAGGCGTTCAGTTCGGCCGAGCGAAGGCTAAAGAAGCTTGTCGATCTACAGCAGTACGAGGTGAAGACGCATCCACATCAGCAGGTGATGGGGATTGTGAAGACGTTGATGCCGGACAGGGGTTACGGATTTATTCAGGAGATCGACACGGGGTCGGAGATATATTTTCATAAGAACAGTGTGCTGCATAACGGTTTTGAGCGGATGCAGGTTGGAACGGGCGTTCGGTTCGTTACGGAGGAAGGCGATAAGGGGCCGCAGGCGAGCACCGTGGAAGTAATGTTTAAGAGCGGCGCCGGGGTTCGGCCGTTGACTGAAAACCCGGATGAGCTGACCCATTGACCGCGGGGCTTGCGGGCCGGTATCGCGACTTAGAATGCAGGCTTCAGATAGTGTGTTGACAGGAGCGATTGATCAGACGTTGAAGCGGAAGTTAATTATGTCACCGTCCTGTACGGTGTAGTCTTTTCCTTCGAGTCTGATCTTACCGGCGGCTTTGAGTCCTTTTTCGTCACCGTATTCGCGCAGATCCGAGTATGAGAAGGTTTCGGCGCGGATGAATCCTCGTTTTATGTCGCTGTGGACTTTTCCGGCGGCGTCGTGGGCGGAGGTTCCTTTTTTTATCGGCCATGCGCGGACTTCGTCGGGTCCGATGGTGAGGAAACTGATCAGGCCGAGGGCGGAATAGCAACTGTTGACGAATCTGGCGACGGCGGATTCGGTGAGGCCGAGGTCGGTCATGAATTCGGCGCGGCTTTCGGGGTCGAGTTGAGCCAGTTCATGCTCTAGTTTAGCGGAGATGCTGACGACTTCGGTGCCGGGATCGATGAGATCGGAAAAGTCGAATTCGGCGTCGAGCTGGTCTTCGCCGACGTTAACGGCGATTACGAAGGGCTTGAGAGTGAGGAAGCCGAGGGATTTGATGATGGCGATTTCTCGTTCGCCTTCAACAGCGGATCTGATGGGCTTGTCGGCTTCGATTGCATCGCGGAGTTTGAGTTGGACGGCGAGTTCGGCTTTGTCTTTCGCCTGGGTCTTGGTGGGCTTGTGGACCTGCTTTTCGAGTCTTTCGATTCGTGTTTCGACCAGTTCGAGGTCCGCCAGGAGCAGTTCTGTGCGCAGTTCCGAGAGGTCGCGGACGGGATCGGTCGAGTTGCCGTAGGCGGGGACGGAGGGGTCTTCGAAGGCGCGGACGACGAGGACGAGCAGTTCTGTGGTTCTGAGTTGGTTGAGGAGTTTTCTTGCGGCGGTTCGGCCGTGGTCGTCGGAAAAATTAAGACCGGGCACGTCGAGGCAGTCGATGGCGGCCTGGACGGTCTTTTTCGGTTTGCAATAGTCGGTGAGCCAGTCGAGACGCCGGTCGGGGACTTTGACGATAGCTTCTTCGATGGCTGTCGAGCCCATCGGAGGAATATCCTTACCGCTGATTGCGGAGAACAAGGTGCTTTTACCGGATTGCGGAAGGCCGAGAAGAGCGGTTTTCATGTTAATCCTTGTAGTTCGGAGTTCGGGGTTTGGGGTTCGGAGTTTGGGGTTCGGAGTTTGGAGTTCGGAGAGGGGTTGAGGTTTGTTTGGCGAGTTTTGGTTTGCGGTTTTGACATTTTTCAACTACCAAGTGAGCGTTTCAGGCCGCTCAGCATTTTAGATATTTCCGTGAGTTCTTTTCGCAGCTCGTTTCGTAGTTTGCTGTCCATGTAATCGAGTCTTTGGGCGATTTCAACTATGGCGAGGCACTCCAGAAGCGAGCCTCTTGCATGTCCGAGATATCTTTTGAATTCCCTCTTATTTCTGCATGAGCCCTCGGCGATGTTCAAGCATATGGATACGGACGCTCGGCGAAACTGACTTGTAAGGCCGTAGAGTTCAGAGTTGGGGAAAGACCCTGTCAGCCTGTAAGCGGCGGTTACGAAATCCAGTAATCTTGTGTAAACGTCCAGTTTTTCAAAGTTGAACAGTTCAGAATCAGGGGGGCGGAGCTGAAAAACTGGTTGCTCAGCTCGAGATTCGGGTTTCGAAGTTCGGTGATCGGCTGTTTGCTTCATGGCAGTGTTTTTGAATTATTGGCAGCGTTTTCAGCGAATCTTATACGTTTATAATCATTTTTAGGTGTAGACGGTGTTTCCGTGCGGGTCGTAGGCTACAGTTGCGGGGAAGTCGGCTACGTGGAGTTCTCTGATTGCTTCGGGGCCGAGGTCTTCGCAGGCGATTATGTGGGCTGATTTTATGTGTTTGCTGAGCAGTGCTCCGGCGCCTCCGATTGTCGCGAAGTGGACGGCGTTGTTGGTTTTGAGGGCGTCCCGGACCTGTTGTGAGCGGTAGCCTTTCCCGATAGTTGCTTTTAGGCCCCGGTCGAAGAGGGCGGGACTGAACGGGTCCATGCGTGATGAGGTTGTCGGGCCGGCGGCTCCTATGGGCCGGCCCGGACGGGCCGGCGAGGGGCCCATGAAGTAGATT
This sequence comes from uncultured Pirellulales bacterium, assembly GCA_964406945.1. GTDB lineage: Bacteria > Planctomycetota > Phycisphaerae > Sedimentisphaerales > Anaerobacaceae > UBA2266. Next base: position 12,998 of record CAYOTO010000028.1, read on the forward strand.
ACGGCTCCGCGGAGGTCGAAAGGCAGGGGGTGGCCGGCTTCGATTGCGCCGCACAGGCGTTTGTGGGCCATGTCGCGGGCAGTGTAGATTGTGCCGGTTATTTCGACGTGATCGCCGGCGTACAGGGCCGAGACGACGTCGTCGGTCAGAGGGGTTCGTATTTTCTTAATTTCGTTCATTTTCGATTATATTGAGTTTCGGTTAGGTTTTGTGCGGGGATGAGTTTACAATATGAGAAGGTTGTTTCGTAGTCAAAACGGGTAAAAATCGGACATGAAAATGTAAAGATGCGGTGCCGGTTTTGGCGACGGTTCTTATTAGCCGGCGACGGGGCGGTTTGCAGGTCGCGTCCGGCGGAGGTTTTGCCGAATTGTCGTTATGGCCGGCTGAACGGGGTGTTTACCGACGGGATGGGGTTAATATGGCTAAGTATCCGATATATCTGGAGTTAGAAGGACGGCGGTGTGTGGTGATCGGCGGCGGGGCGGTTGCGGCCCGTAAGGCGAGGGTTCTGCTGGATTGCGGTGCCCGGCTTGTGGTGGTTGCGGACAGGGTGGACGATGTTATCGTGAGCATGTGCGAGAAGTCGGGGGCCGAGATAGTCCGTTCGAAGTACGCCAAGGAGTATCTGGCCGAGGCGGTTCTGGCGATAGCGGCGACGAATGATAATGAGCTCAACAAGCGGATTTATCGCGACTGCCAGGAGCTGGAGGTGCTGTGCAACGTGGTCGATGTGCCCGATTTGTGCGACTTTTTCGTTCCGGCGACGGTCAAGCGGGGGCATCTGCAGATTGCGATAGGGACTGAGGGCAATTGTCCGGCTTATGCGGGGCATCTGCGGCGCAAACTCGAGCAGATGATTACGGAGAAGCACGGGGAATTTCTGGCGGAACTGGAGTGCGTGAGGCAGCGAGTAATAACCGAAGTGGCGGATCCGACGCAGCGCAAGGTTATTCTGGGCGAGCTGGTTGACGACGAATCGTTCGAGTACTTCAAAGAAAACGGCTCGGACGCGTGGCACGACCGAGCCGGGAAGATAATCGAGGAAAAGAGTAACGAGGGCTAGGCCTCGATTTTTTCGATTGTAACCTTCATGTATTTCTGACGGTGGCCCATCTTGGTGCGGCTGTTTTTGCGCCGGCGGAGATATACGGGATGGACCTTTTTGCCCTTGAAGACGGATTCTTCGACGGTTGTTTTGAACGAGCCGATTACTTTTGCGCCTTCGACGTAGGGGGTTCCGAGCTTCTTTTCATCGCCGCCGACGAAGAGGACCTTGTCCATTTCGATCTTGTCGGCATCCGGCGCGACGTCCGCGAGTTCGATGTTTATTGCGTCGCCTTCGGCGACCTTGTATTGTTTACCGCCTTGTTCTATCACTGCGTACATGGTTCGAGTACTCCGAGAAAGTCTTCCATATCGAGAAAACACGACATTATACGTTTTCGGTGAATTTTGTAAAGCAATTTGTGCGATATTTTTATAAAATGCGGTCGTGGGTTTCGAGTTGCAATCGCAAAGGCTGAAGACTCGATGCACGCGGCTTCGGCCCCCGAGGATCTGGTGATTTTCGTGTCGGCGGGCCGGTGGACGCGAAATTTGACGGCCGGGTAATGTTTGACGGCGAGACTTTCGCGTCGCTCAAAGGAAGTCAAGAAGCGAATCGAAGGCGGGGGTAATCGCGACTGGAACGGATTTTAGGGGCGATTTAACATGCGCATTGCGATGGTCGGCGACAGGATTGTGAGTATGGGGGAGCTGGATCCGGTGTACCTGGATCGCGGAATCTTCTTCGGAGACGGCGTTTATGAGGTTGTGAGGAGCTATTCGGGGCGGATATTTGCGCTGGAGGATCATCTGGCGAGGTTTTCGCGGTCGATGTCGGAGATAGGGATTGGGGGAATAGCCATTGACCAGGTGCGTGAGAGGGTGCTCAGGGCGTTCGAGGCGGCCGATCTGGAGGATGCGAGGATATATTTCCATGTTACGCGGGGGTCTGCGCCGCGGAATCACGGCTGGGATGAGGATATGAGGCCGAATTTCTTTTTGACGGTCTCGGAAGCTCCGGATGCGACGGAGGACAAGCAGAAGGGCATTTCTGTGTGTACTCAGCCGGACTGGCGGTGGAAGCGTTGCGATATAAAGAGCCTGAACCTGCTGGCGAACGTGCTGGCCAGGCAGGCGGCGGAGAAGAAAGGATGCAAAGAGGCGGTCCTGGTGGATGAAAACGGGCTTATAACGGAGGGGGCGGGGTCGTCCTTTTTTGCGGTTTTCGGGTCGAAGGTTCAAACGGCCCCGCTGACGGCGAATATTCTGGCCTCGATTACGCGGAAGTACGTGGTCAGGCTGGCCGGAGAGTTGGGTCTGGAAGCGGCGGAGGAGTCAGTCCGGGCGGAAGAGGCGGGCGAGGCCGATGAGTTGTTCCTGGCGGTAACGACCAAGGATATCATTCCGGTGGTCGAGTTCGACAAGAATGCGATCGGGCACGGCAGGCCCGGGGCGGTTACCAAGAGACTTACGGAGGCGTTCGAGAAGCTGCGCAAGCGGTAGCTGGGCGCAATGTGCGGGGGTTGGCTTTTGCAACAAAGGGTCGGGTTGGGATCGCGTGCGGAACTTTTGTTGGAAAAATATTTTTTTCAATTTGACAAAGGCCTCAAAGTCGTTAAAATAACTGAACAGTTGTTTCAATGAGAAAGTTATGTGTCCGGCAATGGCTGATAAAAACGAAGTGGAGTGGTTGCACGCCGACAGTGCTTCGGCTGCTATGGATGCGATGCCAAGTGATCGGATGGTCAATGCGCTGGCTGAGACTTTCAGAGCGATGAGCGATCCCACGAGGGTCAGGATTGTCGCGGCGTTGGCGGTCCAGGAGCTGTGTGTCGGAGACCTGGCCAACATTCTGGGCCTGACCGGTTCGGCGGTTTCGCACCAGTTGAGGCTGCTTCGCGGTCAAAGGCTGGTCAAGTACAGGAAAGAAGGTAGAGCTGCGTTGTACTCACTGGATGACGAGCATATAGAGCATCTTTTTGCAGAGGGTGTAAGGCACGTAGAAGAGGCGTAAAAATTTTTGGCCTTAAATACAAATACATGTTCAGATGTTTTGGTTATGACAAAGCCGCGGCATTCCGGTTCCAATGAAGATTTGAGAAGGTCCGCACCAGACGAGGCGGTCTGTTCGCCGCTGGTGGATTCTTCGGAGCTTTTCGGTAAGGGCAATGAAATCCTGATTCGCCATCAGGGGACGATTTACCGTTTGAGAATAACCAGAAATGACAAATTGATTATGAATAAGTGATCGGGGCCGAGCGGTCGGTCGGGTCTTAGCCTACAATTCAGATAAAACTTGCGACCCAGCAAGCCAGAAGCCAGCCAGGGAGCAGGTGAATTCGATAGTGTTTGGAATTCATCTGCTCCCTTTTTGTTTGCACGGATTGTGCGGAAAGGAGGTTCAGAGCGGAAAGCTGTTTGGATGAATTCAAGAGTTTAGAACGAGTTATTGCAATCAATATCAAAGGAGCAATTAGAAATGAAGAAGTTTAAGAGACCATTACCTGTTCTGGTGGCGGCGTTTTCGGCTTTCGTTCTGGCGGCTGTCGGATTGAACGGATCTGTTGGTGAAACGGCGGACGACGGCGTGCACATTCTGCTGGTAGGGCACGGCATTCCTGCGAAGGATTTTCCCAAAGACAAGCTGCGGGAATTTTTCCAACTTGGTACGGAGCATCACAGCCACGGTCGCGGACATGAAGATCAGGCCTGTGATGACGGCCACGAGCACGATAAAGGGGCATTGAGATACGCGGAGTTGGAAAGGCAAATACGTGCCTGGCCTAGAACGAGGGAGAACGATCCGTATAAATACGGAACCGAGTCCATTGCCGAGCATCTGCGGAATCAGACCGGCGGGCCTGTCTGGGTTGCATACAACGAATTCTGTGACCCGACGATCGGCCTGATGATCGACAAGGCCGTTGCAAACGGGGCCAAACGGATTGTGGCGGTCAGTACGATGCTTGTGCCGGGCGGCGGTCACTCCGAATCGGATATTCCGCGTTGTCTGGAGGAAGCAAGAAAGGAACATCCCGGTGTGGAGATCACATACGCCTGGCCGTATGACGTGGAGAAGATTGCCACGCTGCTGAGCGCACAGATACAAACGACGGCCGCGGATTGATTCAGGCCAGGTAAGCACAGGAAACAGGGGCGGGCGTTCAGCGTCCGCCCGCAGATAACAGACGTATGGAGGAAATTAAGAGATGAGCAGTGTTAAAATAAGTGTAATTTCAATTATGTCGGCTGGTCTTTTTGCGATTGCGGTCGATTCGGCCTATTCGTTAACGGTTCCCTTTACGGAAGATTTCCACGGCGGGGCTTCGGGGTGGCGGGACTCAGGCGGGACCCATGTTACGGGGCACTCGGGCAGCGGAGGAGTCGGCGGAGGGGGATATGTGCAGGCGGATTTCAGCTTCGCTCATGCTTCGGCTGAAGATTCGGCCGTAATATTTCGGGCACAGGACGAGTTCGGTTCGAGCGGCGGGGCTTTTCAAGGCGACTGGTCCGGCGGAGGCGTTACGAGTTTCAGTGCGTTTGTGAGACATGATGCGCCGGAGGCTTTGACTTTTTTTGTTCGGTTCGCCGGTGCTCACAACTGGCCGGGCGCGGTCGCAGTGAATTTCATGCCTGTGGCGCCGGGAGAATGGACGCAGCTTAGCGTGGATATCGAGGCGTCAAATCCGCAGTTTGTGGGATTCGAGGGGAGCGACTTCGGCACGGTTTTCGGCAATGTCGGGCACGTTCAGATTGGCGTGAGTGTTCCTTCGGGACTCGCGGGAAGTGAGACGAATTACAGCTTCGGTCTGGACGAGGTGAGCGTCGTGCCTGAGCCGGCGTCCCTGGTGCTTCTGGCCGGGGGCGCAGTCGTGCTTTCGAATAGGGGACGGCGTTCAAGTAAAAGGGAGGCACTATGAGTATGCGAAAGTATATTATTGCGGTTTCCGTGGGGCTGATTTTAGCTTCGGCGCCACGGGCTGTCTGCGGGGCAGATGCACAGTTCTTTGCCGAGCCGAACGGGTGGTCCCTCGGTGATCCGAATTCAAGCTATCAGGAGTGGGACGTGCTGATGCAGGGTACCGATAACATGCCCGACGTGGGGTCGCTTGCGAATCCGAGCAGGTCGTTCGAGCCGAAATTGAGTGTGGTCGCTCCGGGATTTGTCAGCAGTTCGGCCAACTTCTATTCATATAGCGGCGAATATTCGGTCGATGCTCTTGTGACCAGCAGTCTGGAAGTCCGGACGGGATACGGCACGCACGTGATCGTACAGACAGCGGCGAATATCAATTCGGATATCGATACGAGCGTTTACATCGATTCGCTCGAGATCGTCGGGCCCGCAGGCGAGCCTATCACCGGCGGCGGGAGTGGTGAAAGGCTGCGTGCGCATGAGATCTGGCGAGGAATAGTGTCGAGTTTCTGGGGTCAGGTGACTCAGCAGGAGGTTATATGGGAGTTTTATCTTCCCAACTACACAGGCGATTTTCGCGTCAGGGCAGATGTGGCGATACACTCGAGGTTCTCGGCATTGAGAATAGACACTATGGCCGCGCAACAGCCTTTTGCCGTTACTTCGGTTTTGGGGCCGTACGAACTGGATGGAGACGGCGTGATTAATTTTCATGATTATGCGCTGTTCAGCGCGGATCGGCAGAGCGGGTGCAGCGAGTGTGCGGCGGATTTCAACAACGACGGAGCGGTTGACGACATCGATCTGCGGGATTTTGCGAAGCATTGGCTGGAAGGAAACCATATTTCACAGACGCAATAAAGGAAGGGGCAGAATGTTTTCCTATAGAGACAAAACGGGGCTCAATGGACGAGCGGGCGGTTTTACGCTGATTGAACTGCTGGTGGTTATTGGCATTATCAGTGTGCTCATGTCGATAATGCTGCCGGCACTGGGCAGGGCGCGTAAGATGGCGAGGCGGGTGTCGGAATCGAGCAACCTGCGTCAGATGCTGATTGCTTACACCTGCTATTACACTGATAACGACGGGCGCGTAATGTACGGATATATGCCGCAGTCGGTGAACGGCAGGGGCTACAGCATTTACGACAAGAACTCCGGGTATAATTACGGTGCTCCTATCGTGAACAGGTATCCGTGGCGTCTGGCGCCTTATCTGGAGGAGCACTGGGATGTTTTGTTCAGCAATTCCGAGAGGACCGAGATACCTTCGTCGGGAGATTCGCAGGATGAGGCATTCGATAAGGCTTATGCTTTAAGCATTCATCCGTCTTTCGGACTGAATTCCATTTATGTAGGGGGGCATGTCAGTCCTTTCTACAAGGGATTCGTGATGGACGGGGCTACGGCAAGGCCGAACTACGGCGAGCACGTGGTGTTCAAGGCTCAGGAGGTGCGTAATGCGTCCGAACAGATAGTGTTTGCCGAGAGCCGCATGTGTAATTACAACGCGAATGACGATGGTCGAAAGGGATTCTTCTATGCGACGCCGCCGATGGCGAACGGACGGAACTGGCGAAGCAGCGACGGTGGATTTGAGCTGGTGCAGAAGTCGCGGGTAGTCGGGTTGCCGGAGGGCCGGTACTCGAATAAGACGATTACCGGTTTTTTCGACGGGCATGTTTCGATGCTGAGTCCAGAGGAGCTGGACGATATGCGAAAGTGGTCGGGCAAAGCTACTGCGTCAGACTGGGACTTCGCGGGGCAGCATTGATCGTTGCCGCAAGTTCGCGAAAAGACAACAAGCTCCCGCGGTGAGCAGGCAGAGAGGCTGAATTCAAGTCGGTATCAAAAACCGACGGTATTGCGATTGTCGTATCTCGTTTCATTGCAGCATGTTACGTAATGGTTTACCCGCAAGCGGCCCACAGATTATTCTTACGAGGCTGTTTTATTGCTAAAATCGGGCGGGTATCAGAAGTCGACCATGGCTTTTATTACGCCGTCGGAGTAGTTTGCGACCATTTCGAATGCTCTTGGGGCTTCTTCAAGGGGCATTCGGTGGGTGATTAGCGGTTTGGGGTCGATTCGACCGGATTCGACGAGGTCGAGGGCGGGCTGGAGGCAGTGGTTCTGGCGGCGGACGTAGGCGATTGTGAGGTCTTTCTGGCGGAAGGGGTTTGGATCGAAGCTGATGCGGTCGATCTGAGGTATGCCGACGATGACGAGGGTACCGCCGGGTTTGAGCATTTCGATGGCCTGGTCGAGGGCTTCCTGCTCGCCGCAGCATTCGTATACGATGTCCAGGCCTGTTGGCTCGGCGGCGAGGAAATCCCGGACTACGTCGGTTTTATCGGGGTTGGCGGTTTTGACGTCTTCGATCCGGGCGGCTACGTCGAGTCGGGAGTCGATTTTGTCGGTGATGTAAATTTGGCCGGGGTTTTCGGGTTTAAGTGCGAGCAGGACGCAGAGGCCGATGGGGCCGGAGCCGAGGATTGCGATGGTCTTGCCCTTCGGCGAGGGGCCTCGCTGGAGTGAATATACGGCGATGGAGAGGGGTTCGCCTATTGCCGAGTGGGGCAGGTTTGCGGGGTCTTTGAGCGGGAAGCAGTTTTCCTCGGGCATTACGATGCGTTCCTGCAGCGCGCCGGGGTGCTGTGTTGGTACGGAGATGAAGTTTATGTTGCGGCATGTATTTTGCCGGCCGGAGTTGCACTGATCGCAGTTGTTGCAGGGGATTGCCGGTTCGACGGCTACGGGGTCGCCGACTTTGACATTTTTGACTTCAGGGCCGACTGCTTCGACGATGCCGGCTGATTCGTGGCCGACGATCCAGGGGAATGTTGCGACCTGGGTTCCGATTCGGCCGGTAGTGTAGTAGTGGACGTCCGAGCCGCAGATGCCTACGTGTTTTATGCCGACAAGGACGTCGTCGGGCTTTTCAATCTGTGGTTCGGGTACTTCCACCACTTCGCATTTTTTTATAGCGGTCAGGGCTACGGCTTTCATTTCTTTGTGTCTCCTTGCTGTGTGTTTCTTTCGGTTTTGCAAGTGGGGCCGATGATACCAGTGATGGTTGCCGGTTGCAATGAAAATGCCCGGGTTCAGGTTCGGATTCGGGCCTAGACCGCCCGGTCTGGGGCAGGAGCACGCCTGCAATCTGTGCGCGATGGCCGGGCGACTAAAGAGGGGGCGTGTTTGTGTCGAGATAGCGGACTGTTACTGAAATGCAAGACAAGGGGGATTTGAGATGAACAGAGTTATTCCGGCTATATCGCTGGTAATTATCGTGTTGGTGATCGGGGTTGTGCTTATTTACAATCAGTTGGCGGGCGGACCGGAGGGGGTCGAGGCGGAGCGGTTCGAGCGGAAAGCTCCGACAAAGGTTCCCTCTTTCGGTACGCCTTCGACGGTGAAGGTCGATGGTGAGCCGATGTCGGTGGGGCATACGGCGTCGCCGGAGCTGGCTGACTGGAACAACGACGGCAAGCCGGACATGATCGTCGGTACGTTTCGCAAGGGGCGCATTTATCTGTTCTTGAACAAGGGTTCGGCCGATGCGCCCGTATTCGAAGAGGGCGAGCCTCTGAAGGCCGATGGTAAGATACTGTCGGTTGGGGCGAGCTGATGCCAGGGAGCCTGTCCGCGTGTCGCGGACTACAACGGTGACGGCAAGAAAGATCTGATCGTGGGCGATGCGTACGGGTATATTGTGATATTCTTGAATAAAGGAAGCGATGCTAAACCCGTTCTCAAGAAGGGATTCAAACTGAAGACCGGCTGGTTCGCATATCAATGTCCCGGCGGGCGGGCGAAGCCGGAGATAGTGGATTATAACGGGGACGGTCTGCAGGATATAATGATCGGTACGGAGACGGGGCGGATAGTTGTTTTGCTCAACGAGGGTAAGAAGACGAATCCCAAGTACGACGACGAGACGGACGTTTTCGTGGGTTCAGTTGGGCCGCGGCTGAGTCCTTCGATGGCGGATTTCAACGGTGACGGCAAGCAGGATCTGGTTGTTACCAACGAATTCAGTATTGTTTATTATCTGGAAAATCAGGGTTCGGAATCGGAGCCGCAGTTCAGTCAGGCGGTTGTTGTCGAGGCGGGGGGCAAGGAGATCGAGGAGTATTTTCCGGGCAAGGATGCCGGCTACAGAGGCAGGCTGGATGCGGCCGACTACAACGGTGACGGGAAGGTGGATATAATTTTGGGGACGACGAGCAAGGATACGCGGAAGGCTAACGTGGTGGTGATTCCGGGCAAGTAATTGCTGTAGTTCGCAGTTCGTCTATCGTAGTTCGTATTCGGCAGCGCCGGCGGCCGCCTTCGGGCGGTTTTTTTTCGTGCGTTGGGTGGGGTTTGGGTGTATTTTGATGTGATCAGGCAGCAATTTACGCCGACCGGTGGGCGAAATCACGCGTCAAGTATTTCTACGTCTATATAACGGCGAAGAAGTGGAATACCGTTTTTTACATCGAAAAGGTGGAAGGCGAAAAGTAGAAAGGGTGGCGGTGATAAGATTAGGAGGCGTCCTGGGTTGGTCAGTCTTAGCTTCGGGAAGGACGACACCCGCCGGCATAATACGGTTATTAGTTTTACAGGTTTTTGGTTATGAAGGTTTCGAGGTTTGGTCATAAGATTGGGATGGAGTCGGGGATCGGTCAGTTGATGGACGATTTGGGGGTTGCTCTTACGAAGGAGGGGGTTTTGATGCTGGGCGGGGGTAATCCGGCTCACATTCCGGCGGTGCAGGAGTATTTCCGGCGTGCGGTGGAGGCACTGCTGGCGGACGGGCATGAATTCGGCAAGGTGATCGGCAATTACGATCCGCCGCAGGGGAATATTGCATTCGTCGAGGCGATTTGCGGACTGCTGCAAAAGGAGTTCGGATGGGATATAGGGCCGGGGAACGTCGCGCTTACCAACGGCAGTCAGTCGGCGTTTTTCATATTGTTCAATCTGTTTGCGGGCGAGTTCGAGGACGGGGCTGTTCGGAAGATTCTGTTTCCGCTGGCGCCGGAGTATATCGGGTATGCGGATCTGGGGCTGGCGGAGGATATGTTCGTTTCTGTTCGTCCGGAGATAGAGCATCTGGATGAGCGGATGTTTAAGTACCGGGTTGATTTCGACGCGCTTCAGGTGACGGATGAGATAGGGGGGATTTGTGTTTCGCGTCCTACAAATCCTACGGGAAATGTGCTGACAGACGGGGAGATAGGCAAGTTGAGCGATCTGGCGGCGCAGAAGCAAGTTCCGTTGATTATAGATAATGCATATGGGACGCCGTTTCCGCATATTATTTTTACCGATGCACGGCCGGTTTGGAATAAGAACACGATTGTGTGCATGAGTCTGTCAAAGCTGGGGCTGCCGGCGGCGCGGACGGGGATTATTATCGCGAGCGAGGAAGTGGTTCGGATGGTTGCGAAGGTTAATGCGATCATCAGCCTGGCGCCCGGCGGGCTGGGGGCGTCGATTGCGACAAGTCTTGTCAAGAGCGGCGAGATTATAAGGCTCAGCAGAGAGATTATTAGGCCGTATTACAAGGCCAAAGCGGATGCGGCGGTGGCTCAGTTGAACGATGAGTTGGCGGGGGTTGACTTTCATATTCATAAGCCCGAGGGGGCGATCTTTCTGTGGCTGTGGTTCAGAGGGCTGCCGATTACGTGCTGCGAACTCTATGAGCGGCTCAAGAAGCGGGGCGTGCTTGTGGTGCCGGGGCATTATTTCTTCCCGGGGCTGGCGGAGGACTGGGGCCACAAGCATGAGTGTATTCGCGTGAATCATTCGGGGGATGCGGCGGTCGTGCGGAAGGGGCTTTCCGTGATTGCAGCCGAAGCCAGACTGGCTTATGGCGAGCACTGATTGCTGAATGTTCAATGCTGTGAGGCCGCGACGGTGAGTATTTGTTTCTGCCGTGGGGGCTTGGGATTTGTTATTAAGGGGGCGGCGGGTTGTTTTGACGCGTTCTTCCGGGATTCCGGGTGAGGCTCGGAATGACGGGGTGGGTGTTCTTTGGGGATGACGGCTAGAGGTGGAGGGTTGTGGGGCCTTTGGCCAGGTTGAAGCAGAGGGTTTGGGTATTGTTCTCTATGTGAACTGTGCCGGGGCTGAGTTGGAGCAGGGAGTTGACGGGGCGCAGGGGTATTTGTTCAGAGTTGGCGGTGAGTCTGGGCGGGGGGAGTCTGTTTTGAGGCGGATTGTGAAGCGTGGGGCTGCAAAGGGGGCGGTGAGGATGATCTTTTTGTCCTGCTTCCGTATCCCGGTGAGTTCTCTAGCGGCCCAGTATCTGGCGATTTCGCTGAGTTTCATCCATAACAGGTTATCGTAGCGTGCGTGGACTCTTTTTACGACTTGCTTAAAGATGTTGAAGCCGATCTTTTGGCCGTTGAAGTATATCCCCGGCCAATGACAGACCAGGATTGCGGGTTCGCCTCTTTCGATTACTTGTGGGAGTCGGCCGGATTGCAGGTCCGGTGTGATGCATTTGTCCGGGTCGCCGGGGGACAGGCCGTCCCAGCCTCCGAACCAGTCGCCGGTGCAGCCGATGATGGAAACGACGCATTTGGGGTTGTCGGTATCGAGGCCGGAGGCGTATTCGACGCGGGGGGCGACGGAGCGATCGTCGGTGTAGAGGTGGCGGAAGTAGTGGGGGATTTCGGCGTTGTAGACGTCGCGACAGGACTGGAGGGTGGCCTGGGCCAGTTGAGGCAGGACGCGGTTGCCGAAGCCGCCGGGGGTGGTGATGCCTTCGCATTCGAGGCCGGCGTTCTTGAGGATTTTGAGGGCGTAGGCGAGATAGTCGGTAAGCTGGTCAGTGGATTTGCCGGCGGAGAAGCCCCAGTTTTCCATGTAGTCGGCGGTTCTTTCGGGGTACGGGCGGCCGGTCTTTGTATTGACAGCCCATGTGTGGGTGACCATTTCAGGATGGATGTCCCAGTTGGGAGCCATGAATTCGCGGACCAGTTCGAGCGAGTCGCAAAGCTGGGCTTTGGACCAGCCGGGCAGTTCGCGGTCGACCCAGCCGACCAGGGCCGGGTATGGGACTATGCTGTATTTGCCTTTGATGGAGTGCTCGCGGCACCACGAACCGAACTCGCGGACGAAGGCGTCGGGGATTTCGCGGGGCAGGGTGCGCCAGGGCTGTTTGTAGTTTTGTGGAAAGACCTCGGCGAACTGGGGGATGCAGAAGTGGGCGAGATTGACCAGGCACGTCGAATCGTCGATGATGAAGCTCATTGGGACTCGATTGCAGGGGTTGAGAATTTCGACGTCGGGCGATTGGTGCGAGCGTTCGCCTTTTTCCTGGGCCAGGAGCGGCAGTGAGGGCAGTGCGAATCCGGTTGCCGCGGCTGCCGCGGACGCCTTCAGCAAATCGCGGCGGGTGAAAGCGTGCTTGTTCGACATTTCTGCGGTCCTCCATTTGGCGGACGGTTGGTTCGGGCTTTCGATGATCCAATTGTAATGGCGGCCGGGCGGTGTGTTAAAGTGAAAAAAAGTTGGCCTGCATCCGGCCAAACTGTTTTGCCGAGAACAGGCCCAATTCAAATCGATCCGGAGAACCGACGGCATTGCCGTTGTCATATCTGTTTTCTTTGCAGCGTGTTACGTGATTTTTCGCCCGCAATTTGCCCACAGATTCTGCTGAGGAGGCAGAAGTTGTATTTGTGTGTTAGAGACCCAGGGATTGGCCTGTGGCGGCAGATGTGGAGTTTGCGGTGGGTTGGGAGATTCCGGGTCAGACCTGGAATGACAGTATGTCTGTCATCGCTGGTAAGGGCAATTGCGGGGTGTTGCGTTGGGGGCAGGGCGTTCAAGTTTGCGATGGTTGTTCGGGGGCAGGGAGATTATCGTACCAGGTGAATTTGAGGATTGTTACAGTGGCGGCGGCCAGAGTGAGCCATATCAGGGCGGGCTTGTAAAACCTGCCTACGAGGTACATGGGGGCCAGGTAGAGAGCAAGAATGGCGATCATCGCGAGGGCTACGTTGAGTGCGGTAAGGCAGGGGGATTCGGATTTCGATCGGCCTGCCGGCGGGGCGGCCAGTCTGCGGACGGGTGTCCAGAGGCCGAAGGGGCGGACCGATTCATAGAAGGTGACGAGGGTTTGTTTGTCGACGGGTGCGGTAGCCAGGGATGCGGCGATTGTGCCGATGAGGGATGCCAGGCAGATTAGCGGAAAGATGTAGAAGCTGGGGATTTCGGGGCAAAAGAGTGTGAGCATGGACAGGACGATTCCGGCGAAGGCTCCGACGGCGTAGCCGATGCCGTTCATGCGCCACCAGTACCAGCGAAGGACGTTGGGCAGGAGTACTCCGGCGGTGAGGGCCATCATCATCCAGTCCCAGATCTGGGCGATGGACCCGGCCATAAAGCCGATTGCGATGCCGACGAGGACGACGAGTACGGTTGCGATGTAGCTGAAGGCGACGGCTTTGTGTTCGGATGCGCCGCGGCCGAAATAGGGCTGCCAGATGTCCCGGATGATGAATGAGGCGCCGCTGTTGACAGTGGAGCTGAAGGTTGACATGAATGCAGCGAGCAGTCCGGCGATGACCAAACCGCGGATGCCGTCGGGGAGATATTCGAGCAGGACTATGGGCATTACTTCTTCGGAATCGGTGACTCCGGTCAGCCCGGTGATGGCGAGCAGGGCAATACCGGCGCACATGGCCCAGCGGACGATCAAAAAGAGGCTCCATGCGGCTCCGATCTTGGCGGCGTCGCGGGAGTTGCGTGCGGCGAGGAATCTCTGTGCGTCGTAGGATTGAGCGGGGCCGCCGAGATTGAGCAAAAGTCCCTTGGCGACCCAGACGATCACCATGGCTCCGAAGAAGTGGAATCTGGCGTTCTCAGTTCCGGCGAATTCTTCAATCTTCCAGGGGACTTCGAGACTGGTCCAGCCTTCGGGCACGGCGGCGAGTGCTTCTGGCGTGAGTCGGGACCATGCGATGCAGGCTATGAAAATAGCTCCGATGGTGAGGATGACGGTCTGGATGACGTCGGTGATGACGACGGAATAGAGGCCGCCGAGCAGGACGTAAAGAGTGGTAGCGGAGATTACGGTTACCGCCAGCAGGGCCGGTTCGTGGTTCAAAAGGAGGTCCTGGAGCCAGGGTGCGGAGGTGGCGGCGGCGAGGTTTTCGAGGGGGACGTATACGGCGGCGAATTTGCCTATGCCCTGGAATGCGTAGCCGATAAAGCCGGCGGTGATAATTACGGCCATGACGGCCGAGGTGGTTCGGGCCAGGACGCCTCCCGGACCGGAGCCGAACCGGGTGCGCATCCATTCGGCGGCGGTCATTACGTTGGAGCGGCGGACCCATTTGCCCATATATGCCATGAAGAACGCGCCCATGAGGAAGCCCCACATCCAGTGGTGCCACATGGATTTCATGCCGAGCAGGTAGAGGATCGAGATAATCCACATGGTGCCTGTTATGTCGAAGTTCGAGACGGAACCGGACATCGCCAGTGATAGCCAGTGGAGGGACTTGCCGCCGAGGAAGTATGAGTCGAGGCTTTTGGATGCTCGTCGCTGGTAGAGGAACCCGAGGCCTATGACGGCGGCGAAATAGAAGACTATGATGGAATAGTCGAGGGCGGTCATGAGTTTACGGCGTCGAGCATTGCTGTTATGTTCTCGGGCGGGACGTTCGCGAGGATGTTGTGGACCTGCTGGAAGACGAAGCCGCCGTTGGGATTCAGGATTGAGACCTGCTGTTTTACGTGGCGGGTGATTTGTTCGGGCGTTGCGGTCGGGAGCAACTGCTGAGTGTTACAGCCTCCGCCCCAGAAGGTAATGGAATCGCCGAATTCGGCTTTGAGGGCGGCCGCGTCCATGCCGGCGCAACTTATCTGGACGGGGTTGATTGCGTCGAGTCCGGCTTCGATGAGGTGGGGCAGAAGCGGGCGGACGCCGCCGCAGCAGTGGAGCATGACTTTGACGTCGGCGAGCTGTTTGGCTCGGTTCCAGAGGGTTTTGTGGCGGGGCTTGAAGAATTCGCAATACATATCGGGGGACATCATTGGGCCGGTCTGCATGCCGAGGTCGTCGCCGAAGAGGATTATGTCGATGTGGGGGCCTACGGCTGCGAGGAAGCTTTCGAGGGCCGAGAGGTGCATTTCGACCAGTTTGTCGAGGAATTTGTTTGCCCGTTTGGGTTCGGCGGCCAGCAGCATCATGAAATTGTCGGCACGGTAAAAGAACTGGCCCATTTCGAAGAGATTGCCGCCGAACAGACCGATTATAGCGCGGTCGGTTTTGTTTCGCATGTTCTCTGCGCCGGCGGCCAGAGTTTCGTTGTCCACGGGTCCCGGCGGGGCGGCGACCCCGGTCCACATTGTTTCGCCGAAGATATCGGGTAGTGATTCGATGTCGTCGGAGTCGGCGAAGGGGAATTGAGTTTGTTCGAAGTAAAGGGTGCCGTCGGGCATGTGGGCGAAGACCTTGCCGGAGTTCGAGAGGATTACCCAGCGGCCGGGGCGTCGTTCGATCCGGGTCCAAGCGGGGACCAGACAATCGGTGCCGTCGGGGAGGGTCCAGGGTTTCCAGTCGGAATCGTTGAGTGCGAAGCCTCGGCCGAGTTCCAGGCAATCGACGCCGAAGCGGTTGAGGACGTCTTCGTCGACCACAGCGAGCTGCTGGACCACGTCGTAGACGCGAACGGGTCGGGGCGGGAGGTTAAGGAATTTGCGGAGTTTCGGGTAGGCGATTGCGGCGATGCCGGAGGAGCGATGGCCACAGAGGTCGATGGGTACCCGGTCGGGCTGTTTGTGTTTCAGGGCGGTAAGGATTCTTTGTCGTGATTTCATTGAAAATCCGATTGTGAGTTGAAAATATACAGTTACCGCTTGTGTTGTTTGAGAGCCGGCTTTCTATTTTTTGGAATCAGTTTTGAATTTGAGCTTTTATTGTTATTATCCGGTGAGGCGACATGGTTACGGGATTCTGGAAGGGGGCGAGGGGTTGTTCGCGGAGGTTTACTATCTGGGCTCGGGCGGGTCTGGTGCGCCAGTTCAGGGTTATCGTACGGGTTTGTTCGGTGGGGTTGTAAAGGGTCAGCAGGATGGCTTTGCCGTGGTCGGAGGGTCTGAGGGTGGTTGCGATTACGTGCGGCGGGTCGATGGACAGCAGTGATTCGCAGGGCGGGGCATCCTGAGTGACGGGTACGAGGATCAGGGGCCGGGAGACTTGGGCGGCCAGTTGGGGTATGCGGTGGGGTTCGGTGTTTTTGCGGGTGTACGGTATGATGGAATAGCGGAAGGTGGTGGGGCCGGACTGAGAGGCTTTGTAGTTTGTCTCCCAGTAATTGTTCATGGGATAGGAGTAGATGGTGGTGGACGGTTCGAGGTTTTTGATCCAGCCGACGGGGGAGCGGGGGTCGTTTGTGATTCTGCCGATTTCGATGAGCGGGGCGTCGGGGGTGAGCCAGAGGACGCCGTAGTCTTTGTTGGAGATATTGACGTAGCGCTGGACGGTGAAGTAGTTTTTGCATGCGCCGGGAAGCTGGTCGACTTCGGGGCGGACGGTTGCGAAGGGCGTGTCCATGCGGACGATGCCGTCAGGGACATTGAAGGGGAAGGCGATGTGTACGGCTTCCTGGTCGTAGATGTTCTTTTTGTCGATGGTGTCGGTGACGTCGATGCGAGCGGGGCCTGCGGTAAGGCGGATTTCGCGCGTGAGTTTGTGGGCTCCGGGGGCGGTTGATTCGATTATGAGCGAAGCGGCGGCGCGGTCATTTCGAGCGGTGATCTTGACGGTATCAACGAGCTTGGGGGATTTGGGGTCTCTGCCTTCGACGTAGAGGTACTCGTTTAGGCCGAGGGCGGGATCGCCTTTGGCGAGATCCACCGGGATGCCCGTGTACTTGAGGCTTGTGATTGCGCCGGTCTTCTGATCCACTTCGAGAGCAATGGTGGGGCTGCTCAGTTTCGGCGGGTCGGCGACGGGCGGTCTCGGGACCGGATAATCAGCCTTTGTCGGGGGCTTGAGAGTGAAACGCTTAGCGCCGAAGGGTGGTATATCACGGACGAGGCACGCGACGGTTTTGTCGGAAAGGTGTATTGTCGGGACGCTTGCCGTATTTTCGGCGTCATAGACGTGGTTGGCGGCAAGATTCCATTGTTCGGGCAGCACGACAAGTTCGGAGCGGGGCCAGGCGGTGGTGTTGATTACGTCAAAGGCGGTGACGGTTTCGGAGTCGGTTTTGCAGTTGGCGAGGGCGTCGGTCAGCAGTTTTTTGGATTGGGCTTCGGCGTCGAGGGCGAATGCCTGTTTGATTTTCCACTGGCTCTTTACGAAGTCGTTTTCAGGTTCGGAGATACTGTTGTATGCGCCCCAGGTGTGTTCGTCGTAGAGTATGGCGTTTCGCCAGGCTTTGTAGAATCTGTCGGCCGGGTAGTCATTCGGGGCGAGCATTGCGTATAGTGCTTCGGCCTGGGAGAGGCGGTCGGCGGCTGCGCGGTTTATTGCGGTCTCGCGGGCCGAGGATGCGGCGCCGTCTTCCCAGTAGGGGGTGAAGTCACCTGCGAAGGTGGGCAGTTTCGAGCCGTAGCGGGCCTCGAATTCTTCGAACATGTCGGATGTCGTGGCTATGACGAGTTTGGGGTAGGCGTACTTTTCGTTCCATTTGCGGACGTAATCGGCCAGTTCCGGATCGGGCGGTCCGTTGTCGCCTCCGATGGAATAGCGGACCTGGAGCATGTCGTACGGGTAGTCGGCAGCTTCGAGATGCTCCAGATATTTGAAGAGGGTGCCTTCGTTGAGGCGGCCGGCGTGGAATAGGGAATAGCCTTCGCCGGCGAACCAGGTAAGAACCTTGTCCTTGCCGGAGGGGGATTGCCAGTAGAACGGTTTGTCGCCCCATTGTGAGAGGGTGTAGCCGATGCGGTGACTGCGGTTGGGGCCCACGCAGAAGTATTTGACGTTCGAGTGAGCGAGCACCGGAATGAGGCCCCAGGTATAACCGGGGACGTCGGTGATCATGGCGGAATCGATTTCGAGGCCGTATTTGTGGGTGAGTTTTTTGGCGTAATCGACCAGGCGGATCAGTTCGGCCGGGCGGCACAGGGCGGTGAGTTCGTTGCCGTAGAGGGCGTCGAGGCCGATCCAGCCTTTTTTGACGGCGGCGATGAATCGCCTGCGTTTTTCGGGCGTGGCCTGGTCGAGATAGTGTTCGACGGCCCAGAGGACCTCGGCGTTCCATTTGAAGCGAGAGCCTTCGGGGTAATCGGCGGATTCTTGGGCGAGTTGGATCACCTGCTCGAAGTATTCGAAGTGTTTTTTTATGACGTCGGTCTGGACGTGGGTATAGCCTATGTCCACGTGGGAATGGTGGAGGATGTAAATCTCCCACTTTTTAACCGGTTCGATGCGGACGGTGCGAGCGGCAAGGGGCCGGCCTGCGACCGCGATTTCGACTTCTACTTCGGTCGGTTTAACAACAGCCGGCGCCAGGGCTTCAAGGGTGCGGTAGCCGGAGTCGAGGGTCTGGCCGGTGGTTTCGCCGTTTACAGTGACCTGGGCTTTTATGGGGTCGCCCATGTGCAGAACCGAGGCGAGGATCGGCTGACGGAGTTGGCCGGTGCGGTCGCGGACCAGAAACGGGCGAGTGGAAATGTCGAGGATTTTGTCCGACTGGGTGAGCGGGCCGGATTGTACGGTGTCGGGCGTCGTCAGGCAAACAAAATCATAGAGAATCCAGCTTCCGGCTGAGTTTTCGATTGTAATGGAGTTTGTGCCGGATTCCAGGGCACTGGCTGGAAATTCGATGGTTTCGATGTGTTCGCGGCCTTTTTCTATTTCGCCGAAGGCGGACGGATCACCGGCTCCTTTGGGCAGTTGGGTTTCGAAAAGGGTGTCGTTTATTCGTATCTTCAGCAGCGGGGGCCTGGTGCTGTGGGTATCGAGGAAGTCCAGAGCGAGTCTGCATGTGCCGCGATCCGGAGCCGACTTCAGGCCGAAGAGGATTGTGAATGTGTGGGTTTTTGCGCCGGCCCAGATGTCGGCGGGGCCGGGGTGGATGTAGGGAAAGTCCTTTTTGGCGTCGGAGCCGCCTGCGATATAGAGGGCGTCGCGGGGAAAGTCGGTGGCGTATTGATTGCTTCTGTTTGGGCCGAGGGCGAATTCGGCGGTGTTGTTGTCGGATTTGCCTATTTCGAAGAGGATTTTGTCGGCAGCGGCTGTGATGGTTGCGGCTGCTACGATTATGAGAATTGCCGCACAGAGTGTTGATCGCGTGTTCATGTTAATGCTCCGTCTTAAGGATTGCAGAGTGAAAAAAGTGACGAGTTTGCGCTGGCAATACCGCGCCGAACGCGGGGCTATGTATATTGGATACGGACCCGGTATGTCCTGGGGCGGTTCGGTGCATTATGCGAATTCCTGGAGTAGGTTCAGCAGTTTTCGGTCGAGTTTGTGGCCGTGGAAGTCTTCGTATTCCACGTCTTTGCGGCCGGAGTCCATAATTCCGAAAGAGCCTCGGAAGTTCCAGACGGCAAGACCTATGTTGTTTTCGGTGAGGATTTCCAGTACGTCGCGGAACCATCTGAGAGTTATGTCATGCGGAGTTTTGTTGTAGACGCCGCCCTCTCCGCAGTGGACGCCGACGCCGGATTTTGCCAGATCGATCCACGGTTTGTAATGCTTTTCGAGCCGTTTGCGGTCCCAGCCGTGGGCGGGCCAGCCGGGATCGGGATAGTCTTGGCTGTTGACCCAGGAGGCTCCGCAATGGGTGATGAACATCGGCTGGTAGGCGCGTGTGCTCTGTGCGATATTGAGGTCGGAAAGCTCCGGGGCGGGGATGTTGCCGTAGCTCATCCCGTCTGCGATGATGAGGCGGTCGGGGGATACATCGCGGATGGCGGCGACCACCGTTCGGACGACGCGTTCGTGATCGGAGCGGGACATGAGAGGGCCTATGGCGGCGGGTTCGTTGACCAGGTCTATGCTGAGTTTCTTGCTGGAGATGCCGGCGTAGCGTTTGGCAAGCATTTGCCAGTGGAAGCAGAAGGCCCGGAGGGGTTCTGGATCTTTCCAGAGATTTTTGGGTTCTTTGAACTCGCGGTTGACCGAGTAGCCGGGGGCGCGGTGGAAGTTGAGGCTGACGTGCAGATTGTTTTTGAGGGCGAGGTCGACGCCGCGGTCGATTTTTTCGAGCATTGCTTCGTTGATTTTGTAGTCGTCGCCGTCCTGGATCCAGAGGCGGTAGACCATCGGGAAGCGGACGAAATCGAAGCCGAAGTCGCGGATCATTTTGAAGTCGTCCGCGGGGAAATCACCTTTGGATCGCATTGTGAACATGTCGAGGAGATTGAAGCCTCGCCAGCGGGGCAGGACGTGCTGGGCGGGTTTTGGTGTGGCAGCGGCAGTAGTGAGGCTGTTTGTAAGGCCCGCTGCAGTACAAGCGGCGGTAGTTAGTGCGGTGTTCTGAAGAAACTGACGGCGGTTGGTTGACATGTGTGTCCTTTCTCTAATCGATACTGGGTGCGGGGCTCTTCAACTATCAAAACAGTTTTTTCTTGGTGTGATTGTACATGGTTTGGTGTTTGTACTCAAGACCGGCAGGCGCCGATTGCTCAGGTGTTTCGGGCTAAAGAGGTGGAGCTGGCTGGGGGGATCAAAAAATGGCCCCCGATATGGCTCAGGGGCCTTGTTTCTGGGATGTGGCCATAGCGTAGACTACCAACCTGTGCGTATATGGAGCAGTCTTTGCAAGGATTACCCGCTACGACCAGACCACCACCCGCGGAAAAAGGGTGTATTTCGAGGCCCTTGGACGGTTAACCAGGCCGCAAAGGGCTTCAAGTTCTACTAATCGACAAAATCGGGCGTTTTGATTAGCCTCTCGGGAGAATAATGCTTGGGGAAAATGGCATTATAGGGGGCAAAGACCGATAAAAAGAGGGGGCTGGGGTACGCGGAGGAGAAAGGAGTGAGATCTACCCCAGCCCGTCAGTTGTGGATTTGGTTGCCCTTGATACGGCAGGGGGTACAGGGGTGTTCAGCAAGATCGTGGTAATTTGATAAATTGGGGAAAATTGCGCAAAAGGGCCCATCAGAGCACATTATCGGCGATTCAATTCAGCCGACAGTTGCATTTTCCGCTGGTGAAGGCTATTGGGTGGCTAGTAGGCGATAACAATCGAGGACCATTCGGTCTCGTTTCCGGCGGCATCTCTTGCTTTTACACGGAATCTGTAAGGCTGGCGTCTGCCGACCTTTACGCTCCACTCGGGATCATCTATCCAGCCGCTGCTGAAGCCCTGGGGAGCAATCTTCGGCTCATCATCGCAGTAGAAGTAGTACTGGACGGGCTCGTTTTCATCCTCGGCTTCCACGCAGCCCATTACGGCATAGTAACTCAGGCCGTCGTTGGGATTTGCCTGGACGAGATGCGGCAGGTTTTCGGGATCCCACTGCATGGGGTTGGGCGTCGGTGCGAGGAAATCAACGGCTGCTTCCAGAGAGGTCAGACCGGCATTCCGGGCGGGCGATTTGTCGCGGTACTGCACTGTGAAAATATATTTTCCACCGCCCAGACCCGTAACGGAGTAACTGGGGCTATCCTGCCACTGGCTGCTCAGAGCCGGATGTGATACGCAATCGAAGCGGTACTCCACGCCGCTGGGGTCGGTTGCCTCGACCGCGGTCATCGCTATTGTGCCCGAAGAGGTGGGATACGGCCGAACCAGCCATTCGGCTGGATTCGGAAGAGGAACATAGATATCTTCCTCCCAGGTTCTGGCGGGTCTTGAATGAGACCATTCGGTTTCCAACTGATTGTCTATATTGCGGGCTTTTACTCGGAAAAGGTAGTAGGTGTCGGGCGTGAGGTTTTCCAATTCCCATCGGGGCGTTTCAGATGGGCCGAAACTCACCCATCCGCTGTCGATGTTCAGGGCGTAATGTTCCTGGAACAGGTATTCGACTCCGCTGTTGTCGGTTGAAACGGCGGTGGTAGCTGTCATTTCAATGCCGTAAGGTGAGATCGCTCGCGGCTGTACGTCCCAGGTCATTGGATCCGGTTTGGGCGGGACCGGCACCACGGGTGTTGGCGTCCATCGGCTGACAAAGACAGCAAGATCATAGAAATCGACATTGCCATCCCGCGTGAGATCCGGGGCAACCGGTGCTTCGGGAGTCAGCCAAAGTTGGCTGAGAATTGCCAGGTCCACGAAGTCGACCCAGAGATCTTGGTTGAAATCTGCAATATCACCCAGACTGTGCATGGACATCGAGGCCTCTGGAGTATTGGCGAAAGCACCGATGTTGGCTCTTTTTCCGTGCGGCCAAAGTTCGGCCTTCCAGTCGGCGTCCGGTTTTCCTGCGTCGATAGCCGGGCTCATTGCCGTATCCACAATCCATTGCCGTGCTGACGGTTTGTACCGGCCTTGTCTGGACTTGAGGTGGTAATCTCCGTCGACCCAGAAGTCGTCTGCGAAGTCGTCCGGGGTTCCATTGTCGTCCCAGGCACCGTCGGTTGCGAATGCGGGATTTGCGTAAAGGGTTCCTGTAGAAAGGGTTACGGTGCCGGCGGCGTGGTCCGGGGTATTGTTATGAAAGAGGCTGTAGTCGCAGGCGACCGTGGTCTGGTCGGCGTAGATTGCGCCTCCGGAGTTGGCCGTATTGCCCGCGAAGATGTTGTTCTCAATGGTTCCATAGCACTCGTAAACGGCACCGCCGAAGCCATGTGATTCGGGTCTTCGGGTGTTTCTGGCGATGTTGCCGACGAATGTATTGCAAGCTATGAGTCCGTCGCAGAATGCGAGGGCTCCGCCGTTTCCGTTACTCAGAGAGGTGCTGGATGCGACGTTTCCGGCGAAGATGTTGTTCTTAATTTCGCCGTCGCAGTCGTATATGGCTGCGCCGTTGTCGGCGGTGTTGCTGAGCATGGTGTTCGATGTGATTGGGCCGTGACAATCGACTATCGCGCTGTCGAGATTGTTTGTTATGGTGTTCGAGGTGATCAGAGGCGTGGCACCATTACGGCCGGTAATTGCGCTGTTCGAACACTCATCGATTACATTGTGTGCTATTGCCGGGGATGAGCCTGTGCAGCGGATTCCCCGGCCTGTAATCGTGAAGCCCATCAGAACGGCGTCGCGTGTTTCGCCGGAGGTGAAGGATACGGAGTAGCCGAATTTGGTGGTTATGACTGTCGAACGCACGCTGATGAAGTCGAGGGGGTCGCGGCTGGTAAGCGTGATCGAAAGGCCGCCAAAATCGATCCGTTCTTCGTATACTCCCGGGGCAACCACGATTGTATCGCCGTCAGATGCCGCGGAGATGGCATCCGAGATGGACGCGTAATCGGCGGAAGGTTCGGGGCCTACGGTCAAGATTCCGGCGCGAACGCTCAGTGCGGACGCCAGAAGCAGAAATGCAACCAAGAGGCTTTTCATCTCAGACACGATGCTCCTCCATTTTCTTTACCCTGTGTTTCAGGCGTTTTTGACCACGAAACGCCGCATGAGTGCTTGTAACTCATATCTCGCAACGGCAGCACCCGGCAAATTGCCGCTACAGCAGCCAGCATGGGCTTTTGCTTAAAAAAACTGGATTCGCGGGGGTGCAGAAGATGCCCCCCCGACGCACTTATCAACTTATATTATAGCAAACAGGCGGACTCGGAGCAAAGAAAAAAGGCCCTTAAGCGGGGCCTCGATGGATGTCAAAACAGATTTATACGCTCATAAAGCCTTATATATTCGGACGTTAAGCGATGAGCGGTCAATCGCTTGTGCCGTAAAGCCAGTGCGAATTTGTAAGTTGGTAATCGACAATTTCCTCCGGTTTGAAATACAGGCCGATCTCATATTCGGCCGATTCGGGGCTGTCGGAACCATGGACCAGGTTGAACCTCATGGAGGAGCCGTAATCTCCGCGTATTGTTCCCGGTTCGGCGTCGAAGCCGAAAGTTGCGCCCATTAATTTACGAGCCATCGCTATGACGCCTTCGGCCTGCCAGACCATGACGAGTACGGGAGCGGAGGCCAGGTATTTGACCACTCCTTCGAAGAAGGGTTTTCCTTCGTGCACGGCGTAATGGCGCCGGGCGAGGTCTTCGGGGATCTGCATAAACCTGGCGGCTGCGAGTTGGAATCCCTTCCGCTCGAAGCGTGAAATCAGCTCGCCGACAAGTTGACGCTGTACAGCATCCGGCTTGAGTATAATGAGTGTTCGTTCAGGCATTCTTCTAAGCTGCTTTCAACAGTATAGGTGTTTGTGCCTGGATTTAGACGCCCTTAGGTACGATGTAGATTTCTACACGCCTGTTCTGGGGGTTGCCGCCGTCGTTGGGCTTGTTCGGCGCAACGGGGCGGTATTGGCCGAAACCGCGAACACTGAGTCTTTCCGGGGTGACGCCGGTGGCGGTCATCACGTTGAGAACGGAAATCGCACGGTGCACCGACAAATGCCAGTTGGTCGGGTGTTTTGCTCTGGTTTCGGGTTTTGCGATGGGTACATCGTCGGTATGGCCGGCGATTATAACGTCGAATTCCTGTGCCTGCGGCGATTTGAGTATGTTGCAGAAGGATCTTACGGCGGTCATCGCCGGTGCGGCCACTTTGTCCGAACCGAGTTCGAACAGCAGATCGCTCTTGAATTTGACGACGCCGGTGGTTTCGTCGTATTCGACCATATCGTTAGCTGCGGCGAATTCCTGGAGCTGCGAACTGAGTTCTTCGGGCAGTTGTCCGCCGCGGAGGAGCATTGCATTTGCCTGGGCGAGCAGTTCTTTTTTGCGAGCCAGGTCGTCTTCCAGTGCGGCGATTTTCTGCTGGAGGGCATCAACTTCGATTCCGCCTTTCTGGCCGGCGGCGTCGAGCTGTCTTTGCAGCCTTTCTATTTCGAGCTGCTGGGCCTTGATCTGGCTTTCGAGGTCGGCGATTCTCTGGCGCTGAGTTTCGTTCTGAATTCTAAGGTCTTTCAGCTCGTCGTTACATCCTGTGAGCATCAACGTCGAGGCGAAGAACAAGGCGAGAAGTGAGAGTCTGAGGGTCCGCATGGTTCAATCCTTTCCAAATTACGTGAGACAGAAATCTATCCGACTATCCCTGAAGTGTACAAGTCCTGCATTTGCAGGGTTTTACGGGAAGTAATGCCCGCACCGTACACCCTCGCACACAAATAGAACTGATTTGGGTTTTTGCGTCAAGGGCAAAAGTTTCCAAACTGGGGAATTCTTGTGTGAATCGGCGTTGGAGTCGCCGACAAAAGGTTAATGCATGGGAAAAGCGTTAGATGAAATCACGCAAAGTCACATTGGGGCGCATAAAAACAGCCCCTTGCGAAAATCCGCAGGGGCTGTTGTTGTGTCCAGCATAGCCGGGCTGTATATCAACCCTTTTTCTTTTTCTTCTTTTCCTTCTTGGGTTTCTTTTCTTTCTTGGGCTTCTTGGCTTTCTTGGTCTTTGAGGCTTTGGCCTTTTTGGGCTTTGCGGATTTCGGGCCGGACATGAATGCGAATACGGCGATTATGAGGCTGAGTCCGGCGAGTCCTCCGACGACATACCAGATATAGCTTTCGGCCATGGAGACGATCGCCGGTACGGTGCCTTTGAGTCCGCCGTAGACAGCTATGAACGTGTAAATCAATACCAGTGCCGGGAGAATAAGCAGGGCGCCGAGTGTATTGCTCTGGGAATCGGGCGGGGCCTCGAATGCTCTGGCCATGGCCGGTGCTGGTGTCAGCGGCTGGGGTTCTGCGAATTGCTGCTCGGGCACCTGGTCGGCTTCGGCGACCATTTCGTCGGCCGATTCGGCGGGTGCGGACGGTTCTGCGCCTCCTTCGTCGGCGGTGTAGATTTCGTCAAGGATCCCGCCGAGGGATGTGTCGTCGGCCTGCAGCGACAGGTCCAGAAGACCCGAGCCACTGCCAAAGGTGTCGAGGTTTACGTCTCCTTCAATCTCTTCAAGGGAGGTTTCGGGCGAGGTTCCGCCGGCTGTCTCTCCGAGCGTGTCATCAGTCAGTTCGTAGTCGGCGTCGCTTTCGCCAAGGACGTTTATTCCGGCTCCGCTTACGGCGGTATCGGCGTTGGTGAGGTCGCTGTCATTGATATCCATACCGCTTTCGGGGGCGAGCAGAATTTCCTCGGCCTCGGAATCTTCGGGTGCGTTGGTCTGTCCGGATTCCGCCAAACCGATGGAATCATCTTCGCTGACGCCGGGCTGTGGGCCGGATTCGGCCAGGCCGATGCTGTCGGCCAGCTCAGCATCCAGATCGTCGGTTTGTTTTTCGGCGGCAGGTTCTTCGGCGGGTTCTTCTTCGGCTTCGAGCTGCATCAAATCTTCGAGTTCTTCGAGTTCGGAAGCGGCTTGCTCGTCCGGCTGTTCGGCCGCCGGGGTCTGATCGGCAGATCCCGATTCGAGCGGCGTCTCTTCGGTTTCAGCGGGGTTTTCCTGGTCCGTCTGCTCCTGGGACTCGGGTTCCAGAGCCATCAAATCTTCGAGTTCTTCCAACTCAGACGCACCCTGCTCCTGAGACTCTTGTGATGCCTGGGGCTGCTGCTCCTCTTCGGGTTCGAGGGCCATCAACTCGTCGAGTTCGTCCGCTTCGGACTGTGCCTGTTCCTGCGGTTCTTCGGCCATTTCGAGGGGAGGCTGCTGCTCGTCTTCTTCGGGCTCGAGAGCCATTAACTCGTCAAGTTCGTCCGCTTCGGACGGGGCCTGCTCCTGCGGTTCTTCGGCCATTTCGAGGGGAGGCTGCTGCTCGTCTTCTTCGGGCTCGAG